>DASSZP010000103.1:0-253629 GCA_035713465.1 Solirubrobacteraceae bacterium | reverse complement strand
GGCCTCGCCGACGCCCTTGACGCCCATCGAGTTGACCGGCGACGGGGTCTCGGTGCGGTCCAGCTCGAAGCTCGGCAGCTCCGCGGCGGTCGGCAGCGCGTAGTCGACGAACGTGCCCGTGACCAGCTGGCCATCCTCGTCGTAGGCGACTCGCTCGTACAGGGCCTGTCCGATCCCGTACACGACGCCACCGTGGACCTGGCCGTCGATCAGCATCGGGTTGATCGCCTTGCCGCAGTCGTCGACGGCCACGTAGCGGGCGACCTTGACCTTGCCCGTTTCGGCGTCCACGTCGACGATGCAGGCGTGGGCCCCGAAGGGGAAGACGAAGTTCTCCGGGTCGTAGAACGTCGTCTCCTCCAGGCCCGGCTCCATCCCCTCCGGAACGGCGCCGACATAGGCGATGCCGGCGATGTCGGCCAGCGCCATGCCCTTGTCGGGCGAGCCCTTGACCGAGAACTTGCCGTCAGCCACCTCAATGTCCTCGGGCGCAGCCTCCAGCTCGGCCGCGACGATCGCCTTGGCCTTGTCGGCCACCTTGTTGGCGGCGCGCGCGACCGCCTCGCCGCCGGTGGCCAGCGAGCGTGAGCCGTACGTGCCGCGTCCCTCCGGGCCGGTGGCGGTGTCGCCGTGGATGACCTCCACGACGGCGGGGTCGACGCCGAGCCTGTCGGCGACGATCTGGGCCATCGCGGTGTCCAGGCCCTGCCCGTGCGGTGAGGTGCCGGTGTAGACGGTGACCGCGCCCGTGTTGTGGACGCGGACCATCGCCGACTCCCACAGCCCGGCCTGCACGCCCACCCCGGCCGGTCCGGTCACCCGTGAGGGGGCCAGGCCGCAGATCTCGGTGTAGGTGCAGAAGCCGATCCCGCGATAGACGCCCTCGGCCCGCAGCCGCTCCTTGTCGGCCTCGACCGCGGCCACGTCGACGTGCTGGAGCAGCTTGTCCAGCGTGCCCTCGTAGTTGCCGGAGTCGTAGATCACCCCCGTCGCGACCTCCGCCGGGAAGTCCGCCGCCGGGATGAAGTTCCTGCGGCGGATCTCCAGCCGGTCCATACCGAGCTCGTGGGCCATCGCGTCCAGGGTCAGCTCGAGCATGTGGGTCGCCTCGGGGCGCCCAGCTCCGCGGATCGCGTCCGTCGGGCACTTGTTGGTGAACACCCCGATGATGTCGGTCCGGACGTTGGGGATCTTGTAACAGCCGCCCATCACGAACGCCCCCAGCGAGGGGATCAACGGGGTGAGCAGCATGTTGTAGGCGCCGAAGTCGGCCACGATCCGGGTGTGGAAGGCGGTGATCGTGCCGTCGGACTTGGCGCCCATCTTCGTGTAGGCGATCTGGTCGCGGCCCTGGTGGGCGACGGCCATGTTCTCCGTCCTGGTCTCGATCCACTTCACCGGCTGCCCGAGCTTGCGTGACGCCCAGCAGGCCAGCAGCTCCTCGCCGTAGACCTGGAGCTTTGACCCGAACGCGCCTCCCACCTCGGGGGCGACGACGCGGACGTGATCCTCGGAGAGGCCGAGCAGCAGAGCCATGAACAGGCGCACGAAGTGCGGGACCTGGGTCGAGCTCCACAGGGTGAGCGACCCCGCGCGGTAGTCGGCCAGCACGCCGCGCGGCTCGATCGGCGCACCGGCGATGCGGTGGTTGACGATGCGCCGTTCGACGATCGTGTCGGCCTCGGCAAAGCCGGCCTCCACGTCGCCGCCGGGCAGCGACCACTCGTGGACCTTGTTGGTGCCCAGCGACTCGTGGACGAAGGGCGCGCCCTGCAGCGCCTTCTCGGGGTCGACGATCGCCGGCAGCGACTCGTACTCGACGATCACGTGCTCGGCGGCGTCGGAGACGGCGTAGCGGTCGTCGCCGAGCACGACGGCGACCGGGTCGCCGACGTGGTTGACCGTGCCGCGGGCCAGCGGCCAGTGCTCGGGGTTCTGCACCTCGACGCCGGGCGGCACCCACGCGCAGGGCAGCGGGCCGCCCAGATCGGACATGTCCTCACCGGTGAACACGGCGTGGACATGCGAATGCTCCGCGGCCGCGGAGGTGTCGATCGAGACGATCCGGGCGTGGGCCTCGGGCGAGCGCACGAACGATGCCCACAGGGTCCCCGGCAGGGAGATGTCGTCGATGTAGCGGGCGCGGCCGGTGATCAGGCGCGGGTCCTCCTTGCGCCGCATGACCTGGCCGACGTGGCCGGTGGGCGGATCGCCGACGATGCTCATGCCGAGACCTCCGCACCGCTCTTGCCGGCGGCGTCGAGCACCGCCTTGACGATGTTGTGGTACCCGGTGCAGCGGCACAGGTTGCCCTCCAGCGCGCGACGGACCTCGGCCTCGGTGGGGTCGGGGTTCTCCTGCAGCAGGGCGGTCGAGGCCATGATCATGCCCGGCGTGCAGTAGCCGCACTGCAGGCCGTGGTTGTTCCAGAACGCCTCCTGCATCGGATGCAGGTTCTCCTCGGTGCCCAGACCCTCGATCGTGGTCACCTGAGCACCGTCGGCCTGAACGGCGAGCACCGTGCACGACTTGACGGCCTCACCGTTGAGATGGACCGTGCAGGCACCGCAGTTGGAGGTGTCGCACCCGACGTGGGTGCCGGTGAGACCGAGGCGGTCCCGGAGGGCATGGACCAGCAGAAGGCGGGGCTCGACCTCGAGGTCGTGCTCGACGCCGTTCACGCTGAGTCGCACGTTGACGGTGCTGCTCATTGCACTCTCTCCTGTTCGTCGCGTGAGCTCAGGCCGGACACTACTCCACCCGGCAGGCCCCGCGGAAGGGCTTTTCCGCGTCCGCTCCGGGGGTTGTCAGGACGCTGCCGGAGCCGGGCGGGCTGCGGATCCTCAGGGGTCGTTTGCCCAGGGTCTGCCCAGGTGCAGGTCGGCATGCCGACGGGTCAGAACATCGACCGTTGCGCACGCAACTGTTTTTGCTACGTTGTGCAACGTGAAAATTGGACGACTCATATTGCGCCTCGCCGTCGGAGGATTCTTCGTCGGCCACGGCACCCAGAAGCTGTTCGGATGGTTCGGTGGCGGCGGTCTGGAGCAGACCGCCCAGATGTTCGAGAACGGCCTCGGGCTGCGGCCCGGACGCCGGCACGCCCTGGCCGCGGGTGTGGCCGAGGCGGGCGGCGGAGCGCTGCTCGTGCTCGGTGCGGCGACGCCGATCAGCGCCGCCATGATCACCGCCACGATGATCACCGCCGTGCACAGGGTTCACCTCAGCAAGGGCCCGTGGATCACCAACGGCGGCTACGAGTACAACGTCGTGCTGATCGCGGCCGTGCTCGCGCTGGCCGAGACCGGACCGGGCAGCCCCTCGGTCGACTCGGCCCGCGGCAGCAAGGCCTACGGCCCCGGCTACGCCGCGCTGGCTCTCGCCCTGGGCATCCTCGGTGCGGCCGGCGCCCACGCGGTGGCCGGGATGACGCCCGCCCCGGAGGCGGCCCCCGCCGACGCTCCGGCGCAGGCTCCCGCCGGGGAGGCTCCCGCCGGGGAGGCCCCCGCCGGGGAGGCTCCCGCCGGGGAGGCTCCCGCCGACTCCCCCGCCGCCTAGCCACTCCCTTTCGGTCTCCGGCCGGCCTCGGGTTGACCCTGGGCCGGCCGGCCTGCCCCAGAGCGTCTCTGCGGCCACTCGCCGTTCTCGCGGATCCCCGCCGTTTCCGCGGATCCCCGCCGTTTCCGAGGATCCCCGCCGTCCCGCCGTCCCGCCGTTTGGGCGGATCCCCGCCGTTTCCGAGGCTGCCCGTTGTTCCCGCGGCGGCCCTTCGCGCACACCTCCGTCGTCTCCCCTGCGCCACCTTGGTCCCCCCCGGGGCACCATTCATTCCGGGAGCAAAACGACAACTTCATCGCTCGCGCGCTCGGAACGCTGAGGGGCGGGCCGGTTGCGGTCCCGTACCGACCAAAAGGTCGCACGAGGTCATGCGTGCACCGAGAATCGCGCAGTTTGTGCGGTCCGCCGACCGGCTTCCGGCATCAGTGCGCCCCGGGACTCCCGGCCTTGCCCCGCCGAGGCTCCCGCACACGCTCAGGCTCTCCCCGCACCCGAGCAGGACCCTCCCCGTGAGCACGCCCGACCCTGCCGCACGCGCGCCCGACCCCTCCCGCACGCGCGCCCGGCCCCTGCCGCACGCGCGCCCGACCCCTCCCGCACGCGAGCCCGGCCCTCCCCGCAAACGAGCCTCGCCGTCTCCCCCACACCCGAGGAACCAACCTCCCGCATGATGCGAAACGGGGCGGTGACCCGAAGGTCACCGCCCCGCTGAGGACATCACCCGGCTCGGTCAGCCGGGTCGATCAACCGCCGCGGGTCACCCGCGGCGATGGCCCTCCCAGCGACCACCGCCGCCGAACCGCAGGCGCCAGATCCCGCGACCGTGCGTGGCGGCGTAGATGTAGCCGTCCGGACCCGGGGTCACGTTGTTGACGCTCGCGTTGGGCAGTCCGTAGCCCAGCCGCGACCAGTACGTACGCGGACCCTGGCCGGCCTGCGCGGTGTACATGTTCAGGTCGGTGGCCAGAGCCAGCCGGTGGTTCTCGATCAGCAACGCGTCGGCCGGGATGTCAGGCAGGTTGCCCGAGATGTCCGTCCAGGACTGGCCGCCGTTGTAGGTCTCGAACACGTGGCCGATGCCACCGCCCGGGATCCAGCGGCGCGAGTAGCCGTTGAACACCGCGTAGGCGTGGTTGGGATGGTCGGGGTCGACCGTCACGCCGGCGATGAACCGGTTGGGCAGGCTGCTCACGTCCAGCTGATGCCAGGTGCCGCCGTAGTTGGTGGCGATCCCGCGGCTGAACGCCGGCCCCGGGTTACCACCCCCGCCAACCCAGGCGGCATAGATGACCTTGCCGTTCTGGGCCGAGGACAGCGCGGTCACGGCGTTGCCGGCACCGGTGTCGAACACGTTCTGCCACGAGCATGCGGTGTCGGTGCAGCTCGTGTTCCAGCCGGCGTGCGACACCCACACGTACTGCCCTCCGACGAGCCAGGTGTCGGTGTTCTGCTGGTCCTGGACCATCGGCGTGACGAAGCGGACGTTCGGATCGCAGTCCGGCCGCGGGGTCAGCCCCACGGTGGCCTGGCCGACGCAGCCCGGGCTCACGTAGTCATAGAACGTGTGCCCGCCGTCGGTGCTCGAGTACATCGCGCCTTCGACGTAGGAGCCGACCATGTTGTTGGCGTGGTTGGGGTCGACGATCACCGTCGTCCCGTCACCACCGGCCGGTTCCTTGTTCTGCGGGGCCGACAGGGGCGCCAGGACCGAGGTCCCGTTGTCCTGCAGGCCGCCGTAGGCGATCGTCCCCACGCCCGGCTGGAAGCCGGCCCGGGCGTCGTAGTACTGCAGGTCGTGCAGGGTGTCGTTGGTATCGGTCCACCCGCCGTACTGAGCGGGGTTGCTCAGCGCGCGGGTGTACACGCCACCGTCGTTGCCCGACAGCAGCGTCCCGCCCGTGATGGCCAGCGCGTGCTGGTCGGGGTGGGTCGTGTTGGGGCAGTTGCCCGGCGCGGGCGTCGAGCACGGCAGACCGTAGTTCCAGTACGGCGCGGCGGTGTTCCAGTTGTCACCGCCGTCCCGCGTCTGGAAGACCTCCTCCAGGCCCAGGTAGACGTGCTTGGCGTCCGCCGGGTCGACGGCCAGCGTCTGGTTGTACCAGGCCTGGACGCCGACGCCGTAGCCGGAGTTGACGGCCAGGGCCGAGCCCGAGGCGGCCAGCTTGGCCTCATCGGCGATCTTCGTCCACGGGCCCGCGACGCTGGCCGGAGTGCTGCTCGTGCCGTCGGCCCGGAACACGCCCTGCAGCACCGATTCGGCGCCGGCGGTCAGGGCGGCCGGGGACTCGACGACCGCGTACAGCTCAGAGCCGTCGGCCGAGTACGCGAACGTGGTGCGGCCGATGTCAGCCGCGTTGATGTCCCCGGTCGGGGTGACGGGGGCGAACGTCTGGCCGCCGTCCTTGGACTCGTAGAAGCCGTTCTTCTGGCCGCTGACCGGTCCACGCCAGCCCTCGACGGCGATCACGTCCTCCCCGTGGGAGCCGGGCACGACCGCCACCGAGGTGATGTGATCGTTGTACGGGCTGTAGGTCGCAGAGCCGGGGTCATTGGGGCCGTCGGGCGCCAGGACCTCGGTCCACTGGCCCGAATCGGTGGCGTAGCGCCACAGGCCGTTGTTGGTGGCCGCATAGGCGTTGCCCTGCGGATCGAAGCTCAGCTGGTAGACGGTGCGGCCCGAGAGCGGGTTGCCGCCGCCGCTGTCGCCGACGCGGGAGATGTGCCCGTTGGCGATCCGCCACACGCCGATGCCGGCGTAGCTGTCCTGGTTGGTGTTCGCCTCACCGGTGCCGATCCAGACCGAACCGTCGGCGGGATCGGTGGCCAGCGCACCGATCGAGGTGCTCGGCAGCTGATCGGTGAGCGGTGACCAGTGACCGCCCTGGTCACGGGTGGCCCACACGCCGCCGTCGGCGGTGCCGGCAAACCACGTGTCCCCCGAGGTCGTCAGGGCCGTCACCCGGCCGCCGACGTTGGCAAAGCCCGAGCCCTCGTTGCCCCAGAAGGGATCGGTGTAGTCCGGCGGGTTGCCGTTGTAGGGCTGATCGGTGACCTCCTGCCAGGGACCGCCGAACTGGCGCAGCCCCCAGGCCTGCTGCTGGCCCTGGACCAGCGCCTCGCCGGAGACCGTGTCGCCCGGTGCGAGTCGCTCGAAGTTGTACGCGTCCTGCTGATTGGCCAGGCCGCCGTCGTCCGGCTTGTGGCTGGACGTCGGGCCGCTGGCCTGGAACGCCTGCCGGAAGAACGTCTGGCGTGCTGCGGCGCCCCTCAGATGCCGTGCGACCCTGTGCGCCCGAGCGATACGCGCGACGTAGGACCGGCGCGCGTGACGCGTGGTCTGAGCCGCGCCGGTCGTCACGAAGCACAGAGCCGCGAGTACCGTCGCACCGAAAATGCGGAGGGCCACGCGGCCATGCGTGCGCCTCCGTCTCGACGTAGTCATATGACCTCCGTAGTGTCCGACCCCTGGATAGAGGTCCCCCTAGTTACCCAAGGGGGCAGGTTCTGAACCGGACCCTCGACGTCTGGCCGATGCGCCGCTCTGGAGACGCGGCCGGGCGCAGATCAGGCGGGCGAGCGCACGTACAGCGGCTGCATCGATGAGGGCGTCCAGCCGTTCTCATCGGGGCGGCTGGCCAGCACCTGGTAGATCGAGGCCCAGCCCGTGGTGAAGCCCTGCCGCGCGGCGCGCAGGTAGAGCTTCCAGACCCGGGCGCGCTCCTCGCCGGCCAGCCTCACGGCCTCGTCGTAGCGCGCCTCGTAGTTCTCGATCCAGAAGTCCAGCGTGTGGGCGTAGTCCTGGGGCAGGCCCTCGACGTGGCGGACAACCAGGCGCGTGCGCTCCATCGCCTGCGCGATCCGCGAGAGCGGGATCGGCACGCCGTCGGGGAAGACGAACCGCTCGGAGAACGCGCCCTCGTCCTTGGTGTCGAAGTCCTCGAGCTTGGCGATGCCGTGGTTCAGCAGCCGCCCGCCGGGGCCGAGCAGGTCGTAGAGCGTCCTGAAGTAGAGGTCGATCCGCTCCTCCCCCACGTGCTCGACCATGCCGATGCTCGAGATCGCGTCAAAGCGCTCCCCGGCCAGCTCGCGGTAGTCGGCCACCCGCAACTCGACGAGCTCTGAGAGCCCCGCCTCGGCCACGCGCTCGCGGCCGAGCTCGCACTGGCGCTCGGACAGGGTGACGCCGAGGACCCGGGCGCCGTACTCGCGCGCCGCGTGCATGGCAAAGCTCCCCCAGCCGCAGCCGACGTCGAGCACCCGCTCACCGTCGTGCAGATCGAGCTTGCGGCAGACGAGGTCGAGCTTGGCCTCCTGGGCCTCCTGCAGGGTCTGCGCGCCGCCCTGGAAGTACGCGCAGCTGTAGGTCATGGTCGGGTCCAGGAACAGCGCGAAGAAGTCGTTGCCGGCGTTGTAGTGGTAGCGGACGGCACTGCGGTCACGGCCGATCGTGTGCCGCTCGCCGGTGAGCCGCAGCTCGGAGGCCGGCGGCTTGGGGATCCGCGTCACGCCGACGGCCTGGACCAGCGCGGCCAGCAGGCGGACGATCCGCCCGGGTGCGATGCGCGGCGCTTGGAAGGTGTCCACGATGCGCAGCGCCTTCTCGATGTCGTCGACGTCGATCAGCCCGAGCACGTAGGCGCGGCCCAGGCCGAGCTCACCCGGTGCGCGCAGCGCGTGGGCGAGCGCCTCGGGAGAGTGGATCTCGAAGGTCGGGCCTCCGGGAGCGGTGGCCGGGATCTCGGTGCCGTCCCAGAAGCGGATCGCGAACGGCCGGTCGGGCAGGGCGAGCGCGAGCTCACGGCGCAGGGGTGCGGTGCGGGCGAAGGGCAAAGCCCGGCGAGCTTAGCGGCCCGGCTGGGGTGAACCGCGGGAGCGGCGGCGTCGGGCGTCGGGGGCGTCGGGCGGCGGGCCCGCTCAGGCCGCGTCGGCGGCCAGCGCCTTGCGGGCGCGTCGCTCAGGGTTGACCCGGACGACGTCCCAGGCCAGGCCCGTCATCTCCATCAGGCGGATGATGGCCGCCGACGGATCGAGCTGCCAGCGGTCCAGACCGTGGCGGTATGAGGTCGGGAAGGCGTGGTGGTTGTTGTGCCACGCCTCGCCCCAGGTGGGGATGGCCAGCCAGAACACGTTGCGTGACTCGTCGCCGGTGCTGAACTGCTGGCGCCCGAAGTAGTGGCAGACCGAGTTGATGCTGAACGTCGCGTGGTGCATGAAGAAGATCCGCGCCGCACCGCCCCACAGCATTGCCGTCAGGCCGCCGCTGACCGTGCCGGTCATGGCCACGCCGAGGCCGAAGGCGGCGGCGATGCCGAGCACGACCCAGAGCACGAACGTCTTGTCCACGAAGCGGATGTAGGGGTCGGCGACGAGGTCCTTGGCGTAGCGCTGCTCGTCGGCGACCTCCATGTCGGAGAACACCCAGCCGATGTGCGCGTGCACGAAACCCCACAGCTCACCGCGCCAGCCGTGGCGCTCGTCGAGGTGGGGACTGTGCGGATCGCCGTGCTGATCGGAGAACTGATGGTGCTTGCGGTGGGTGGCGACCCAGTCGATCACCGGACCCTCGGCCGCGGCCGAGCCCAGCGCGGCGAAGAACGCGCGGGTGAGCCGGTGGCACTTGAAGCTGCGGTGGGTGAGCAGGCGGTGATAGCCGACCGTGATCCCGGTGCCGATCCCGGCGTAGAAGATGGCCAGGATGACGAGGTCCTGCCAGACGAGCAGGCCGTTGTTCCAGCCCAGCCACATCCCGAGCAGCACGAGGATCGGAGGCACGCCCGTGACCACGGCGCTGGCCAGCCGGTCGACGAGCGGCATCTTGACCGGCCGCACGGCGCTGCCGGCGGCGGGATCGAGCGACGGATCGTCGAGCTGGACTGGTTCGGGTTCCGTGGCCGGGGGCGCCGACACGGAGGGGGCGTCGAGGGCCATTGGAAGGGCGATGCTAACGGCTCCGGCGGGCGACGCGTTTGAGGATCGCGTAGGGATCGCCGGACCGGGCGGTCCGCTTCAGCGGCGCGCGGTGGCAGCGTCCGCGGCGCGCGGAGGCAGCATCCGCAGCGCGCGGTCGCGGGCTCAGCACTGTGCAGGCGCCGCACTGCCCGTGGTCGCAGCCCTGCTTGGCTCCGGTGAGCCCGAGGCGCTCGCGCAACAGGTCGAGCAGAGTGGTGCGCGTGTCGACGCTGAGAGCGTGCCGCTCACCGTTGACGATGACGCTGATCTCGGCGTGGACCGGGGCGTCCGTCACCCTCCCCACCCGACGCCCGGCCCGCGCTAACGGGCGAGCGGAGCCCTCCGGTCGATGTACGGCGTGTAGGTCCGGCACGGCTCGCCGCGCAGCCCCGGGCAGGGCGGCAGCGGCGTCGAGGTGCGCACTCCGGACACGACGGGCAGGATCACCCGGGCCGGAAACCGGGACGAGTGCGCGAGGGTCACGGTGGCCGTGCCGGCGGGCCGCGTCTCCCCGAAGGACCACACCGGCTGGTCGCCGTTGGGCGCGGTGACCGTGATGCGGATCCGCGAACCGGCGCGGTAGACGTGACCCTCGTAGTAGAGCGGGACCACGACCTCGGTGAAGCGTCCGGCCGGCAGCGGAGCGACGTCGCGGGCGCGCAGGCTCAAAACCGGCTCGAGCAGCGTGCTCTTGGCCGCGTCGAGCGTGCGCTCGTCGGCGCGCAGCCAGCCGTTCTGCACGAACGTCTCCTTGCCGTCGGGGCGCACCTCAGACACGGTGACCTGCAGGTCGACGCTCGGCGTGGACGCCTTGACGTAGAGATGCACCGCGCCGCCCCCGATCACCGTTGTCGTCGTCCTCAGCGGCGCGCTCACGTAGGCGGCGGCGCTGCCGGCCGGCGGCGAGAGCCAGTGGTACGGCGGCGCCGTCGTCCAGATGCCGCCGGGGCTGCCGTCGCCGGGACCGGTGAAGTCAGTGGCCGGGCGCGCGCGCGGGTTCCAGGTGAAGCGCTCGGCGCCCGCGGCGCCGGGATGGGCCGCGAGGGTCCCGCCGGAGCCCAGGTACCACGAGCGGGCCTGAGTGCCGGGGATCGGGAAGCGGGCGAAGGAGCGCGCGAAGGTGGCGTAGGGCTGGCCGGGAGTCGCGCCGCCGGCGCCGTTGTCAAAGCGGATCTGGATCGGGGCCAGGCGCTGGAAGGCGGCCAGCGCCGCGGCGTAGCTGCCCGCGGACTGGATCGGGTCCGGTGGCAGCGTGATCCCGGGGACGCCCATTGCGGTGCTGTAGACCAGTGGCGCCTCGGAGCGCACGGCCGGCGACAGGGACGGGGCCCGGTGGGCCACGTACAGCTCCAGGAAGTCGTACCAGCGGTTGAACGTGTCGGGATCCAGGGAGTCGATGTGGGTCCCGTTGGTGAAGGTGAACCAGGCGTGGCGCGTGCCGGTGAAGTGCTGGGCCAGATCGGCGCAGTGGCCGCCGGTCTGCTCATCGGTCCACTGGCAGGCGACGAAGGACGGGACGCGGATCCGGTGCACGAAGGTGACCGGGGCCAGCGGGTCGGCGACGGCGGGCACGTAGTGCGCGTTGGCGCGGACCTTGGCGATCAGGTTGACCGCCTCGCCGTGCAGGGCCTGGTTGGCCCGGCAGACGGCGTCCCCGCCCCTGATCCGGGCCAGCGCGTAGGGCTGGCCGCCGGTCGGTGAGGCGGGGCGCGCGTCGTGGACGCGCTCCTGGCTCCAGTTCAGGGCAAAGCCGGTGTTGAGGATGCCGCCCGCGTACAGCGTGGTGGCCGTGTTGTCGATCACCGAGAGCGGGGCGATCGCGGCCAGGTGCGGGGGATCGGTGGCGCCGACGAACATCTGGCTGATGCCGCCGTAGGAGATGCCCATCATGCCGACCCGGTGGTGCAGCACCCAGGGCTGGTGGGCGACGGTCTCGATGACGTCGTAGCCGTCCAGTGACTGCAGCGGCTCGAAGTAGTCATACGCCCCGCCCGAGCAGCCGGTGCCCCGCATGTTGACGTCGACGACGGCGAAGCCGAGCAGGTTGGCCACCGCGGCGATGCCGCTGTCGGGGCCCTTGGGGTCGGCGTAGCCGTAGCCGGCGTACTCGACCAGCGTGGGGTACGGTCCGGCGCCGCCGGGCAGGTGCACGTCGATGGCCAGCTTGGTGCCGTCGCGGGTGGTCAGGTAGCCGTAGCCGCTGGCCGGGATGCGCTGGCCGTAGCTGCGCCGACTGGGCGGACGGGATCCGGTGCCGAACACGGTCAGCGGCGCCGAGCGCCGGCGCCCCTGCCGGATGCGGTAGCCGCGTCCGGGGGTCACGCCGCGAAACAGCACCCCGCCTTGGGCGTCGGCGGCGTGGCGCTGCAGGACGCGGCCGCGGCGGTTGACGAGCACCGCGGCGCGGCGCGGGGCCAGGCCGATGGCGTAGGCCTGCCGGGCGCTGCCGTGCGCGTTGACGCGGGCCGAGGCCAGCGCCGGAACCGCGAGCAGGATGAGCAGGGCGATCAGCGCGGCCGGCGCCAGCCGGCGCCGGGCGTCAGCGGCCGGCGCCAACCGGCGCCGGGCCTCAGCGGCCAACGGTGCGACCCACGTCTCGCGCCCCGGCGGGGATCGCGGCCAGCGCTTCGCGCGTCTGGGACAACCCGGCCCGCAACTCCGGATCGCCGACCTCAACGGGCAGCATCGAGTCCTGGAGCGTGGAGATCGTCTGGTCGGCCTGAGTGGCCGCGTAGGCGGCCCGGTCGATCAGGGTGTGCACCGACTGCACCGAATGCGCGGGGGCATCGCTGTCAAAGCTGCGGCCGGGAAGGTTGCTGCGCGCGGCGAACTCGCGGTGGGTGCGCTTGGCCCGCCCGTAGGCGAGCTGCGCGGGCCGGAAGATGCGCTGCTCGAGCGCCTCCGCGTGGATGTCGTCGAGCAACTCGTAGGCCGACTCCAGGGCGGAGAGGGAGACCGCGATCTGCTCGACGGCGATGGCCAGATCGCTGAGCACCTTCTTGCGTCCCTCGGCGTTTGTGTAGGTCATCGGCGCCGGAGCTTATTCCGCGGCGGCCGCGACCGTCGCGGCGAGATCGCGCGGACGGTGGCGATCCGAGAACTGCCAGCTGGCCGCAGCAGTCACCGCGGCGACCGTGAACACCGACGGCCAGGCGCCGATCACGTCGGCCAGGACATGGGAGAGCGCGAACGCGGCCAGGCCGGTGACGGTCAGCCCGGCGGTCACCGCGGGGCGGTCCCGCCGGCGCCAGATGGCGATGCAGCTCAGTCCCGCGGCGGCCAGCACGACCCCGCCCAGCGGGCGCGATCCGCTGGCCACGGCAACGCCGAAGCCGGCGATCAG
Source organism: Solirubrobacteraceae bacterium (assembly GCA_035713465.1). Taxonomy (GTDB): domain Bacteria; phylum Actinomycetota; class Thermoleophilia; order Solirubrobacterales; family Solirubrobacteraceae; genus Palsa-465. Next base: position 240,779 of record DASSZP010000103.1, on the reverse strand, counting down.
GCCGCCGGCGGCGATCGGCGCAGTGGCGATGCGGCTGGCGCGCTCGGGCGCGAGGACGGCCATGCTCAGAGGCTGCGCCAGCTGAACTGCGGGTCGTACCCGAGCAGGCGCCGGGCCTTGCCGATGTCCAGCAGCGTGTCGTTGCCCTGCACCGAGTCGTCGAGGGGGACGTCGGGGAAGACCTCGGCCATCAGCTCCCGGCTCGGCCGGCGCATCACCGTGTCGGCGGCGGCGATGACAAAGCTGTCGGCGCCGGTGATGTCGGCCTCCAGAGCGCAGCGCACGCTCTCAGCGACATGGCTCTCGTCGACGTAGCCCCACAGGTTCCACTTGCGCGCCTCGGCATCGTCCTGCCAGGCCTCAAAGCGCTCGTAGTCGGCGCGGACCATCACGTTGGAGAAGCGCAGGCCGATGATCGGGATCCCGCTCCAGCGGCTGACCGTCCGGGCCAGCTCCTCGCCGACGACCTTGGACAGGGCGTAGCTGGTCTCCGGGCGGATGTGCTCCTCGTCGACGGGGGCGTAGTCCGGCGGCGTGTCGAAGGGCAGGCCGAGCGTCGTCTCGCTCGAGGCCCACACGACGCGCTGCAGGCCCAGGCGCTGAGCGGCCGAGAACACGGCGTACGTGCTGTTGGCGTTGACGTCGAAGATGTGCGCGGCCGGGCCGTGCGCCGGGGAGGGGATCGCCGCCAGGTGCACGACGGCCTCGATGCCGGGCAGCGTGTCGCCCCCGCTGAGCGCCTCCAGGGCCTGCCCGTAGTCGGTGACGTCGGCCCGCAGAAAGGGGATCTCGTCCTCGGGATGGTTGGACTCCGGGCATCCGGTGAGGTCGATGTTGAGGACCTCGTGCCCGCGCTCGAACAGGTCCTTGATGACGACCCGGCCGGCCTTGCCGCTGCCGCCGGTCACTGCGATCTTGGTCATGCAGAGAGCATTTAGCAGACCGCGGTCCGGCGCGCGCGATGTGGCCCGACGGGCGCCCGCGGTCCGAGAGTGCCGCTGGCGCCGATGTGCCCGCGGTCCCGAGCCGCCGCCGGTGCCGGTTTGCCGCGGCCGGAGCCGCGGGTACACCGCACGCATGCCGAGGTTGTCCCGCACCCGCCGCCGGGCCGTGCTGCTCGGGGCCCAGGTCGGTCAGGACGTCGCCCTGGCGGCGCTGATCGGGGGCAACCTGTTCGGCCGCACGGCGATGCATCCCGCGCTGGCGGAGATCAGTGACGCCCAGGAGCGCGGCAAGGTCCTCAACCGGGCCTGGCGCCGGTACGGGACGGTCAACTCGACGGCGCTGGTCACCCTGGTCGGGGGCTGGCTCGTGGCCCGGCGGGCCGAGACGGCGCTCCCGCTGCTCGGCTCGGGCCGGCGGCGGCTGATCGGCGCCAAGGATGTGGCCGTCGGCGCCGTGGTGATCAGCGGCCTGGCGTCCGCGGCCGGTGGCGTGGGCTTCGCTCAGCAGGCCCCGGACGGCGCCGTGCCGATGACCGACGGCAGCCAGCCCGGCGAGGACACCCCGGACCGAGCCGCGGCGCTCAAGCACCTGACCAACACGCTCGGAGCGCTGAGCCTGACCGCCGAGCTGTCCCTGGTCGCCGTCAACGCGCTGCTGCTGCGCAGCACCGCGCGGTACCTGATCACCGGCTGAGCAGGCGAACAAGGCCGCCGCGGCCCGGCTTGGCCACCGGGCCATGCGCTGACCGCCGACCGCTCGGCTACTTTTTCTGCGCCGTGGCCACCGCAACGACCCCACCACCCTCACAGACGCCGCAGGACAGACTGGACCGCTGGTTCGAGGTCAGCGCGCGCGGGTCGACCTACCGCACCGAGGTGATCGGGGGTGTGACCACCTTCCTCACCCTCGTCTACATCGTGTTCGTCAACCCGGCGATCCTGTCGGGCACCGCCGATCTGCACGGCGTAAAGCTCGCCTTCGATCAGCTGCTCGCCGTCACCGCGCTGGCCGGAGGGATCCTCACGATCCTCATGGGCGTCTTCGGCAAGTACCCGTTCGCGCTCGCCTCGGGGCTGGGCCTCAACGCCTTCGCCGCGGCCGAGGTCGCCGCACACCGCGTCACCTGGGCCTCGATGATGGGCATCTTCGTGATCGACGGCGCGGTGATCATCGTGCTCGTCGTGCTCGGGCTGCGCGAGCGGATCATCGACGCGATCCCCTACGACCTCAAGCTGGCCATCGGCATCGGGATCGGCGGGTTCATCACCATCGTCGGCCTCAAGAACGCAGGCTTCATCGTCCAGGGCGGTGAGCTGGGCACCCTCGCGGCCCATCTCGGCACCTGGAAGATCCTCGTCTTCACCGTCGCGCTGCTGCTCACCTTCGTCCTCTACCAGCGCGGGACACGCGGCGCCCTGCTGTTCGGGATCCTCGGCGCCACCGTGCTGGCCACGGTCATCAACGCGATCGACGGCTACCACATCTGGACCGACGGGACCGCCCGGCTGCCCCAGGGCTCATGGCTGACCACCCCCGACCTGTCGCTGGCCGACGGCTCGCACGTCGGCTTCTCCTTCGGGGTTCTCGGGGTCGGCGGGGCGATCGCGGTCATCCTCGCCGTCGTCATGTCGGACCTGTTCGACAACGTCGGCACCTCGATCAGCGTCGGGCGCAACGCCGGGATGCTCGACGATCAGGGGCGGCTGCCCCGGATCCGCACCGCCCTGGGCATCGACGGCCTCGCCGCGCTGCTCGGCGGCTTCATGTCGGCCTCCTCGAACACGACCTTCATCGAGTCCAACGCCGGCGTGGCGGCGGGCGCGCGCACGGGTCTGGCCTCAGTGGTCACCGGCGTGCTGCTGCTGCTGTGCATGTTCATCTCCCCCATCGCCGGGATCATCCCGACCGAGGCGACGGCGGCCGCGCTGGTCATCGTCGGCGTGATGATGTTCTCGCTCGTCCGCGACCTGCGTTGGGACAACGCATCGCCGCTGGCCGTGTTCGCGACCATCATCGTGATGCCGGTGACCTACTCGATCGCCAACGGCGTCGGGGTGGGGATCATCCTGCACACCGCGACCGAGGTGCTCAGCCGTCGCCGGGTCAGCCCGCTGCTGATCGTCTTCAGCGGCTTCTTCATCTGGTACTTCCTGCACGGGACGGTGTGAGCCGCTCCGGTGGCTCGAGCAGCCGCCGGGCCGCGTCTGCGCACCCGGGCCCGTCGCCGGCGCGCAGGGCCGCGGCCAGCGCGGCGTAGTGCCCGGCATCGTCGTCGCGCGGGGCGTTGAGCCGGGCGTCGAGCTCGGGGAAGGCGGCCACGCCCTCGACCAGGGTGTTGAGGGCCAGGCGGTAGGCGAGGTTGCCGGCGCCGTCGACCAGCTCGACCCACAGCGCCGTGTTGGCCGCGGTCCGGGCGGCCAGCTCGCGCGTGGCCGCTGCCACCTCGGACTGACCGGCGGCCGCCTCGCGCCGGGCGGCGGACGCCCGCTCGGCGCAGCGCCGGGCGACATCGACGCCGATGCAGGTCCGCATCTCGGTAATCGCGGACATCAGACCGGGGTCGATCCGCTCGCTGTGGTCACGGACGAGGTCGACGATCAGGTCCAGGCCGCCGCTGGCCCGCCAGTCCAGCACGCGGGTCGGGCCGCCCTGGCTGACCTGCACGAGCCGGGCCTGCTGCAGGCGCTTGATCGCCTCGCGGACGGCGTGCCGGTTGACGCCCAGCCGCTCGGACAGCTCGCGCTCGGAGGGCACGGGGTCTCCCGGCGCCAGCTCCCCAGAGAGGATCGCGTCGCGCAGGTGCGAGTGGACCGACGCCGAGACGGGTCGGGCGGTCACGTCCGCCCCCTCGGGCGGCCCGCTCCGCGGCGGTCGAATCCGGCTTGCATCCCGCCGAGGATAACTGGTATAACCAGTCGTCGCTGGTCCAACCAGCTGACCCGCCGCCATGGTCCCGATCCTCCTCTACGCCGTCCCCTTCTTCCTGCTGCTGCTCGTGGCCGAGTACGTCTCCTTCGCGCACGCGGGCGAGGATCAGATGTCGGGCCTGGTCGGCTATGAGTCCCGCGACACGCGGACGAGCATGATCATGGGCAGCGGCCGGCTGGTCGTCGATCTCCTGCTCAAGGTGGCGATCGTCGCCGGTTACGCCGGCCTGTACGAGCTGACGCCGCTGCGCCTGGCGCCCTCCGACTGGTGGTTCTGGCCGCTGCTGTTCGTCGCCGACGACTTCTCCTACTACTGGTATCACCGCATCCACCACGTCTGCCGGGTCTTCTGGGCCACGCACGTGGTGCACCACTCCTCCCAGCACTACAACCTCTCCACGGCCCTGCGCCAGCCCTGGATCTCGATCAGCACCTTCCCCTTCTGGATGTGGATGCCGCTGGTCGGCTTCCCGGTGTGGGCCGTGCTGCTGGCCCAGAGCTGGAATCTCGTCTACCAGTTCTGGATCCACACCGAGCGGATCGTGCGACTGCCCCGCTGCTGCGAGGCCGTCTTGAATACCCCCAGTCACCACCGCGTCCACCACGGCTCCAACCAGCAGTACCTGGACCGCAACTACGGCGGCGAGCTGATCGTCTGGGACCGGCTGTTCGGCACGTTCGCGCCGGAGACCGAGCGGGTCCGCTACGGGCTGACCAAGAACATCGACACGTTCAACCCGCTGCGGGTCAACTTCCACGAGTACGTCGCCATCTGGCGCGATCTCAGGCACACCCGGCGCTGGCGCGACCGGCTCGGCGTGCTGTTCCGCGGGCCGGGCTGGCGTCCCCCCGAGACGCCGGGCCTGTCCGAGCCGACCGGTCGCTGAGCCGGCGATCCGGCTCGCCGCCGGTCTGAACTTTCGAGTGGTCGGGCCACCGCCGGCCGGTGGCCCCTAACCTCCGCAAGGTGGAGGAAGCGAAGGCCTACGCCCGGGCACTCGTCGCCGAGGCCGTGCCGCTGTTGGAGCCGCTGCTCACCACCGTCTCGATCGGTGTGGTGGTCGTCGACGTCCGCGTGCCGGACCAGCCCGTCGTCTACGCCAACCCCGCCGTGGAGGCGATCAGCGGCTACCCGGCCGCTGAGATGATCGGGCACAACTGCCGCATGCTGCAGAGCGAGGACACCGATCCGGCGGCGCGGGCCGAGATGCGTGCCGCGATCGCCGAGGGGCGCACCACCGCCGTGACCGTGCTCAACCGCCGGCGGGACGGCACGCCGTTCTACAACGAGATCCGTCTGGCTCCGATCCCCAGCCAGGACGGCGGCCTGCCGTACTACCTGGGCCTGCTCACCGACGTCAGCGAACGGGTGCGGGCCGAGCAGCGGCTGGCCTCCGCCCGGGCCCTGCATTCGTCCGTGTTCAACGTCGTCGCTGAGGGGATCCTGGTGCTGCGGTCGGACGGGTCGGTGGTCGACGCCAACCCGGCCGCGCTCGGGACCCTCGGCCTCAGCCGCAAGCAGATCGACGGGCCGCGCTGGTGGGAGCAGCTGGAGGTCGAGTACGAGTCGGGTGACCCGTTCCTGGTCGCCACCAGTCCCGGCCGCCGCGCGATCACGCGGACAAGTGCCTTTCATAGCGCGATGATGCGCTTTCGTCGCGGCGACGGGGCCCGTCGCCGCCTGTCGGTCAGTTATGAGCCCCTGGCTCGCGACGGCGGCCCCGAGCGCGTGCTCATCTCGTTCCGCGACGTCACCGAGCATCAGCAGACGCTCGAGGATCTGCAGCAGTTCGAGTCGCTCGTCTCGCTCTCCAGCGACTTCGTGGCCATCGCCGGCCTGGACCAGGAGGTGTTCTATGTCAATCCCGCCGGCCTCGCCCTCGTCGGCCTCGATTCGCTCGAACAGGCGCGGGCCAAGCGGGCCTGGGACTTCCTCACCGAGGAGGGTGTCCGCAGCTGGCTGGAGACCGAGCAGGCGAGCGTGCTGGCGACCGGCCGCTGGGAGGGTGAGGGCACGCTGCGGCACTTCGGCACCGGCGAGCCGATCCCGGTCCGGATCAGCTCCTACCTCCTGCGCCGTCCCGACAGCGGTGAGCCGTGGGGCCTGGCTACGGTGCAGCGCGACATCACCGAGGAGAAGGCGGCCACCGCCCGCCTGGAGGCCAGCCGCCGGCGCTACGAGGCCCAGTTCCGCAGTCTCCCCCTCCCCGCCTTCGTCTGGCAGCGCCGTGCCGACGACTTCCAGCTCGTGGACTGGAACGAGGCCGCGGAGCACGTGGGTGAAGGCGGCATGGAGGCGCTGCGGGGCGCCTGGGCGGGTGAGCTGTACGACGACGCCCCGGAGGTCCTGCTCGGCTTCGAGCGCTGCTGGTCGACGCGCGCCCCGGTCACCCACGAGCTGCCCTACCGCCGGCGGACGACCGGCGCCGAGACGCATCTGATCTTCACCTGGGCCTACGTCCCACCCGACCTCGTGCTCGTGCACACGCTGGACATCGGCGAGCGCGTCGCCTTCGAGGCTCAGCTGCGCACCATGGCCGAGCGCGACGACCTCACCGGCCTGCACAACCGGCGCTACTTCGAGCGGCGGCTGACCGAGGCGCTCGGACATGACCACGCCGCAGTGGTCATCGTCGATGTCGATCACTTCAAGTTCGTCAACGACTCGCTCGGGCACGGGCCGGGCGACGATCTCCTGCGCGACGTGGCGAGCACGATGCAGACCCATATGCGCGAGCAGGACGTGATCGCGCGCTTCGGTGGTGACGAGTTCGCCGTGCTGCTCACCGGGCCCGAAGCCGACCGCGCTCCGGAGGTGGCCGGGCACCTGTTGGCCGCGATCCGCACCCTGACCGGGGTGTCGGTGACCGCGAGCGCCGGTGCGGCCATCTTCGACCCCGAGACGTCGGCGGGCGCCTCCGACGCGATCGTGGCCGCCGACATCGCCCTGTACCGGGCCAAGCAGCTCGGGCGCGACCGCGTCGAGGTCTACGCCGGACAGGCCGGCGAGAGCCTGACCTGGCTGGAGCAGATCCGCGCCGCGATCGCCGCCGACCGGCTGCTGCTCTATCGCCAGCGCGTGATCCGCCTGAGCGGCCATGACACCGGGCAGTCGTCCTACGAGCTGCTCGTCCGCATGGCCGGGCCCGGGGGGGAGATCATCCCGCCCGACTCGTTCCTGCCCACGGCCGAGCAGTTCGGCCTGATCCGCGACGTCGACCGGTGGGTGGTCGAGCGGGGAATTCCCCTGGCCCGGGACATGAGCATCTCGATCAACCTCTCGGCCCGCTCGCTCGGAGATTCCGGTCTGACCGGAACGATCGCGGCCCTGATCGAGCGCCACGGTGTGCCGGCGGGGAACATCACCTTCGAGTTCACCGAGACGGCCGCGGTGTCCAGCGTCGAGGACGCCCGTGCCTTCACCCGCGCGCTGCGCGAGATCGGCTGCCACGCCGCGCTGGACGACTTCGGCACCGGCTTTGGCACGTTCGTGCTGCTCAAGCACCTGCCCGTCGACGCGTTGAAGATCGACCGTGAGTTCGTCCGCGACCTGTCGAGCTCGGCCGATGATCAGCGGATCGTGCGCTCGATCGTGCGGATCGCCTCCGAGGCCGGGATGTCGATCGTGGCCGAGGGGGTCGAGGACGCGGGTGCGCTCGCGCTGTTGCGCGAGTACGGGGTCGGCTGGGCGCAGGGCTTCCACATCCACCGGCCCGAGCCGGTGCCCGCGCCACCCGGCTGAAAGCCGGAGCGCGTGGTCGGCGTGTGATGCCGCCGGCTGATCGGTCGCCGCTTTAGTGCGCGTGCAGGCCGCCGGCCAGCACGAGTGTGCTGAGCACGATCAGGCCCAGGCCCGTCGCGATCAGCATCCGACCGCCAGCTCCACGCGTCGCGTCCCGAGCCCGCAGGGCCGCGACGGCCAGCGCCGTGACGGCGAGCTCGTCGAGCGTGGCCACGACGCCGAGCAGGCCGACCGGCTCAGCCGAGTCCTGTGCGGGGCCCACCGGGAGCCCCACCGTGCGCGAGACCAGCCACAGGAGCACCACCGCCCCGCCGGCCGCGACGCCGGTCCGCAGCAGCGAGCGGCCTGCGGAGCGGTAGGTGGCGACCGCCCAGCCGGTCTGCCCGGCGGCGAGCACCATGAACGCGACCACGTAGGGCGCGTACTCGTCGAGATGATCGACCGCCGCCTGCACATGGATCAGCGCGGCCAGCACGGCCAGCGCGCAGGCCAGCAGGATGCCGTGAGGCAGCGCGGCCACGGCGTCCGTGTCGCCCCCGGCGCCGCCGGACGGTGCCCGTGAGCCCGCCTCAGACATGGGCCGCGGGTGCGGCGTCGCCCTCGGGGCCGGAGAGCCGCGGCCGCGCCTGCGCCGCGAGCAGATCGGCCAGGGCGTCGGGCGCCAGCGGTCGCGCGAACAGGAATCCCTGGCCGGTGAGGCAGCCGAGCTCGAACAGCGCGCGATGCTGGATCTCGGTCTCGATTCCCTCGGCGATGACCGAGACACCGAGGCGGGTGGCCAGGCTGATCACCGCGCTGACCACGGCGGCGTCGCGCCGGTCCGCGGGGAAGCCGGCGGTGAACGAGCGGTCGATCTTGATCACGTCGATCGCGGGCAGCTCACGGATCCGGCTCAGCGACGAGAACCCGACGCCGAAGTCGTCCAGCGCGATCGCCACCCCGGTGGTCTTTAGGCGTTGTAGCGCCGGCAGCGCGATGTCGAGGTTCTGGACCAGCGCGCTCTCGGTGATCTCCAGGCACAGCGAGCTGGGCTCCAGGCCGGCGTCGCGCAGAGCGTCGGCGACATCGTCCTGCAGAACCCCCTCGGACAGCTGTCGCCCGGAGACGTTGACCGCGACCCGAAAGCCTGGACCGACGAGACCGGCGGTTCGCCAGGCGGCCAGCTGGCGGCACGCCTCCCCGAGCACCCAGGCCCCCATCTCCACGATCAGGCCGCTGTCCTCGGCCAGGGTGATGAACTGGGCCGGGGCGACGGTCCCGTGGCCGGGACGCTCCCAGCGGACCAGTGCCTCGACCGCGGTGATGACACCGTCGCGCAGATCGACCTCGGGCTGGTAGTGCAGCACCAGCTCGCCGTCACGGATGGCCCCGCGCAGGGTGTGCTCGGCCCGCAGCAGATCCGAATGATGGGTGTGGCGCGCGGGGTCGAAGATCTCGACGCTGCCGCGTCCGAGGCGCTTGGCCTCATACAGGGCGACGTCGGCGTCGTGCAGCAGATCCTGTGGGGCCACGTCGGGACGGTCGTTGACGCGGATGCCGACCGTCGCCCCGAGTTCGAAGCTGCGTCCCTCGAGCACGAACGGCACGGTCAGCGCGCGCAGCACTCGGGCCGCGACCTGGCAGCCCTCGAGCTCCCCGGCGCCCTCGCACAGGACCGTGAATTCGTCCCCGCCGAAGCGGGCCAGGGTGTCACCCGCGCGCACCGCCTCGGCCAGGCGCCGCGCCGTCTCCTGCAACACGGTGTCGCCGGCCGAGTGGCCCATCGAATCGTTGACGAGCTTGAAACGATCGAGATCGACGAACAGGACGGCCAGCTGCCCGGGCTCCGTGGCGAGCCGGCGTAGAGCGTGGTCCAAGCGGTCCAGGAACAGCGTGCGGTTCGGAACCCCGGTGAGCGCGTCGTGCAGCGCGTGGTGGGCGAGCTCGTCCTCGGCCCGCTTGCGCATCGTCACGTCGCTGGTCTGCGAGACGAAGAACTCGGTGCGACCGTGCTCGTCACGGACCGGCCGCACGCTGCGCCGCACCCAGACCGTCTCGCCGTCGCTGCGCACGTAGCGCTCCTCGCGCTCGTACCCCTCATCGCGATCGTCGTCGGCGGGGGCTGAGCCGGCATCGCCGGGATGGCGCAGTTCGGCAAAGGACCGCCCCAGGATCTCCTGTTCGGTGTAGCCCAGCATCGCGCACAGCGCCTGGTTGACCTCCAAAAAGTGCCCGTCCGGGGCCTCGATCGACATCCCCGAGACGCCGCTGGCGAACGCCACCCGGAAGCGCTCCTCGGTGGCCCGCGCCTCGCGGTAAGCCTCGGTCATGCGTGTGCGCGTGTTCTCGTTCAGACGCCAGGTGGTGACCGCGGCCGCCGCCGCGGCGAGCACGAAGCCGGAGTGCACCCCGGCCCACAGCCATGAGTTGTCGTGATGCGAGAAGACAACGTCGGAGGCCAGCGCGCCGCCGACCCCGTGCTCGAGTGCGACGTAGGCGATGGCCAGGCCGAAGGGCAGCCAGTCCTCGTACAGCGCGAGCAGGGCGATCATCACGAAGTAGTGGAAATGCGCCTCGGTCTGGCCGTGCCAGCCGTAGACGAGCACCGCCGAGGCGGTGAGCAGGCCGAAGACGACGGCGACCGAGCGCGCGCGGCGGTCAGCCCGGCTCAGGGTCCCGCCGACCCCGGCCAGCGCGACCGGGATGACCGGTCCGATCGATCCCCAGGCGTCGAAGCCCTGCGCGGCCAGGAACACGGGCAGAGCCACCACATGCAGCCACAGGATCCACAGCATCGCCCGGTGGCGGGCGGCCCACTCCGCATCGGGAAGCGTGCGCCCGCGCGGAAGCCAGTCGATGATGCGCTGCAGCGCGCGCGGCCGCGTCGGGGAGGTGGGGTTTGGCAAGGGAGGGCTCAGGGATCGGTCCTGCACCCGGAATCGGCACTCGCGCGGCAAAACTCAAGCCGCGACGGGCATCTCCGCATCGGGATGACCTGCCATGATCGGCCGCGAGGTGGCGCGCGCCGACGGACAGAACAGCCCTGCGATGTCCCCGTGCCGCCTGCTTGGTCGCGCGCTGTGCCACGCGCGCACGCTCGGCCCGCGACGGCGTGACCTTCACCTCACCGCCGCCACGGTCCTGGTGACGCTGGCGCTGCCCGCCGCCGCCCTGGCCCACCCGGAGCTCAGCCCGGCCGTGTCGCTGTCCGGCCGCCTGCAGCTCTACAGCCTGGCCGTACCCACCGAGAAGCCGGGGGCAAAGACCGACAAGGTCGTGCTCACCGTCCCCTCCGGCTTCGGGATCGACTCGTTCGCCCCCGCGCCCGCCGGATGGCACCGGCAGGTCCGCCAGACCGGAGCGGGTGACAACGCCGTCGTCACCCAGGTGACCTGGAGCGGCGGGGCGACGCCGACCGGGGAGGACAGCCTGTTTGCGTTTCTCGCCGAGCCCACCCGCCCCGGGCACTACGCGTTCACCCTCCAGCAGACCTACACCGACGGGTCGATCGTGAACTGGACCGGATCGGAGTCCTCAGACAGTCCGGCTCCGACCATCACCGCGGTGAGCGCGATCGGCGGTCAGAGCAGCTCGACTCTGACCATCGTCGCCCTGATCGTCGGCGGCCTGGGTCTCGCCGCCGGAGCCCTGGCCCTGGTCATGGGCTTCGGACGCGGCAGTCACCGGCCTCTGGTGTGAGCGCCGGCGGCCCGGCGGGCCGCCGCTGTGGCGCCGAAGCGGCCGACCGCCGATCCGGTGCCTGGCCACGCCGGGCGATGGTCCTGCGCCGCGAGCGCGGATTGGCCCTGGGCATCCCCGGTCGCTGCTGACACCGTTGCTGCCGTCGCCGGCGGTCCTGTGAGACCGGCCGGCGGACCGGGTGATGTCCGTCACCCGGCCGGTACGTCAGATCTGGGGAGAAAACGTCATGCCCGTAGTTGCCCGCCGCCTGGCCGCCCTCGCGGCGACCGGTCTGCTCGCCGCCTCGGTCGCCGCCTGCGGCGGATCGAGCGCCAGTCAGAGCTCCGCCGGGGGAAGCTCGCACCCCGCCGTCCAATCGGTCCCGCTCAAGCCAGGAGAGGACGCGACCAAGGAGCAGCTGCTCCCGGGCAAGCGGGGCGGAACGCTGACCGTCTACTCCAGCGAGGACTTCCAGCACCTCGATCCCGCGCAGTCGTACTTCTCGCTGGACTACCAGCCGATGTACGCGATGGAGCGCCCGCTGTTCGTCTTCCCGCCCAACAACGCCAGCACCGTCGCGCCGGACCTGGCCACCGAGATCCCCACGACAGCCAACGGCGGCATCACCGATGGTGGGCGCACGGTGACCGTCCACATCCAGAAGGGCGTCCGCTACGCACCGCCGGTCAACCGAGAGGTCACCTCGGCCGACGTCGCCTTCGCGATCGAGCGGGGCGCCAACCCGAACGTCTCCAGCCCCTACTTCCCTTCCTACTTCGGCTCCGCGGCGCCGGCGCCGCTGAGGGGGATGACCGCCGGCTACCAGGGCGGGCCCGTCCCCGGGATCACCACCCCCAACCAGGACACGATCGTCTTTCACATGAGCAAGCCGGGAGCGGCGTACCTCGTGCAGGCGCTCTCGCTGCCGCTGTCCTCACCGGTGCCGCCGGAGTTCGTGAGGCCGCTGGACAAGCACAGCCCGACGACCTTCGGCACGCAGTACCTCACCTACACCGGCCCGTACATGCTCAAGCAGAACGACAAGACGGGCCAGTTCGGCGGTATCGGCTACCAGACCGGCAAGTCGCTGAACATGGTCCGCAACCCCAACTGGGACGGCAACACCTACACCGCGGCCTACAAGCCGCCGGCCGACCTGGACGCGATCAACGTGAACATCGGCGGCGATGCGACGGTCATCGGCCAGCAGGTGCTCAAGGGCTCGCACGCCGTCCAGCTGGACACCGTCGCGCAGTCGATCATCAAGCTCGGCTACGAGCAGTATCCGAGCCAGATCAACTTCACGCCGGGCGCGGGTGATCACTACGTGGCCATCGACAACCACGCCGGGGTGTTCACCAACGAGAACCTGCGCAAGGCGTTCTGGGCCAACCTGAACCGGGCGGCGATCGTCAAGGCCCGCGGCGGATCGATCACCGCCCAGCCGATGACCCATTTCCTGTATCCGGGCGTCAACGGCTTCGCGCAGGCCGGCGGCTACGCGGGACCGCAGACGGACTTCAACCAGAACGTCAGCGGCGACCACGCGGTGGCCTGCCGGTACATGAAGCTGGCCGGCTACCCGAACTGCACGTACACGGGGCCCAAGACGGTCCAGATCGTCAGCGCCTCGAACGGCAACACCCCGGCGATCACCCAGATCGTCAACTCGGCCCTGACCGGGCTGGGCTTCACCACCCACGTCTCCGAGGTGGACCAGTCGGTCATGTACACCAAGTACTGCCAGGTCCCCAAGCAGGAGATCGACGCGTGCCCGTCCCAGGGCTGGATCCGCGACTTCGCGGACCCGCTCTCGGTCCTGTACCTGCCGTTCTACGGCCCGTCGATCACCCAGCAGAACAACTCCAACCAGGGCCAGGTCAACGACCCGCAGATCAACGCGGCCATCAAGGCCGCCGCGTACGTCGTCGACCCCGCCGCCCGGGCGCAGGCGTGGGCCAACGTCGACAAGATGCTCGTCGAGAAGGCCGTCGCCGTGCCCGAGGAGTACGACAGCCAGGCCAACGTCCGCAGCGCCGACGTCCAGGGGGTCAACGACCTCTGGAACGAGGGCACCTGGGACTTCGCCTTCACGTCGCTGAAGTAGGCCCACGCTCAGCCGTTCGCCCCCGGTCACCCGCTGCGGCGGGTGACCGGGACGACGAGCCCCGCCCCTTTGCGCGCCTGACCGCCTACATCATCCGCCGCCTGCTCTGGGGGATCGTGCTGCTCATCCTGGTCAGTGCGCTCACCTTCGTCTTCTTCACCGTCTTTCCCGCCGCCGACCCGGCGGTCCTGCGCGCCGGGCGCAACGCCAGCCCCGCCACGGTGAACTACATCCGCCACGAGCTCGGGCTCGACAAGCCCGTCTACGTCCACACCGTGCTGGGGATCGACATCGGCACCCTGCTCGGCGGCGCAATCATCACCGAGACCGTGTTTGACATCCCCGGGATCGGGCGCCTGAACTACGACGCGATCATCCACTCCGACCTCCCGATCGTGCAGGGCACGGTGCTGCTCGCCGCCCTGTTCGTCGTCGTGGCCAACATCCTCGTCGACATCTCCTACGCGCTGCTGGACCCGCGCGTGCGCTACGACTGACGGCCGCACCCGCGGCAATGGCCCGGCGCGCGGCGCCGTCATTGGGTCATCGGGGCCCTGCGCGACGGCAATGGCCCGGCGCGACGGCAATGGCCCGGCGCGAGGCGCCGTCATTGGATCTACCGGCGCGGTTCGCCCGCTGCGAGCATCGCTGGCGCATGTGCCCTTCCTCTACAGGCCCGGGGCGAGGGCGGCACTTCGCGCCAGGCCCGGGGCGACATGCGACCCCTCACGTCAGGGTGTGTGCGGTCACCATGCGGCCGCACACACCCTCGGCGCGGAGGGTGGCGCTCAGAGGTATGGCAACTGGCTAACCTCGGCCAGATCGCGGATGGCCGCACCGATCGCCGGCTCGGCGATCGCCCCGTAGCCGAGCACCAGCCCGGGGGGCGAGGCGGCGTGCACGGCGCACTCGCGGTGCAGCCCGTCGACCAGCAGCCCGCGCGCCCGAGCGGCGGCCACGATCCCGGCCTCGTCGCTGCCCGGCGGCAGCCACGCCATCACGTGCAGACCGGCCGACGCCCCGCGGACCTGCCAGGCCGGCATGGCCTGCGCCAGCGCGGCGACCAGCGTCGCGCGGCGGGCTCGGTAGATCCGCCGGGTCCGGCGCAGGTGGCGGTCCAGGTCGCCGCGCTCGAGCAGGATGACGAAGCCGGCCTGGGTCAGCGCGCTCGGCTGGGCGTAGGTGATGGCGTGCTGCTCGACCTGTTCACTGGCCAGGCGGTCGGGCACGATCAGCCAACCGAGCCGCATCCCCGGGGCGAGCGTCTTGCTGCAGGTGCCGATGTAGGCCACCCGGTCCGGGGCCATGCTCTGCAGAGAGGCGATCGGCGGCCCGTCGTAGCGGTACTCGGCGTCGTAATCGTCCTCGACGATCAGACCCCCCGAGCGCCGGGCCCACGCGATCAGCTCCGCGCGGCGCGAGGGGTGCATGACTGCACCGGTCGGGTACTGATGGGCGGGCGAGACGACCGCGGCGTCGGCCTGGGACGCCGCCAGCGCCGAGACGACGAGCCCGTGCTCATCGACGGGGATCGGCACCGGCGTCATCCCGGCCTGGCGGATCGTCTCCGCGATGCGCGGCCACGACGGGTCCTCGATCGCGATCCGCTGGGCCCCGTGCTCGCGGAAGGTCCGCCACAGCAGACCGAGCGCGTCGCTGGAACCGCAGGTGATGAGGATCTGGTCGGGGTCCGCGAGCACGGCACGAACGCGGCCCAGGTAGGCCCCGACGGCCTCGCGCAGGCGCCGCATGCCCGCCGGCGGCCCGTAGGACAGTGCGGCGTCGGGCAGCTCGCGCAGCGCCCGGGCGGTGGCCGTATGCCACGCCCGGCGCGGGAACAGGGACAGGTCGGGGATGCCGGCCCGCAGGTCGTAGCGGACCCGCGGCTGCGGGGTCTGATCCGGGCGGGCAGGACGGGGATCCTGAGCCAGTCCCTCGGCCACCCGGGTGCCCTCGCGGGTGCGGGCGAGCAGATAGCCCTCGGCCACGAGTTGCGCGTAGGCCTCGACTACGACGCCGCGCGAAACCCCCAGCTCGCGGGCCAGCAGACGGGTCGGCGGCAGCCGGGAACCGCCCCGGAGCCGGCCGAGGCGGATGCCGTCACGCAGCTCGCGCTCAACCTGCGCGCGCAGGGGATGGTTGCGGTCAAGGACGATGTGCAGATCCATGTCGGGGAAGCGGTGACGACGCAGGTAGGGTGCCCGCCGTGGTTTACCTGATCGCCGTGATCGGAGGCCTGCTCTTCGGAGGGGCCGATCAGTACCTGGGCAGCATCGCCACGCTCGGTCCCTCGGCCGTGGCGGTGAGCGGGATGTCGGCCCCCTGGCTCGCCCTGCCCTTCGTGTTCGGGCTCACCCGCCGCGACGCGCGGCACGCGGCCGCGATCGGGCTGCTCGCCACCGGCACCGCGCTGCTCGGCTACTTCGCGATGATGCTCAGCCCGGTCGAGGGCGTCACGTGGAGTCACGTCTCGCTGCGGCTCGAACTCACGTCGCAGATGCACGTGATCCTGCCGGGGCTCGTCTCCGGGCCGTTCTTCGGGCTCTGCGGCTGGGTCTGGCGCTGGCGCCGGGCGTGGGGCGCGGCCGCCGCCGTGGCCGGAGCGTTTGCGCTCGAGCCCCTGGCCCGGTGGCTGGCCGGCGCGCTGGAGCCCGCGCCGCTCGTCTGGGCCGCCGAGGTCCTCGCCGGTGCCGGGATGGCCGTGTGGATCGCCCGCACGCGGCGGCATGGCGGTGGTTCCCGCGCCTGCGGCTGACGGCCGGCGGCAGGGGGTCGGGGTCGCTTTGGCTCTGCCTTCGGGTCACTGATTGGTCCTGCCCGAGCACCGCGTGTCCTGCGGTGCGCTCCGAGCCAAGCATGCGTCCGGAGCTCCGCTTCGAGCCAACGCATGCGCCCGGAGCTCCGCCCGCCGCCCCTCACGTATCGCCGCTCAACCGGACCGGGGCCGGGATTGTCGATGATCCAGTTAGCATCGTGATCGTGGACGACCCCAAGCATCCCCGGCCGTCCGAGCAGGCCCGTGAGCTGGTCCGCGGCGGCTTTGATCCTCACGTCCACGTGGCGCCCGACTTCGCCCCGCGTCGCATCACCGATCTTGAGCTCGCCGACCGTTGCCGGGAGGTCGGGCTGGCCGGCTTCGGCCTGAAGTCGCACTACACCGCAACGGTCGAGCGCGCGGCCGTGGTCAGCGCCGCGCGGCCCGGGATTACGGCTCTGGGCACGATCACCCTCAACCACGCCGTCGGCGGGCTGAACGCCACCGCGGTCGAGGTCGCGGCCCGTCAGGGCGCGCGCATCGTCTGGCTGCCCACCGTCAGCGCTCCCGGCGAGTTCGCCGAGGTGGCGCACACCGATCCCGGCGGCAAGGTCCCGGTCTGGGTCCGCTTCGAACTCGCGCTGCGCGCCGCCGGCACGCGGCCGGGGGCGGTGCCGGTGCTCGATGACGACGGCCGTCCGCTGCCCGCCCTGCAGGAGGTGCTCGAGGTCGTCGCCCACCACGGCATCGTGCTGGCCACCGGCCATCTCTCCCAGGCCGAGATCCTCGTCGTTGTCGACGCCGCGGTGGCGGCCGGCGTGGCCACGATCGTCGTCACCCACCCCGAGTTTCCGTCCCAGTCGATCCCACCCGAGGTCCAGGTGCAGCTGGCCGACCGCGGGGCGCTGATGGAGCGCGCCTTCACCACCCCCTACACGGGCAAGTGCAGCTGGGAGCAGGTGTTCACGGCCACCCGGGCCGTCGGCGCCGAGCGCACGGTCTGGGGCAGTGACCTCGGGCAGGTCTTCAACCCCCCCGTCGAGGACGGGCTGGCCATCATGGCCGACCGCTTCCTGGCCGCGGGCTTCAGCGAGCGCGAGGTGCGTGCCATGGCGGTCGACAACACGCAGCGGCTGGCCGGGGCGTCATGAGCCGGCGGATACAGGTCATCGGCGCGCACTCGGCGGACTTCGTCTGGCGGGCGGGCGGGGCGATCGCCAAGGCGGTCTCGCTCGGCGGCCGCGCGGAGGTGGTCGCGCTCTCCTACGGCGAGCGCGGCGAGTCCGGAGAGCTGTGGAAACAGGACGGCCAGACGCTCGAGAACGTCAAGCGGATCCGCCACGCCGAGGCCGAGGCAGCCGCCGGTCATCTCGGCGCCGAGTTCAAGGCCCTGGATCTCGGCGACTATCCGCTGCAGATCGACGCCGACGCCCTGGCCCTGATCACCGACACGGTTCGCGCCTTCGCCCCCGACGTGCTCATCACCCACACCGACACCGATCCCTTCAATCCGGATCACCCCGTCGCCCACGCCGCCGTGGTCCGGGCGCGGGCACTCGCCGCCGGCGCCGGGGTGTCGAGCGCGTTTGCCACCGTGCGCCCGCCCCAGCTGTTCCTGTTCGAGCCTCACCAGCCCGAGCTGTGCCATTTTCATCCCAACGTGCACGTCGACATCACCGATGTGTGGGAGCGCAAGCTCGCCGCGATGGCCGAGATGAGTGCTCAGACCTATCTGCAGACCTACTACGCCCAGCGCGGGGAGCAGCGGGGCAACCACGCCCGGCGGGCCAGCGGTGACGCGTCGGTCCGCTACGCCGAGTCCTTTCACCGGGTCATCCCCGACGTGGTGGCACAGCTGTGACCGTCCCGCCCGCGGCGTGCGCCGAGCTGGCCCAACTCGGCGTGGCCACGGTCTACGAGGCGGCCGGCCGCACCGGGCTGATCGACGTTGCCCTGGAGCGCATCGTGCCCGGCGCGCGGACCTGCGGCCCGGCCCGCACCGTGCGCTGCGGCCAGGGGGACAACCTCATGGTCCACGCCGCGATGGCCGCCGTCGCGCCCGGTGAGGTGCTCGTGCTGACCATGCCCGAGCCCGAGCCGGTGGCC
This sequence comes from Solirubrobacteraceae bacterium, assembly GCA_035713465.1. Taxonomy (GTDB): domain Bacteria; phylum Actinomycetota; class Thermoleophilia; order Solirubrobacterales; family Solirubrobacteraceae; genus Palsa-465. Next base: position 222,537 of record DASSZP010000103.1, on the reverse strand, counting down.
CTGATCGGGGACCTGCTCGTCACCCAGGCGCTCGCCGCGGGGGCGGCGGGCATCCTCTGCGACGCCGCGGTGCGCGACCGCGAGGAGCTCGAGGTGATCGGCCTGCCCGTCTGGACCCGCTGGGTGCGCTCGCGCGGCGCGACCAAGGAACGGGTCGGGGCTCTGGACGTCACCGTCGAGCTCGGTGGGCAGCCGATCCGCCCCGGCGACCTTGTCGTGCTCGACGCCGACGGGGCGGTCGTCGTCGCGGCCGAGCGTGCTCAGGAGGTGCTGCAGGCCTCGCTGGCGCGTGAGGACCGCGAACGGGTCAAGCGCGCGAAGCTGCAGGCGGGCGAGAAGTCCTATGACCTCGACGGCCTGCGGGCGATCGTGGAGGGCGAGCGGTGAGTGACCTCGCCCACCTGGGGCCCGTGGAGATGTTCACCCCGCGCGGTGAGGCAAGCCTGGCCTTCTTCGTGGAGACGATGGGGATGGACGTGGTCGGGCAGTCCGGCGCGGCGACCTACCTGCGCGGCTGGGGCGACTATCAGCCCTGGTCGCTGAAGCTGATCGCGTCTGACAGCTCGGGCATGGGCGTGCTCGGCCTGCGCGCGGCCAGCCCGGAGGCACTGGAGCGCCGCGTCGCGCGGGTACGGGCGGCGGGGCTGGGCCAGGGCTGGAGCGACGGTGACCTCGGCCGCGGTCCCGGCTATCGCTTCACCGATCCCGACGGCCATCGGTTCGAGCTCTACTACGAGTGCGAGCGCTACTCGCCCCCGCCCGGGCGCGAGCCGGCGCTCAAGAACGTGCCCGGCCGCTTCACCGGCCGCGGCTGTGCCGTCAAGCGCCTGGATCACATCAACCTGCTCGCCGCCGATGTCCGCGCCAACCGCCAGTTCTGCGTCGACGCGCTGGACTACCGGCTGTACGAGCGCATCGAGCTCAACGACGGGTCCGAGGCCGGTGCGTGGATGAGCGCAACGATCGCCGCCCATGAGCTGATCTACACCCGCGACGCCTACGGGGCCCACGGGCGCCTGCATCACATCGCCTTCTGGGTCGACACACGGGAGGAGTGCCTGCGGGCCGCCGACCTGTGGCTCGACGCGGGGATCGAGATCGAGGCCGCCCCCTCCAAGCACGCGATCGCCCAGGGGTTCTTCCTGTACGGGATCGAGCCGGGCGGTAACCGCATCGAGGTCACCTCCGGCGGGCGGCTCGTCTACGCGCCCGACGAGCCCTGCGTCGTCTGGACCGAGGCCGACCGGGCCAAGGGGCAGGCATGGGGCGTGCAGACCGTGCCGAGCTTTCACACCTACGGAACGCCCCCGCTCTCCGTTGAGAGCTGAGCTCGGCCCCTCGACACCGAGGCCTTCGCCGTGGACTACCCCGGGATCGCCCGGCGGCTGCCCGCCGTCGCGCCCTGACGCCGCGTCTCGCGGATCGTCTTGCGCCGGTGCGCCCCGGCCCGCCGCGCCTCGTCGATCGCGCCCAGGCGCAGGGCGAGCTCACGCCCCGCGGCCGTCAGGTCGTAGTGATCCTTCTCGGGACGGGCCGGCGTGGACTGAAACCACTCGCGGTGCATGCCCATCCGCAGCGCGAACGCGTGCAGCTCATCGGCGCTGTCGGCCTGCAGATGACCGCCTCCGCTCCAGCGGCCCCAGTCGCCGAAGGCGAAGGCGTGATCGACGTAGACCGTCACCGGCGGACGCGGTGACTACGCGCCGGGTGATTCGGCCTCTGCCTCGGACTCGGCCAGGCCCGGCTCGTCCTCGGCGGCGTGGATCGCGCAGAGCGTCGGCCCACCGGACTCCAGCACGGCCTGCAGCTCAGCGGACGTCAACTTGACTCCGCATTCCTCACAGCGATCGCCGGCCGTCTCCAGGGTGTGCTCTTCGAGTGTCATAGCGTGAAGCCTAGCTGCGTCGATCGCTCATGACCGGCCGCCCTATCCCGCGGCCTGCCTGCGGGGGAACACGGTGGCGCGGGGAGCACAGGGGCGGGATCGTCCATGGTTGAACCGATGTCCTCGATCAAGCTCATCCCGGTGACGGCGATGGATCCCCTGCGCTTCGGCGCCGTGCTCGCCGACGCGGCCTTCGCCGATCTCAAGGCCCTGATCGCCAACAGCGCGCGAACGCTGCACGGTCGCGTGATCTGGAACGTCAGCTCGACGGCCAAGGGCGGCGGCGTGGCCGAGCTGCTGCTCGGGCTGCTCGGCTACTCGCGCGGCGCCGGGGTCGACGCGCGCTGGGCGGTCATCGGCGGCGATCGGGACTTCTTCGCCACGACCAAGCGCCTGCACAACCGGCTGCACGGGTTCGACGGCGACGGCGGTCCCCTGGCCGAGCACGACCGTGAGATCTACGAACGGACGCTCGCCGCCCCCACCGCCGAGCTGGCCGGGATGGTCGGACCTCGTGACGTGGTCATCCTGCACGATCCGCAGACCGCGGGGCTCGCCGGTCCCATGCGCGCGATCGGCGCGACGGTCATCTGGCGCTGCCACGTCGGGGTCGATCAGCCCAACGCCCACGTGCGGGAGGCGTGGGATTTCCTGCGCCCCTACGTGACCGCCGCCGACGCCTGCGTGTTCTCCCGGCCGGACTTCGTGTGGTCGGGCCTTGATCCGGCCCGGGTCTCGGTGATCCACCCTTCGATCGACGCCTTCTCGCCCAAGAACGCCGAGCAGAGCCACGGCCAGCAGACGGCCATCCTCGCCCGGGCCGGGCTGGTGCCCCGGGCCCGGACGGGCCATCCCGTCTTCACCCGTGCCGACGGGACCCCCGGGCGGATCGACCGCATGGCCCGCATGCTCGAGTCCCGGCCCCTACGCGCGAGCGACCGCTACGTGACCCAGATCTCGCGCTGGGACCGGCTCAAGGACCCGATCGGCGTCGTGCGCGGTTTCGTCGACCATGTTGCCCCCCATACCGCCGCGCACCTGGTGCTCGCCGGCCCGGACGCCGACGCGGTGGCCGATGATCCCGAGGGCGCCGCCATGTACGCCGCGGTCCGCGACTGTTGGTGGGGCCTGCCTGAGGCCCAGCGCGACCGGGTCCATCTCGCGCTGCTGCCAATGACTGACATCGAGGAGAACGCGGCGATCGTCAACGCGCTGCAGCGGCGCGCCACCGTCGTCGTGCAGAAGAGCCTGGCCGAGGGGTTCGGTCTCACCGTCGCCGAGGCGATGTGGAAGCGCCGTCCGGTCGTGGCCAGCCGGGTCGGCGGCATCCAGGACCAGATCGTCGACGGAGAGTCGGGGGTGCTGATCCCCGATCCGCTCGACCTGCGGGCCTTCGGTGACGCGGTGACCGGCCTGCTCAGCGATCCGCCGCGGGCCCGGCGCATCGGTGTCGCCGCCCGGGCACGGGTCACCGAGGGCTTCCTGGGCCCCGATCACCTCGCCGGCTACTTCGCCCTCATCGACCATCTGCTCGCCGCGCGGGCACGCCACGCCGAGACCGACTCGCGGCCGGCGCAGGCACCAAACCCCGGAGCCGTCCTGCGTGGTTCTCCCGCCCGTCCCCCGCTCATTCCCCTTCACGTTTTCGCCCCATCCCTGATGGCGGGCGAGGCACCGGCGCATACGGTCGGAGATACCTAGAGGACTAGAGGACGACGGAGCCGAAACGCAAAGGTCTCCGGCGCCGACGAAGGAGACCCGGATGCTGAGCCTGGCCAGACTGTCGATTCAACGCCCGAAGGCGGCCCTTGCCGTGTGGCTGATCGTGGCGGCCGCCCTCAGCACGATCGGCTTCGGCGTCTCGGGCGTCCTGTCACCGTCGATCACCACCGTTCCCGGGACCCAGTCCTACCGCGCGCAGCGGCTCGCCAACGCCCAGTTCGGGCCCAGCCAACTCGTGCCGATCCTGCTCGAGGGGCCACGCGCCCAGCTCGATCACCAGGGACCTGCGCTCGTCGCCGCCCTGCGCCACCGCCCCCACGCGCGCGTCCTGTCGGCCTGGGACACCGGCACCGCGAGCGCCGGCCTGCGGCCGCGGGCGACGGCAGCGATGATCGTGGTGGCCATCGATCGCACCGAGAAGGCCGTCGTGACCAGTGACCAGCCCCAGATCGAGCGGCTCGTCGCCCGGCAGATCACCCCCCCGGTGCGCTCCTACGTCACCGGTCAGCCCTCGATCGACCGCGCGCTGAAGACCGCGGCCGTGACCGACCTGCGCCAGACCGAGCTGCTCGCCGTCGCCGTCCTGCTCGTGCTGCTGCTGATCGGGTTGCGCGCCCCCGTCGCCGCCCTGCTCGTCACCGCGGTCGGCGCGATCAGCACCCTGGCCGCCTTCGGTGAGGTCGCGCTGCTCGGGCACATCCTCACCCTCGATCCGGTGGGAGTGGCGCTCGGGACGATGACCGGCCTGGCCATCGGCGTCGGCTTCGCCCTGCTGATCGTCGATCGCTTCCACCGCGAACTTGACCGGGGCGGTCACCGCCCTCAGGCCGCCGCCACCGCGGCGATCACCGACCTGCAGGTCACCGGCCGGGCGGTGCTGATCGGCGGCACCGCGCTCGTCGTCGCGCTGGCCCTGGTGGCCGTGATCGGACCGACCGCGCTGCTGGTCTCACTGGGGACCGGCATGCTCACCTGCGCCGCCTTCGCCACCGGTGGCGCCGTCGTGGTGATGCCGGCGGCGCTCGTGCTGCTCGGCCGGCGGCTCGACGCGTTCCGCCTCCCCACCCCCGCGCCGCTGCAGCGGGCGTGGTCGCGCCTGGTCGGTGGCGGCGGCTGGGTCGCCGAGCACGCGATCGCCGCGGGCTTCTTCGCCACCCTGGGCCTGGCCCTGCTCGCGGTCCCCGCCTTCGCGCTGCACTCCGGTCCTCCGACCGTGACCCAGCTTCCCGCCGGTGCCCCGGCCCGGATCGCCTTCGAGCGCGTCTCGCAGGTCATGGGACCGGGCTGGGCCACCCCCTATGACGTGATCGTGGTCGCCAACGGCCGGCCGATCACGACACCGTCGGTGCTGGCCGGGGTACGCCGGCTCGAGCGCCAGATCGCCGCGATCCCCACCGTCGACTCGGTCGCCGGACCCGGCGCGATCGACGCCACCGCGGCGCAGCTGAAGGCCTTCGGCCCTTCGCTGGCGCGGTCGGCGAAGATCTCTGACCGCAGCAAGAAGCAGCTGCTGACGCTGATCAACGGGCTCGGGCAGGCCGGCGCCGGCTCGGCCGAGCTGCGTTCGGGCCTGGTTACCGCCGCCTCGGGTGCGGGCCGCCTGCAGGCCGGCTCGGGCACGGCGACGTCGGGGGCGGGCCGGCTGCACGCGGGCCTGGCCACGGCCAAGGCCGGATCAGCGACCCTCGCCGCGGGCCTGACCACTGCGCTGGCCGGCGCCAGGGCGCTGAAGACCGGCGCCGATCAGGCCGTGACCGGCTCCAGCCAGCTGCTTCAGGGCGTCGACCTGGCCCGCGGCCCCGCCGGTCAGAGCCTCCCGGCGCTGCAGAGCCTGGCCAAGCTCACCGCCGACTCGAGCTCGGCCGCGGGTAGCGCGCAGACCCAGGCCCAGACCGCGGCGAACCAGGCGCAGACCGCGCTGTCGGCGCTGCAGGCCATGACCAGCGGCCGCTCGGACCCGCACTACGGAGCGGCGCTGGCCGCGCTGCAGAGCGCCAACGGCGCGATCGCCGGCGCGTCGACCCAGATCGCCACCGCCGCCTCGCGCGACGCGGGCGCCAAGGGCCTGGCCGCGAGCATCGTCTATCAGGCGCCGGGGCTCGTCGCCGCACTGAACCTGCTGCGCACCGGGGCCGCCCAGCTGCAGTCGGGGATCGCCCGCCTGCGCAACGGCAACGCCCAGCTGGCGGGCGGGCTCCGGCGGCTGGCCGGCGGCGGCGGCCAGCTCAAGACCGGTCTCGGCCAGCTCACCGAGGGCGCGGGCGCGCTGGAGGCCGGCCTCGGCCAGCTGACCACCGGTACCGGCCAGCTCGCCTCGGGCCTCGCGGGCGCCCCCGGGCCGGCCGGGCAGCTCACCGCGGGTCTGGGCACCATGCAGGCCGCGGTCACCAAGGCCCGGGGTCAGATCCCCTCGACCAAGGACCTGGCCCGGCTGCGCGCCGAGTCCCCGGGGATCTTCAGCTCCGGGTACTTCGTGCTCTCGGCCGTCGCCGGCGCCCGTCCCGCGGACCGCAACGCCGCCTCCTTCACGATCAACCTCCAGCGCGGGGGCAACGCCGGGCAGATCGTGGTGGTCTCCAAGTACGCGGCCAACGACGGGCGCGCCCAGGCCCTTGCCGACCGGCTGGCCCGGCTCGGCTCCGCCTTCGCCCGCCGGCAGAACGCCCAGGTCGCGGTCGGAGGACCCGCCGGCAGCCTGCGGGATCTGACCGGAACGACGCGATCGCGCATCTGGCTCGACGTCGCCGTCCTCGCCGTCGCGCTCGCCCTCGTGCTGGCGCTCGCGCTGCGCGCTCTGCTGCTCGCCGCCGCGGCGACGGTCTTCAGCCTGCTCGTGACCGCGGCCGCCTTCGGTGTCCTGCAGCTCCTGTTCGGCGGCGGCGACCCGCTGCTGGGCGGCCCGGGCTACATGGATCCGATGTCGATCATCGGCGTGTTCACCGTCGTGTTCGGGGTCTCGATCGTCTACTCGGCGCTGCTGCTCGTGCAGACGCGGGCGATCTTCGTCTCCCGGCCAGGGGTGCGCGAGGCCGTCCTCCGGGGCCTCAGTGAGTCGGCCGCGCCCGCCACCGGGGCCGCGCTGGTGATGGTCGCGGCGCTGGCGCCGTTCATGACCACCGACCTGATCAACCTGCGCCAGTTCGGGATCGGGGTCGCCGTGGCGATCCTGCTCGAGATGCTGATCGCGCGCCCGGTCCTGCTCCCCGCCGCCGAGGCGGTCTTCGGGCGCGCCGGATGGTGGCCGACGCGACCAGCGGCGATCCCGCCGTCAGCTCCCGCCGATCCGCCACCGTTTCTCGACGCCATCCCGGCGCCCGCCGCCCGTGAGCCTGCCACCGCCAACCACGCATGAGTGAGACTTCCATGACCGCAACCACCACCGTCCTCCCCTCCCCCGCCTCGCTGACCCGATCCGCATCGGCCACCCTGGGCGAGATGCTGCTCGACAGCGCGGCGCGCTTTGACGGCGTCGCCCTCGAGCACCGTGACCAGGGGCGCCTGGTCACGGTCTCCTACCCCGAGCTGGGGGCGGCCGTGACCGAGATCGCCCGGGGCCTGATCGCGGTCGGCATCCAGGCCGGCGATCGCGTCTGCATCCTGTCGGGCACCTCGCCGGACTGGACGCTGGCCGACTACGGGACGCTGTGCGCCGGCGCGGTGGTGGCGCCGATCTACCACACCAACTCGCCTGAGGAGTGCGCGTACGTGCTCGCCCACTCGGGCGCCCGGCTCGTGTTCTGCCAGGACGAGGCCCAGGCGGCGAAGATCGCCGAGGTGCGCGAGCGCTGCCCGGCGCTGGAGCACGTCGTGTTGTTCCGCGGCAGCGCGCCCGGGGCGATCACACTGGCCGGTCTGCGCCGCGACGGCGCCCACGTGCCGGAAGCCGAGATGCGCGACCGGCTCGCTCAGACCCGGGGCGACGATCTGGCCACGATCGTCTACACGTCCGGGACGACGGGCGGACCCAAGGGCTGCATGCTCACCCACGACAGCCTGCTGGCGACCGCGCAGATGTACGCCGATGAGCTCGCGCTGGACGCGACGCACGCGCTGTATCAGTTCCTGCCCCTCGCCCACGTCCTGGCCCGCGTCGCCCAGGCGGTCGTGATCCAGGTCGGCGCGCGCGCGAGCTTCTGGTCCGAGGACCCGACGCGCATCGTCGATGAGCTCTCCGAGCTCGCGCCGACGCACCTGCCTGCGGTGCCCCGCATCTACGAGAAGATCCACGGCACGGTGCTCGGCCGCACCGCCGACGCCCCCCGTCTGCAGCGCGTGCTGTTCCGCTGGGCGCTGGCGCGCGGGCTGAAGGCCCGCGGGGCGCTGCGCGACGGGCGCCGCCCGAGCGTGGGGCAACGGCTGCTCTACCGGATCGCCGACCGGCTCGTGCTGTCCAAGGTCCGCGCGGTGTTCGGGCCCCGCCTGCAGCTCGGTCTGGTCGGGGCGGCTCCGGTGTCGCGCGAGCTGCTGGAGTTCTTTGACGCCTGCGGCGTGCTCGTGCTCGAGGGCTACGGGCTGTCGGAGACCTGCGCGGCCGCCACGCTCAACGTTCCCGGCGCGGTGCGCCTGGGGTCGGTCGGCCGTCCGCTGCTGGATACGGAGGTGGCGCTGGCTGACGACGATGAGGTCCTCCTGCGCGGACCCAACGTGTTCCAGGGCTACTACCACGATCCTGACGCAACCGAGGCCGCGCTGACGTCGGACGGCTGGCTGCGGACCGGGGATCTCGGGCGCGTCGACGACGACGGCTTCCTCTGGATCACCGGCCGCAAGAAGGACCTGATCATCACCTCCAACGGCAAGAACGTGACCCCAGTCAACATCGAGAGCGCGCTGCGCCAGACCCGCTACATCCGGGAGGCGGTCGTGTTCGGGGACAACCGGCCCTATCTCGTCGCGTTGCTCATGCTCGATCCCGACGAGGCGGCCAAACTGGCCGGCCGGCTGGGCGTTCAGGGTGATGCGGCCGCGCTCGCCCAGCATCCCGAGGTGGCGGCGGCGATTCAGCGCGAGGTTGATCAGGTCAACGCCAGCCTGGCCCGGATCGAGCAGATCAAGCGCTTTGCCGTGCTCGACCACGACCTCTCCCAGAACGGCGGCGAGCTCACCCCGACCTTGAAGGTCAAGCGCTCACTGGTCTACGCGCGCTACGCGGAGATCTTCGACGCGCTGTACAACGACGGTGATCGGCGATGATGGCCGGCCGGTGGCATGGCCGGTGTGCCCGCGGCAAGCTCGCCGCTTGCGATCCGCTCGGGCGCCGGTCCGGCTGCCGTGGGCGCTGCGCCCGTGCCGCCGCCCTGGGCGTGCTGCTCCCGTTGGTGCTGGTGTCCGCCGCCGCGGCCAGCCTGATCCAGGTGGCCGATGTCACGCTGACCGCCGACCGCGCCGGCCAGACGACGGGCGTGGTGGCGGTGTTCTCCGCGCGGGACCCCTCCGCCCCGGGTGAGAAGCCGGCCGCGATCCGCCGGCTCGTCATCACCTTCCCGGCCGGCACGCGCTTTCACTTCGCCGCCAGCAAGGTCGTGACCTGCCGGCGTCCCAACGCCGTCCTGCGCGATCAGTTCGCCCCCGGCTGCCCGCCGGTGAGTCGCATCGGGACCGGCACCGCCACGGCCAACGCGGCCCCGATCACCTCCTCGCTGAAGGCCAGCGTCCACGCCTACGCCGGCCCGGGCGAGCAGATCATCCTCGTCCTGCGCCCGACGCTGCCCGCGTTTGCCTCGCAGATCATCGTCATCCGGGCCACGGTGCGCCGCTCGGTCCTGACGATCCCGGTGCCTGCGGTGGTTCTTGGCCGTTCCAAGGGTTTTGCCGGGGTCTCCGCGGTGCTGACCTCGCTGCGGCTCACGGTGCCGGCACGAGGTTCGGGACGCTCGGCGCTGGTCACCGCCGGGCGGTGCAACGCGCACCGGTTCACGGTCAGGACACGCCTCGAGTACGCCGGGCACGTGACGCTCGAGCAGGTGAGCACCACGGCCTGCCGGTGAGCTGCGCAATCCCCGGCTTTGCCGGCATCCTGCTCACACCCCGGTGACGCCGAGAGACCGGCTGCTGCCGCCTGAGGACGGAGCGATCAGCACTGGGGAATGGGAGGCGAGAAATTGCCTCCGATGCCCGAGGTGTCGACGTAGACGTCGGTCACGTAGCCCCCGTCGGTGAGCTTGTCCCAGACATCGGAGCCGGTGCCATGGTTGGGGGTCACGAACTGGCCTCGGGTCTGACAGACGATGTCCACCTCGTTGCCGTCGTAGAGGACGCGAATGCTGGCGTAGTTGCTGTACCCGGGCCCGGTTCGCTCGTGCAGCCCACAGGCACCGTCCGCGCAGGTGCCCTGCACGTGGTGCACGTAGAACGCGGGCGGCGGCGGGGCAGGCGTGGTCGTGCTCGTGGTCGTCGTAGCGCCGGACGTCGTTGTCGTACCGGACGTGGTTGTCGTGCCCGCGGGCGTGGTCGAGGAGGTCGTACTGGGTGGGCCGGGAGCCGGAGTCGGGGGCGGAGCGGGTGCGGGCAAGGGCCCGTTACCGGCTGGGCCTCCGTAGATGAACCCGACGCCCGGGTAGCCGGGATGCACGAGCCGCTCAGAGATATTCGGGTTGTAGTTCCAGTTGCGCTCCGAGACGACGTAGGTGCCGTCAGGATTCACCCTTTCCACGTAGGCGATATGCCCGACCGGGCTGCCGCCGTATCCCCGCGGGAACACGACAAGCGCGCCGACCACCGGCGTGACGCCCGTGGGGATCCCGACGCGCTGGGCGTTGGAGAGCCAGCGCCAGGCGTTCCACCAGTAGTCAGGGATACCGCCCAACCTCGCCGAGGTGGCAGCGCCTCCGCGCGGGACGCCGTGCGTCACGGCGTAGTCGTAGACGTCGCCTCGATCCTCGTAGGCATGGTAGGTGCACTGGCCGTAGGGAAACGGGTTGTGCCCCGCGCCCAGCCCGACGACCTTGCCGCCGCTGGCCGCCGCCCGCCCCGCCGGCGCGACGGCCGTGGTGCGGACGCGCAGGGAGTGCCGAGCCACGATGCTGGCGTGGTTCCGATGCCGATCACCCCGGACCAGGAGGGGTTCGACAAGGGTGCCCACCTGCCGGTGCTCGAGGCCCGTGACGGAGTCTGCGCAGGCCGCGATCGCGTGCCAGCGCCCTGGAGCCACACCCGCCGGCACAGACCAGGTCCACTGCACGTGGTGATGGCGGCGGCCCAACCGCGATACGAACGGACCGGCATGGCGATGGTGCGGGCCGCGGAACGACAGCCGGCACACACGCCCGGTGAGCGCATCGACGTCGAGGCTCGCGTGTGCGCGCGCCGCCAGTGTCGGCGTCACGAACTCCAGCACCGGCCTGGCGGGGCCGGCCAGCCGTGTGCCGGCACCTGCCGGCGATGACAGAGCACCCACCAGCAGCGCAGCGACGGCGCCCCCGGAGGACAGCGCAGCCATCACTCTCCTGCTCTTACCTACCCTCATGCCCCACTCCCGCCGACCGCCGGTCGGCGCGTCGCCCTGCTTCAGGCCGTCCTTGTACCTCATAGGCAAGCCCGTGTCAAGGCTCGGCCCAACTCCGGCCGCACCGGCGCGGTGCGACCCAGCGCATCGCCCCCGCCGCGGCTATCTCGGACCGCCCCCGATGCACTGCTTTGTGTAGAACAATGTTCCGGATGCGAGAACACTCAATCCCGCCCGCGCGCGGCCGGCGGCCGCTGCGCCGGGTGCTGGTCACGGTGCTCGGCGCGCTCACCCTGGCGCTGGCCGGCGGCGTGAGCGCGGCCGCGGCGGCGACCATCGTGGGCGGTGCACAGGACCCGGCGTCGGCGTCGGCGTTCTGGATGACGGGATCCGACGGTGGCGTGTACAGCTTCGGCGGCGCCGGCGCCTACGGCTCGCTGCTCGGCACGTCCCTCAACGCACCGATCGTCGGGATGGCCGCCACCCCGGACGGTGAGGGCTACTGGCTCGTCGGCGGCGACGGCGGAATCTTCAACTTCGGTGACGCCGGCTTCTACGGCTCGGCCGGAAACGTCCACCTGAGCAAGCCGGTGGTCGGGATCGCCGCCACCCCCGACGGCAAGGGCTACTGGCTGGTCGGCGGCGACGGCGGGGTCTTCAACTACGGCGACGCCGGCTTCTACGGTTCGCTGGGCGGCAAGACGCTCAACGCGCCGATCGTCGGCATCGCCGGCACCCCCGACGGCAAGGGCTACTGGCTCGTGGGCGGCGACGGCGGGGTCTTCAACTTCGGCGACGCCGGCTTCTACGGCAGCGAGGCCGGCCAGGTCGGAACCTCGATCGTCGGGCTGCTGTCCACGCCCGACGGCAAGGGCTACCGGCTCGTCGGCTCAAACGAGGCCGCCCACGCCTTCGGGGATGCGGGGCCCGCCCCGGCGGGTGGGTCGCGCTCCGGCGGGTCGGGGTCGGGGTCGGGCGGGTCCGGGTCGGGCTCCGGCGGGTCGTCCCCGCCCCCGTCGGCGGGACCCCCGGTCGTCACGGTGCCCCGCACGACGACGCTCCCGCGCCCGCGGAACCGGCGCGCGCTCAAGATCCGCATGGCGATCCGCTGGACCTGGAACCACAGCGCCACGCGCCTGACCTCGGTCACCGCCCGCAGCATGCCGGAGCGCACCCAACTGACGCTCCACTGCGCCGGGCGCGGATGTCCCCGCGGGCGCACGCTGCACGCGAGTGGCCGTCGGGCCCTGCACCGGCTGCTGCGCCGCCTGGCCGGACGGCGCTACCGCGCAGGCGACCACCTCACACTCATGCTGTCGGCCCCCGGCTATCGGCCCGAGCGGGCCACGGTGGTCATCCGCAACGGCCGCATCCCGCGAGTGCGCCTGCTGGGCCGCTGACGACTCGGCCGAGCCGGGTGCATCTCGCCGCGGCGGTGACTCACCCGTTCACGGCGGCCGCGGCCCGCGCGCGACCGGACCCGGCGCACAACGGCCGGTTATGCAGATCCGTTCAGCCCGCGTCGGACGCGCGGCCCTCGAGCCGTTGCCGGAGCTGCCGCATGTTCGCAGGCATGTCTCTGGCGGCCTGTCGCCGGACGATCAGCGGCACGAGGATCTTCCCGATTCCGTGACCCACGAAGTCCAGCGCGATCGTCACCCGCGAACCAGCGTTGTCGGCCAGAGGTTGAACGGTCACCACGACCTTCGCCCGGATCGGGCCGTCGATGCCCCGGTCGGCCCAGCGATGTGGCGGGTCGTATTCGGTGATCTCGGTCGTCACCTCGCGCTCGCGACCGCCGATGCTGCGGGTCGTCGTACACCTCGATCCGACGTGGGTCTCCGGCCCGTCGCGCTGACCGGTGAGACACCCCTTCTGCCACTCAGGCATGTGCCGCGGATCGGTCACGTAGGCAAAGACCTCCGGAGCGGGCCGCGCAACCTCGATGCTGTTCGTGATCGGCGCCATCACGCCTCAGCCAACGGCACTCCAGCCACGTGTGGGCGCGCAAACGGCACACCTCAAGGCCATGTCGTGACGATAGTCCAAAACTGCGCGCCGGGCCACCTGTTCCGGTCAGTCGTGGAGGTGTGCGCGTTCGCCGTGGTGATCGAGGATGCTGACGATCTCGGCGACGCCGTTGTGGCCGCCCATGGTGTGTGGGGTCATGGTGTCAAAGCTGGCGGCCTTGCCGGCGGGAATGAGGAGGTCCCGCTCGCCAAGTCGCAGGCGCAGGACGCCGGTCAGGACGTAGAACCAGTCGCGGCCGGGATGGGTCCGGGCCTCGGGGAGCCGGACACGCTCGGCGAGGCGCTGTTTGACGATGACGCGGCCCGAGGGATCGTCGGGCCGGTTGAGCAACCAGTAGGTCGTGCCGCCGCAGTGGTCGCGGCGGGGTGAGATGACGACATCCTCCTCCTCGCCCGCCACGAGCAGCTCGTCAACGGTCGTATCCAAGGCGCGGGCGATTACCACGAGATGGTCAATGGCCAGACGCCGGCCGCCGGTCTCCAGGCGGCTGAGCGTGGACGCGCTGATATGCGTGCGGCTGGCCAGCTCGTCCAGTGACCACCCCCGCGCCTGGCGCAGGGAGCGCACGCGGCGCCGTGCCGTGCTCTCGATTGAGGCGTCTTGCGTTATTGGCAAGAGTATATGCCGTTCACGCAGAACGTGCCTACGCTGAGACCGGCCCCAGCCCACCGAGCAGCGCAGCACCGACCCCCACCGAGAGGACACGTCATGACCGATCCAACGGCACCGCCAGAGCACGAGCCCTCCGGGCGTCCCGCTCCGCGTCACCCGACGGAGATGTTCGAGCCCGAGCCGTGGGACGAGCGCTACTCAGGCGAGGAGGACGTCTGGAGCGGCGCGCCCAACGCCCAGCTGGTCCGCGAGGCGTCTGAGCTCACCCCCGGCTCCGCCCTCGATGTCGGCTGTGGGGAGGGCGGCGACGTCATCTGGCTGGCCCAGAACGGCTGGACGGTCACCGGCGCCGACTTCTCAGCCAACGCCCTGAACCGTGCGGCCCGCCACGCCAAGCGCGCCGGGGTCGGCGACAAGATCGACTGGTGGCAGGTTGACGCCCGGAGCTTCGCGGCGCGGGGGCGCAGCTATGACCTGGTCACCACGCACTTCCTGCACCCGCCCGGAACCACGATGGTCGACGTACTGCGCCGGCTCTGCGAAGCGGTCGCCCCGGGTGGCCATCTGCTCGTCGTCGGGCACGCGCCGCCCACCCAGGCCCTCATCCCCGCCGACGACCCGCGCCGCCAGGCGATGTTCCCCGCCGAGCAGTTGCTCCCGGCGCTCCCCGACGCGTTTGATGTGCTCGTCGTCGAGCAGCGCCCACGGACCATCACCCGCAACGGGAAGGTCATCGCCATCGACGACTCCACGCTGCTCGCTCGCCGCCGCTGAGCACCCCGCGCACCGAGAGCAGGGGCCCGCGCCCACCGCGGGCTGGACGGGTCTCAGGCGGGAGTTCGCTCGGGGAAGCGGGCCAGCCCGTCATCGGGGATCGGTTCCCACGCGGCCGCGTAGGCCACGAACACGCGGGCCTCTGGCCTGACGCCCGGGTCACTGTCGAAGGCCGCCATTCGGACCACGCGAATCTCGCCCGTATCCTGGTCTCGGCCGAACAGGTGCGCGCCGCACAGTCCGCAGAACGACTTCGCCAGTGTCGGCCCCGGCGCCCAGTCGCGCAGGTGCTCGGCGCCGGCGCGGATCACGGCCGTGCCGGCGGCAACCTGGGCCGAGGCCTGAAAACCGGTGCCGGTTCGCTTCTGACAGCGAGTGCAGTGGCAATAGACCGCTCGCAGCGGCCTCCCGGTGACGGCGAAGCGGACCGCACCACAGCCACAGCTGCCGGTCAAGGAGTCGGGCACCGCCAGAGCCTACCCAGGCGGCCGGCCGCTGACTCTGCGGATCCCGGGGATCAGCAGGCGCGAGATCTCCTTGACCACGTGGGGCGGGAGGAACCGGTGGCGCTCTTGCCGCCAGACACGCGCACGGACAAAGCGTTTGTAGCCGAACAGGCGCAGGCCCAGGTGCGCGGGACTGCTCGCACTGCCGATGCAGGTCGCCGGCTCGGTCGTGAGCAGCTCGATACGGCACAGGTGCTTGGTGTTGATGAATCCGTACTGGGCAGGGCTGACCAGCCGCAGCGGCGCCCCGTGGTCGCCGTCCAGCGGCTGTCCGTTGAGCCGTTCGGCCAGCAGGACGTCGTTGGCGCAGAGGTCTTCGAGCAGGGCGACGGACCAGTGGCCGTCCATGCCGATGAACTTGACGTGAGTGATGGTGCCATCGGCGCGGGGCGCCAGGACGTCACGGTGGAAGGCGTCGAACGGGACACCCTCCCACCGCAGCCCGGAGACCGACCAGCCGGCGACGCAGTGAAAGTCGGCGAGCATCTCACGGCGCGGCATCGCGGTCAGGTCGCCAAGCGGCAGGACAAACGACTGCGTGACCGCGCCTCCGACCTCGAGCCACGGCTCGGCCGGCACTGTGGGTGGCGGCTGATGCAAGTGGGTTCCGAACCGCGGAAAGTGGTCGATCTCGCGTTGGCCTGGTGGCAGCATCGGCTGATCCATACGGTACCGTATGGATCAAGGATCGGCACCTTTTCTCGTCGTGGCCAAACCCCGCACACCTCGCACCCGCTGGATCGATGCCGGCCTTGACGCGTTGGCCCGCGGCGGTCCGGACGCGGTGCGCATCGAGTCGCTGGCGCAGGCGCTCGGCGTCACCAAGGGGGGCTTCTACTGGTTCTTCGAGAACCGTGGAGCGCTTCTGCACGAGCTGCTCGACACGTGGGAGCACACGCTCGTCGACCGCGTCATCGAGCGCGTCGAGAGCGATGGCGGCGACGCCCACAGCAAGCTGCGACGCCTGTTCGCACTCGCCGGTTCGGGTGAGACGCGCAGCCTCCTGCGCGCCGAGCTCGCCATCCGCGAGTGGGCTCGCCACGACGACGGGGTCGGTCAGCGGTTACGACGCGTCGACAACCGGCGCATGGACTACATGCGGGCGCTCTATGCGCCGTTGTGCCGGGATCCCGGCGACGTCGAGGCCCGCTGCCTGACCTCGATGGCGCTGTTCATCGGCAGCCACTTCATCGAGGCCGATCACGGCGACCGCTCACGCGATGACGTCATGCACGATGCGCTCGAGCACCTGCTCGTTGCGGCTCGGCCTCGGTGAGCTGAGTCCGCCCACCGCCGGCGAGCGAATTCGGCCCGACCGGCGGCATCCCGTCGTATGGTGCGCGCGCACCGCCGCGCCCGCCGTATCGTGTGTCCTGTGGTGGCGACCAGCACCCGTAGCGCCCGTCCCGGCGGTCTGGCGGTCGACCATCTGCCTGCGGCCGGCGCGTCGCTGGAGGTCGTGCTGCTGCAGAACCAGAGTTACGGTGCGGACACGGACTGCGGACCGCGGCGGCCGCACCGCCACGATTATCACGAGCTGATCTGGACGCGCTGCGGCACCGGCCATCACCTCATCGACGGTGAGGTCTCCATCGTCGCGCCGAACTCGGTCACGCTGATCGGCCGCGGGCAGGTGCACGTCTTCGAGCGCGCCAGCGGCCTGTATGGCGCCGTCGTGCGATTCGGCGACGAGCTGCTGCACGGCGAATCGTCCGCCCGCGCGAACCCGGCGTGGCTGCTGGGCAGCCGCGGCGCCCGCACGATCACCGTGCCCGCCGGCGACGTGCCGCGCCTGGAGTCGCTGATCGAGACCCTGGCCGCGGAGGCGCGGCGCCCCGCTGACTCGCGCACCGTGGACCTCGAGCGGCATTTGCTCTCCGGGCTGCTGCTGTGGGTCGAGCGCTGGTACGAGGCGACGCGCACTCAGCAGCGCGAATCCGATGACGCCGAACTGCAGCTGTACCGACGGTTCACGGAGGTGCTTGAACGTGACTTCCCCCGCCACCACGACGCAGTCCACTACGCCGACGCACTGCGGGTCCCGCAGGCCGTCCTGTCCAAGGCGCTGACGCAGGTCACCGGCCGCGGCACCAAGGAGCTGATCACCGAGCGCCGGATGCTCGAGGCCGCACGGCTCCTGCGGTTCACCGACCTCACCGTCGGCGAGGTCGGCTTCCGCGCCGGCTTCACCGACCAGCTGTACTTCTCGCGCGCATTCAAGCGCCACTACGGCGAGGCGCCGATGGCCTACCGCGAACGCGTCCGCGGCCGCAGCACGCCTGCCTCGGCCGAGCCGGAGTAGCTCGGCGGAGGTCTCCCATACATCCCCGCAGTCTGTCCATACGGTCGGCGGCTGCGGGGTCCATGCTGTGAGCATGACCTTGACCAAGACCCTCACCAATCCGCGCGGCGCGGCTGCGCTGCCCGCTGCGTTGCGACTCGGCGCCGTCCATCTGACCGTGGCCGACGTCGACCGCGCCGTCGCCTGGTACCAGCATGCGCTGGGCCTGCGCGTCCACGCCCACGAGGCGACCACCGCGGAACTCGGCGACGGCACCGAGGAGACCGTTCTCGTGCTGCACGAGGATCCCCAGGCCCACCCCGCCGCACGCCACGCCGGCCTGTACCACTACGCGTTGCTGTACCCCACGCGCGAAGAGCTCGCCCGCGCCGCGGTCCGGCTCGCCGTCACCGGCACACCCATCGAGGGAGCGTCCGACCACCGCACCCACGAGGCCATCTATCTGCCCGACGCTGACGGCAACGGCATCGAGCTTGCCTGGGACCGTGCCCGCGAGCACTGGCCGGCCGGACTCGGGTACGACGGCGGCCCGGCACCGCTGGACTTCGACTCGCTGCTGGCGACGGTCCAGGACGAGCCGCCCTCGAGCCAGGTCGGTGAGGGCCTGCGCATGGGGCACCTGCACCTGCACGTCGGCGACATCGACGAGGGCCTGCGTTTCTACCGCGACGTGCTCGGCTTCGAGCAGCAGGCGAACCTCGGCACCGCCGCCTTCGTATCCGCCGGCGGCTATCACCACCACCTCGGCTTCAACGTCTGGAAGGGGCGTGGCGTCGGCCCGGCACCCGAGCACACGGTCGGGCTGCGGCACTGGACCGTGCAACTGCCGACGTCCACGGACGTTGCCGCCGTCCGGGGGCGCGTCGAGGCCGCCGGGATCCCCGCCGAATCCATCGCCGGCGGGTTTGACGTCGCCGACCCGTGGGGCACCACCGTCCGCGTTGTCGAGGCCGCCTCATGAGCGGTCCCCAGGGCTGCTGCTCTGAGCCCACCCTGCGTGCCGCGCAGCCCACACGCCCCGCCCACTTCGCTTTCCCAGTCCACTACATCGGAGGTCTCCCATGAACGTCACCATCATCGGCACCGGCAACATGGCCCGTGGCATCGCCACCCGCGCGCTGGCCGGCGGCCACGCCGTCACGCTGCTCGGCCACGAGGCCGGCAAGGCGCAGGAGCTCGCCGGCGACTTGTCGGGCGAGGTGGGCACCGGCTCGGTCGGCGATCCGCTGGCCGGTGATGTGGTCGTGCTGGCCATCCCCTACACCGCCATCGACGATGTTGTCGGCGCCTACGGCGACCAGCTGTCCGGCAAGGTCGTCGTCGACATCACCAACCCGGTCGACTTCTCCTCGTTCACGCCGCTGACCGTGCCGGCCGGCTCCGCCGCGGCCGAAATCGCCGGCAAGGCGCCGGGGGCGCGGGTCGTCAAGGCGTTTAACACGACGTTCGCGGGGACACTGGTGGGCGGCGAGGTCGCCGGCCAGCCGCTGGACGTGTTCCTGGCCTCCGACGACGAGGACGCCAAGAGCACGGTCCGCCGGCTCGTCGAAGACGGCGGCCTGCGCGCCGTCGACGCCGGCCCGCTCGCCCGGGCCCACGAGCTCGAGGCGCTCGGCTACCTGCACATGGCCCTCCAGCAGCCGCTCGGCACCGGCTTCTCCAGCGCCGTCAAGGTGCTCAGCTGACAGAGCGCGGCGCCCACCGGATGACGGCGTCAAGGGGTGGACGTCGTTTATGCCGAGCTCGCGGGGAGAACCCCTCTCGTCCGGTGAAGGCGTACACGCGCTCGGGCTTCGCGAACCAGCAGCTGTCGTGGGTCAGCCAGATGCTGGCGATGATCTACGTGCTGCTCGCGCCGGCGGTGATCGTCAGCCTGTTCGGCATCGTCAACACGCTGGCGATGTCGGTGTTCGAGCGGACCCGTGAGCTCGGGATGCTCCGGGCGGTCGGCATGACCCGGCGCCAGGTGCGCCGGATGGTCCGGCAGGAGAGCGTGATCACCGCCCTGCTCGGCGCCACGCTGGGAATCGGTGTCGGACTGTTCCTGGCCGGAATGGTGACGATCGCGCTGAGCGGTGAGGGCTGCAGTTCGCCCCTCCCGGGCGGCTCGCTGGTCGCCTTCGTGATGATCGCCATCAACGCGGGCACGCTCGCCGCGAACGCTCCGGCCCGCCGCGCCGCGAAGCTGTCGCCGCTCGCGGCACTGGCGTACGAGTAGCGGCAAGGCCCTGGCGCCCGCACCGTCCCGGCGGGCGCCTGGGTGCCGTATCCGCATCAGCGACGCGGGCCCCACCCTGATGGACGGCCACGACGGCGCCGGGCCGTTCAGGACCCGATCTGGAAGCGCGCCGACCGAGACCTGCCGCCGCGCGGGGTGCCGGTCAGTGCGTAGGTGCCGGGAGCCAGCCGGTGTCCGCCGATCACGCCGGCGAAGGTGAAGCGGTTCGTGCCGGCGCGGCTCGCGCGGACGATCCGCCCGGGCACGATCGTCAACCGCCGGCACGGCCGATCTCGCCGGTTGCGCTGGGTCGGCGCGACGCAGGTGCCCTTGGCCTCCCGGCCGGTCGTCTTGAGCCGCAGGGTGAAGGTGACGGTCGCGGCACTGGCGAGCGTGTAGCTGATCGTCAGCCAGACCGGGCGGCGGCAGCTCGGCTTCGTCCGGTTCCGCGCGGTCGGCCGCACGCATCGGCCGCCCACCGTCCGTCCCGCGCTCGAGAGCTTGTTCGGTGACACGCCCAGGGCTGACAGCGCAACTGCGACCGGGTGCGTGCTCGGCGAGATACCGGGCGCTGGCGGCGCCTCGGGAGCGACCGGCGGCGCCGGAGCAGCCGCAGGAGGGGGTGACGCCGAGCCTGCCGGCGCAGCCGGCGCAGCCGGCGCAGCCGGGGCGATCGTCAAGGTGCGCTGCACCTGCGGTGCGGCGGTGTAGACCTCGTCACCCGCCTGGTTCGCGTCGATCGTGCACGAGCCAGTGGCGACCGCGTGCAGCCGCCCGGTCACGATCGTGCACACGGCCGGGGTGACGCTGGAGTAACTCACCGGCAGCCCGGACGACGCCGATCCGCCGAGATCCGCATCCGCATCCCCGACGGCGACGTCGCCCGGCCGCGCGAACGAGATCGTTTGATCCACCTTGGCGGGGATGACGAACGCGTCGACCGGGGTCGAGCTGTCGGCCGTGGTGCCGTCCACCAGATCCCCGGAGCTGTTGGACCCCCAGCATCTGACGGCGCCGGCAGTCGTCAACGCGCACACGTGATCCCTGCCGGCCACGATCGCGCTGATGCCGGTCACGCCGGGGTCGGCGATGCTCCCCCAGCACTTGACCGCCCCCGCGCTCGTCAGCGCACAGCTGTAGTCCAAGCCGGCGGCGATCGCGGTGACACCGCTGCCGAGCCCGTTCACGTCGACCGGCACCGAGCTGTCTGTCGACGTGCCGTTTCCGAGCTGCCCCTGGAGGCCATGGCCCCAGCATTTGACGCCGCCGCCCGTCGTCAGTGCGCAGGTGTGCTCGACGCTGGCGGCGATCGCGGTCACGCCGCTGCCCAGCCCGGTGACGTCGACCGGCACCGTGCTGCCCGCCGTCGTCCCGTTTCCGAGCTCGCCCTGGCTCCCATCACCCCAGCACTTCGCGGCGCCGCCGCTGGTCACGGCGCAGGCGTGAAAGTCGCCCACGGCGATCGCGGTCACACCGCTACCGAGTCCGGTGACGTCGACCGGGACCGAGCTGTCTGTCGTCGTCCCGTTCCCCAGCTGCCCCGAGGCGTTCCAGCCCCAGCACTTGACGCCCCCGCCGCTCGTCAGCGCACACGTGTCGAAGCGCCCGGCGCTGATCGCCGTGACACCGCTGGCCAGCCCGGTGACGTCAACCGGCATGAACGTATTCGTGGTCGTGCCGTTCCCCAACTCCCCGGAGGTGTCGTGGCCCCAGCATTTGACGGCGCCGGCGCTCGTCAGCGCACACGCGTGTGTCCCGCCGGCGGTGATCGCGGTGACGCCGCCATCGAGACCGGTGACGTCGGCCAGCGGCCAGCTGGGCGCCGGCGGCCAGAGGTCCGTCGCCGTGCCGATGCCGAGCTCCCCGGAGCCGTTGTCCCCGAAGCACTTGACCGCTCCCGCGCTGGTCAGCGCACACGTGTGCTGTTCGCCGGCCGCGAGCGCCGAGAAGGACATCGGCGGGCCGAGTACCGCCCAGGGGGCTTGGACGGGAACCGAGCTGCTGGTCGTGCTGCCGTTCCCCAGCTCCCCGGAGCCGTTATCGCCCCAGCACTTGACGGTCGCCTGGACGCTCGTCACCGCACACGTATGCGTCCACCCCGCGGCGATCGCTCTGATGCCGCTGCCGAGCCCGGTGACGTCGAGCGGCACCGCGCTGTTGTTCGTCGTGCCGTTTCCCAGTTCCGCGGAGCTGTTGAAGCCCCAGCACTTGACCGCCCCGGAGCTCATCAACACACAATCGTGGTACCCAGAGGCGGTGACGGCGCTGACGCCGCTGCCGAGACCGGTGACGTTGACCGGCGTCGAGCTGCTCGTCACCGTGCCGTTGCCCAGCTGGCCCCAGTCGTTGTTGCCCCAGCACTTGACCGCGCCGGCGCTCGTCAGTGCGCACGTGTGGTAATGGCCGGCGGTGATCGCCGTGGCGCCGCTGAGCCCGCTGACGTCGACGGGTGTCAAGCTGCTCGTCGTCGTGCCGTTGCCCAACTCGCCCGGTCCATTGAAGCCCCAGCACTTGGCACCCCCGGAGCTCATCACCGCGCACGAATGGAACAACCCGGCGGCAATCGCCACGACGCCGCTGCCGAGACCGCTGACATCGACCGGCGTCGCGCTGTCGGTCTGCGCGCCGTTCCCGAGCTGTCCGCGGTCGTTGCGGCCCCAGCACTTCACCCCACCCGCGCTCAACAGTGCGCACGCCTGATAGCCGCCGGCCGCGATCGCCGTCACGCCGCTGCCGAGACCGGTGACGTCGACCGGTGCCGAGCTGGGCGTCGTCGTGCCGTTGCCCAGCTGGCCGTAGCGGTTGTCTCCCCAGCACTTCACCCCACCGGCGCTCGTCAGTGCGCACGCGTAGTAGCCGCCGGCCGCGATCGCAGACACGCCGCTGCCGAGCCCGATGACCTTGACCCACCGCGAGCTGGTCGTGGCGGTGCCGTTCCCCAGCTGTCCGGAGCCGTTGTAGCCCCAGCACTCCACGCCTCCTGCGCTCGACAGCCCGCAGGTGAACTGGGCGCCGGCGGAGAGCATCGGTGCGGGCGCCGCCGCGGCCGCCGGTGCCGCTCCGAGGACGATGAGCAATCCCGTGAGGATCAGCGCGAGCGTGGTCGTCCGCAATCGCCCGGTCATCATCGGGTAGCTGTCGTGACGCGCTCGCGTCCCGCGACGTCCTGCAGAGAACCCAGGCTGCACCGACATGACCGCCCCTTCCTCGCTGCTCATTTCAGATTCCGGATGTCTCAACGCGCGCACCAGCCCGTCGCCCAGCGCCGAGCCAGTGACGGTCGAGCGGGCGAGATCGAGCCGAGCCGACCGAGGAACCGATCCGCGCTGCCGCGTCCGTCCTTGACCCTCTCGCTGATGCGGTCACCGTCGGTCCTTCGGTCCAGCGTGAGGTGCGCCCCGTGTGTCGCCACGCGCCTACTATCGAGGGTGTCGGCCCGCAGCACACCGGGGGCACCCCCAGACGTCACCCCCAGAGTTTGGCTGCGCTGAGCTCAGCCGGACTCGGGCGAGGGGTAGCGCGTCCGCCCGGGCGAACCCTCGCGTGCCTCCGCCTCACGCGCCAGCGCGTCGGCGACGACGGATGTCGAAGGCCTGCCGTCGAGCTCGCTTCGAGCGCCGGTCAGATCCCGCTTCGATGAGCACCGGCGCCAGAATCAGCGGTCAGGCCCTCCGGGAGGTGATCGGCGCACGGGACGTCCAGGGCGTTTTCCCTGGAGTCCTCAGAGTGGAGACGGCGGGAATTGAACCCGCGTCCGCAGTCGCGTGAAAGCTGGCGTCTACGAGCGTATCCGGCGCTCTGATCTCATCTTCCGCTCGCCACGCCGGCGGGGTTGCGGAAGACCAGCTTCGAAAAGATGTCCCCGGTTTGGCCGAAGCGGGCCTCCCCGAGCAAGCCTGCTCATTGATCCCGGCTACTCCGCCGCAGGCGGGCTAAGAGGCCAGGAGCGCTCACGGCTTAGTGACTAAGCGGCGAGCGCGAACTCGTGAGAGTCCGCACTTATTTTTTTCCCGGAGGTTTTACGAGGCCATCCGGGACCTCGACTCGCAACCAACCCCACGAACCGACCACGTCGAAGCCTGTCGTCCCCGGGGCACTGCTATGTGCCCTTCAGTATACGCCTGCCCGGGAGCCCCTTTCCACCCCCGGAGAGGGTTGGTTGGCAGCACTTGACGTCGTATATCGCAGCTAAGTGCTGCCAACCGGCGGCGATGGGCTACCGAAGCCCCGGCGATGGGCTACCGAAGCCCCGGGTAAGAATCCTCGGGCCGGCGACCGGGGCCTGCGAGAATCACACGACGGCCATGCCCCCGGAGTCCCCCCTCATCCTGCCGCCCAGCCCGCCCGACCCGGCGGATCGCTCCGACGTGGGCGATCAGGCCGGCGACCGGGCGCATCGGCCATCCCCCTGGGCCGCGACGGCCGACCACCCTGGCTACGGCCCGGTCGCCGCACCGCAGGCCGCCAACCCGTGGCCCGGCGACAACCCCACGCCGCAGTCCTGGTTCAAGCGCCGTGTCGCCCCGATCGGGGCGGCGATCATCGCCCTGGCGGCGAAGTTCAAGGCCGTCCTGCTGCTGCTGCCCAAGCTCAAACTGCTCACCGCCGCCGGCTCGATGGTGGTCTCGATCCTTGCCTACACGACGATCTGGGGCCTGGCCTTCGCCGTCGGCTTCGTGCTGCTGCTGCTCGTGCACGAGATGGGCCACGTGATCGCGCTGCGCCGTGAAGGCATCCCGGCCAGCGCCCCGATGTTCATCCCCTTCCTGGGCGCGGTTATCACCTCGCGCTCGCTGGGCGACAATGCCGCCGCCGAGGCGCGGGTGGGCCTCGCCGGCCCGATCCTGGGCAGTCTCGGCGCCGCTGCCTGCATCGTCGTCTGGCAGGTCACCGGCCACGACTTCTGGCGCGCGCTGGCCTTCACCGGGTTGTTTTTGAACCTGTTCAACCTGCTGCCCGTGGTGCCGCTGGACGGCGGCCGGGCGATGGCGGCGATGGCCCCGTGGATGTGGGGCGTCGGGCTGACCGTGATGGTCGGGTTGGCCGTCGCCTTCCCCAACCCGGTGATCCTCATCATCGTCGTCTTCGCCGCGCTGGAGACCTGGCGGCGCTGGAAGCTGCGTCGCACGCGCAGCCTCGAGCAGGCCGCCTACTACCGCGTCAAGCCGCGTGACCGCGCCCTGATCGCGGCGGTCTACCTGGGTCTGATCGTGCTGCTCGTCGTGGGCATGGACATCACCCACCTGCACCGCACGCTCGGCTGAGCGCGGCGCCCACGGCTCAACGGGCGGCCCACACGCGCCGCCCGCGGATCACGGCCTTGCGATGACGGGCCCGATCAGTAGCGCGCGGGCGGGTCGAGGCGGTCGTCGCGCACGGCGACCGGCCGGTTGGCCCGGTCCGCCCACCAGAAGGTGTAGGCGAGCGAGAGCAGCAGCCCGACGATCCCGACCACGAGCAGCACCGTGCCGGCGGTCTGCAGGTTGAAACCGCTCACGTGGGCCGTGACGGCGAACTTCAGTATGGCGCCCACGGCAATGAGGACGATGGATGATCCGATGGTCATGTTGCGTACATACCCGGCTAAAGCCCCCCGCACGCAGGCGGGACGCAGCCGGCATGGCCTCCGGCCGGGGCGGCGCGGGCCGCGCCCGCGGCGCAGGCGCGTCTCCGCGGGTTAGCGACCGACCTCGCGCAGCTCGCGCTGCACATCGCGGGCCATGTCCCGCGTGCGGATCGACTGGCGCTTGTCGTAGAGATCCTTGCCGCGAGCCAACGCGATCTCGACCTTGGCCTTGGAGCGAGGGCCGGCGAAGTACAGGCGGGTCGGGATCAGCGTGAACCCGCGCTCGTTGATCCGTGACGAGATCTCCTCGATCTCTGAGCGGTGCAGCAACAGCTTGCGCGGGCGTTCGGGGTCGTGGTTCTCCCGGGAGGCCGGGCCGTAGGGCGGGATGTAGAGGCCGATCAGCCACACCTCAGCGTCGCGGACGGTCGCGTAGGCGTCCTTGATCTGCGCCTTGCCGTCGCGCAGGGACTTGACCTCGGTGCCGGTGAGCGCGATGCCGCACTCAAACCGTTCGATCAGGTTGTAACGAAACGAAGCCTGCCGGTTGGTGGCCACATCTCCGGGTGCCGCCTTGCGCTTCTTGCCCTTGGCCATCTCAGCCCCGTCTCAGCGTGTGCGTGTCCGTGTTCATCGCCAGCCATCCTCGTCCTCGCCCGCTCCGGCGAGCGAGAGGTCCACCCTACCCCGCGGCGCATCGATCCGCCCCACCCGCACCGAGACCTCGTCACCGAGGCGGATCGAGCCGCCGTTGCGGGTTCCGACGAGCATCGTGCCCTCCTCGTTGAGCTCCCACCAGTCTCCGCGCAGGCGCCGGACGGGGATCATGCCCTCATAGCGCCCGCCCTCGCCGAAGGTGACGAACGCCCCGGCGCCGATCAGTCCGACCACCTCACCGGCGAAGGTCGGTGCCTCCCCGCGAGCCTCCGTCAGCGCCCGCTCCAGCAGGAAGCAGCGCACGACGTCGTCGGCGTCGCGCTCGATGATCATCGCCGCGCGCTCGCGCGTCGAGGTCCACGGCCCCGCATTGGCCACGAAGGTCCGGTCGGGCATCGGCTCCCCGGCCACCGCGGCGAGCACGCCCCGGTGGCAGATGAGATCGGGGTAACGGCGGATCGGTGAGGTGAAGTGGCAGTAGCGCGGCGAGCCCAGGCCGGCGTGGCCGAGGTTGCGCGGGTCGTAGTAGGCCTGCTTGAGCGAGCGCAGCACGAGCCGGTTCAGGGCCCGCCCCCCCTTGCCGGTGCGCGCCACCCAGTCGGCGACCATGACCGACGTCTCGGCGGCCAGCTCCGCGGCCTGCTGGGAGGTCATGTGACCGCCGGGCACCGGCGGGGTGGGCACGCCGAGGGAGGCCAGCTGTTCGACCAGCCGCTCCACCGAGCTGGCCTCGGGGCGCTCGTGGACCCGGAACAGGGTGGCGATCTTCCGCTCCTCCAAAAACCCGGCCACGGCCTCGTTGGCGGCGATCATCAACCGCTCGATGAGGCGGTGGGACTCGGTGTGGGGCACCATCTCCGAGCCGATCACGTGGCCGTCGGAGTCGAACGCGAATTCGGGTTCAGCGGACTCAAGCACGACCGCGGAGCCGCCCTCGCGGGCCCCCTGCAGCGCGGCGGCCGCGGCCCGCGCGGCAGCCAGGGGCTCGGCCCACGGATCGGCGGCGCGTTCGGTCCCGGCGAAGATGCGGTCCACGCGGTCGTAGTCAAGGCGCGCCGCCGAGCGGATCACCGAGCGGTACAGCGACGCGCCGCGGGCCGAGCGCGATCCGCCGGCCGGGATCTCCATCTCGACGGTCACCGTGAGACGGTCCTCCCCCTCGACCAGCGAGCAGACGTCATTGGAGAGCCGGCCGGGCAGCATGGGCTCGACCGCCCCGGGGACGTAGACGCTCGTGCTGCGCCGATAGGCCTCGCGGTCGATCGCCCCGCGCGGCTCCACGTAGGCGGCGACATCGGCGATGTGGACCCAGACCCGGAAGCCGCCGCCCGGCAGGGCCTGCGCGGAGATGGCGTCGTCGTAGTCGCGGGCGGTGACCGGATCGATGGTGAAAGTGGGCAGCTCGCGCAGGTCCCGGCGGCCGCCGAGGTCCGAGGGCCGCGCCGCAGCCTCGCGCGCCGCGTTGTCGACCGCCGGATCGAAGCGGCGCTCAAGGCCCCGGTCAAGCATCAGCGCCCCGATCACGTCCCGGGCGACATCGGGACGGCCGAGACGGCGCCCGATGACCATCCGCGAGGTGCCGCGGCGGTTGGCCGTGCGACCCGCCTGTACGGTGACGAGGTCACCCACGTCCGCCTTGTGGTCGCGGCTGACCACCATCTGCGGCCCCGGACTGAAGAATGGCTCGGCAACGAGGAACTTGCCCTTGCGCCGTAGCACGGCGACCCTCGCGGCCGGCCGCTCGTCACGGCCGGCGACGCTCATTGTGCCCGGGCCGCGAAGGACATGACCGCAGGGTAGCCGGGCCGCGCTCCGCGGCCCGGCCACCGTACGGCTGTCGGTCAGCGCTTGCCGCTGCGTCCCGTCGTCGAGAAGGCGAAGACGGTCGTGGAATCGAACGTCTGCCCCGGGTTGAGGACCACCGAGGGCCAGTTCGGGTCACCGATGTGGTTCGGCGAGTCCGGGTAGTGCTGGGTCTCCAGCGTGAACGCATCGCCCTGGCGATACGTGTGGCCGCTGGTGCCGACCAGGTCACCGACGAGGAAGTTGCCGGTGTAGACCTGGATGCCGGGCTCGGTCGTATAGGTGTCGAGCCGGCGACCGCTGGCCGGATCGATCGCGGTCGCGGCGTGCCGCATGCCCGAGCCGTCCAGGATCCAGTTGTGGTCATAGCCATGGGCGAGAACGAGCTGATCGCCCATCGGCGCGCTGGCGTCGCGGATGTCGCGGCCGATCGGCTTCAACGAGCGGAAGTCGAACGGCGTCCCCGCCACCGAGGCGAACTGCCCGGTCGGGATCAGGTTGGCGTTGACGGGCGTGAACCGGCTGGCGTTCAGCTTCAGCAGCTGCTTGTAGATCGTCCCGCTGCCCTCACCGGCCAGGTTGAAATATGTGTGGTTGGTGTAGTTGACCACCGTCGGGGCCGTCGTCGTGGCCCCGTAGTGGATCTTCAGCTGGTTGGCCGCGGTCAGCGTGTAGGTGACGGTGTTGGACACCGCGCCGGGGAAGCCGTTGTAGCCGGCCGGATCGGTGTAGGTGAGCTGCACCGACGCTGAGCCCGGAGCCGTGCTGGTCGTCGCCGACCACACCTTGGTGTTGTAGGACATGCCGCCACCGTGCAGCGTGTTCGGTCCGTTGTTGGCCGGCAGCGTGTAGGTCGTGCCGTTGAGGGTGAACTTGGCGTTGGCGATGCGGTTGGCGTAGCGGCCGATGATCGCCCCGAAGTAGGTGTCGCCCGATCCTCCGGAGGCCGGCCACGGGTTGGCGGAGGTCTGCGTGAAGTCGCTCACGTAGTCCGACAGCTTGGGGAAGCCCAGGGCCACGTCGGCCACGCGGCCGCGGCGATCCGGGACGTCGATCGACTGGACGACGCCACCGTAGTTGGTGATCTTGACCGTCATCCGGTGGTGGTTGGACAGGGTGTAGAGCGTGACGGGCTGACCGTCGGCGGTCCCCCACGGCTGGCTGCTGATGTTGACGGTCCCTTTCCCGCCGGTCGGCTTGCCGTGATGGCCGGTCTTGTGGCCGCCCGAGTTGTGATGAGCGGGGCGCTTGGCCGCGTGGGCCGCGGCTCCGAAGGTCAGCAGCAGCGCTGTGGCCACCGCGAGAACGCCGGCCGCGAAGGCGGCGGACCACCTTCGGCTGGCGAAGGCAAACGTCATGTGATCCCTCCCTTGTGGGCGTCGCGGCGGCAGATGCCCCGCGACGTGTGTCGGTAACGCTCGTCCCCTATACCCGCCGTGACCGATTTGTTAACGCTCACATCCGCGGCAGGACGAAGAGCGCGCCCGCGGGCGCGCTGGGCCGATCACGGCCCGCCGCGCGGCCGGCGCCGCTCTTCTCAGCGCACCTGCGCGGCGACCGTGCGCTCAGCCGCCGACAGCGCCGTATCGGTCTTGGCGCGGGGCGAGGTCGCCGCGTACACGTTGGGGGTGATCCCGGCGCCCTGGCGCACGCCGCCGCCGCCCAGATTGCGACCGCTCGGGGTGAAGTACTCGCCGACCGTGAAGTCCAGGGCGCCGCCGTTGGGCAGCGGCTGGATCTCCTGAAAGACGCCCTTGCCGTAGGTGTGGGTGCCCACGACCTTGGCCCGCCCCCGGTCCTGCAGCGCGCCGGTGACGATCTCCGCGGCCGAGGCGGTGTCATGGTCGACGAGCACGACGAGCGGGATGCTGGTCGGGATCGCCCCGCCGCGGGCCATGTAGACCTGCCGCGGCTGGCTGCGCCCGGCGGTGGAGACGATCGTGCCGTCGGGGATGAAGATGCTGGCCACGTTGACCCCCTCCTCCAGCAGGCCGCCGCCGTTGGCCCGCAGGTCGAGGATCAGCGCCTGGGCGCCGCGGGCGCGCATCTTGTTCACCTCGGCCCGGACCTCGTCGCCCGCGCCCTGCACGAAGCTGGTCAGTACGACCCAGCCGATCTTTACGTGGTGGTAGACGAGCAGGCGGCTGCTGGCCACCGGCTCGGTGATGACCTGGCGCACGAGGGTCACCGTCCGCTGGGTCCGGCCCCGGGCCACCGTGAGCGTCACCTTGGTCCCGGCCCGCCCCTTGATCAGCTGCGCACCGTAGTTCCGGGAGCGCCCGACCAGGGAGGTGCTGCCCACCCGGGTGATGATGTCCCCCGGGGCGAGCCCGGCCCGGGCCGCCGGCGAGTGTGGAACGACCTGGTCGACGAGCAGCCCGGCGCGCTTGACGTTGATGTCGATCCCGATCCCGCTGATCTGCGGGTTGGTCTGATCCTGAAAGGAGCGGTAGTCGGGGGGACTGAAGTAGTGCGAGTACGGGTCCCCGAGCGACTGGACGGCCGCCGCCAGGCCGTGATTGACCAGCGTCGCCCGGTTGATCGGGCGGTAGTAGTCCTTCTGCAGCAGCCCGTACACCTCATCGGTGAGCTGGTTCTCGGAGCTCTGGCTCACGAACGCGCTGCGCAGCGGTCCCGGCATCCAGCCCGGGTGCCCGCCCAGCCATACCCCGAGAGCGAGCACGACCAGCGCCGCCAGGGCGATCAGGAAACGGGGCGGGCGGCGTGAAGGGGTAGAGAACACCGGCTCTTTAGGGTAGCCGTGCCCGCTATTCGGGCCCCGGCGTCTAGACGCGCAAAAAGCGGCGCAGCGAGAGCCCGGATCCGAGCGCGGAGACGAGCACGCCCGCCCCCATCAGCACGGCGACCAGCGCGGTGAAGGAGATCGTCTGCGGAGCTGAGATCAAGGTCCAGTTGTGGGCCAGCGGATCGAGCAGCAGCACCTTGGCCAGCGCGAGCACGCCGATGGCCAGCAGCGCCCCCGCCGCGCCCACCACGATCCCCTCCACGACGAACGGCCAGCGGATGAACCAATCGGTGGCTCCCACCAACTTCATCACCTCCACCTCCCGGCGGCGCGCGTACAGCGAGAGCCGGATCGTGTTGGCGATGAGCAGGATCGAGGCCAGCGTCAGCAGCACCGTGAGCCCGGCCGCGGTGATCGTCACCAGGTTGGTCACCTCGAGGATCTTGCGCGTGTCGTTCTTCTTGTTGGACACGCTCTGGATCGAGGCATCGAGCACGCCGGTGGCGCCGCTGGGCCCCTTCGGGGTCAGCGCGCTGCGCACGGCGAGCACGTTGGCGGGATTGTCGGGGATCACGTGGAAGGTGTCGGGCAGCGGGTTTGAGCCCAGCAGCTGGTACGCCGACGGATCGACCTTGGACTGCTGGGCGAAGGCCTGCTGCTTGGAGACGAACTGCACCGCGCGCACGTGGGGCACGTTGAGCAGCTCGCGCTTGACCCGGGCATCGTCACCGGCGGTCGCGCTGGACTTCATGTAGACGTCGACGAGCACGCGGCCGCGGACCGTGGCGGCGGCACCGTTGGTGGCCTGGACGATCGGGATGAACACGCCGAGCACGAGCATCGTGACCAGCACGGTGGCCAGCGCGGCGAAGCTCGGAGCGGCGCTGCGGCGCGCCGCGCGCACCGCCTCGCGCAGGAAGAAGCCGAGACGCATCGGCTACAGACCCGCGGGACGCTCGGAGGGGCTGCGCATGCGGTGGGCGAACTCGCGCGTGCTCTCGTCCCGCGCGTAGAGACCGGCGGCCTCGTCGCGGATGATCCGGCCCCGGGAGAGCTCGATCACGCGGCGGCGCATCTTGTCGACCATCGCCTGGTCGTGGGTGGCCACCAGCACGGTCGTGCCGGCCCGGTTGATCCGGTACAGCAGGCGCATGATGTCGATGCTCGTCTCAGGATCGAGGTTCCCGGTCGGCTCGTCGGCCAGCAGCAGCGGCGGGTGGTTGACGAACGCGCGCGCGATCGAGACGCGCTGCTGCTCACCGCCGGAGAGCTGATCGGGGTAGTTGTGCAGCTTGGTCGACAGGCCGGTGAGGCGCAGGATGTCCGGCACCTTGGCTCGGATCTCCTTGCGGCCGCCGCCGGTGACCTGCAGCGCGTAGGCGACGTTCTCGTACACGGTGCGGTTGGGCAGCAGCTTGAAGTCCTGGAAGACGACCCCGAGGTTGCGGCGGTAGAAGGGCACGCGCTTGCGGGTGATCTCGGACAGGTCATGGCCGGCGACGCGGATCGTGCCGTGGGTCGGCTCGAGCTCCTTGATGAGCAGGCGCATGAGCGTCGACTTGCCCGAGCCCGTGGAGCCGACCAGGAAGACGAACTCGCCCCGGTCCACCGAGAAGGTCGCCTGCTCGAGCCCAACGTCGCCGGCGTAGAGCTTGGAGACCCCGCGAAACTCGATCACGCGCGAGCGCGAGGCGGGCGCGGGGGCGGCGGCAGGAGCGTGAGCACCGGCCGTCGCGATGCGGCGGCGAGCCCGTGCGGATGTGCTGTTTTCAGTAGCCATGAGGTGGCCCGGAGGGTAGCGGTCACCGGCCCCCGGGACGGCCTCGGACGACCCTCTGCAACGCGATTTGCACGGCGCCGTAACCACGCGGCAAACCCCCCGGGCCGCCCGCCGGGCCCACGGGCAGGGCCCGCCTCGCGGGTCGCTACCTTTGACAGCAGCCCATGTCGAGGATCTCCGTCTCCACCCTGAACAACGGCCTGCGGCTGCACCGCGTGGAGGTCCAGGGAACGCGCGCGCTGACCATCCTCGTCGCCTTCGACGCCGGCGCGCGCACCGAGCGGCCCGAGGAGAACGGGATGGCCCACTTCCTGGAGCATCTCGTGTTCAAGGGCGGAGAGAAGTACTCCGACTACCGGGCCGTCAACGAGGCCGCCGAGCGGATCGGCGCGGTCCTGAACGCCTACACGAGCCACGACCTGGTCGCCTTTCACATCACCGCCCGCGCCGAGCGCGGCCTGGAGGCGGCCGACCTGCTCACCGACTTTGTCGCCCGCCCGCGGATCGACGCCGAGGAGATGGACCGCGAACGCGGCGTCGTGGTCCAGGAGATCGCCCGCTCCAATGACCAGCCCGCGGTCATGGCCGAGCATCTGATCGACGAGGCCGTGTTCGGCGATCATCCGCTCGGCCGCCCGGTCCTGGGCCCGGCCGAGCACATCCGCGACACCTTCACGCGCGAGGGCATCGTCGCCTTCCGCAGCCGGCGCTGGGCGCCGGCGACCGGCGCAGCGTTCGTCGTCGGCAACCTGGACTCGCTGGGCGATAACGGCGAGCTCGAGGCCGCGTTTGAGCGCTTCCAGGCCCGTCCCGAGCCTCCCGCCTTCGATGCCGCGCCTGACTTCCGCCCCCGCCTGCTCGTGCACGAGCGCGACTCCAACCAGTCGCATCTGCGCCTCTCCTACCGGCCCGCGGTCGACGTTCACGATCCGCGCGAGCGGGCCGCGCTGACCATCTACGCGACGTTGCTCGGTGGCTCGATGGGCTCGCGCCTGTTCGACGAGATCCGCGAGCAGCGGGGCCTGGCCTACTCGGTCAGCGCCTCCCCGCACGCCTACGCCGACGTACCCGTGCTCCAGCTCTCGGCCGGCCTGGACTCCGCCAAGTGCACCGAGGCCTACCGCCGGATGCGCGACATCGTCTCCGAGCTGCGCACCGACGGGCCGACCGAGGCCGAGGTCGACCGGGCGCGCGCCTACGCGGCCGGCGCGCGCGCGATCGCGTTTGAGAACAGCGGCGCGATCGCCCGCTTCGCCGCGCAGCAGGCCGTGGTCTACGGGCGCGAGGACATCGACCCCGACGTCACCATCGCGCTGCTGGACGCCGTCACCTATGACGAGGTGCGCGCGATCGCCGCCGGGGTTGCGGACGAGCTGGCCATCGCCTGCGTGGGCCCGCACACGGTGCAGGAGCTGGAGGCGGCCTGAGACGGTGGGTGCCGGCGGGTGCGGCCGGGATGGCCGTGGCCGTGGCCATCCTCGTCGTCGCGCTGAGCTCATCCGGGGCGTCGGACCGCTCACGCAGGCCGCGCGGCGCGTCGGTCGTCACCTCGGCCGCCCGCGCCCCGGCCCGGCCCGGCCGGGTCGGCACCGCGCCGCTGGGCCCGGCGGCCCTTGATCCCGGCGCCGCGCGGACCGCCGCTGACGCGCGGCTGGCCGCAGCGCTCAATCGCAGCCTGGCCCACGCCGGGCCGGCCACCGGGGCGCTCGTCTACGACCTCGGCGCTCAGCACGTCGTCTACGCCCGGCGGCCGGACATCGCCCGTCCGCCGGCCTCGGTGGAGAAGCTCTACACGACGGTCGCCGTGCTGCGCGTGCTCGGACCCGATGCCCGCCTGCACACGACCGTGATGGGCACCGGACACCAGGTGGGGTCGAGCTGGCACGGTGATCTGTATCTGCGTGGGGGCGGGGACCCGACGTTCGGTGACGCCGGCTTCGTGCGCAGCTACTACCAGGGGCAGGGCGCCACCGTCCAGGCGCTGATCGCGCAGCTGCGCAGCCGCGGCATCCGCCGGGTGACCGGCAAGGTCTATGCCGACGAGTCCATGTTCGACCGCCGTCGCGGCGGGCTGCTGACCGGCTACGCGACCGATACCCCGGACTTCCTCGGGCAGCTGAGCGCGCTTGACTTCAACCATGGCTCGGCCCTGAAACGGCTCGGGCCGGCCCGGTTCGCGGTCAAGCAGTTCGTGCTCGACCTGCGCGCAACCGGGATCCGGGCCACCGTGGCCAAGGCGACCGCGGCGACCCCGCCGGGGGCCGTGACCCTGGCCAGCACCGATTCCCCGCCGATCGGAACCATGACGCGCGAGATGGACGTGCCCTCCGACGACCTGTTCGCCGAGCTGTTCGCCAAGCAGCTCGGCTACCTGTTCGGCGGCGGCGGCACGATCAGCGACGGGGCTGCGGTCATCCGCGGCACGATCTCGGCCGCCTTCGGGCTGCATCCGGTCGTTCTCGACGGCTCCGGGCTCTCGCGTGATGATCGCTCCTCCCCGGCCGATGTCGTCGACCTGCTGCGCGACGTGTGGCACACCGCGATCGGGCGGCTGCTCTACGCCTCGCTGCCGCGGATCGGGCTGGAGGGGACGGTCAAGTACCTGGCGGCGGGCACCGCCGCGCAGGGCCGCTGCCGGGCCAAGACCGGGACGCTGAACGACGTGACCAACCTCGCCGGCTACTGCCAGACCCCGTCGGGCCGCGACCTCGCGTTCGCGCTCATGCTCGACGGTCCGTCCAACGCGAGCGCGATCACGCTCGAGGCGCGGATGGTGGCCGCGATCGCACGATATTGACCACTGTCGGCTGCAGCCCTGACAATCTGCAGGGGATGATGACGGCGACGGTGCTCAACCGCGACGAGCTGCAGCGCTACCTCAACCGCATCGGGGACCGCTGGCCGATCCAGGCGGCGTGGCTCGGCGGCGCGCGCGTCGACGACCTGCGCGGCGCGCCCCCGCAGCGTGAGCGCGGGCCGGAGTACGTGCTCATCCTCGTTGCGCCCGCCTTCGACGGGATGCCGTGGCTGGAGCGGGTCTACCAGGCCGGCTCGCTGTGGGACGGCATGGAGATGGGCGCCGGCGCCGACGTGCACTGCTACACGGCGGCTGAGTTCGAGCGCAAGCGGGGCACCATGCCGATCGTGCGCCGGGTCACCGAGACCGGGATGCTTCTCTTCCAGGACACGGCACCCGAGCTCGTGCGCGAGGTGCCGGCGGACTGACGCCCGGCCCGCGGCGCCGTTCCCTGCGCCCAGGCGTCAGGAGCGGCCGATCGACACCATGCGCTCGATCGGGACCCTGGCCCGCTCGGCCACCGCTGCGGGCACCTTGACCTCCTGGCCACCGCCGCGCAGCGTGTCGCGCAGCTTGGGCAGCGTGATCATCTTCATGAAACGGCAGCTGGCGGCCTCGTTGGCGGCCACGAAATCGACATCGGGGGCAGCCTGGCGCAGTGGGTGAAGCATGCCGGTCTCCGTGGCGACGATCGCCGTCCGGCGCGGCCCCGATCCGCTCCCGGCCGCGCGCGCGTAGTCGAGCATCCCCCCGGTCGAGAGCATGCGCACGCCCTCGGCGTCGACGTCCCCGGCGGCCACATATTCCATGACGCTGGTCGAACATCCGCACTCGGGATGGATCAGGAAGTCGGCGCCCGCGTGGGCGGAGCGTACGGCGGCGATGTCGGCGGGCTTGATACCGGCATGCACGTGGCACTCCCCGTCCCAGACCCGCATCGGCCGGCCCAGCGTCTTCTCGACGTAGGCGCCGAGGAACATGTCCGGGCCGAACAGGATCTCGGTGTCGTCGCCATGCTCGGCGTAGATGTGGCGCACGACCTCGACCGCGTTGGCCGAGGTGCAGCAGTAGTCGGTCTCGGCCTTGACCTCGGCCGTCGTGTTGACGTACATCACCACGATCGCGCCCGGATGCTCGGCCTTCCAGGCCCGCAGCTGCTCCGCGCTGATCGCGTCGGCCAGCGAACAGCCGGCGTCGGGATCGGGGATCAGCACCCGCTTGTCGGGGCAGAGCACCGAGGCCGTCTCGGCCATGAAGTGCACGCCGCAGAACACGATCGTGTCAGCCTGCGCCGCGGCGGCCCGCTGGGAGAGCCCGAGCGAGTCGCCGACGTAATCGGCGACGCCCTGGATCTCGGGCAGCTGGTAGTTGTGGGCGAGGATGACCGCGCCCCGCTCCTGCGCGAGCGTGCGCACCTCGTCCTGCAGGGCGGGGATGTTCTCCAGCATCAGCGGTGCCGCGGAGGCATCGAGCATCGGCAGGTTCATGGCAGCACGGTCAGGATCAGGGACAGGTCCAGGGCGGGCGCGCTGTGGGTCAGCGCTCCCACCGAGATGAAGTCTACGCCCGTCTCGGCCACGGCCCGGAGCGTGGCCAGGGTCACGCCGCCGCTGGCCTCCAGCTCGGCGCGGCCGGCCACGTGGCGCACCGCCGCCGCCAGCTGGGCGGGACTCATGTTGTCCAGCAGCAGGCGCGGCGCGCCGGCGGCCAGCGCCTCGTCGACCTCGGCCAGATCACGGCATTCGACCTCGAGCGGGAGGCCCGGGGCGCTGCCGCGGGCCCGGCGGACGGCCGCCCCGACGCCACCGGCGATCGCGGCGTGGTTCTCCTTGATGAGGATCGCGTCATACAGGCCGGTCCGGTGGTTGGTGGCCCCGCCCGCAGCCACCGCGGCCTTCTCGAGATCGCGCAGGCCGGGGGTGGTCTTGCGGGTGTCGAGGATCGTCGGGGGGCGGGGCGTGACGTCGGCGACGGCCTGCACGCAGCGGGCGGCCAGCGTGGCCACGCCGGACAGGCGCTGCAGAAAGTTCAGCGCGGTGCGCTCGGCGGTGAGCAGCGCCGCCGCGCGTCCGCTGACCCGCAGCACCTCGCCACCCTCGCGCCAGGTCCCCTCCGCGACCAGACGCGTGATCTGCGCGCTGGGATCCAGGGCCCGGAAGACCTGCTCGGCCACGTCGAGCCCGGAGATCACGCCGGGCGCCTTCTGCGTGATCACCGCCTCCGCGTTGGCGTAGGGCGGAACCGTCGCCTCGGTGGTGACATCACCGCTGCCGACGTCCTCGGCCAGCGCCCGGTCCACGATCTCAGAGATCAAGATGGTGTCCATGCCCCGAGCATAGGGAGCACCGCTGCGCGGCTCTTTTTCACATTTCTGCCGCCGCGATGGTTAGGCTGCGCAGCGAAACGAATCACCATTGGGGGAACCACATGAAGCATGCCTTTCGCCGGCTGGGGCCAGCCGGCATCGCCGCGCTCGCGCTGGCCGTTCCGGCCACCTCGTCGGCGGCCGTCCGCGTCGTCAACGTCGGGCCGCCACCGTCCACGAAGAAGCTCGTCCAGAAGCTCGGCGCCGCCGGCGTGGCCAAGTACAAGCCGGACGTCAACGCCTTCTTCAATCAGCACACGACCATCCATGTGGGCGACAAGGTGTCGTTCATCAACAACGGCTTCCACACCATCGACATCCCGGCCAAGGGCGGGAGCGACCTGCCCCTGATCCTCCCCTCGGGGGGCCTGGTCAGCGGCGTCAACGACGCCTCCGGAACCCCGTTCTGGTTTGACGGCAGGCTGCCCAACCTGGGCTTCAATCCGCTCCTGTTCAAGGCCTCCGGTCCCAAGAGCTACAACGGCTCGCAGCGGATCGACAGCGGTCTGCCGCTCGGGCCGAAGATCAAGCCGCTCGTCGTCTCCTTCACCAAGGCAGGCACGTACCGCTACTTCTGCGACGTGCACCCGGGCATGATCGGCTACATCACGGTCAAGCCCAAGACGGCCAAGGTGCCCACCGCCAAGCAGGCCGCCGCCGCTGCGCTGCATCAGCTGACGACGGACATCAAGGCCGCGGTCAAGGCCGCCAAGACCCATGTGCCCGCCAACACGGTCGATCTCGGCCAGTCGGCTCCGGGCGGGGTCGAGCTCTACTCGATGTTCCCGGCCACGCTCACCGTCAACGCGGGGACGGTCGTGACCTTCCAGATGTCGCAGCACACCGAAGAGGTGCACACGGCGACGTTCGGACCGCAGAGCGAGCTCAAGACGCTGTCCGTCGGCCCGGCCGTGCCGCCGCAGGCGGCCTTTCCGAGCGATCCCGGCCAGCTCGTCGAGAACCCGACCGTCCACGGCGACGGCTTCGCCAACACCGGGTTCCTGGATCGCGA
This sequence comes from Solirubrobacteraceae bacterium, assembly GCA_035713465.1. GTDB lineage: Bacteria > Actinomycetota > Thermoleophilia > Solirubrobacterales > Solirubrobacteraceae > Palsa-465. Next base: position 184,317 of record DASSZP010000103.1, on the reverse strand, counting down.
CGCCAGCACCAAGACGATTCCGGCCGCGGGCAAGGTGCTGTTCAACACCCCGGGGACGTATCAGTTCGTCTGCCTGATCCATCCCTTCATGCACGGGACGATCGTCGTCAAGTAGGTCCGGGAGGCGGGGGCCCGCGAGGGCTCCCGCCTCAGGCCGGTCTTCGCGAGGGCTCCCGCCTCACGCCGGTCTTCGCGAGGGCTCCCGCCTCACGCCGCTCGGGCGGGGCGCCGGTCGGCCGCGCTCCTGCGCCGTTTGGGGGCCCGTCCTCCTACCGGTCCTCGGCCAGAACCCGCACGGTCGCGAACGTCGGGTCGGCCGCTCCGTGCAGCCGGGCGCCGACGCTGACCAGCGTGCGAAGGTACTCGACCACCTCGGCGGTGATGCGCTCCCCTGGCAGCAGCGAGGGGACGCCGGGCGGGTAGCCGGCGATCGACTCGCAGGAGATGCGGCCGATCGCCTCGTCCACGGGTACCGTCTCGCCGCGGCCCAGGAAGGCGTCGCGGATCGGCACCGCCGTCTGCTGCTGGTCCTGGGGCGGCAGGCGGACGATCGAGGGGCCCTGCCCGTCACGGGAGCTGCGTCGCACGACCTCGGCGAAGTCGTGGGCGAAGCGCTCCAGCGGTTCGACCGGCTGGCCCATGCCGAGCACGAGCACGATCGTCGCGTGGGTGGCCAGCTCCACGTAGATGTCGTAGCCCGCGCGGAGCTCGGCGGCCAGCTCATAGCCGGTGCAGCCGGTTCCGCGCACGTCGATGACGATCCGCAGCGGATCCCAGCCGGCCACCCCGGGGCGCCCGACCATGTCCTGCCCGACGACGGTGCAGCCGGGGATCGCCTCCAGATCCTCTCGGGCGCGCGCCGACGCGGCCAGGGTGCGATCCAGCAGCGCCTCACCGTGGACGGCGAGCTGGCGCCGGGCGCTGTCCAGGGAGGCGAGCAGCAGCGAGTTGGGGCTGGTGGAGCGCACGAGCCGGATGCACCGCGCCACGTCGTCATGGTCAACCCTCCCGCCCGGTGCGACGTGGAGCATGGCCGATTGGGTGAGGCTGCCGACGATCTTGTGCGTCGAGGTCAGGACGGCATCGGCTCCGGCGGCCAGCGGCGACTCGGGAAGCCGCGGGTGAAAGCCGAAGTGCGATCCCCAGGCGCAGTCGACGAGCAGCGCCACGCCGGCCGCGTGGGCGACCTCGGCGCAGCCGCGGACGTCGGCGGCCATCCCGTAGTACGTGGGCGAGACGATGAACGCAGCCGAGATGTCCGGCGAGCGCTTCAGCGCCGCCTCGAGCACCTCGGGGCGGACGCCGTTGGCCATCCCGAGCTCCTCGTCGTACTCGGGGTTGACGAAGCTGGCCATGCCGCCGCTGAGGACCAGGCCGTCGACCACGCTGGCGTGCGAGTTGCGCTGCACGAGCACGTGCTGACCGGGCCCGGCCACCGCCAGGCACAGGGCGTGGTTGCCCTGGGTCGCGCCGTTGGTGAGAAACCAGGTCTGCTCGGCTCCGTAGGCCGCGGCGGCCAGCTGCTCGGCGCGATCGTACGGAGTCGGGCTGGGCCCGGTGTCGATCCCCTCGATGTCCTGGCAGATGTCAAGCGCCAGGGCCCGCTCGCCGACGGCGCTGCGCAGGCCGGGGTCGGCCCCCGGTCCGCCCTTGTGGCCGGGGACGTGAAAGCGGACCGAGCCGCGAAAGCCGTAGGAGACGATCGCCTCCAGGTACGGCGCGGTGGGCAGCGAGCGCGGGGTCGTCCCCGTCTCGGCCGAGGTGCCCTGCGGCTCGGCGGTGCCGCCGGGCTGCGCGTGGTCAGAGGCGACGCTCATCGCGCCGCCTTGAGCAGGTAGGCGCGGACGAAGCCGTCGAGATCACCGTCGAGCACTCTGTTGGCATCTCCCATCTCGAAGTCGGTCCGATGGTCTTTGACCATCGTGTACGGATGCAGCACGTAGGAGCGGATCTGAGAGCCGAAGTTGACGTCCTGGGCCTCGCCCTTCTCCCGGGCGATCTCCTCGCGGCGCTTGCGCTCCTCGAGCTCGAGCAGCTTGGAGCGCAGCATCGTCATCGCCTCGGCACGGTTGGAGGACTGCGAGCGCTCGTTCTGGCACTGGACGACGATGCCGCTCGGCTTGTGGGTGATCCGCACGGCGGAATCGGTCTTGTTGACGTGCTGACCGCCGGCACCGCTGGCCCGGTAGGTGTCGACCTGCAGGTCGTCGTCGTCGATCTCGACCTCGGCCGCGGCCTCGACCACGGGCGAGACCTCGACCCCGGCAAAGCTCGTCTGGCGCCGATTGGCCGAATCAAACGGAGACAGCCGGACCAGCCGGTGCACGCCCTTCTCGGCTCCGTAGAGCCCGTAGGCGTTCTCGCCCTTGACGCGGAAGGTGGCGGACTTGATCCCCGCCTCCTCGCCGGGTGAGGCCTCCAGCAACTCCACCGAGAAGCCGCGCTTCTCCGCCCAGCGCATCTCCATGCGCAGCACCATCTCGGCCCAGTCCTGCGCGTCGGTCCCGCCGGCGCCGGCGTTGACGGTGACCAGCGCGTCACCGGAGTCATAGCGACCGGAGAACAGCCTCTCCTCCTCCAGCGCCTCGAGACGCTCCTGGACGCCGGCCACCTGCTCCTCGAGCTCGGCGGCCATCTCCGGGTCCTCCTCGGCCAGCTCGGCGAGCGGCCCGAGGTCTTCGACGTCACGCTCAAGCTCGCGGAACTGAGCCAGCTTGCGGCTCGTGCGCGCGTGCTCGGCGCTCACCCGAGCGGCGTTCTCCTGGTTGTCCCAGAACCCGCCCTGGCCCATCTCCCGCTCGAGCTCGGCCGAGCGTGACTGCAGCCCAGCTGGGTCAAAGATAATCCGCCAGCAGGGTCAACTGCTCGCGGATGGCAGCAAGGCGCTGGGGCAGCGGCTCTGAGGGGGCGGTGGCCATGGGCGCCTACCGTAGCACCCGCCCATCCGCCGGCTTGACGAACCGGAAGCCGAGCGCCAACGGTGGCGCCGGGACGGCCGGCGTGGCCGGGGCGGGCCCGGCCGGGGGCCGGCCGGCGGTGGCCGGAGGGGCGACCGCCCAGCCCGAGATGGAACGGCGGATCCGCGCCGAGCGGGGTGAGGCGATCGGCCGCGGCCAGATCTCTGAGGCCTTCCTCCCCTACCTGATCGTCTCGATCGTCGTCGGCGTGATCAGCCTCAACAGCGTGGCCAAGACGCTGACCAAGGCGACCACGACGTTCGCCTGGCCCGGCCTGCACATCCTCGGGGCAAGCGGCAAGCCGCCCAAGAGCGAGATGTTCAAGCTCGACTGGTTCACCGCCGCCGGCACCGGGCTGATCATCGCCGGCCTGATCACCATGGTCCTGCTGCGGATTCGCCCGGGCTGGCGCTGCGCACCTACGTGCGCACCCTGGGCCAGATCAAGTGGGCGCTGCTCACTGTGTGCTCGGTGCTGGCCATCGCCTACGTGATGAACTTCTCGGGGCAGACGGTGACGCTGGGCACCTGGGCGGCCGGCGCCGGTGGCTTGTTCGCCTTCCTGTCACCGCTGATCGGCTGGTTCGGGACCGCGGTGACGAGCTCTGACACCTCGACCAACTCGCTGTTCGGTGCGCTCCAGGTGGCGGCGGACAAGCACGCCTCGCTGTCGCCCACGCTGCTGGCCGGAGCCAACAGCTCGGGCGGGGTGCTGGCCGTGTGCGTCTCCCTGCAGTCGACCTCGCTGCTGTCCTGGATGTGCCCTGAGGAAAATGCCCTGCGCGGGCGGGTGTCGTGCGCCGCCCGGGGGCGTCGCCGGGGCGCCGCGGGCGCGCCCCGGCTCATGGCGGGGTCGTGCGTCCCGGCCCCGCTCGTGGCGCGCTGGGGGGCCCTCCTCCAACCTGCATTTCATGCCCAACCGCACCTCCGCGGTCGAGCTTTGTCATGAACGACATGCTCTACGAGACGTTTATGCCAATCCGCGACGGCCCACCCGTGGGTTGTCACGTTCTGCACCCTGGCTCGCCCCGAGTATCGGTCGGCGCGCTCGACCGCCCTTCAAGAGGCACTGACCACCCGAGGACCCAACCATCCCCAGCCCCGTCCCAGCCCGAGGACTCGGTCACGTGGCCCCGACCCCGCGGGGTACCGCCGCTACACGGCCGGGTCGAGCAACTCGGCGTGTTCTGACTCGAGCGGCCAGCCGTGCACGTAGACGAGCAGGTTCTCGTCGCCGTGATTGGCACTCTGCAGGGCCGTCCCGGCGGCCACGTGGATGACCTCGCCCGGACCGGCCTGCACCCGCTGAGGTGGCTCGCCGAGGTACATGGTCAGCGTGCCGGACACGGGCACGAACGTCTCCTCCTGATGCGGATGCCGATGCCGGCGCCCGACCGCGCCCGGCTCATAGCGCCACAGGTTGGCCCGGACCCGACTCATGCCGGCCGCCTCGGTCAGCTCGGCGACGTGACGGGCCGGCTCCCCCTCGGCGCGGGGGCGCGTGATCCACTCCAGGTCGCCCCGGCCCAGCACCCGGAAAGCCGGCACCCCGCTCAGTCCAGGTACTCGTAGGCGATCAGGGTGAGGAACTCCTCGAGCTGCTCGCCCAGCGCGACGCGCTCGAAGACCTCGCGCGTGCGCTCGGGCTGACCGGCCTCCCACACCTCGTCGCCGACCTCGGCGTGGATCTTGTCCATCTCCTCGTCGAGGACCTCGCGGACGAGGTCGGCGGTCACGGTGCGACCGTCCTGCAGCGTGGCGCCGTGGTGGATCCACTGCCAGATCTGGGTGCGGGAGATCTCCGCCGTGGCCGCGTCCTCCATCAGCGAGTTGATCGCCGCGGCTCCGCGGCCGCCGAGCCAGAACGAGATGTACTGAAAGCCGACGTTGACGTCGGTGCGCAGGCCGGCCTCGGTGATCGCGCCCGGCGTCGCGGCCAGGTCGAGCAGCTGCTCGCCGGAGACCGAGACCTCGGGCTGCGTGGCGAGCTGGTTGGGCTGGCCGCGCAGGCCCTGCTCGAACACCTCGCGCGCCACCGGGACGAGGTCGGGATGCGCGACCCAGGTGCCGTCGTAGCCCTGATCGACCTCGCGCCGCTTGTCGGCCCGGACGCCGTCCAGCGCCTTGGTGTTGGCCTCCTCGTCCTTGCGCGAGGGGATCAGCGCCGCCATGCCGCCCATCGCGTGGGCGCCGCGCCGGTGGCAGGTCGCGGCCAGCAGCTCGGCGTAGGCGCGCATGAAGGGCACCGTCATGGTCACGTCGCCGCGGTCGGGTAGGACCATCTCGGGCCGGTCCGGGAAGCACTTGATGGCCGAGAAGATGTAGTCCCAGCGACCGGCGTTCAGGCCGGCCGAGTGATCGCGCAGTTCGTAGAGGATCTCGTCCATCTCAAAGGCGGCGGGCAGGGTCTCGATCAGCACCGTGGCCTTGATCGTCCCCGGGGTGATCCCCGAGCGCTCCTCGGCGTAGCTGAACACGTCGTTCCACAGCCGCGCCTCGCGGTGAGACTCCATCTTGGGTAGATAGAAGTACGGGCCCGAGCCGTTGGCCAGCAGCAGCGGCGCGCAGTGAAAGAAGTACATGCCGAAGTCGAACAGCGACCCCGAGACCGGCTCGCCGCCGGCCAGCAGGTGACGCTCGGGCAGGTGCCAGCCGCGCGGGCGCACAAGCAGCGTGGCCGGGTTCTCCGCCAGCTCGTAGTGGCGGCCGTCGGACCCGTCGTAGGTGATCGTGCCCTGAATCGCATCGCGCAGGTTGATGTGCCCCTCGACCATGTTGCGCCAGCTCGGGGCGTTGGCGTCCTCGAAATCGGCCATGAAGCCATCGGCGCCCGAGTTCAGCGCGTTGATGACCATCTTGCGCTCGGTCGGGCCGGTGATCTCGACCCACCGCTGCTGCAGATCGTCGGGGACCGGGGCGACCTGCCAGTCGTCCGCGCGCACGGCAGCGGTCTCCTCAAGGAACCCGAGCCTCCCGCCCTGAGCCAGCCCGGCCCGGCGCTTGACCCGCCGGTCCAGCAGCTCGCTTCGGCGGCCCCCGAACTCGCCCTGCAGCTCGGCCACGAACTCCAGCGCGTCGGGGGTCAGTACGGAGTCAAAGGCGCGCGAGGACTCGCCGCGCAGCTCGAGATTGAGTGTCGCCATAACGCCTTGTGGTCTGCCCATCGCCGCCGCCGGTCAAACCGGGGGCGCGCCCCCGTGGGCCGCACTAGCCTTGCCGTCATGGCTACTCTCGACGACCCCAAGGTCCGCGCTCTGCTCGAGCCGGCCAACTACGCGACCCTGTCCACCAAGAACCCCGATGGCTCGATCCACTCGACCGTCGTGTGGTGCAGCCTCGAGGACGGCGTGCTCGCCGTCAACGGCGCCCAGGGACGGCACTGGTGCAACAACATCGAGGCCGATCCGCACGTCACCGTGCTCGTCTTCGCCGACGGCAACCCGTATGAGTACGTCGAGGTCCGCGGCACGACGCAGGCAACCCGTGACGACGCCGACGATCACATCGACCGGCTGGCCAAGCTGTACATCAACCAGGACAAGTACCCGTACCGCACCGACAGCGAGGTCCGGGTCAAGTTCCCGATCACGACCGGGCGGGTCCGCTACCTCAAGCAGGGCTGACCGGAGCGGGGCCGCGCGGGGCCGCGTGCGCCCCGGAGCTCGGCGCCGCCAAGCGCCTGGCAGCACGGCGTAACTGTGCCGTGGTACGGCGCCGTCAGGCGCCGTGGCACTTCTTAAATTTCTTGCCCGAGCCGCACCAGCACGGGTCGTTGCGGCCGATCTGCTCGGTCTCATCGACCCGGCGCTGCTCGACCGGGGGCGCCAGCGGCGCGTCGGTCTCGGGCATGTACTCCTCCGGGCCGGCGTTGGCGGCCGCCATGGCCAGCGCGCTGGGCTGTGAGTTGGCTCCGCCCGAGTAGCTGACCCGGCCACCCCCGGTGGCCGAGCTTCGGGCCGGGCTGGTCCGCTGCGGGGGAGCGGGGGCGGCGTTGCCGTTCTCATCGGTGACCGTGACCTCGACATGGAAGATGAGCCGGGCGAAGTCACCCCAGATGCTGTTCATCAGGTCGCGGAACAGCTCGAAGGCCTCGTTCTTGTAGGCGACCAGCGGCTCGATCTGGGCGAACCCGCGCAGGTGGATGCCCTGCTGCAGGTAGTCCATGTCGTAGAGGTGCTCCTGCCAGCGCTGATCGATGATCTGCAGCAGCAGGAAGCGCTCGACGTTGCGCATCAGCTCGTCGCCCATCTCCTGCTCGCGCTGGTCATAGCTGGCCAGCGCCTCCTCCTGCAGGCGGGTCACGAGCTCCTCGCGGTCGGTCTGGCGCGGATCGATCGAGGCCAGCTCGTCCGACGGCGTGAAGATCTCCTCGACGCGGCGCATCAGGCCCTCGATGTCCCAGTCCTCGACGAAGTCGCCGTTGGTGTACTCCTCGACCGTGCGCTCGATCAGCGAGGTGATCTCCTCGCGCGCCGCCTGCGACATGTCGCGGCCCTCGAGCACCTCGTCGCGGTACTTGTAGATGACCTCGCGCTGCTGGTTGAGGACGTCGTCGTACTCGAGCGTGTGCTTGCGCATGAGGAAGTGCTGCTCCTCGACCTTCTTCTGCGCCTTCTCGATCTGCTTGGAGAGCATGCCGGCCTCGATCGGCTCCTCGTTGCCCTCCTCGTCGGTCGAGCCCAGCCGGTCGAGGATCTTGTAGATCCGCTCCCCGGCGAACAGCCGCACGAGGTCGTCCTGGGCCGAGAGGAAGAAGCGGGACTCGCCGGGATCGCCCTGGCGGCCGGCGCGCCCGCGCAGCTGGTTGTCGATCCGCCGCGACTCGTGGCGCTCGGTGCCGATGATGTACATGCCGCCGGCCTCCATCACCTGCTCGCGCAGCTCCTCCACGCGCGCCTCGATCGAGGGCAGCACCTTCTCCAGATGCTCCTCGTAATCGGGCATTCCGGGCTCGAGGCCGAGCTTGCGCAGCTCGAGCATGCTCAGGTGCTCGGCGTTGCCGCCGAGCTTGATGTCGACGCCGCGGCCGGCCATGTTGGTGGCGATGGTCACCGCGCCCGGCGCCCCGGCCTCGGCGATCGTCTCCCCTTCGCGCTCGGCGAACTCGGGCTTGGCGTTGAGCACCGCGTGCTTGATCCCCTTGCGGCTGAGCTGCGCGGAGAGCAGCTCGGAGACCTCAACCGAGATCGTGCCCACGAGCACCGGCTGCCCGATCCCGTGCCGGTACTCGATCTCCTTCAGGACGGCCGCCCACTTGCCGTCCTTGGTCTTGTAGACCTGGTCGTTCTGGTCCTTGCGGATCAGCGGGCGGTTCGGCGGGATCTGCACGACCGGCAGCTCGTAGATCTTCATGAACTCGGTCGCCTCGGTGAGGGCGGTGCCGGTCATGCCGCTGAGCTTGTCGTACATCCGGAAGTAGTTCTGCAGGGTGATCGTGGCCATCGTCTGGTTCTCTTCCTGAACCCGGACGCCCTCCTTGGCCTCGACCGCCTGGTGCAGGCCCTCAGACCAGCGCCGGCCCTCGAGAATCCGGCCGGTGAACTCGTCGATGATCTTCACCTCGCCGTCGACCACCGCGTAGTCGTCGTCGCGCTTGTACAGCGACTCGGCCTTCAGGGCCTGGATCAGGTGGTTGACCAGCGGCCCGTTCTCGGCCCGGTAGAGATGGTCGATGCCGAGGAACCGCTCGGCCTTGGCCACCCCCTGCTCGGTGATCGAGACCGTCTTGTGCTTCTCGTCGAACTCGTAGTCGAAGTCGGCGACGAACTCCTTCTTGGTCCGCGGGTCCATCCCCTCGGGGGTCTTGCCCGGCTTCATCTTGGGGGCGAGCTTGGCGAAGCGGGCGTACAGGTCCGCCGCCTGCTCGGGCGCACCGGAGATGATCAGCGGGGTGCGGGCCTCGTCGATGAGGATGTTGTCGACCTCGTCGACGACCGCGAAGGCGTGGTAGGCCGAGCCGCCGCCCTCGGGCTTGGCCCGGCCGCCGTTCTGGACCTTCTCCTCCAGGCTCTGGGCCATGTTGTCGCGCAGGTAGTCAAAGCCGAACTCGGAGTTGGTCCCGTAGGTGACGTCGGCGGCGTAGGCGGCGCGCTTCTCCTCGTAGGGCTGCATGTTCTGCAGGATCCCGACGGTGACCCCGAGCATGTCGTAGATCGGCTTCATCCACAGCGCGTCGCGCCGGGCCAGGTAGTCGTTGACCGTGACCACGTGCACGCCGCGCCCCCCGAGCGAGTTCAGAACGACCGCGAGCGTGGCGGTGAGCGTCTTGCCCTCACCGGTCTTCATCTCGGCGATCGATCCGTCGTGCAGGACCATGCCGCCGATCAGCTGCACGTCGAAGTGGCGCATTCCCATCGACCGCTTGCCCGCCTCGCGCACGAGCGCGAAGCACTCGGGCAGCAGGTCGTCCAGCGACTCGCCGTTGCGAGCGCGTTCGCGCAGAGCGTCAGCGGCCGCGCGCAGCTCCTCCTCGGAGGAATGCTCCATCTCCTCCTCGTAGCCGCTGATCCGGGCCACCCGCTGCTCGTAGGACTTGAACTTCCGGCCCTCCCCCATACGGAGGGCGCGATCGAGGAGCGTCATAGGGCTAGGGTAGCGCGGGAGGGGCGAGCCCGAGCGCGCGCAGATGGTCGCGCAGACCGGCTCCGTAGGGGGTCGGAGAGCCGTCGTAGCCGGTGATCAGGGCGGGGCCCGAGCGGCACGAGTTCTGCCCCGACGTCGCGTCCCAGGCTCAGCCCAGATCGCCGCTCCCGTGGCGGTCGGCGAAGCGCATGAGGCGATCGATGTAGCCGCGCGCACATGACCGCGGACGCGCAGGTCCGCCGCGCGCGCCCCGCCGGCCAGGGCGAGCCGGGCTCCGCCCGGCAGGGCCGCGCCGAGCCGAGCCGCCCCCAGCCGCACCGCGCCCGGCATCACGGTTGGGGTGAGCCCGCGGCGGCCCGCCGCCGCGGGGCGGCCGGTCACGCTGCCGGCGACACGTCCCCCGGCCACGGCGGCGGCTGAACGGCGCGCGCCTCGCGGCGCTTGCGCCGCTTGTCGCGGTGCCGCTTGACCTGCACCGCGATCTCGTCGGCGCACAGGTTGATCGAGTGCACGATGTCGCGCGAGCAGTCGCGGGCTCGCAGCGTGACGCCCTTCAGGTGCAGCGTGACCTCGGCGACCTGAGCGTCGGCGATGGCCGGATTGCGCTCCTCGTAGAGCTCGACCTCGAGCTCGGCCAACTCGGAGACTTGCTTGGCGACCTTGCCGAAGCGCTTCTCCACGTGGGTCCGAATGGCGTCCGATACGGGAACGTTGCGTCCCTTGACCTCGATGCGCATGACCGACCTCCTGGGGAGTTGTCTGCCATCGAGCTTATTCCCGCCCCCCCAATTTGTCGAGGCGGCAGAATAGGACTCGTGGTCGCTCACGGAAGTACGTTCGCATAGTGCACCCGTCCGTCTCACCCGAGGTCAGCTGGTCGTTTGAGCCCACGGTGCTGGCCGGAATGGCGATCATCCAGGGCCTGTACGTGGTGGCCTGGCGCCGCGCCCGGGCCACCGGGGCCGTGCACCGCCCCGGATGGGGCCGGATGGCGCTGTTCTCCGGCGGCATCCTGGTCGTGCTGATCGCGCTCGTCTCCCCGATCGACGCGCTCGCCGAGCAGCTGCTGCTGATGCACATGGTCCAGCACGTGCTGCTGCTCGACATCGCTCCCATCCTCTGCATCCTGGGCACCAACAAGGTGCTGCTGCGTCCCATCACCCGGCGCATCACGGTGATCGAGCGCCGGGCCGGCTACCTCGCGCACCCCGTGTTCGCCGTCGTGCTCTACACCGGCGTGATGTGGGGCTGGCACGTGCCCTCGATGTACGACGCCGCGCTGCGCAACACCGGCGTGCACGCCTTCGAGCATCTGTGCTTCGGGATCGCCGGGTCGCTGTACTGGTGGCACCTGCTCTCTCCCATCCGCGGGCGGATGCGTCTGCGGGGCATGGGGCCGATCGCCTACATGACCGCGACCAAGCTGCTGGTCGGCGCGCTTGGCATCGTGCTCTCGTTCGCCCCGGCCTCCTTCTATGCGTTCTATGCGCACCATCCCTACTACTGGGGTCTGTCACCGCAGAACGATCAGTCGCTGGCCGGGCTGGTCATGGCCCTCGAGCAGTCCGTGGTGATGGGGATCGCGCTCGTCTACCTGTTCACCAAGATGCTCGGCGAGTCCGAGAGCGACGCCCAGCGCGCCGAGCGCTACGAGGTGGCCGGAGACGTCCCGGTCGGCTCGGCCGGCCGGTAGCGCAGCGTCACCGGACGGGGGGGCGCGGCTCGTGGCGGCCGGTCCCGAGGAACCGATCAGGCGACGAGCATTGCCGCCGGTCCCGAGGAACCGATCAGGCGACGAGCATCGCCGCGCCCAGGCCACCGCTCAGGTCCCCCAGTCCGGCTACGCGGACGGCCGGGGGCCGCTCGTCGTTGAACAGGTGGGGATGCATGTCGGTGGCGATCCGCTCGGCCATCGGCTGGCCGAAGCGCACGCCCAGGCCCCCGCCGATGATCACCGCCTCGATGTCGAGCAGGTTGACGGCGGAGGCGATGCCGGCGCCCAGCGCCTGGACCGCCCGCTCGATCAGCTCGGTGGCCAGGGGGTCGCCGGCGTCCAGGGCGTGGGCCCACACCGAGCTGGTCAGCCGGGTGCGACCGCGGGCCTGCATGATCTTGAACAGGTCGGTCTTGGCGCCCTTGTCGGCCTCGCGCCGCGCGCGCAGTTCCATCGCCCCGCGCCCGGCGTAGGCCTCCATGCAGCCGCGCCGCCCACACGGGCAGTGGGCGCCGTTGCGGCGCACGACCATGTGCCCGATCTCACCCGCCCCACCGCGACCCAGCCACGGCTTGCCGTCGAGGATCAGCCCGCCGCCCACACCGGTGCCCCAGAACACGCCGAGCACCGACTGGTAGGGCTTTCCGGCCCCCAGCGCGAACTCGGCGTCGGTGGCGACCTGCACGTCGTTGCCGATCCGGACCTGGGTGCCCAGCGCAGCGGCCAGCGTCTGGCCGAGGGGGAAGGGCTTGATCCAGCCGGGCAGGTTGCGCGCGTTGGACACCGCGCCGGTGCCCTCCTCGACGTCTCCGGGCGAGCCGACTCCGACACCGGCGAGATCGCTTGACTTCACCCCGGCGGCCTTGGCCGCGTCCTTGAGCGCCTCGGCCATCTGACCGGCCACGTCGGCCGGGCCGCCGTCGGTCGGCGTCGGCTGGCGGGCCTGGCCGCGGACGTTGTGCTCGGCGTCGACCACGATCGCCTCGATCTTGGTTCCGCCGAGGTCGATGCCCCCGCGCAGCTTCCCATGCTCCGAGCCCTCCATGCGTGCGGCAACGCTACCGGAAAGGGCCGCCGCCGGGCTCAGGTCCAGGACTCGCGGTACGTCGCCTGATCGGCGGTCGGCTCGTCGATGCGCACGCCGAGCGCGGCCAGCTTGAGCCGCCCGACCTCGCGGTCGATCGCGTCCGAGACGGGGTGCACGCCGGGCCCGAGCGTGCCGCGACCGCTGACCAGCGCCTCGACGCTGAGCGCCTGCAGCGCGAAGGAGACGTCCATCACGGCCGCGGGATGGCCCTCGGCGGCGGCCAGGTTGACCACCCGGCCCTGGGCGAGCAGGTTCAGCCGGCGCCCGTCGGCGAGCACGAACTGCTGCACGAGCCGCTTGACCTCGCGCGGGCCGTCGGGGGCCAGCGCGGCCAGCTCCTCGAGATCGAGCTCGACGTCGAAGTGACCCGCGTTGGCCAGGATGGCCCCGTCCTTCATCCGCGCGAAGTGCTCGCCGCGCAGCACGCGCCGCGAGCCGGTGACGGTGACGAACACGTCGCCGCGCTCGGCCGCGTCCAGCGAGGGCATCACCTCATAGCCGGCCATCCGGGCCTCGAGCGCCCGCAGCGGGTCGACCTCGCAGACGATCACCGCGGCCCCGGCGCCGCGGGCGCGCTCGGCCACGCCCTGACCGGCCCAGCCGTAGCCGACGACGACGAGGGTGTGGCCGGCCAGCAGCACGCCGGAGGCGCGCAGGATCCCGTCCAGGGCCGACTGGCCGGTGCCGTGACGGTCGTTGAGCGCGCGCTCAGTGCGGGCCTCGTTGACGGCGAGCACCGGGCAGGTGAGCCGGCCCTCCTGCACCAGGCGGCGCAGGCGGACGAGACCGGTGGTCGTCTCCTCGGTGCCGCCGATCAGGCCCTCCAGCAACTCCCCGCCGCGCGCGTGCGCGGTGACCTGCAGGTCGGCGCCGTCGTCGATGGTGACCAGCCCGTCCCCGGCGGGCGCCGTGAGCAGGGCCAGCACGTGGGCGACGTAGGTGTCGATGTCCTCGCCGCGGATCGCCCGGACCTCGATGCCGTCGCCGGCGACCAGGGCCGCGGCGACGTCGTCCTGAGTGGAGAGCGGGTTGGCCGCGCACAGGCCGACGACCGCGCCGCCGGCCCGCAGCGTGCGCATCAGGTTGGCCGTCTCGGCCGTCACGTGCAGGCACGCGGCGACGCGGATGCCGGCCAGCGGCCGCTCGGCCTCGAAGCGCTCGCGGATCCGGTGAAGGACCGGCATCTGGCCCGCCGCCCAGCCGATCCGCGCCTCGCCGTCGGGGGCGAGGGCGAGATCGGCGACGTCGTGGGCCGCGGCGTCAGCGCGGGCCATGGCGGCGGGCTCTGGGTCGGCCTAGTAGCGGTAGTGCTCTGACTTGAACGGACCGTTGACCGGGACGCCGAGGTACTCGGCCTGATCCGGGGTCAGCTCGGTGAGCCGCACGCCGAGCGCGTCGAGGTGCAGGCGCGCGACCTTCTCGTCCAGGTGCTTGGGCAGCACGTAGACCTGCTTGCCGTACTCGCCGGGCTTGGTGAACAGCTCGATCTGGGCGATCGTCTGGTTGGTGAACGAGTTGGACATCACGAAGCTGGGATGTCCGGTCGCGTTGCCGAGGTTCAGCAGCCGGCCCTCGGAGAGCACGATGATCGAACGCCCGCCCGGGAAGACCCACTCATCGACCTGGGGCTTGATGTTGATCCGCTCGATGCCCTCGATCTTGGCCAGGCCGGCCATGTCGATCTCGTTGTCGAAGTGGCCGATGTTGCCCACGATCGCCTGGTGCTTCATCTGGGCCATGTCCTCGGCCCGGATCACGTCCTTGTTGCCGGTCGTGGTGATGAAGATGTCGGCGGAGCCGAGCGTGTCCTGAAGGGTGGCCACCTGGTAGCCGTCCATCGCGGCCTGCAGCGCGCAGATCGGGTCGATCTCGGTGACGATCACCCGGGCGCCCTGGCCGCGCAGCGACTCGGCGCAGCCCTTGCCGACGTCGCCGTAGCCGCACACGACGGCGACCTTGCCGCCGATCAGCACGTCGGTGGCGCGGTTGATCCCGTCGATCAGCGAGTGGCGGCAGCCGTACTTGTTGTCGAACTTGGACTTGGTCACCGAGTCGTTGACGTTGATGGCCGGGAACAGCAGCCGGCCCTGCTCGGCGAACTGGTAGAGGCGGTGCACACCGGTGGTGGTCTCCTCGGTGACGCCCTGGATCTCGGCCGCCATGCGGGTGAAGCGCTGCCCGTCTGACTCCAGCGAGCGCTGCAGCAGCCCGAGGATCACGGCGTGCTCCTCGTTCTCGGCCGTAGCGACGTCGGGGACCGCTCCGTCGGCCTCGTACTGAACGCCGTTGTGGACGAGCAGGGTCGCGTCGCCACCGTCGTCGAGGATCATGTTCGGGCCGGACTCACCGGGCCAGCTCAGCGCCTGGTCGGTGCACCACCAGTACTCCTCCAGCGTCTCGCCCTTCCAGGCGAACACGGGGACACCGCGTGGCTCCTGCGGCGTGCCTTCCGGGCCGACGACGACGGCCGCGGCGGCGTGGTCCTGGGTGGAGAAGATGTTGCAGCTGGCCCAGCGCACCTCGGCCCCGAGCGCGGTCAGCGTTTCGATCAGCACCGCGGTCTGGGTGGTCATGTGCAGCGAACCGGTGATGCGCGCGCCCTTCAGGGGCTGGGCGTCGGCGAACTCGCGGCGGGTGGTCATCAGCCCGGGCATCTCGTGCTCGGCGAGCTGGATCTCCTTGCGCCCGTAGGCGGCGAGGCTGAGGTCGGCGACCTTGTAATCGGTCTCGGGGACGGTGGTGGTCATGGTCTCTTTCGTTCGCGGATTGCAGTCGGGGACGGGGTGCGAGCGGATGGAAGGTTCAGGCCACGGCGGCCGCGAGCAGCCGTTCGTGCTTGTCCTGCTCGAAGCGCAGCCACTCGGCCTGGCTGACGTCCTCGGGCCGCCGCGCCTCTGACTGAAGCCAGCGCCGGACGGCGGCGCGCAGCTCGGGGTCGGTGTCCATGCGCGCCGCGAAGGCGACATCGGACAGGCCGAGATCGAAGCGGCCCAGCAGCTCCTTGAGCGTGCGCAGGCGCTGCAGCTCCGGCGCGCCGTACAGGCGGTAGCCGGAGGCCGAGCGGGCCGGGGCGACGAGGCCCGCGGACTCCACATAGCGCAGCATCCGCGGAGACCAGCCGGTGGTCGCCGCCGCTTCGTTGATCGTCAGTGCCTCCATCTGACCCCAAACCCTACCACGGCCGTGTCAAGGTTCTGGGGTCTCCCCGTGTGGACGGCCATCGCCCCGAGACCGGGGTCTGGGTGCAGGTCAGTCGCCGTTCAGCCGCGCCTTGAGCGCATCCAGCGTGTCGATCTTCGCCGGGTCGATCCCGCGCAGCGCCGCCAGGTACAGGGAGAGCAGGTCGCCCATGACCAGCAGGGAGACGAGCCGCTCCATCCGGGTCTCGCCCTCGGACGCGACGGTGACCGCGGCCGCCGCGTGCGGTGCGATCAGCTCGTGGCTGAGCGCGATCCGCCGCCGCACCCGCGGGTGCAGATCCGAGTCATCGAGGAACACGGCGCCGAAGCGGCCCAGCTCCGCCGCGCCCTCCCAGCCGACGATCTCATTGTGGTCCATCTCCGGCAGCTCGGTGGCGAACGCCGGCCGCTTGGCGTTCTCGTTGATCTGCGTCTTCCAGCGGTAGGCGACGGCGCTGGTCAGGCCCGCGCCGGCGATCTGGATGATCGTCCCGTCCAGCTCCCGGGCCAGGGCCTTGACCGGCGAGTCGGCGTCCGCATCGGGCCCCCACCGGCCGATCAGCCGCTCGGCGTGGCCGGCGGCGACATCGATCTCGGTGTGCAGCGTGGGGGCCACGCCGGCCAGCGCGGCGACCTCGAGCGAGACGACGAGCGCGTAGCCGACCGCGGCCCGGGGCTGGTAGGCACCGGGCAGCGGGATCACCGGGACCCCCTCGGCCCGCGCCTGCTCGGCCAGCGCGCCACCGGTCGTGCAGACGATCCGCCGGGCGCCGACCGCGCCCGCGGCCTCGAACGCGCCCAGCGTCTCCTCGGTCTGTCCCGAGTAGCTCGAGCACAGGACGGTCGTCTCGGGGGTCACCCAGGACGGCAGCGCGTAGTCGCGCGCGGCGGCGATCGGCCGCGACGCCTGGTCACCGAGCACGGCCAAGGCCAGGGCACCGCCGATCGCCGACCCCCCCATCCCGGCCACGACCAGGCCCCCGGGGCAGTCATGCGGGGTCAGGTTGGCCGACTCCACGCGCCACAGGGCGTCGCGCAGGTGCTCGGGCAGGTCCAGGACGTCGGCCAGCTGGCCGGTCGGGTCCCCGGCCGCGATCGCCTCGCGAGAAAGCGGGTCCCCACCCGCCCCCGGGCTCAGAATGCCACCGCTCCGTCGGGGATCTGCACGCCGGGGAAGATACGCATTCCCGCGGTGAGGACGTTGCCCGCCCCGATCGTCACACCCTGGCCGAGGACGACCCCACGGTCGATCTGGCAGCGCTCCCCGATGGTCACGCCGGGCGCGAGGATCGTGTCCACGATCCGGGTGCCGGCTCCCACCCGGCATCCGTCGAGCAGGACGGAGGACTCGACGTGGGCGCCGGCGGCCAGGTGCACGCCGGGGCCGAGCACGGTGCGGCCGCTGACCGTCGCGTCGGGCTCGATCACGCAACCGGCGCCGAGCACGGCCGGCCCGTGAACCCGGCCCTCGATTCGGGCCCCGTCGTCGCGGATCCCGCCGCTGGCCGCGACGCTGCGTCCCGCCGCCGTCGATACCTCGCCGTCGAGGATGTCGTAGGTCGCCTGCAGGTAGCGGTCCGGAGTGCCGATGTCCATCCAGTAGCCCGAGGCCTCATAGCCGTACAGCCCGTGCCCGACGAGCTCGGGGAAGAGGTCGCGCTCGATCGAGCTGCGCGTCCCCGCGGGGGCCATGCGGTCCAGCACCGGACGCTCGATCACGTAGGCGCCGGCGCTGATCAGGTTGGTCTCGATCTCCTCGGCCCGGGGCTTCTCCACGAAGGAGCGCACGGAGTGGTCGGAATGCCGGTTGACCAGGCCGTAGGCCGACGGGTCCTGCACGGGATAGAGCGCAAGCGTGACCGAGGCGCCGGTGGCCTCGTGCTGGCGCAGCTGGGCGGTGAGGTCGATGTCGGTCAGCACGTCCCCGTTGAGCATCAGAAAGCGCTCCTCGAGCATCTCCTCCGCGTACTTCAGCGCGCCGCCGGTACCCAGCGGCTCGGGCTCCTGGACGTAGCGGACCTGCAGGCCGAGGCTCGAACCGTCTCCGAGCACCGCAGAGACCCCGTCGGCCATGAACCCGCAGGACAGGATCACCTCGCTCACCCCGTGGCCCTTGAGCCACTCGAGCATGTAGGCCATGAACGGGCGGTCGACCAGGGTCACCACCGGCTTGGGGAGCTTGGAGGTGAGCGGCCGCAGGCGCGTGCCCTCCCCTCCGACGAGGATCAGGGCCTGCACGACCGGCCGGCCCGCGGGGTCAACGCCCGATGCCCTCGTAGGTGAAGCCGGCCGCGCGCAGCGCCTCGCGGTCCAGGAAGTTGCGCCCGTCGATGAGCAGCCGGCCGGCCATCCGTTCCCCGACGAGATTCCAGTCCAGCTGCGCGAATTCCGGCCACTCGGTGACCACCACGCACGCGTCGGCGCCGTCCAGGGCCTCGAGCGAGCTGGAGGCGAACGTGATGCCCCGCATCAGCTTGCGGGCCTCGTCCTCAGCGATCGGGTCATAGGCGGTGACCTGCGCCCCGTCGGCCTGGAGCCGCGCCGCCAGCACGAGCGATGACGCCTCGCGCATGTCGTCGGTGTTGGCCTTGAAGGCGAGCCCGAGCAGGGCGATGCGCTTGCCGACGAGCGAGCCGAGGTGCTTCTGCAGCTTGGAGACGACCCGGCGCTTCTGCAGCTCGTTGACCTCGATGACCGCGGTCAGCAGCTGGAAGTGGTAGCCCGAGTTCCCGGCCAGCTGCTTCAGGGCGGAGACGTCCTTGGGAAAGCAGGAGCCCCCGAAGCCGATCCCGGGGCGCAGGAAGTGGCGGCCGATGCGCTGATCCAGACCCATCCCCCGTGCCACCTCGGCCACGTCGGCGCCGGTCTCCTCGCACACGTTGGCGATCTCGTTGATGAAGGAGATCTTGGTGGCCAGAAAGGCGTTGGCGGCCAGCTTGACCATCTCCGCGCTGGCCACGTCGGTGCGCACGAGCTCGCTGTGCAGCGGTGCGTACAGCGCGGCCACGGCGTCCCCGGCCCAGTTGCCGTCGTCGCCGACGACGACACGGTCGGGGGCCATGAAGTCCTCCAGCGCCGAGCCCTCCTTGAGGAACTCGGGGCAGGAGACGTAGGCAAAGCCCTCCTTGCCCTGGGTGCGGAACTCGCGCTGGATCGCCGCACCGGTCCCGACGGGGACGGTCGACTTCATGATCAGCGCATGATGATCGGAGGCGGGCATCTCGCCGACGACCGCGTTGACCGCGGACAGGTCAGCGTCGCCGGAGTAGGTCGGCGGGGTGCCGACGGCGACGAACAGGAGCCGCGCGTGTTCCAGGGCGTCGCCGAGCTGGGTGGAGAAGTGCATGCGCTCGCGGTTGCGGGCCACGCACTCGGCCAGGCCGGGCTCGTAGATCGGGATCTCACCTCGCTGCAGGCCCGCGATCTTCTCAGCGTCGATGTCGACGCACCAGACCTCGCTGCCCAGCTCGGCGAAGCCGGCCGCGGTGACCAGGCCAACGTAACCGGTGCCGATGACGGCGATGGGTTCGCGATCGTGATTCATGAAGCCGGTGAGGCTAGCGTGGAGGGGCGTTGCGCCGCCGCCCCGGCGGTCAGTGCGTCAGCGACGCCGCGATGTTGATCATCTGGCGGTTGGAGATATCGGTGGTCAGCGTGTTGGAGATCCAGTAGACGCCCTGCTTGGTGTGCCAGGC
Source organism: Solirubrobacteraceae bacterium (assembly GCA_035713465.1). Classification (GTDB taxonomy): domain Bacteria; phylum Actinomycetota; class Thermoleophilia; order Solirubrobacterales; family Solirubrobacteraceae; genus Palsa-465. The sequence continues at coordinate 165,104 of DASSZP010000103.1, read as the reverse complement.
GACGTTGGTGATGCTGCCGCCCTGCTCGTAGATCTCAAGCGTCTTGCCGTTGACCACCTTGCTCTCCAGAGGGCTGGCCAGCAGCGGCGGGTTCTGCCACGTCGTGCCCTGCACCCCGTAGTACTGGCCCAGCAGCGAGTTGAGCACGAGCGTCATCCGGTAGGCGGGATAGGGATGGCCGCGGCGGTCGCGCAGCCGGTAGGCGCGCGGGTAGGAGCCGGGGCTGGGCGCCTCGAGCGGACACAGGCTGGTCATGTCGGAGCAGTACCCGGTTCCCCCTCCGGCCATGATCAGCCGTGGGTAGTAGACGGGCATGCCCACCGAGGCCAGGGCGTTCTCCTGCGCCTTGCCGTCGGCGGTATCGGCGACCAGTCCGGCAGCCGAGAGCTTGGCGCCCTTCTTGGCCCTGATCTTGGTCTTGGCCTTGGCCTTGGCTTTGGCCGGCCCGCCGGTAGTGACGTGCATGAACCTGCGGAAGGCCGCCGCCTCGGCCACCGGATCGGCGGTCACGTTGCAGTCAGGGGGACAGGCGTGCAGGATGGCGGGGAACTTGACCTGCTCGATCCGTGTTCCCGCGGCGTTGACGACGAGGTTGAACAGGTTGATCAAGCCGTCGGTGGTGTGCAGATCGCGGTCGGTCCGCGTATGGGCCCCGAAGATGTGCAGCAGGCGATCCTTGTTGGCCAGGATGTTGCCGACCCCGTACTGATCCTTGGCCCAGCGGATGAAGTCCTGCTGGCGGGCGTTGCGCACGATGTCGGAGTCGGTGTGGCGGAAGCGCACGAAGGCCAGCGCGTCGGCCCCGCACAGCTTCTGGTAGCCGGGCTGGATGTCGATGCTCGAGTAGCCGGTGTAGAGCGTGTTGTTGTAGTAGCGGTGATCGACGTCGGCGTAGACGCAGCCGATCGCGTTGACCAGGGCCTGGAAGCCGCCGAAGTTGACGTCGACGATGTGGTTGACCCGCAGGTCGGGGAACACGTTGGCCCGGATCGTCCTGATGAGCAGACCCGGGCCGCCCGCTGCGTAGGCGGCGTTGAGCTTGGCCACCCCGCTGCCGGGGATCGTCACCTGCAGGTCGCGCGGGATCGACATCACGTTGATGGTCTGCGAGGCATCGTTGAGACGCACCAGCAGCATCGTGTCGGTGCGGGAGTCCGAGTACGGCTGTCCGGCCCGGTGGTCGGAGCCGATGACCAGGATCGTCTGCGGATTGCCCGGCGGCGGGATGTCGACCGGCGCGCCCTGGATGGCCGGGGACGCGCCGATGTCGGCGGCCAGCTGCTTGAACTGCAGCAGGCCGGCCACGGCGGTCGTCCCGGCGGTCGCGCCGATCACCAGCACGGCGGCGAGCAGCGCGCGCCACAGCGTCCCCCGGCGGGTGCGCGGAATGATGCTCACGCCAGACGCCCCTCGATCGTCACGCCAGACCTCCGTCGATCGCCGTCAGCCCACCCTGGCCCTGGTCCAGCCAGGCCGGCAGCGTGCGGACGAAATCCCCCAGCGCCTGGCGGTAGCGCGCCAGCGAGGTGATCGAGACCCACTCCTCGGGACCGTGATGGCCGCTCCCGGACGGGCCGAACTCGACCGCGGGGATGCCCGCCTCGATGAACGAGGCCGCGTCCGAGGCACCGTCGCGCCCGACGCTGAGCGCCTCGCCCTCGGGCCGCGAGCGCGACACGGCTTCGCGCAGCGCACGGACGTAGGGATCGGATGGGGACACGGTGACCGGCGGGTGAATGAAGGTGCGGGTGACGTCGATGCCGGGGATCGCCCGGACCTGGGCGAGGATCTCCCCCGGGTCCTGCCCGGGAAGGTAGCGGACGTCGACGGCCATCTCGCAGCGATCCGGGACCTTGTTGAGCGCGTCGCCGCCCTCGATCCGCCCGAGGTTGATCGAGGGCCGGTCGAACATCTCCGAGGATTCCCGGGAGAAGGGCAGCGTCTCGATGGCCCGGAACACGTCGACGGCCTTGAGCACGGCGTTGTCGCCCAGCCACGGGGTCGAGCTGTGGGCGGCCCGGCCGTGCACGACGATCCGCAGCACGAGCACCCCCTTGGCCTGGACCCCGATGTGCAGGTTGGTCGGCTCGCCGGTGATGGCGAAGTCCCCGCCCAGCCCCCGCGAGACGATCGCGTCGGTCGAGCGCTCGTCGAGATCCTCGGACTCCTCGTCGGGGACGCAGATGAACCGCACGCGCACCGCGTCCTGGTCATCGGCGTCCTTCAGCGCGCACATCATCGCGGCCAGGCCGCCCTTCATGTCGTAGGCGCCGCGGCCGATCAGCCGGTCGCCCTCGATCCGGGGCTCGAACTGCCCGCGGTTGGCCGGCACCACGTCGAGATGGCCGTGCAGGACCACGCAGGGCGCCTGCGCCCGGCGGGAGCCCGCCTCGGCGATGATCACCGGCAGCCGGTTGTGATCGATCTGGCGCACCTCGATCTCCCGGGATTCGATCCACCCCTGCACGAATCCTGCGGCCGCGACAAGCTCGTCGGGCTGAGAGGTGTCGTAGCGGATCAGCCGCTCGGCGAGGGGGCGCTCGTCCAGCAGGGCGCCTAGCCCCCCTCGGCGATCCTCAGGAAGGTCTCCCAGCGGCGCTGGTTGCGTTCGGCCACGCGACGGCGCTCGGTGTCCTCGCCGGCCTCCTCGAGCTCGTGCTGCGCCTGTTGGAGGCGCTCGCGCAGGTCACCGGCGTTCAGCGAGTCGGCCTCGTGCGCCTCCTCGACGAGCAGCAGGGCCTTGCCGCCCGCGACCTGCAGGTAGCCCTCGGCCTGGGCGAAGCGCACGACGTCCGAGTCCGAGCGGTACAGCCGCAGCTCGGTGGGATCGAGCATGGCCAGCAGCGGCGCGTGGCCGGCCAGCACGCCGATCGACCCCACCGTGGTGCGGGTGGAGACCATCTGGACCTCCTCGGCGAAGACCTCGCCCTCGGGGGTGAGAACGGCCACCTCGAACGTGGAGTGGGCCACCTTCTACTCCCCGTCCGACTTCTCAGCGCTGCCGGACGAGCCCGACGTCTCGGCGTCGCCACTGGCGTCCGAGCTGTCCTGGGCCGAGGCCTGGGCGTCGTCGCCGTTGTTCTCGGCGGCGTCCTCCCCGGCCTCGGAGTCGGACTTCTCCTCGTCCTTCTCGGTCCCCTCGCGGGAGACCTGGTCGATCGTGCCCTTCATGAAGAAGGCGCGCTCGGGCACGTCGTCGTACTTGCCCTCCAGGATCTCCGAGAAGCCGCGGATCGACTCGGCCACGGGCACGTACTCGCCCTCGATGCCGGTGAACTGGGTGGCGACGAAGAACGGCTGGGACAGAAAGCGCTCGAGCTTGCGGGCGCGAGCGACGGTCACCTTGTCCTCGTCGGAGAGCTCGTCGATGCCGAGGATGGCGATGATGTCCTGCAGCTCCTTGTAGCGCTGCAGAACCTCCTTGACCCGGTTGGCGACGTTGAAGTGCTCCTCGCCGACGATCTCGGGCTTGAGGATCGTGGAGGTCGAGTCCAGCGGGTCGACGGCCGGGTAGATCCCCTTCTCGGAGATCGACCGCGACAGCGACGTGGTCGAGTTCAGGTGGGCGAAGGCCGAGGCCGGAGCCGGGTCGGTGAGGTCGTCGGCCGGGACGTAGATGGCCTGGATCGAGGTCACCGAGCCCTTCCGGGTCGAGGTGATCCGCTCCTGCAGCTGGCCCATCTCGGACTCCAGGGTGGGCTGATAGCCGACCTGGGAGGGCATCCGGCCCAGCAGGGCGGACACCTCGGAGCCGGCCTGGACGAAGCGGAAGATGTTGTCGATGAACAGCAGCACGTCCTGGCCCTGTTCGTCGCGGAAGTACTCGGCCATGGTCAGGCCCGACAGCGCGACGCGCATGCGGGCGCCGGGCGGCTCGTTCATCTGGCCGAAGACGAGCATCGTCTTGTCCAGGACGCCCGACTCCTTCATCTCCAGCCACAGGTCGTTGCCCTCACGGGAGCGCTCACCGACGCCGCAGAAGGCCGACAGACCGCCGTGCTCCTGGGCCAGGTTGTGGATCAGCTCCTGGATGATCACGGTCTTGCCCACGCCGGCGCCGCCGAACAGGCCGACCTTGCCGCCCTTGGCGTAGGGGGCGAGCAGGTCGATCACCTTGATTCCAGTCTCGAACATCTCCGTGGTCGGGGCCAGCGCCTCGACGGTCGGTGCGTCGCGATGGATCGGCCAGCGCTCGGTGTCGTCGGGCAGCGGCTCGCCGAGGTCGATCGGCTCGCCGAGCAGGTTGAAGATCCGGCCCAGCGTGGCCTCGCCGACGGGCACGCTGATCGGACCGCCGGAGTCGATCACCTCGGTGCCGCGCGACAGGCCGTCGGTAGTGTCCATCGCGACCGCGCGGACCCGGTCGTCACCGAGGTGCTGCTGGACCTCGCAGACGAGGTACTCAGAGGCGGAGGCGGCGATGTCCTCGTCCTCCTCGGCCCGGGCCGCGTCCGGGCGCTTGACCAGGATCGCGTTGTAGATCTCGGGCAGCTTGTCGGGGAACACGGCCTCGATGACGACGCCCTGGATCTCCTCGATCGTGCCGGTGTTGCGCTCGCCGGACTGGCTGGCGGTGGTTTCTTCAGTGATGGCAGACATAGTTCTTGGCTTGGTTCTCCTGTGTGGTGGCGCGAGTGGGGCGGGCGGGACGGATGTCCTAGCTGAGCCCCTCCGCACCGGCGACGACTTCCATGATCTCCTGGGTGATCTCCGCCTGACGGGCGCGGTTCATCTGCAGCGTGTAGTCCTCGATCAGGCTCGAGGCGTTCTCCGACGCGTTGCGCATCGCTGTCATGCGCGCGCCGAGCTCGGAGGCGCTTGACTCAAGCAGCGCCCGGTAGATCGAGATCTCGACGTAGTCGGGGACCAGCCGGCCGAGGATCTCCTCGGGCTCGGGCTCGTACTCGACCAGGGCCGACGGGCCGTCGGAGCGCTGATCCTCGTCCTCCCCCTCGTCGGAGTCCTCGTCCTCGAGCAGCGTGGCCTGCTGCAGCGGCAGCAGCGTCTCGCGGCGCATCTCCTGCGTCAACGGCGAGACGTAGCCGTTGTAGAAGATCTCCACGCGGTCGACGTCACCGTCGATGTAGGCCGCCATCAGCCGCTCGGCGATCGCCCGGGCGTCGGCGTAGGCCGGGCGCTCGGAGAAGCCGGCAAAGCTCTCGGTGGGCTCAAAGCCGCGGAAGGCCAGGGAGGACGCGGCCCGGCGCCCGGAGGCGAACAGAGACGCCTGGCGGCCCTCGCCGGAGTGCTCACGGGCGGCGCTGACGCCGGCGCGCACGGCGTTTGAGTTAAAGGCGCCGGCCAGGCCCCGGTCCCCGGCCACGACGAGCAGCCCGACCGTCTGCACCGACTCGTGCTCGGCGAGGATCGGAAGCCGCGGGACGCTGCCGGCCGCCTCGGCGGCCTGGCGGGTCATGCGGCGGATCGCGTTGGCGTAGGGGCGCAGGTCAGCGATGCGCTGCTCGGCCCGGCGCAACCGGGCCGCCGCCACCATCTCCATGGCGCGCGTGATCTTCTGGATGTTCTTGACCGACGCGATGCGGTTCTTGACGTCTCGCTGCGAGGCCATGCGTGGTCTCCTAGGCCGCCTGGGCCTCGTCGTCGAGCGGCAGGCCCTCCTCGTCGAGGTCGTAGCCGAAGTCCTCGGCGTAGGTGCCGATCGCCGTGTCGAGCTTGGCCTGCGTGTCGTCAGACCAGTCGCCGCCGGAGATCGACTTGGTCAGCTCGGGCTCGTTGCCCTTGACCGACTCGACCAGGCCGTCGAGGAACTTGGTCACTTTCTCGGTCTCGATCCGGTCCAGGTACCCGTTGGTGGCGGCGAAGATCTGGATGACCTGATCCTCGACCGGCATCGGATGGCGCTCGTTCTGGTTCAGCGTCTCGACCAGCCGCTCGCCGCGGGCCAGCGTGTTGCGCGTGTCGGAGTCCAGGTCGGATCCGAACTGCGCGAACGCCTCGAGGTCGCGGTACTGGGAGAGGTCGAGCTTGAGACGACCGGCGACCTTGCGCATCGGGCCGATCTGCGCGTTGCCGCCGACCCGGGACACCGAGATCCCAACGTTGATGGCCGGGCGCACGCCCGCGTAGAACAGCTTCGGCTCCAGGAAGATCTGGCCGTCGGTGATCGAGATGACGTTGGTCGGGATGTAGGCCGACACGTCGCCGGCCTGGGTTTCGATCACCGGCAGCGCGGTCAGCGATCCGCCGCCGAGGTCGTCGTTGAGCTTGACGGCCCGCTCGAGCAGGCGCGAGTGCAGGTAGAAGACGTCGCCGGGGTAGGCCTCGCGACCCGGCGGCCGGCGCAGCAGCAGCGACATCTGGCGGTAGGCGTAGGCGTGCTTGGTCAGGTCGTCGTAGACGGCCAGCGCGGCCTTGCCGTTGTAGAGGAAGTACTCGGCCATCGCGCAGCCCGCGTAGGGGGCCAGGAACTTGATCGGCGCCGACTCGTCGGCGGCCGCCATCACGATGATCGTGTTCTCCAGCGCCCCGGCCTCCTCGAGCACGCTGGCCAGCTGGACGACCGTCGCCTTGCGCTGGCCGATGGCCACGTAGACGCAGACCAGGTCCTTGTCCTTGTTGTTGATGATCGTGTCGATCGCGATCGAGGTCTTGCCGGTCTGGCGGTCGCCGATGATCAGCTCGCGCTGCCCGCGGCCGATCGGGATCATCGAGTCGATCGCCTTCAGCCCGGTGAGCATCGGCTCAGTCACCGGCTGACGCTGGACGACGCCCGGAGCCTTGTGCTCGGCCGGCCGGGTCTGGTCGGTCTTGATCTCACCCTTGCCGTCCAGCGGGTTGCCCAGCGGGTCGACGATCCGGCCCAGGAGCGCGTCGCCGACGGGGATCTCGAGCAGGCGGCCGGTGCGCTTGACCGTGTCGCCCTCGACGATCTTCTGCCAGTGGCCGAACAGCACCGCGCCGACGTTGTCGGACTCGAGGTTCAGGGCCAGGCCGGTCACCCCATGGGGCAGGTCGAGCATCTCGAAGGACATGCAGTCCTCCAGGCCGTGGATGCGGCAGATGCCGTCGGCGACCGACAGGACGGTGCCGACCTCGGTCAGCTCGGCGCTGGAGGTGTCGAATCCCTCGATCCGGCTCTTGAGGATGGAGGTGATCTCGTCGGGCTTGATCTGCATGGGGAAATGGCTCCTCTACGCGCCGGCCCTAGGCCTGCGCGACTTGCTTTCTCAGGGATTCGAGTTGGTTGCGGATCGAGGCGTCGAGGATGACGTTGCCGACGCGCAGGACGACGCCGCCAAGGATCTCGGGATCGACCTCGCTGGAGACCTCGACCTCGCGGTCGACCTGCTTGCCGATCCGCTCGCCGAGCTCGGTGACGACGCGGTCCTCGAGCTCGATCGCGGTCGTGACCTTGACCGGGAGCAGCCGGCGGGCCTGCGCCCACAGCGATTGGTACTCGGCGGCGATCCGGAAGATGGCCGGCATCCGGTGGCGCTCGATCAGGGCCTGCAGGAAGTTGGCCAGGGCCGGACTGGCCCCGGTGACCGCCTTGGCCAGCCCCGCCTTCTTCTCCTCCACCGAGAAGTAGGGCGAGAAGAAGAAGACCGCCAGGTCGCGGTTGGCGTGCATCGCCTCCGCGAAGGCGGAGATCTCGTCACGGACCGTGTCGATCTCATCCTGCTCGGTCGCGACCTCGAACAGAGCCCGCGCGTAGACCTGAGCGATCTCTTCCATCTACCGGCCCTCGCCGTCGCCGCGGAGCACTACTTGTGGCCCTCCGCGCTGAGGCTCGAGAAGTCCAGCTCGGACAGCGCGTCCTCCACCAGCCGGCGCTGGTCGTCCTCGGTGAGTGTCTTGCGGGTGACCTTCTCGGTGGCCAGCACGGTGAGGTCGGCGACCTCGCGGCGGATCTCCTGGATGGCCCGGCGCGTCTCGGTCTCGATGTCGCGACGCGTCTGCTCCATCATCTGCTCGCGCCTGGCCTTGGCCTCGTCCTGGCTGTCACGCTCGTGCGTCTCGGCGGCCTTGCGCGCACGGCCGACGATCTCGTCGGCCTGGGCGCGGGCCTCCTTGAGGCGCTCGCGGTACTCGGCCAGGATCGCGTCGGCTTCGGTGCGCGTCCGCTCGGCGGCATCGATCGATTCCTCGATCGCGTGCTGGCGCTTGTCCAGGGCCTCGGTGATCCGCGGGAACGCGTACTTCTTCAGCGCGAACACCGAGATCCCGAACAGCAGCAACGTCCAGACCATCAGGCCGACGTTGGGCGAGACCAGGAACGAGCCGCTCGAGGCGGCGACGGGGACGGAGGCCATCGCGTTAATTCAGGACGTAGGAGAGCAGCCCGGCGACCAGGCCGTAGAAGAAGCACGCCTCGGTGAGGGCGAAACCCAGCCACTGGATCTGGGTGATCTCGTCCCGCATCTCGGGCTGGCGGGTGACGGCCTCGATCACCTTGCCGAAGATGATCCCGATACCGACGCCGGCGCCGACGGCGCCGAGGCCACCGCCGATGCCGATACCGAGCCCCTTGCCGACGGCGGCGAGGGTGAGGATGTGAGTAAGCACTGGGGTCAGCTCCTTCTGTGTTTAGTGATGAGTCACCGCGCCGCCGAGGTAGATCGCGGCGAGGGTTGCGAAGATGAAGGCCTGCAGCGTGGCGACCAGGCCGAGCTCGAACAGGTACAGGATGAACGCGGCGGGAAGCGTGAACCAGCCCAAGAAGCTGAGGCCGAGGATCACGGCCAGGCCCCCGGCCATGAACAGGATGATCATGTGGCCGGCCAGGATGTTGGCGAACAACCGGATCGTCAGCGAGAGGATCCGCATGATCGTGGAGATGATCTCCAGCGGGAAGATGAGCAGCAGGATCGGGCCGCTGACCCCGGACGGGATCAGGCTCTTGATGTACCCGACCGGGCCCTGCGCGCGAATGCCCTCGTAGTTGAAGAAGACGAAGGTGATCAGCGCGAGCACGAGCGGCACCGAGATGTTCGCCGTGGCCGCGTACAGCGCGAAGGACGGGATGTGGGCGCCGAAGACGTTGAACGTCTGCTCGGAGTTGGTCGGCAGCGGCAGGTAGCCGATCAGGTTGCTGAACCAGATGAACAAGAACAGCGCGCCGATGAACGGGAACCACTTGGCCGCCATCGCGGCGTCCATGTTGCCCTTGGTGATGTTGTCGCGCATCAGCGAATACAGGACTTCGACAGCGGTCTGGATCCGGTTGGGGCGCGCCCGCATGCGCCGCGAGATCCACACCATCGTGCCGACCGTCAGCAGCGCCGCGATGATCAGGTACACGACGGCGCGGTTGATGCTGAACACGCCGAGATGCACCCAGTCGACCAGCTTGAACTCGTTCTGGATCTGGAACGAGGTGTTCTTGGATCCGAACCCGAAGATGACGACCAGAGCGATGATCCCGACCACGTAGAAGCCGGCGATCGACAGCAGGAGCTTGCGGGTGTTGCTCATCGGGTCCTCGGTCGGTTCGCGGCCAGCGTGGCCATGGACAGCGTGAAGGCGACGACGATCACCACGAGCGCGGTCAGCCCGTCGTTCCGGCTCGCCTGGCGGGCGAGGATCACCGCGAGCGCAAGCAGGAACAGCCGGCTGAGCATGAAGGTCATGCGGATCGTGATCTGACGGCTGGCCTCGCGGGTCGAGCTGGCCATCCGCTCGGCGCCGAGGCCGAGCGCGCGCAGCGCGATCCACGCGCCGGCGCCGGCCAGGTAGCCGACGGCGGGGACGCCGATCAGCAGCATGATCGGCGCGGCCACGACCACGAGGACCACGTCGAAGAAACGCAGTACGGGCGGCATCGCGGGCTCACGGACGGCGGCGGCACTCACCGACACCGCGGACTCCCGGTGGTCTGTGGGTAGGCCGGTCGCCGGTGGCAGGCGGGCGGCGCGTCATGCAGTTGTCGGCTGAAGCTGGTCAATGAAACCGTGATCCCGGCCGGGGCCGCGAAAACTATCGGGCGCGACAAAGTCCGGCGTCGCGTGGAAGAAAACGCGCCATCGGCACGGCGCCGGGCCCGTCCGGACCCGGCGAAGCCGGCGGCGTTAGACGGAGGTTAGCGTGCCGGCCCGACGGGGGCCGTGGTGGTCGTCATGCCGACGCCGGGGCAGGGCCGGCTTGGGCATCTGGCCCTCGGCCCACATCGCCGCGACCGACGCCCGGGCGAGCCCGAAGGTGCCCTCGTAGACGAGGTAGCGGGGCTCCCAGCGCGGGAAGAACTTGGCGTTGAAGCGGTACAGGCTCTCGATCTGAAAGAAGCGGTTGCCGAGCGAGATCAGCTTGCCCAGCCACTGCTCGATGCGCTTGTCGGGCTCGTTCATCCACTTCGCGAAGGCGGCGAAGTTCAGGGACATCTCCCGCACGCCGCGCGCGCGCAGCAGCTCGGCGGCCGAGCAGACCATGAACTCGGTCAGCCCGTTGGGGGTGCCGGGATCGCGGCGCATGAACGACAGCGAGGCCGCGGGGCGGCCGTAGGTGGGCACGAAGTGAAGGACGCCGCGGATGGCGCCGTGCTCGTCGCGGGCCACCACGAGCACCGTCTGGTCGGAGTGGGCGCCGTCGATCGCGTCCATCGCCATCGAGAAGCCGCGCTCGGGCGCGCCCTCGCGCCCGCGCACGAGCACCTCGTTGACCTCGGCCGTGGTCTCGCAGTCCAGCTCGGAGACCGGGATCAGCTCCGCGCTGAAGCCAGCCTTGGTCAGGCGCGTCACCGATTGGCGGACCTTGCGGATCGGCCGTCCCTGCAGGGAGAACGTGTCGAGGTCGAGCATCGCCTCATCGCCGAGGTAGATCGTCTTCAGGCCGATCGCCTCATACAGCGGGCACAGCCGCGCCGAGGCGCCGACCGCGCCCAGCTTGAGCCCGCGGGTGGCGGCGAAGCGGTGCACCTCCTCCAGCAGCACGGGCACGGCATCGTCCGGGCCCACCGGATCCCCGGACAGCAACAGCACGCCGGCCTCGGTCCGGTAGCCGACGAAGGCACGGCCGTCACGGCTGAAGAAGTAGTGCTTGTCCTCGCGCAGCTTGAAGAACGACAGGGTGTCGCTCCCGTGCGCGCGCACGAGCTCGGCGGCCGCGCGCCGCGAGCTGGGACCGGGCAGCGAGCGGGGAGCCGCCAGCGGCCGGAAGACGACGTAGGCCATGGCCAGGAGCGTCCCCAGCTCGACCAGATGGACACTGAGCGGCAGCCACATCACGCGGTGGTGAAAGAGGATCGAGTGATCGTGGAAGTGGATGGGGCCGCTGCGCCATAGCAGCAGGTCGCCGGTTTCGCGCACGACCGAGCCCCAGGAGGGGCGGCCCTCGGTCGCCCAGGCGGCCAGCGCGGTGACCCCCAGGGCGCAGGCCCCGAGCAGCGGCACCCGCCAGAAGGCCGAGCGGAGGGTCAGATCGTCGTGATCGACGGTGAACGCGACGCGGGAGCGCGACAGGACTGCGGCCACCGCCCAGGTGATCACCGTCTCCTCGAAGTCAAGGCCCTTGAGCAGGTCCAGGAGCCCGAGCGCGACCATCAGCACGAGCGCCATCCGCCAGGCCCGGATCCGGCGTTTGGCCAGGTAGGGGGCGACGAGCAGCAGCGCCACGCCGGCCGGCAGCGCGAAGGCGTGAAACACCCGCACGGCCTCGACGGGCTCGAAGTCGAGCAGCAGATGCCCGCGCCAGCGGATCTGCGGTGACAGCGCCGAGGCGACGTTGATCAGGCCGATCAGCCCGGCGGCCAGCGCGGCCAGCCGAGGCGTGAAGCGGAGGCTGAGACGGATCGTGTGGCTGCGCAGGCGCAGCGTATGACGGTGCAGGTTGCTCATGGCAGCGATGGGCAAAGTCCTCGCGAAAGGGGGGCGACGGTCGTGTCTTTGCGGCGGCGCGGCGGACCGACGTACGGACCCTAAGTACCGCGCCGACGCCCTCTGGTTACGGGTTCATCGGCGGCTTTCCTGCTTGTCTTGCGCCATTTGAGCCCGCGGCGCGGCGGTGGCGGGCGCCGGCTGGGACCGCGCGACGCCGGCTGTGGCGGTCGCTGCGAGGTCCTGGGTGGCCGGCAGGGGCAGCCGCTGGGCGATCAGCAGGCAGAGCAGCGGGAACACCGCGACGACCTCGAACACGGCCCGCAGCCCGTGCGCGTCGGCGAGCAGGCCGAGCAGCGGCGCGCCGACGCCGCCCAGCCCGATCGAGAGCCCGATGGTCACCCCGGAGGCGACCCCGATCCGCCCCGGCAGGTACTCCTGGCCCATGACGATCGTCACCGCGAAGGTGGCGATGGTCAGCCCGCCGGTCAGCGCGGCGAAAAGGATGGCCAGCACCGGCCCGCTGAGCAGGAAGGCGATGATCGCCGCCGGGAGCACGAGCATCGAGACGCGCAGCACGGTCCGGCGCCCGAAGCGGTCCGCGGCCGGACCACCGAGCAGGGTGCCGGCCGCTCCGCCGACGAGCATCGCGGTCAGTGCGGCGCTGCCCACCGTCCGGCTCGTGCCCAGCACGTGGATGAAATAGAGCGGGACGAAGGTCACAAAGCCGAAGTAGACGAACGAGCGCAGCGAGATCACCGCGGCCAGCAGCGCGAACGGCTTCCACTGATCGGGGCCGCTCCCGCCGGCTCCGGGGCCGTTCGCGGAGGCCGCGCGAAAGGGGGTCAGGCGCGGGATCTCACGGGCGATGATCAGACCCATAATCGTGGTCGGAACGATCAGCCCCAGCGTTCCGGCCAGCCCGAAGATGAGCACCAGCGGCGTGACGAGGATCGGGCCGACGGCGAAGCCGATGTTGCCCCCGACGCTGAACAGGCTCATGCCGCTCGAGCGCCGTTCGCCGGAGACGTAGTTGGCAAAGCGCGACGCCTCGGGATGAAACGCGGCCACTCCGAGTCCGCTCAGCACCACCGCGGCGAAGGTCAACGCGTAGCTGGAGGCGATGCCGACCAGGCCCACCCCCACGCCTCCCAGCACCGGACCGGCGGCCATCAACCAGGGCAGTGAGCGGCGGTCTGAGACATGCCCGAACAGCGGCTGCACGACCGAGCTGGAGATCGTCGCGGCGAGGATCAGGGCCGACGCGCTCGCGTAGCTGAGGTGGTCGCGCGCGATCAGGAACGGCAGCAGGGCCGGGATCGCCCCCTGGGAGACGTCGGTGAACAGATGGCCGGCCGACAGCATGGCCATCGCGCGGCGGTCGACCCGGGCCCGGGCCGGTGTCACCGCCGGGGATGGACGCCCGGTGCCGGCGTCAGCGCCGCCCGTGCTGACGTCAGCGCCCGCCGTGGCGGCGTCAGCGCTCCCGGTGAGCGGCTCGACCTGCGCGTCGGGCCGTGGGGAGACGGCGGTCATCCCCCGGGCAGCTCACTCAGGAAGCGCTTGACGCGGGCGCGCCGGGCCCGGAGCTCGTCCCGCAGCTCGGTCAGCTCGCCGAGGCGGCCCTCGACCAGCTCCAGCTGGGTGCCGATGTGGCCGTCGAGCTCCTGCAGGATGCGCCGCCGCTTCGCCGGGGCCTCGGTCTGGTGGTACTCCTCGCGGAGGTGGCGGCGGGCGCTCTCGGCGTCCAGCAGCCGGGCCAGCTGGTCGAGTGAGAGGTTGAGCAGGTCGCGCATCCGCACCACCTCGCGCACCCGCTCCACGTCGGCCTCGGTGTAGAGCCGGTGCTTGCCCTGGGCCCGCCCGATCTCCCCGCCGAGCAGCCCGATCTCCTCCCAGTAGCGGATCGTGCGCGGGGTCGTCCCGGTGAGCTCGGCCAGCTCGCCGATTCGCAGCGTCCGCGCCGACGGCGCGGTGCGTTCGGCCTGCGGCGCGGTCGTGCTCATGACGCCACCGCCTGCGCCTCGGAGGACGCGCGGGCTGCCGCCGACACGTCCTTGGGACGCGCCGCCGAGATCGCCGCGCCGACCAGCGAGACCGCGGTCAGGCACCACAGCGCGGTGTGCATGTTGGAGATGAACGGGTTCAGCTGGGCGGTGGAGATGTGCGAGGCGACGCCCGAGAAGACGGCGAAGAGGACGTTCTTGGGCACGGCCGAGGTGACGACGGCGAGCACGAAGGCGATCGAGATGACCGCGCCGGTGTTCTGGACCAGCACCCGCGCCCCGGCGGCGATCCCGCGCCGGTGCGGCGCGACCACGCCCATCATCGCCGCCGTGTTGGGCGAGTTGAACATGCCCGAGCCGATGCCGACGATGAACATGAAGATGCCCGGCCATACGTAGCTGGTGTCGCGGCCCAACGAGGTCATCAGCGCGAGGCCGATGGCGGTGACGAGCATTCCCAGCACGGCCAGCGTGCGCGAGCCGCGCCGGTCGGCCCACACGCCCGCGGCCGGGGAGGCGACGAGCATGCCCACCGCCAGCGGCGCGAGCTTGACGCCGGCGAGGATCGGCGAGTTGCCCTGCACGCCCTGGAAGTAGAAGACGAACACGAACATCAGGGCAAAGCGCGAGAGGCCGTTGGCAAAGGCGGCCGCCGCCGCGGTCGAGAACAGCCGCGTCCGGAAGATCGACAGGTCGAGCATCGGCGCCTTGTGGTGGCGCTCGATGAGCACGAAGGCGGGCAGCAGCACCGCGGCCAGGATCAGCCCGCCGATGACCAGCGGCGAGCCCCAGCCCGAGATCCCGCCCTTGGAGATGCCGTAGACCAGCCCGGTGAGCCCGATCAGGAAGGTGACCGTGCCCAGGACGTCGAACGAGCGGTCCTCCGAGCGGCCGGTGATCTCGTGCAGGACGAGCGCGCCCCACACCGAGCCGGCGATCCCGAAGGGCACGTTGAACCAGAACACCCAGTGCCAGCTGATCGCCACCAGGGCCCCGCCGAGGACCGGGCCGATGACCAGGCCGACCGCGGCGACCATCGTGTTGGTGCCCATGGCCAGGCCGAGCTGCTCCTTGGGAAACGCGTCGGTGACGATCGCCGCCGAGTTGGCGAACAGGAACGCGCCGCCCACCCCCTGCAGGATCCGCCACAGGATCAGCTCGGTGCCGCTGCCCGAGAAGCCGGCGCCGAGCGAGGCGGCGGCGAAGAGCAGAAAGCCGCCGACGTAGGCCTTCTTGCGTCCGAACTGATCCGACAGCCGTCCCGCGCTGAGCACGAGCACCGTGGAGGCGATCATGTAGACGAGGATCACCCACACGAGCTCGAGCAGACTGGTGTGCAGGCTGCGCTCGAGATCGGGCAGGGCGATGATCAGCGTGCCCGAGTTGATCGTCGCCAGCAGCATGCCCAGCGACGTGCAGGACAGCGCCCACCACTTGTAGGAGCCATGGTCGGAGTCGACTCCGATGCGTCGGGACCGCGGCCTGCTGGCCGGCGGGGCTTGGACCGTGGACACGGGCACCACCTTCTCAAATCTCGGGAATCTGATTCTTACGTAAGCGTCAGAATAGCACTCGCGGAATGAGCATTCCGCTGCGAGCACGGGCCGAGAAGCTCGGCGGGGTCACCCCGCCGAAGGGCGCGTCCCCGCTGCGTGCGGGGACGCGCGACCGCAGGCGACTACTTGACGGTGATCGTGGTCACCGGGCTGTAGACGGTGCAGTGCCGGGTCGTGCACCCCGACTCGATCTGGTGGACCTGGATGTAGTACTTACCCGGGGTGACGTTCCAGTAGCCGGGGAAGGTGTACAGATGCGGCTTGTCCTGGAACTGGCCGTGGTGGCCCTTGACCGGCTTGAGCTCGTCGTACAGGCCGTTGCCACCGACGTCGCTGGGCACGATGCCGTGCTTGGGCGCCTTCGGGGTCAGAACCAGGAACGGGTGATACTTGTAGGCCGACGAGTTCAGGTCACGGACCTTGAAGACGACGTGGGCGCCCGAGCTGATCGTCGCCTTGTTGCAGGGCGAGGTCACGGTCGGGTACCGCGCCTTGGTGTTGATGTAACAGCTGCGCGCCCCCGCTGAGACGGTGAAGCCGAGCAGCGACGTGAGGGCGGCGACGATGATCGCGACGCCGAGCGAGGCCTTGAGGGCTCTCATGGTGAACGACCTCCTGTTGTGCGTACGAAAGCGGGGCCCGGTGTACGCGGCAGGCCCCGTCGACCCATTGAACCGGCTCGGGCGGCGAAAGTTCCGCCACCCCGGTTTTCCGCCGATGAGAGCGCCGGCTCAGGCCTCGAACCAGGCCACGGTGGCGAGGATCACGAACGCTGCCATCAGCGCCGCCCCCTCGAACGGCGTCGCCTCTCCGTCGCCGGTGATCTGCGCCACGATCACCGAGGTGCCGAGCAGCGCGCCGGTATACACCGGTGCCAGGTCGAAGGTCAGCGTCGTGGCGGTCAGCAGTGAGACGAGCACGAGCAGCGGGAACAGGAACGCGGCGACCTGGGCGACCGAGTTCTTGACCACCGAGATGGCCAGCTCAGCGTGTCCCTTGGCCGCCAGCACGACCCCGACCGCGTGCTCGACGGCGTTGCCCGCGGTGGCCACGATGACCAGGCCCGCGAACGAGCGCGAGATCTTCAGCGTGTGGATCGTCGGCTGCAGGGCGTGCACGAACCAGTCCGAGACGAAGCCCGAGGCCACCCCGGCCACGACCAGCAGCACGAGGCTGACCGATGTGGGCAGGCGGGGCGGGTCTCCTCCCTTCCCGCCTCCCTGGTCGGCGCGCAGATAGCTCGAGACCCAGAAGCCGTACACGGCGAGGATCGCCACGGCGCCGATCACCGAGATCGTCTTGAGGTGGTGGCTGGCGGCGTCGTTGGCCGAGTCGGCCAGCCGCACGAGCACGATGATGAAGCTGGTGATCAGCAGCAATGTCGCGGTGTCGCGCGGCAGCTTGGAGTCAAAGCGCATCGTTCCGCTGGGATCAGCCCGGGCACCGGCCACGATGACCAGGCCCAGCACGAACAGGGCGTTGACGAGAATCGAGCCGAGGATCGCGGTCTCGGCCACGATCCGCTCGCCGGCGATCAGCGCGAACAGGACGACGAAGAACTCCGGCAGGTTGCCCAACGTGGCCTGTAGCAGCCCGGTGACCGCGGGACCGAGGCGATGCCCGACCTGCTCGGTGGCGAAGGAGACGATCCAGGCGCCCCCGGCCAGGGCCACGGCGGCCACGACGAACGCCACCACCGAGGACACCCCGGCATACCGCGCGATCCCGGCCAGCGCGGTGACGACCGCGACCGCGATCAGCCCGAACCGCTCGGCGCGGGTCAGGCCGGCTGGTGCCGGTGCGGTTTCACCGCTCATGTCGGCGTGACGGTGGGCGGCCGGATGCCGCTACTCGCCCGTCATCACGGTGTCGTCGTCACGGTAGGCCGGCGCACAGCAGCACAGCAGGACCAGGGGCCGGTCGGTCGGATTGAAGAGCTTGTGCGGGGTCCCGGGCGGGATGACCACGCAGTCGCCGACCGTGACGTCGGATTCCTCGCCGCCGAGACGCAGGCGGCCCTCACCGGCCACGAAGAAGTAGAGCTCCTCGGCCTGGGGGTGGTAGTGCTCGGCGGTCTCGCCGCCGGGTTCGATGGTCGCCTCGGCCAGGCTCTGGTTGCGCGCCGGCGACCAGGCCGGACCGGCCAGCTCGCGGATGCTCGAGCCGTCGGCGGTGATGAATGCGGTGAGGTCTTCGAGGTTTGCCTTCTCCATGCGCGGACTATCGCACCCTCTCGAACTCGCCGGTCTCCAGATCCTCGGCGACCTTCTCATCGATCGTGTGCTCGGAGGTGGCGGGATCGTGGCGCCGCAGCTCCATCGCCCGGATCCCCTTGAACTTGAGGATCTCCAGCACGTAGATGAGATACAGGCTGGCGGCGACGCAGAGGACGGCCAGCCCGATCACCACGGCCAGCCAGCCCGGCTGGTGGTGATGGTGCAGGATCAGACGTAGCGAGACCGCGAGCGCGGCCATCAGCAGGGTCCACACGTACAGGTAGGCGACCGTCTTGCGCTGGCTGAAGCCGATCCGGGCCATGCGGTGGTGGAAGTGGTTGGCGTCCGCCGACCACGGCTTGCGCCGGTACTTCAAGCGCTTGGCGATGACGAAGCCCGTGTCCAGGAACGGAATCGCCAGCACGAGCAGCGGCACCACGAGGGCGACCGCGGCGGTCGTCTTCAACGAGCCCACGACGGCGGCGGCTCCGAGCAGATAGCCGAGCAGGTTGGCACCCGCGTCGCCCATGAACACCGAGGCGGGATGGAAGTTGTGAAACAGGAACCCGAGCGCCGCGCCCGCGGTGAGCGCGGCCAGGATCGCCGCCCCGGGGACACCGAGGTCAAAGGCGATGATCGCGAAGGCGACCCCGTCGATCGTGCACACCCCGGCGGCCAGCCCGTCCACCCCGTCGGAGAAGTTGACCACGTTCATCATCCCCACCAGCCAGATCACCGTGAGCACGCCGCCCGTGTTGGGGAACTGCAGGGCGCCGACCAACGGCAGGGTGACATCGTTGACCACCGCACCGGCCTCCACCGCGATCACCGCCGCCGCGACCTGACCGATCAGCTTGACCAGCGGGTTGAGGTCCCGCGCATCGTCGACGGCGCCGACCAGGGTGATCAGGCAGGCGCCCAGGATCAACCCCCACGTGTGAACGGTGCCGCCGTTGCCCTTCGGGCCGCGCGCGATGTGCGGCAGGGTGATCGTCCCCGGCAGCCAGATCGCCGCCGCCACGAGCACCCCGGCGAGGATGGCCAGGCCGCCCAGCAGGGGCGTCTCGCGAAAGGCCAGCCCGCGTTCACGCGGGACATCGACGGCGCGGACCCGTCGCGCGAAACGCGCCGCGACCGGCGTCAGCGCCGTCGAGACGACCAGCGCGACCACGAAGGAGAGCACGGCGTCCCAGTAGGGCATGCGCGCACAAGCATGCCATCCCCGGCCGACTGCAGCGCGATCGCCGGGGCACGAAGGCGTCTCGGCCGTCCTCACCCCGGGACCACGGCGCCGCCCGCGAGGGCGAGCGCAACCCGAGCGGCCACCGCCAGCGGGGTGCGCGTGAGCTGGTGCCAGCTGATCCGCATCACCCGCAGTCCGGCCGCGGTCAGCCGCTGATCCCTGAGGTGATCGTGCTCCCAGTTGGCCCGCCCGGAGTGGTAGCGGTACCCGTCGATCTCGACCACGAGCCTTTCGGACCGCCAGATGAAGTCGACCTCGAGGCCGGCGACGTGTGCGTTGACCTCGGGGCGGGGCAGATCGGCGTGGGCGATCAGGCGCAGGAAGCGCCGCTCGGCCTCCGAGCGGGTGATCGCGTCGCCCTGGTCGCTGGCCAACACCCGGCGCAGGCGCGCGGTGCCCGCCCGTGGCTGGTGGCGGGCCAGGACCTCGTCGAGCTCTCGGTCGGTGGTCAGCCTGTGGAGGCGGGCGGTGCTCAGGGCGGCGGCCAGCTGCGCGTCGGTGGCTGTCCCGGCGTAATCGTGCAGCGCAAGGGCGGGGCTCGTGACCGGGAGTCCGTGGCGCATGCGGATGTCCTGGGCATCGAGGAGGGGGATGCGGTGGACGCTGACGTCGTCACGACTTGCGACGTGGCGTCCGGCCAGCAGCAGGTCCGGCGTGGCCGGCATCTCGTCGAGGCAGCCCCACAGCCACAGGGCGGCCGCGCCGGTGAGCACGGCGTCGGCTCCCAGCCAGAGCAGCGGCGCCACCAGACGCCCCCGCTCGGTGAGCGGCCCCGGTCCGGCCAGGTACACGCGCGGCAGCACCGGCTGCAGCCGGCGGTGCCGGACCCGGTGAGCGACCGCCGATCGGCTGATCCCGAGCCGTCGCAGCTGATCAGCGGTCACCAGTGCGTCCTGGGCCGCAGCGACCTGGTTCAGTCCGAGGTCGCGGCCGCCCTCCGGAACGTGCAGAACATGCCAAACCACGTCGCCGGTCGGCGCATTGTCACGTTCTGCACGCCATGCGGAACGAATCTGCCAAACCGCAGGACCGGGGGGTCGTTTGGCATGAATTGCACGCTGCTGGGAGGCCATCGGAGCTATGAGCACGTGGAAGGCCCCGTTCCGCCCCTCCCCAGCCGCTGTTGTGACGGACTTGGCACACGCGTCACGAAGACGGCGCAGTACCGCCGGCCGCAATCGCCGCGAGGCAGGGCGGAGCGGGCGGCCGACGGCGCCGTGACAAGGGGCGGGGGTGGCACCAGCGCCCCCGGTGGGCTCCGAAGCGCCCGGAGCTCGAACGGGCGTCAGCCCGAGCGGTTCAGACCGCGGCCGGAGCGCCCAGCTCCGCGTACAGCGGGTAGCGCTCGGCGATCACCCGGACGCGCTCGGCCAGCCCGTCGCGCACCGCGGCGAAGTCCCCGTCCGGGTTCAGGCAGGACGCGATGATCCGACCCACCTCGACGAAGTCGTCGCGCTGGAGCCCCCGCGTGGCCAGGGCCGGGCTGCCGATCCGCAGCCCCGAGGAGACGGCCGGAGGCCGCGGGTCAAAGGGCACGGCGTTGCGGTTGACGGTGATCCCGATCCCGTGCAGGCGGTCCTCGGCCTGCTGGCCGTCCAGCTCGGACGCGCGCAGGTCACACAGCACGAGGTGCACGTCGGTGCCTCCGGTGAGCACCGAGACCCCGCCGCCGGCGCCGAGCAGCTCCTCGGCGACCGCGCGGGCGCCGTCCAGCGTGCGCTGCTGTCGCTCGCGGAAGGCTTCGCTGGCGGCGATCCGCAGCGCGACGGCCTTGCCGGCGATGATGTGCTCCAGCGGGCCCCCCTGCTGTCCGGGGAAGACGGCGGAGTTGATCGCCTTGGCGTGCTCCTCGCGGCACAGGATCATGCCCCCGCGGCCGCCACCGATCGTCTTGTGGATCGTGGTGGTGACCACATCGGCGTGGGGCACCGGGGACGGATGCAGACCCGCGGCGACCAGTCCGGCGAAGTGGGCCATGTCGACCATCAGATAGGCGCCGACCGAATCGGCGATCTCCCGGAAGCGGGCGAAGTCCAGCTGGCGCGGATAGGCCGACCAGCCGGCGACGATCATCTTGGGCTGGTGCTCCTGCGCCAGCCGCGCGACCTCGTCCATGTCGATCAGGCTCGTCTCGCGGTCGACCTGGTAGGCGGTGATCTCGTACAGCCGGCCCGAGACGTTGATCTTCATCCCATGCGAGAGGTGGCCGCCGTGGGCGAGTTCGAGGCCCATCAGCTTGTCCCCGGGCCGCAGCAGCGCGTGGTACACGGCGTTGTTGGCCTGCGCGCCGGCGTGCGGCTGGACGTTGGCGTGGTCGGCCCCGAACAGCGCCTTGGCGCGATCGATGGCCAGCTGCTCGGCCATGTCGACGTACTCGCAGCCGCCGTAGTAGCGCTTGCCGGGGTAGCCCTCGGCGTATTTGTTGGAGAGCACCGAGCCCTGGCACTCGAGCACGGCGGCCGGAGCGAAGTTCTCGGAGGCGATCATCTCCAGCGTGTTCTGCTGGCGCTCAAGCTCACGGCCGATCACCTCGGCGATCTCGGGGTCGACCTCGGCGAGCGGGCGGTTGAAGAAGTCAGGCGGCAGGTCGGTCACGCCCGCGATGCTACCGACGCCCCCGGCGCACGGAAAGGGCCTGCGCGGCGCTCAGACCGGACGGGTGCCCGAGAGCACGGCCAGGTCCCCCTGCACCCAGTGGACCTGCGCCTCCAGTCCCGCCTCGCGCAGCCAGTCGAGCTGCTCGGAGACCGTGCTCGGCAGGTCATAGCCCTCGGTGAGCGGGATCGTCGCCAGCGCCGGATCCTCGGGCACGATCAGGTCAGCGAGCACGAACCGGCCGCCGGGCGCGAGCACCGCGGCGGTCCGCGTGAACAGGTCGCGCTTGCCGTCGGCATCGAGGTGGTGGACGGCGAGAGCACTGGCCACGAGCTCGAACGGTCCCTCGGGCAGCCGGTCCTCCAGCCGGGCGACGTGCAGGTCGACGCGTCCGGGGCCGAGCCGCACGCGGGCGGCGGCCAGCATCGCCGGGCTCGTGTCCACGCCGGTCAGCCACGCCTGCGGGTGGGCGGCGAGCAGGCGGTGGGCGGTCTCCCCCGTGCCGGTCCCGAGGTCCAGGATGCGTGACACGGCGGCCCCGGCGGTCACCCCCACGAGCCGGTCCTGCAGCTCGTCGTAGTCCGGGATCTCGTCGCGGATCCCGGTTTCGTAGCCGGCGGGCTCGAAGTTGAACGGACTGGTCAGCGCGGCCGCCACGGCGCCATCGCTCATCCCGCCACGGCGGACCACGCGCCAGCTGCCCTCCTCCTCGTAGCGCCGCAGGTCGATCACCGTCGACGGCGTCCCGCGCAATCGGCCGCCGTCGATGACCATGTCGGCGGCCCGACGCAGCGCCTCCGGGACATCGGACAGCTGACAGGGGTCAGGCCCCCCGGCGAGGTTGGCGCTGGACTGCAGGATCGGCCAGTGGACCTCGCGGAAGGCGGGCAGATCGGGCACGCGCAGCCCGAGCGTCAGCTTGTCGGCCCCGCAGGCCAGCGGGTACCGCAGGCCGGGGTTGGGGATCAGCACCGACACCGGACCCGGCATCAGGCGCGTCAGGGCCGCGCGGGTCCGCCCGCCGATCTCGGGCACCGCGGCGAAGGCGAGCTCGAGGGAGAAGAACATGACCGCCGAGGGCTTGTCGAGCTGCCGGCGCTTGAGCCGGTACAGCCGCTCGACGGCGACCCGGTTCTGCGCGTCACAGGCCAGCCCGTAGACCGTGTCGGCGGGGAACACGGCCACCCCGCCGACGGCCATGCAGCGTTCGAAGGCCTCGGCGTCGGGAACGGCCGGCTCGTGGACGCTCACCGGACCACCCCGATCGCCGGCTCGTGGACGCTCACGCGGCCGCCCCCGTCGCGGATACGACACGATCGTGGCCGGCCAGGTCGCGGTGGACGCGCACCTGCGCAAAGCCGGCCCCCCGCAGCCGGGTGGCCACGGCCGGCGCCTGTTCGGACCCGATCTCCAGCGCGATCAGTCCCGGACGGGGCGAGCACGCGGCCAGCTGGGCGATCAGCCGGTCGATGAGCTCGAGCCCGTCGGGACCCGAGAACAGCGCCGTGGGCGGCTCATGGCGGGCCACCTCGGGCGGCAGCTCCGCGTCGGCCGCCACGTAGGGCAGGTTGGCCAGCACGGCGTCGCAGAGCTCGTCGTCGAGCAGATCGCCGACCGTGAACGCCACCTCCAGGCCGAGCCGCCCGGCGTTGGCGCGCGCCAGCTCGACCGCGGCCGGATCGGCGTCGATCCCGCGCACGGTCAGGTCGGGGCGCTCGTGCTTGAGGGCCAGCGCGATCGCCCCGCTGCCGGTACCGACGTCGGTGACCGCACTGCCGGCGGGCAGATCGAGAGCGAGCTCGACCAGCAGCTCGGTCTCGGGCCGGGGAATCAGCACGCGCGCATCGACCTCGAGGGTGAGGTGGCGAAAATCCCGGCGCCCGAGGATGTAGGCCACCGGCTCGCGGTCCTCGCGCCGTCTCAGAAGTCCGTCGTAGGCGCGCGCTTCGCCGTCGCCCAGCCGCGCGTCGCGATCGATGACCAGCCGCGCCCGGTCAGCCCCGCGGGCCGCGGCCAGCAGCAGCTCGGCGTCCAGGCGCGGGCTGTCGCAGCCGGCCGCAGCCAGACGCGCGGCGCCCGCCGCCAGGGCGCCGCCCACGGTCGCCGAGGCGGTGAGAGAGTCCTGACCCGCGGTGCTCACCTTGCGGGTGACCGCTCCTCCAGGCGCCGTCGCTTCTCGTCGTCCTGCAGCGCGTCGGTGAGCTCGTCGAGCTCACCCATGAGGATCGCATCGAGGTTGTGGACGAGCAGGTTGATCCGGTGGTCCTTGACCCGCCGCTCGCCGTAGTTGTAGGTCCGGATCTTCTCGGCGCGATCGCCGGTGCCGACCTGGGCCAGGCGGTTGGCGCCGAGCTCGGCCTGCTGCTCGGCCAGCGCGCGCTCGTACATGCGCGCGCGCAGGACGCGCATGGCCCGCTCGCGGTTCTGCAGCTGGGACTTCTCGTCCTGCATGGAGACGACGATCCCGGTGGGCTTATGGGTGATCCGCACCGCGGAGTCGGTCGTGTTGACCGACTGCCCGCCCGGCCCGGAGCTGCGGTAGACGTCCACCTGCAGGTCGTTGGGGTCGATCTCGACCTCGACGTCCTCCGCCTCGGGCAGCACCGCGACGGTGGCCGTCGAGGTGTGCACGCGGCCCTGGGACTCGGTCTCGGGCACGCGCTGGACGCGGTGCGTGCCGCCCTCGAACTTGAAGATCGAGTAGGCGCCCTCGCCCTTGATCGAGAAGGTGTAGTCGCCCTCCCCGATGGCCAGCGGCTCGACCTTGAGGCCGCGCCGCTCGGCGTAGCGGGTGAGCATCCGGTACAGGTCACCGGCCCAGATGGCGGCCTCGTCTCCCCCGGCGCCGGGACGGATCTCGACGATCACGTTCTTGTCGTCGTTGGGATCGGGCTCGACCATGGCCAGGCGGATCTCCTCCTCCAGGGCGGCCAGGCGCTCGCGGGAGCTCTCCAGCAGCGCGCGCAGCTCGGGATCCTCGCCTTCGGCCAGCAGCTCGCGCGCGCCCTCGGCGTCGTCGGCCGCGTGCCGGTACTCAGCGGCCAGCTTGGCGGCCGGCTCGAGCTCGCGATAGGCGCGGCTGGCCGCCGCGAAACGTTCGCGGTCGCCGATCACCTGGGGGTCGGAGAGCTCTGACTCGAGCTCGGAGAACCGCCCTTCGATCTGGTGGACGAGGTCATCGATCATCGCCGCCCGAGTCTAGGCGCGGACGGCCGAGGGCATCTGAGCCGGACAGCAGGACGCCCGCCGCGGGCCGCCCGGTCGCAGGCGGCTCCGTGCAGCGGGCGTCGAAGGCGATCCCGGCGTCAAGCGCCGCGGATCAGCCGGACTAGTGGTTGGGGTTGACCGCGTCCTTGACCTTGTCGGCGGCACCGCCGACGGCGTCCTTGATCGAGCCGCTGGCCCGGTCCACCTTGCCCTCGTTCTTGAGGCTCTGGTCGTCGGTCAGGTCACCGGCCGCTTCCTTGAGCTTGCCCTTGGTGTCATCGAGCTTGCCGTCGGACATGGTGTTCTCCTTGATCGCTTGCGTGTGTTGAGCAGCTACCCGATTGTCCGCCGCGGCGAACCCGGCGCGACGCGGAGCCGACAGCGATCAGGCGACGACTTCGAGGCCGATCAGGTCCTCGGCGCTCGCCGCCCCCGGCGTCTCCAGCGCCAGCACGGCCTGCATGGCGGCGATCGAGACCGCCAGCTGGTCCAGGTCCGGCTCGCGCGTGGTCAGCCGCTGGAGCTGCAGCCCGGGGTACATGACCCATTGCACCCAGCGCCGGGCCCGGTTGCGCCCCGCCCACTTGATCACCTCGAACGACAGCCCGGCGATCAGCGGCACGCCGACGATGCGGGTGATGACGAGGATCCACCAGGCCGGCAGGCCCACGGGGGCGAACACGAAGATGGCCATGATCATCACGATCAGCAAGAAGCTCGTGCCGCAGCGGGGGTGCAGGCGCGAGTACAGCCGCGCCCGCTCCGGGGTCAGCTCGTCCTCGGCCTCATAACAGGAGATGACCTTGTGCTCGGCGCCGTGGTACTCGAACACGCGCCGCAGGTCGGGCACGCGGGAGAGCAGGGTCAGGTAGCCGAGGAAGATCGACGTCCGCAGCACGCCCTCCACGAGCCAGAACAGCCAGGACGAGCCGAGCTGGTGCTTGATCAGGCTGGTCAGGCCGACGGGGACGACGAAGAACAGGCCGATCGCGAACACGACGGAGACCAGGACGGTCCCGAACCAGGCGCCGCCGGAGATCTCCTCAGCCTCCCCGGCCTCGTCGGGCGGGAGCTGCGCGTTGGCCGAGATGCCCAGCGCGCGCAGGCCGATGCCGAGCGATTCGGCCAGGGCGACGACGCCGCGGATGACCGGGAGCCGGTACGCGCGGCGTTTGCGCGCCCACGATACGAGCGGGAAGTCACGGACCTCGATCTCTCCGAGCGTGCCGTCGGCCGCGCCCTCCGGGGCCGGCTTGCGCACCGCCACCGCCCAGTGGGCGATGCCGCGCATCATCACGCCCTCGAGCACGGCCTGTCCGCCCACGGGAGCGTCGCGGGTCGCGGTCAGGCGACCCTCGGCCGGCGCCTCACGGACGGCGAGCATGGTGTCGTCGCCGCCCGTGCTCATGGCGTCAGGTCGGGGGTCTCTAGCTCGCGGAGCGGCCAGCGGCAGAGCGCCGCCCCTTGGCGACGCGGCGCTGGAAGCGCTCCACCCGGCCACCGGTGTCGACCAGCTTCTGGCGACCCGTGTAGAAGGGGTGGCACGCCGAGCAGATCTCGACGTGGATCTCGGACTGAGTCGAGCGCGTGGTGAACTCGTTGCCGCACGTGCAGCGGACGTGAGCCTCGACGTAGTTGGGGTGAATTTCGGTCTTCATCAGGCCACTGAGTCTAGCGGTGCGGGTTTGTGCTCAGGACGCCGGGCAACTGGCGGTCAGCGCGTTGTCAGACCGGTCGAGGTCCTGGACCTGAAGCGCCGAGTCGGCCGTGATCGTCGGCGCTGAGGCACTCGTGCACAGTGGTCCGACGAAGCTGACGCTGCGCTGGCTGTGGGCGGCCAGTGAGGCGAGGTTCCGGGTTTGTGCCGGGGAGCTGTCACCGGGCGCGAACAGGACCGCGAACGGCCCGCTGGCCGAGTTGCCGGTGTTGGCGATCTGGGCGGTGTAGAGATCGTGCCGGGGGCGGTTCGGGATCGCGGCGACCGAGATCGCGCGGACGGCCAGGTCCGGGCGCAGCTCGCGCTGGTGGCAGGCCGGGGTGGTCCGTGTCGTGGTGCCGAGCGTCCGGCCGCCCCTCCCCGTCCAGCGGAAGGCGACCTGCAGCTGGTAGACGGCCGGCGCGGCCAGCGGGACGACGATCTTGTACAGGGGCCACACGTCACCGGGCAGCTGGCCTCGAGTGGGGTCCGACGGGCTCGTCCACTGCCCGAGATCGCCGGCCCTGACCTCGGTCGTCGCCTCGCCCGGTGCGCGACGGAGCAGCGTGAAGCGGATCGCCATGTGCCGCGTCCCGGGCAGCGGTCGCATCACCGCCGTGACGGCGATCGCTCGCTGGCCCGGATCGATGGCGCGCCGGCAGCTGTACTTGGTCAGCTGCGCGCGCGGCGGGATCCGGTCGCTGGGCGTGTGCGAC
The DNA here is from genome assembly GCA_035713465.1 of Solirubrobacteraceae bacterium. Taxonomy (GTDB): domain Bacteria; phylum Actinomycetota; class Thermoleophilia; order Solirubrobacterales; family Solirubrobacteraceae; genus Palsa-465. Next base: position 138,101 of record DASSZP010000103.1, on the reverse strand, counting down.
ACGCGCGCGCCCGCCACGGCGGCCGGCCACGCGGCCGTGACCAGCGCCCAGCCGACGATGAGGGGGGTTCGCAGTCGCTTCATCTGCACCCTAAACAGCGCGAGGGGGCCAAAAGTTGCCCACCGCCGCATCCACCGGCCGGCCGCCGCCGCCCACCCGAGCGCCGGGGGATGCCGGCCGCCGCCGCCCACCCAAGCGCCGGGGGACGCCGGCCGCCGCCGCCCGCCCGGGTCGAGGCCGGGCCGGCGGCGGGACGGCCTTTCAGGTGATCTGGTAGAGCGGGCCGTCGCCGCCCTCGGGCGGCGTCAGCCGGCCGCCCTTGGCGGTGATCGCCCCGCACTGCACGCAGTTGGTGTAGTTGACGGTGACGTCGACGGGGCCGCTCTCGGGCGCGTCCTCGGGGATCTCGTAGACCCCGGCCGGGCACATGTAGCGCCACGTCTCGGCGATCTCGCGGGGCACGTTCTTCTGCAGGCGGATGTGGTTGGGCGCGTCGTCGCGGGTGGCGTTGCCCGTGATGTACACCGAGGACAGCTTGTCGAAGGTGTACTTGTTGTCCGGCTTGGGATAGCCGTCGCGCGTGTCACCGATGAACATCGGCTCCTGATCGTCGCGGTGCCAGGCCTGACGGCCGGGGGGCAGCTTGCCCTTGGACATGATCGACGGGCCGGCCAGCAGGCTCCCCTTGATGAAGCCCTTCTGGAAGGCCTGGCGCGTGTTGCGCACCTGGTAGAGCTCCTGGCCGACCGAGGACTCCTCGATCGCCTTCTCGTAATTGGTGAGCGGCTCGCCGTTCTTCAGCGACCGGTAGATCGCCTCGGCGGCGAGCATCCCCGACTTGATGCAGTGGTGCACGCCCTTCAGGGCCGAGGTGTCGACCATGCCGCCGGCGTCACCGACGAGCACGGCGCCCGGCATCGAGAGCTTGGGCATCGACCAGTAGCCGCCCCCGGGCAGCGCCTTGGCGCCCCAGGCCACCCGCTCGCCGCCTTCGAGGATGCCCTTGACCAGCGGATGGAGCTTGAACTCCTGCAGCAGGTCGTGGGCCGAGGTGGTGGCGTCGCGGTAGTTGAGGTCGACGACGAAGCCGATCGAAACCAGATCGTCCCCGGTCTTCTCGTCCTTCATCGGGTACAGCCACGTGCCGCCGAGCTGCCCGTACTTGGCCGAGACCTTCATCGGCCACGGCTGCACGAAGGTGTGGATCACCCGATCGAGGGGCTTTTTGACCTTCCAGACCTCCTTGACCCCGAGCTCCCAGACCTGGGGCTCGCGGCCGTCGGCAAGCTCGAACTCCTTGATCGCCGCGCCGGTCAGGTGACCCCAGCAGCCCTCGGCGAGAACGGTCACCTTGGCCTTGATGTCGGTACCGGGCTCGAAGTTGCCCTGTGGCTCCCCGTCCTTGCCGCGGCCCTTGTCGCCCGAGCGGACGCCGACGACCCTGCCGTCCTGGACGACGAGCTGGGTGGCGGCCGTCTCGGTGAGGATGTAGGCGCCCCCCTCCTCGGCCATCCGGGCCTGGTAGCGGGCCAGGGCGGCGACGGACACGACCTCGTTGCCGTGGTTCTTGAAGTTGGGCACGAACGGGATCGGCACCGAGACCTTGGTCTTGGCGCTGGTCAGCATGTACACCGACTCCTTGGTCACCTCGCCGTAGGCGAAGCGCTCCTTGCGCCAGTCCTCGCGGGACATCTCCGGGAACAGCTCCTGCAGCGGCCCGGGGCGCATGACCGCGCCCGACAGGTTGTGGCCGCCGCAGGTCTTGGCCTTCTCGATCACGGCCACGGGCACCTCGCCCAGGCTCTCGAGCAGGGCCTCGTCGTCGGCCAGCAGCTGCAGCAGGCGGTTCGCGCAGGCCAGGCCTGCCGTTCCCCCGCCGACGATCGCGACGCCGACGTCGATCAGCTCGTCCTCGGCGTCGAGCCCGCGCTTGATGAACTCCTTGACCGGATCGACCGGGGGCGGGAACTCACTGGGGGCCGGCGCACGCCGGCCGTGGCTGGACATGCGCTACCTCCGCGGGGCGTCCAGCCCCGCGATCTGAGAGCCCCGTCGGCATCCCGCCGAACGGGACCGCTCGCGCTGCGCGCCCACGGTCAACCGCCCTTCTTGGCCTTGATGGCCTCGGTCAGCTTGGGCATGATCTTGTTCAGGTCGCCGACGATCCCGAGGTCGGAGAACTCGAAGATCGGCGCGTTGGCGTCCTTGTTGATCGCGACGATGTTCTCCGAGGACTGCATGCCGACCTTGTGCTGGATCGCGCCGGAGATGCCCGCGGCCAGGTACAGCTTCGGGGAGACGGTCTTGCCCGTCTGCCCAATCTGCGCCGCGTACGGGTACCAGCCGGCGTCGACGACCGCGCGGGTCGCCGCCACGGCGGCGTTGCCGCCAAAGGCCTTGGCCAGGGACTCGGCCAGCTCGAAGCCCTCGGCCTTGCCCAGGCCGCGACCGCCGGCGACCAGGATGTCGGCCCCTTCGATGTCGACGTCGGCACCGCGCTGCTCGCCGCGGTTGACCATCTTGGCCTGCGTGGAGAACGGGGAGAGCTCGACGTCGACGTCGACGATCTCGGCGCTGCCGTCGCCGGACTCTCTGATCTCGAACGCGTTGATGCGTCCGATGATGATCCCGAGATCGCCCTGATAGGAGGAGACCGAGATCTTGGAGTCCCCGAGGATCGGGCGGTGGGCGACGAGCTTTGAGTCCTTGGCCTGGACCTCGGTGACCTCCATGGTCACGCCGGCCTGCTTGCGGGCCGCCAGCCCGGCCCCGATCTCGAAACCGAGCAGACCGCCGCCGAACAGGGCGTAGCCATAGTCGCCGTCATCGATGACCTTGGCCATCACGTCGACGATCGGCTGGGCCAGACCTTCGGGCTGACCCTTGGCGCGGAACACCTTGGTCGCGCCGTACTTGCCCAGCCGGGCGCAGAGCTCGTCGGTGAGATCGTCACCGCCGACCACGACGGCGTGGCACTCGCCGCCGATCTCGGCGGCGCGCGCGGCACCCTCGGAGACGGCGCCGAGCGAGTTCTTGTTGAGCTCGCCCTCGTAATGGAGGACGTAGGTGAGAATGTCTGACACTTAGATCAGCTTCCTTTCGTCAAGCCAGGCGACGATCTTGGAGACCGTCTCGTCGGTGTCCTCGTCCTCGATGATCTGACCCGCGGACTTGGCGGCCGGATCGTGGAAGTCACCGCACTGCACGCGGGACCCCGAGGTGCCGACCAGCGCGGTGTCGATCGCGACATCGGCCGTGGCCAGCGTCTCCAGCGGCTTCTTCTTGGCCCCCATGATCGCCTTCAGCGACGGGTAGCGGGGCTCGTTGATGGCGTCGCCAACCGAGATCACAGCGGGCAGCGACACCTCGACGGTGTCGTAGCCGTACTCGGCCTGGCGCTCGCAGGTGAGCGTCTCGCCGGCCAGGTCCATCTTGATCACCTGGGTCAGCGACGGCATCTTCAGGTGGTCGGCGACGACCGCGCCGATCGTGTAGCACTCGCCGTCATCGGACTGCTGTCCGAGCAGCACGAGGTCGGGGGACTCCTTCTCCAGCGCCTTGGACAGCGCGTAGCCGGTGGCGGCGACGTCGGAGCCGGCCAGGGCGTCGTCGGAGAGATGCACGGAGCGGTCTGCTCCGAGCGACACGGCCTTGTGCAGTGCGCGCACCGCCGTGTCAGGGCCCATCGTCACGGCGACGATCTCGTCCACCTCGACAGCTCCGCCCTCGCGGATCTGCATGGCGGCTTCGATCGCATGCGTGTCGTACGGGTTGAGGTTTCTCTCCCCGGATCGGTCCATGCGCCCCGTCGAGGGGTCAATCCGCTTCTCGACGGCGGCGTCCGGGACCTCTTTGACCAGGACGCAGATCTTCAAGTGTGGCCTCCTATCGAATGTCCTGCGACGGACGGCTGGCGCCCGGCCCCAGGCCTGCTTGCTCAATGGGGTTCGCCAATACTACCGAGTTGACTGACGAGTCAATCGGCCGTCGGCGAGTACTGGAACGTTTGTGTACCGCCGGGTGCGCCGCGCGTCGCGGTCGCGACGAGGCGGGCGGCCCGGATCGGGCCGGGCAAGGGGGTCGCCCAGCGGGCCCTGACCCGGCAAGCGATCGGGCTCCGGCGGGCCGTGACGCGGCAATCGGTCGGGCTCCGGCGGGCCCTGACGCGGCAATCGGTCGGGCTCCGGCGGGCCGTGACCGAGGCGGTCGGGTCCCGGCGCCCCTCGCCTGAGGGACGGTTCGCGACGGCACGGTTCAGGCGCGGACGGCGCCGCGGATGAAGTCGATCGCGGCCTGGGCGGGAGCGCCCGGCGTGAACACCTCGGACACGCCGAGGCGCTTGAGCTCGCGCACGTCATCGTCGGGGATGGTCCCCCCCACGGTCACGACGACGTCGTCAATGCCCTGAGCCGACAGCAGCTCCATGATCTTGGGCACCAGCGTCATGTGGGCGCCGGACAGGATCGACAGCCCGACGGCGTCGGCGTCCTCCTGGATGACCGTCTCCACGATCTGCTCCGGCGTCTGGTGCAGCCCCGTGTAGATGACCTCCATCCCCGCATCGCGCAGCGCGCGGGCGATGATCTTGGCCCCGCGGTCGTGGCCGTCCAGGCCGGGCTTGGCGACGACGACGCGGATCTTGCGGTCAGTGGCGGACATCAGGGGGGCGTCACGCCGCCCGGTCGGGCGGCGATCGGCGGCAATCATAGTCCCCGGCCGCATCCCGCGGTCCCGGGATGCGTCGCGGCTAACGGACCACCACGGTCATGTTCATGCCCGGATGCAGGCTGCAGTACAGCTTGTAGGTGCCCCGGGCCGTGAAGCGGTGGCTGTAGGTGCCCTTCAGCTGGGTGCGCGAGCCGAACCGGACCGGGCCCGAGCGGACCTTGACGTTGTGGTAGAGCGCCCCGGTCCAGCGCCAGGTCACGGTCGTGCCGCGGGACACGCTGACCGACTTGGCGGAGAAGAAGCTGTCCTGCACCTTCACCGTGCGGGTCGCGGCGAGCGCGGTGGCCGCGAAGACGGCGGAGATGACGACGATGAGCAGCAGCAGGACGCGCAGGGCGCGCGAGGGGCGAAGGCGAGTGGGCATGCGGCGAGTGTAGGGCCGGGCGCCACGGGCGGCGCCGCTCAGCGGCGTAGGGCGACGCTGAGCGCCCGGCGCCGACGGCCGCGCACGCGGCTGACGACCGCCGCCCCGCCCAGCCCCCCGGCTCCGGCCGCGAACACGACGACGGCCCCCGCCTTCAGCCGCCGGCCGAGGCGGTCGAGGTGGATGATCGGCCAGCCCCGGTCCCCGGCGATGCCGGCCAGGGCGGTGTCGGGGTTGACCGCGACGGGATGCCCGACCGTCTCGAGCATCGGCAGGTCGGACTCCGAGTCGGAGTACGCGTAGGAGTCGGCGAGGTTGATCCCCTGGGCGGCGGCGAGGTCGGCCAGCGCCTCCGCCTTGCCGCTGCGGTAGACGAAGCGGCCCACCGGGGTCCCCGTGTAGACGCCGTCGTCGACGGCGGAGATGTCGGAGCCGATCGCGCCGTCGAAGTTCATCACCGTGGCCAGGATGTCGGCCAGCTCCTGAGAGGCGGCGGTGACGATGTAGACCTTGCGCCCGGCGTCCTGATGCTCGTGGGCGAGCTTGAGCATCTCAGGGTAGACGCGCGGCAGGATCCCGGCCAGGACCGGCACGCCGAGCCGCTCGAGATCGACGACCCGGACCCCGGCCAGTGAGGCGGCGATCCGGTCACGCAGGGCCAGCGAGTCCTCGTCGCTTGAGCCATGCAGGCGGAAGCGGAGGTTGGCCCGGGCGTCGGCGAGCAACTGACGGCGGCTGAGGAGCCCCGCCTGGTACGCCGCTCGCCCGAACTGAAACGCCGACGAGCCCTGCATCAGCGTCTTGTCGAGGTCGAAGAACGCCGCGCCGCCGCGCACGGGCGCGGCGGCGGGATCCGCCGCTCCCGGGTCAGACCCGCCGACGGCCGTGACGGGCGGCTCGTGCTCAGCCGCCATTGACCTCGACGATCACCGCGTCGCCCTGACCACCGCCCGAACAGATGGCGGCGCAGCCCAGTCCGCCGCCCCGGCGGCGCAGCTCGTAGACCAGGGTGCCGAGGATGCGGGCACCGGAGGCGCCGATCGGGTGCCCGAGGGCGACCGCGCCTCCGTTGACGTTGACCTTGTCCTCGTCGATCCCCAGCATCCGCATCGAGTTCAGGGTGACCGAGGCGAACGCCTCGTTGATCTCCCACAGGTCGATGTCCTCGGCCTTCAGCCCGGCCTTGGCCAGCGCCTTGTTGGCCGCGTTGGCCGGCGTGCGGGCCAGATAGGGGAAGTCGTCGGCGACCTGGGCCTGGGCGATGATCGTGGCCAGCACGGTCTTGCCGTTGCTCTTGGCCCACTCGTCGGAGGCCACGACCAGCGCGCCGCCCCCGTCGTTGACGCCCGGGGCGTTGCCGGCCGTGTGACTGCCGTCCTTGAGGAAGATCGGGGGCAGCTTGGACAGTGATTCCAGCGACGAATCCCGGCGCGGCGCCTCGTCGACCTCGACCACCGTGTCGCCCTTGCGACCCTTGACGATGACCGGCACGATCTCCTCGGGCAGCCGGCCCTCGTCGGTGGCCCGGATCGCCAGCTCGTGCGAGCGCAGCGCCCAGCGGTCCATGTCGACACGCGTCATCTCCAGCTCGGCGGCGACCTCGGACGCCTCCTGAGCCATGTGCTTGCCCGAGAACGGATTGGTGAGACCATCGTTGATCATCGCGTCGATCGCCTTGCCGTCGCCCATGCGGAAGCCGAAGCGGGCTCCCTTGAGCAGATAGGGGGCGTTGGACATCGACTCCATCCCGCCGGCGACCCCGACCTCGAGGTCACCGGCCCGGATGGCCGCATCGAGGATGCCGGCGGCTCGGATGCCCGAGGCGCAGACCTTGTTGATCGTCTCGCTGGACACTTCCTTGGGGATCCCGGCCTTGATCTGAGCCTGGCGCGAGGGGATCTGACCCTGGCCGGCCTGCAGGACCTGGCCCATCACGACGTGCTGGACCTGCCCGGGGTCGACCTCGGCGCGCTCGAGCGCGGCAGAGATGGCGGTCGCCCCCAGTTCGGTGGCGTCCAGCGAGGCGAGACCGCCGCCGAGCTTGCCGATCGGCGTGCGGGCTGCGGACAGGATCACGGTCTTGGGCATCAGGTTCCTCGGGTCGGTGGCAGGGTCATTCATCCTACGTCGTCACCCCCTGCGCACCCGGTAACGTGGCCGCCGTGGAGATCGCGGCGACCACCGAGGGCCCGCTCGCGACGGGCGCGGACACGATCGCGATCGGCGTCTTCTCCGCGGGCAAGGTCTCCCACGACCTCCCCGGCGGCGAGCTGGCCGCGATGATCTCCCGGGGTGAGGCGAGCACCCGCCTGCGCCGCGTCACGGTCTGGCACCACGAGGGCGTCCGGGTGCTGCTGGCCGGTCTGGGATCGCGTGATCGCTTCGACGGCGAGGCGGCCCGCCTGGCCGCGGCCGCGGTGCACCGCCGGGCGCGCGAGCTCGGTGCCCAGACTCTGTGCTGGGAGCTTCCGCACCGCGTCGGCGAGGATGTGATCGCCGGGCTCGTCGCGGGGACGGTGCTGGCCGGATACCGCTTCACCCGCTACAAGCCCGCGCCCGAGGGTGAGCGGCCGCTCGAGCGCCTGATCGTCAGCGCTCATCACGATGTCTCGGCAGCGGTCGAGCAGGCGGGGGTGATCGCCCACGCGCAGAACCGGGTCCGTGACCTGGCCAACACACCGCCCAACGTCCTCACCCCGGCCGCGCTGGCCGAGTACGCCGGCGAGCTCGCCGCCCGCCATCAGGGCCTGTCGCTGACCGTGCTCGACGGCGCCGCGATCCGCAGCCGCGGCATGGGCGCGTTTGCGGCCGTCGCCCAGGGAAGCTCGCACGACGCACGGCTGATCGAGCTGCGCTACGACGGGGCAGGTGCGGATGCGCCGCGCCTGGCCATGCTCGGCAAGGGCGTCACCTTCGACACCGGGGGCATCTCGCTGAAGCCGCCGCCACGGATGGCGGAGATGAAGTTCGACATGTGCGGCGCGGCGGCCGTGCTCGAGGCGGTGGCCACGCTGGCCGAGCTGCGCGCGCCGGTGCGCGTGCTCGGGCTCGTCGGTGCGGTGGAGAACTACCCCGGCCCCGACGCCGTGCGTCCGGGGGACATCATCACCGCGCTGGACGGCACCACGATCCAGATCGACAACCCCGACGCCGAGGGGCGCCTGGTCCTGGCCGACCTGGTCACCCACGCCCGGCGCGAGGGCTGCGACGCGATCGTCGACCTCGCCACGCTGACCGGAGCGGTCGAGGCCGCGCTGGGCTGGGCCTTCGCCGGGTTGATGAGCAACGACGACCGCCTGGCCGCCGCGGTGACCGCCGCCGGGGCGGCAACCGGAGAGCGGGTCTGGCGCCTGCCCCTGGACCCGATCTACGCCGAGCAGACCCGCGGCCGCTACGCCGAGCTGACCAACCGCCCCGAGCCCCGTGTCGGTCTGGCCAGCGCCGCCGGCGAGTTCATCCACCACTTCGCCGGCGAGCACCCGTGGGCGCACATCGACATGCTCGCTGTCGCCTTCAACGGCCGCGCGCCGTATCTGGACAAGGGCGGCACCGGCTGGGGGGTGCGACTGCTGTGCGAGCTCGCCCTCGGCTTCGGACGGTGAGCATGGGCCGGCGCTTGATCGCCGCGCTGGCGGTTCTCGGCCTCACGGCTGCCTCGGGGGTCTCGGCAGCCGCCTCGAGCGCGGCGGCGGCGGGTCGCTCGGGAGCCGTGGCGGGTCGCTCGGGAGCCGTGGCGAGTCGCTCGACCGCCAGAGCGGCTCGCTCGGGGGCGGCGGCGCGTGGCTTCTCCCCCGGGTCCGGCTTTCTCTCCGATCCGACCCTCGGCGCCGCGCGGCTGTCGGGCAGCTATGCGGTCACCGGGGTCGTGTCGACCGCGATCGGCGTCCCGGGCGAGGCGCCGGGCCAGCAGGTCACGCGCAGCTGGACACTGACCCCCGCCTGCCCGACGGGCCCGTGCGCGCTGGTCGGCCTGCGCCGCCAGCGCGTCGGCGCCACCGACTCGCTGACCCTGCGGCGCGTCGCCCCCGGCCTCTACCAGGGCGCGGGTCGCTTCACCGCGCCGGTCCAGTGCCACGGTCGGGTGTATCCGGCCGGCGCCTGGGTCCCCTACCGGATCACGCTGATCGTCACCGCGGCCGTCCGGACAGCCGACGGCAGCCTGATGGCCACCGGCTTCACCGCGACCTACGCGGGAGGCCCGCACATCGGCCGCACCCGCTGCTTTCAGCCCCCGACCCACGATGCGGCCGCCTACTCGGGAGTTCTGGCGGGCGGTTGAGCCGCGGACCGGGCTCGCCGCACCGATCCGGCGTCCCAAGCCGCATCCCGTCCCTCATCCTCGCGCCTCGTTCGGAGCCTCACCCGGGCCTCATCCGGAACCTCACCCGACCTTCATCCCGGGCCTCGTTCAGAGCCTCATCCCGCGCGTCATCCGGAGCGGTCACCCGCGCGTCAATCTGAGCGGTCACCCGAGCGTCATCCGGAGCGGTCACCCGACCCTCATCCCGGGCTCATCCCTGGTTGGCGAATCTCCTGCGTCTAAGGCATGAGATTCGCCAACCAGGCGCTCCGAGTGGGCTTGTTCGAGAGTTCGGTGGCTCTCACCCGTATAACCCTCGAACCACTCCCGGCGGCCGGCCTTAAATCAGCGCGGCGCGATGTGCACGCCGCGCAGGATCCGGTCGAGCACCGGCAGCTGACGCCGGCGATGGCTCCGGTCTCCGGCGATGACCACATAGAGGCCGAACGGCCGACCGGAGGCGGTGAAGAACTGCTGGTGCCCGGACTGGCCCGGGCGGGGATGGGCCAGGCCGCGGATCGAGAACCGCGTCGGGTCCAGCGGCAGCACGATGTGCTCCGGCGCGAACAGCCCGTGCCCAGCCTGCAGCCCACCCCCCGGGAGGTACTCGGTCAGGGCGAGAAACGACGCCCCCGGGACCATGCGGGCGGTTGACGCGTCCCCGAACTCGCCGTCGTCGAGCGCGAGCGGGAAGCTCGCGGCATGCAGGGTCGCGTTCCCAGCCGCGCGGCGGAACACGCGCCCCGACCAGCCCGGGGGGAGCGCGGCGGCGATGCCGTGCGCCGACAGCTTCACCTGACGCCTCCGGCCAGCGCGATCGCGGCCAAACCCAGCAGCGCGGCTCGCCCGGCGAGACCGAACGGCCGCCGCCAGGCGAGAAAACGCGCGTGCCAGGCCATCAGCTGCTCCGGGCGGCGCACCCCGGCGGCCAGCAGCGGCGTCAGCCCCCGGGCCGCCCCGTAGACCGCGAGGATCAAGGCGCCGGTGCCGGCTCCCCCGCTCAGCACGGCGGCGAGCAGCGCGACGTAGGTGGCGGCGCTGCTGACCACGGTGGCCAGCCCGAAGCCGAGCTGCGCACCGTAGCCGGCGCCGTAGACCCAGCCGCGGTAGCGGTCCAGCCAGCGCTCGTCGACCTGGCGGTGCGGCCCGGGGGCCGGGCCCGGGCGCAGATCGATGGCCAGCGCGACGGCGCAGGCGACCGCCAGCACGACAAGCCGGGCCGACCCGGGAACGCCTCCGGCGATCAGTGACCCGATGGCGCCGAGGACCGCGCCCAGGGCGGCTCCAGCCGCGGTGGCGCTGAGCAGGAAGGCGGTCATGGTGACCGGATAGGAGCGGTGGCGGCCCCGCTCACCGAGCGGGGTGATGCTGGCCAGCATCGACTCACCTCACGGGGACCAGGCGGCCAGCACGGCCGCGAGCAACGCCGCCGCGACGCCGAGCCCGGCCGTCTCGCTCACCGGGCACCGTTTGCCGGACCGCTCCCCGGACCGCTCGCCGGACCGCTCGCCAGACCGCTCGCCAGACCGCTCGCCGGATCGTCCGTCACGGGGGCGGGACGGCCCCCGGGGTACAGGCTGGGATGGCCCGGCCCAATGCCGGCGACGGCCAGGGTCCGGTCGACGGTCAGCGCCCGGGCGGTCCCGTTGCCGGACCGGGCATCGTCCGCAGGGGCGGCCTCGGCCGCGTCGGCGATTGCGTCGGAGACCAGCGAGGCCAGCGCCGTCCAGCTCGTGGCCGCACCCTCGCCCCGGATCGTGGTGTCCGCGAGCACGAAGTACGGCGCGCCCGGGACGGCGTAATCGCGCCAGGCCTGCGAGGACATGATCACCGGGACGCCGCCCGGGGCCAGCTCGCGCAGCGCCGCCGGGCGCTCGCGTTCTGAGCCGTGGGTGACGATCACGGTGCGGATCCCCGCGGGCAGCCGCGGCTCGGCCAGGGTGGCCCAGAAGCCGGCGCAGGTGCTGCAGCCGGTGGTCAGAAAGGCGAGCAGGGTCGGCGCGCCGCCTGCGGCGGCGAGATCGAGCGAGATCGCGTCCCCATCGGGCGTGGGCCCGGCCACGGCCGGGGCGGGCGTGCCGGACGGGTGTGCGCGCCCGACGGCCGAGGCGATGCGGGGATCGGTGCCGGTCCCGGCCCCGAGCGCGCCGGACGCGACCCCGTCGAGCCGGCGCAGGATCTCGGCGTGGCTGCGCAGGAGGCCGGCCACGAGTACGAGCAGCACGAGCAGCAGCACCGTCTCCACGGAGATGATCGCCGCCGTCATCGGTCGTCCCTCGCCCCGGTCCCGCGCCGGCGCACCGCCGTCATGCGCCGCCGCACCGCCGTCATGCGCCGCCGCACCGCGGTCATACCCCGCCGCCTCCGGGCAGCGAGACGGCCACGCCCTCCAGGCATCCGGCCTCGTGGCGGCAGGTGTTGTTGTCGATCATCTCGGTGGTGTTGCAGTTCAGGCCCGCTATCGAGGCCGGGTGCTCGCAGACGACCAGACGGCAGACGACCTCGGTGGTGCCCTGCACCTGGGTGTTGCATTGTCCGTAGCGGAAGTGGTTGCAGTCGATCCGGCGCCGGTCGCAGTCTCCGAGCGCGCACTGGCATCCGCCCGGGAAGTGCTGGCCCGGTGTGCGGTTGCAATCCATGTAGTAGCGATAGCTCTGTCCGGAGCACAGGCCCGAGCCGCGGTAGTCGGTGCACTTCCACCAGCCGGCCACGTAGGTGTTCTCCGGGCAGGTGTTGCGCCCGGCCTCGATCTCACAGCAGAACGCGGTGTAGCCGTCGTTGCACTTCTGCCCGGGGCGGCACGAGCCTGGCAGGACGACGGCCAGGGCGGGCTCGGGGTAGAGCAGGTAGCGCGCCGGTGCGACCGCCAGCGCGGAGCCGGCCACCGCCGCCCGGGCCAGTACGCCGCGACGGGAGGTGCGGCGCTCGAGCAAAGAGCCGGCCGCCTGGGCCAGGCGCGTGGTCAGGCTCACGGCGGGCTCCCGTTCAGGCGCGTGGTCAGGCTCACGCCGGGCTCCCGGTCAGGCGCGTAGTCAGGCTCACGCCGGGCTCCAGGCCCGCCACAGCGCGGGCAGCTGGGTGTAGGCGAGCACGAGCCCGTAGGCCGAGCCCACTGTCCCGGCGCAGACCACGAGCACGGGACCCGCGGGCCGGGACAGCACCCAGCCCAGGCCGTGCGCATCGGCCAGCGCGGCCACACCGCAGGCCACGGCCAGGCCGATGCTGAGCACCGACTGCAGCGGCGAGGCCGGGCTCTCGGGCGCACCGAAGCAGCCGCACGCCTCGCCCTCCCGACTCAGCCGCAGGGTGAGCAGGGCAAAGCCGCAATACATCACGGCCATCAGCAGGGCGGGCACGGTCCCACCGGTCACCACGGCCACGCCTCCCAACCCGAGCTCGAAGGCGGCAAAGCCTTGGACCAACCACGCCGGGACCCCGACGGCGAGCGCGGCCGGAGCGGGTGAGCGCAGCTTGGCCAGCCCGGCGACGATCAGCAGCAGCGCGGCGACGAGCTCGGGCACGGCCAGCGCAGCGGCCATCAGGTCGTCTTGCGGTCGAGGATCTCGGCGGCGGCACTGGCCGGATCAAGCTCACGGGCCACGACGCGATCCAGCAGCATGCGGACGCTGTCGTCCTCGCTGATCGAGGCTTCGAGCTCTCGGCGCATGCGGAAGGTGGCGATTGACAGCACCTCGTTCATCAGGTTGCGCCGGCGCCGCTCCGACAGGGTCCCCTGCGACTGGATGTACGCCCGGTGCTCGGCCAGCGCGTCAGCGACCTCGGTGATCCCCTCCCCCCTGGCCGCCTCGGTGCGCAGGATCGGGACCGGCCATTCGGCCGGCGGCCCCAGGGCCAGGACCGCCTTGATCTCCCGGATCATCGTGTCGGTGAGGGGATGGTCGGCCTTGTTGACGACGATGATGTCGGGGATCTCCATCACGCCGGCCTTCAGCGCCTGGATCGAGTCGCCCGATCCGGGCATCAGGACGAGGACCACGGTGTCGGCGTGGTCGATGATGTCGACCTCGGCCTGGCCGACGCCGACCGTCTCCACGAGCACGATGTCCCGGCCGGAGGCATCCATCAGCAGCGCGGCCTGCAGGGCCGCCTCGCTCAGGCCGCCCAGGGCCCCGCGGTTGGCCATCGAGCGGATGAACACGCCGGGGTCGAGAAAGTGCTCGGTGAGGCGGATGCGGTCCCCGAGCAACGCCCCCTTGGTGAACGGCGAGGAGGGATCGACCGACAGCACCGCGACGGTCCGCTCCTGTTCGCGCTCGTGCCGGGTCAGCGCGCCGAGCAGCGTCGACTTGCCCACCCCGGGCGGTCCGGTGAAGCCGACGACGGTGGCCTGGCCGGTGTGGGGGTAGACCTCGCGGACGAGCTCCCAGCCGGCCGGGTCGTCGTTCTCGACCAGCGTGATCGCCCGGGCCAGGGCCCGTTTGTCACCGGCCAGCAGTCGCTGGCTGAGGGATGTCTCGGTATCGGGCACCGGGACAGGCAACTATGCCATGGCGCCCGGGCGGCCCACTCGCTCAGCGCCCGCGGCGGGCTCGCCGTGCTCGACGCCGTTGGCGCCGGGAAAGGCGCAGAGACCTCCTTTGCCCCCAGCGGTGTCATCGGGCCATCAGCGATCGTCCTCCTCAGAGCTCACGTCGCGCTCGCCATACTGTTGCGAGAGCGCTGCGCACGCGTCGTGGCGGTCGGGCTCGGTGGGCGACAATCCCAGAGCCCGTCGCCGCCGCCAATGGCCTTGGGTATCGATGTGGCGACGCCCCGCGGTGTCGAACCCGCGCTCCACGGGCACATAGAGAGGATGTCGAACCCTGTGACCGGTCGCCTGGACGCCCTTGTGGGCGACAACATCGAGCGGGCGGTGCGCTACAAGCACCGGCGCCGGCTCGACCGGCTGGGCTGGGGGCACGTGTTCGAGCCCGACACCCCGGGCGTCTACGCCGCGGGCGACCCGCCGCCGCGGGAGGGCTGTGAGCTTGAGGTGCTGATCGACGGCGCCAACGCGATGCCGGCGATCGCCGCCGCGATGCGCGAGGCCACGTCCTTCGTGCACATCACCGGCTGGCACGTCGCGCCCTCCTTCGCGGTCGTGCGCGATCACTCCCACGGGCAGATCGGCGTCCTGCTGGCCGAGCTGGCCGAACGGATCGACGTCCGCGTGCTCGTCTGGTCCGGTGCGCCCGTGCCCGCCTTTCACCCCACCCGCAAGGAGGTCGCGGCGACGCTTGAAAACCTGCGCCGCGGCACGCGGATCCAGGCCCATGGCGACCCGCGCGAGCACCCCTTCCACTGCCACCACGAGAAGACGGTGGTGATCGACGGCGAGGTCGCGTTCGTGGGCGGGATCGACATGACCGACGACGCCGGTGACCGCTTCGACACCCAACAGCACCGGGCCCGCCGCGAGCTGGGCTGGCACGACGTGGCCACCCGGTTGCGCGGGCCGGCCGTGGGCGACGTGGCCGAGCACTTCAGGATGCGCTGGCACGAGCTGACCGGCGAGCAGCTGCCGGTCACCCCAGCGCCGGAACCGGCCGGGAACACGACGGTCCAGGTCGTGCGCACGATCGCCGAGGACATGTACGAGGCATTTCCGAAGGGCTCGTTCCGGATCTTCGAGAGCTACCTGCGCGCGATCAGCGGCGCCCGCGAGCTCATCTACCTGGAGAACCAGTTCCTGTGGGCGCCGGAGATCGTCGACGTGCTGGCCGACAAGCTGCGCCACCCGCCGACCCCCGACTTCCGCATCGTCGTGCTGCTTCCGGCCAAGGCCAACAACGGCGCCGAGGACACGCGCGGGCAGCTCGGGGTGCTGATCGACGCCGACGAGGGCCGCGGCCGCGTGCTCGGCGCGACGATCCGCTCGATGGCCGTCGAGGGGGGCCGGGCCGACCCCCTGTACGTGCACGCGAAGGTGGCGGTCATCGACGACCGCTGGCTGATCATCGGCTCGGCCAACCTCAACGCGCACTCGTTCTTTAACGACACCGAGATGTGCGTGGTCACCGACGACGCCGCGCTGGCCCACGACACGCGGGTGCGGCTGTGGGCCGAGCACCTCGAGCTGAGCGTGGACGAGGTCGCTGGGCGAGGCGCGACCGAGCTGATCGACACCGCCTGGCGGCCGATCGCCGCCGAGCAGCTGCGTCGCCGCACCCACGGCGAACCGCCGACCCACCGTCTGCTGGAGCTCCCCGGCATCTCGCGGCGCTCGGGTCGCCTGCTCGGCCCGCTGGCGGGCCTGATCGACGACGGCTGAGCGCGCGGGCCGGCTCGCGCGAGTCGACCTGCCGCCCGAGGCCGCGGGCCCCTACGATCTGCTCCGTGCGCCCGGCCGCCACCCAGGAGAAGGCCAACGGGCGGGCCACCGCCCCACCGCCACCGCCGCCCCCGGCTCGCCTGGGCCCTCGGCCCCTGCACGGCGGCCCGCTCACCTTCTGGCGCTTTGCCCGCGCCAACGGGATGCTCACGCGCGGCTACGCCCGGCTGATCCTGCGCTGGCTGTGGCTCAAGCTGCGCTGGCGCGGGCGTATACAGACCGATGGGCTGTGCTTCATCGGTCCCGGCGTCACCTTCGAGATCGGCCGCGACGCGGTCGTGCGCCTCGGCCGCTGGTCGTGGATCGGCCACGGGTGCAAGATCCGCGTCCACGAGGGCGTGCTCGACATCGGCGCCAAGACCGTGTTCGGGCAGGAGTGCACGATCTCGGCCTTCCAGCACGTGGTCATCGGCCGCGAGTGCATCGTCGCCGACCGGGTGATGATCATCGACTTCGACCACGGCGTCGTCGAGGTCGAGCGCCCGATTCGCGAGCAGGGGATCTACAAGCGCGACGTCGACATCGGCCACAACTGCTGGATCGGCTACGGCGCCTGCATCCTGCGCGGGGTCCAGGTCGGCGACAACGCGATCATCGGCACCAGCTCGGTGGTCACCGCCGAGGTGCCCGCCAACGCTGTCGTCGGGGGGATCCCGGCCAAGCTGATCCGCACCCGCCAGGCGCCGACGACCTTCCGCTGGGGCTGATCGAGCCGGTCGCCGACCGCCGCGGCGGCCGCGCGGTCCCGAATACTCCGCGCACACCTTCAGCTCCGGCCGGCTCCGAGCGGCTCGGGGTTGGCGGCAAAGCGCGCGGTGGCCACGTCGATCACGGCCATGGCCAGGGCCGCGGCCACGAACGCGCCGATCACGACCAGCCCGTGCCGGAAGGCGAGCGCGAAGTTCCCGCGGGAGCCGGCCACCTCGGAGTAGAAGACGCTGCCGGTGATGGCGATCCCCGCCGCCGAGCCGATCCGCTGGCCGGTCTGCAGGACTCCGCCGGCGCTGCCCGCCCGCACCGTCGGCACCCGGGAGAGCGACAGCGTGTTGTTGGGGGAGATGACCAGGCCGCCGCCGAGGCCGGCCAGCAGCAGCGGAGCCGCCGTGTAGAAGCCGACGTCATGGCCCGGGACCGCGCGCACGGCCACCCAGGTGAGCACGAGCCCGCAGATCACGGTGACCAGGCCGCCGGCCACCAGCTTGCGTCCGCGGCGCAGAACCTGGCGGCTGCCCAGCGACGCGGTGAGCGCGCCGCCGATCGCGAACGGGGTGGCGGACAGGCCGGCCTGCAGAGCGGAGTAGTGCAGCCCGATCTGCAGGTACTGGGTGAGGATGAAGAAGGTGCCCGTGAACCCGGCGAAGTACAGGATGCCGACGCCGGCCCCGAGCACGTAGGTGCGGATCTGGAACAGGTCGAGGGAGACGAGTGGCTCGTGGCGGCGGCCGTAGCGCCGTTCGTGCCCCACCCAGACGACGGCGAACACAGCCGCGAGCGGATACAGGAGCGGACGCAGCGGGCTGTGCCAGCTGCGCAGCTCGATGAACGGGACGAGCAGGCAGATCACGGTCAGCCCGAGCAGCAGCACGCCGAGCGGATCAAGTTGGCTGCGTTTCTCGCGTTGCTCGGGCGCGGACTCGGGCAGGTAACGCCGGGCCAGCAGCAGGGCGAGAGCTCCGATCGGCACGTTGACGAAGAACACCGCGCGCCAGCCGCTGTGCGCCCCGAAGGCGGCGATCAGCGCGCCGCCGGTGAGCGGGCCGACCGCGGTGGAGAGGCCCACCATCGTGCCGAAGAACCCGAACGCCTTGCCGCGCTCCTCGCCGCTGAACAGGGTCTGGATGAAGGCGCTGATCTGCGGAGTGATGAACCCTCCGGCGAAACCCTGCACGACGCGCGCGAGCACGAGCACGAGCGCGGAAGGCGCCGCGCCGCAGGCCACGCTGGCCATCACGAAGGCCGCGATCCCGAACATGAAGACAGGCCGGCGGCCGCGGGCGTCGCCCAGGCGCCCCGACGGGACGAGCAGAAGGCCCAGGGACAACGCGTAGCCCGAGACGATCCACTGCAGGGCGTTGTCGGGTGCGGCCAGGCCGGTCCTGATGCTCGGCAGCGCGACGTTGACGATCGAGACGTCGAGCAGGGTCATGAACCCGGCCACGAGGCAGACCGCGAGTGCCTTCCAGCGGTTGGGATCGGGCTGCGAGGGGGCCTCGCTCATCGCGTTTTGAGCTTAGGGATCGGCCCCGTCCGGCCGGCGCCGCCGCAGCCCTCAGGGCGCCAGATCGGGGGCCAACCCGCGCAGCCCGGGCTCGAGCTCCGGGTCGCCCGCCAGGGCGCGGGTCAGCTGGCTGCGGTGACCGGCGGCCCGCCGGTGCGGATAGTCCCCGGCCGTCCCCCGGTAGGCGAGAAAGGCCCAGTCCGAGGCCTGCAGGGCGAGCAGCTCGCGCCGCGCCCGCGGCCCCGGCTCGACGTCGGCGGCCAGCTCGAGCTCGGCGGTGCGCAGCATGAAGGCCAGATCGGCGACCCGCGGGGCGCTCCAGGTCCGCAGGTCTCCCCCCTCGCCCCAGCTCGTGGGCGCCTCGGGCATCGGCACCGGCCGGGCCGGATGGCGCTCGGCGGCCACGTCGAGCGGGGTGAGCGGCAGACCGCGCCGGCGGGCGGCGGCGATCACCGCGCCCAGCCAGGCCACCCCCTCGTGCCACCAGTGGCCGAGCAGCTCGGTGTCCAGCGCGACGACGCACACGCCGCCGTCGTGCAGACGCGCGTGCGCAGCGGCGACGAACGCCTCGGCGTCCCGCTCGGCCTGAGCCACGGCCCGCGCGTGGTCATAGGGGTCGCCGGCGTTGCTCCACGCGCAGTGCCGGTAGCGCGTGAGCCGGTGCGAATCGCGGTACGGGCCGCGGGCGGGATATCCGCCGTCGCTCCACACCAGCGCCATCTGCGCCCGGTCGATCGGCCACAGGACGGGACCGTCCTGGGTGGCCACGGGTCGCCGATGGGCGGGGTGCCCAGCGCCGAGCCAGCCGGTCAGCTCGACGCACGTCGCCTTCACGCCGGAGGCCTCCAGACGCGGGTCAAGCCACGGCGCATGGCCACACTCCGGCAGCCAGAAGCCACCCCCCCAGGCGCCGAAGCGGCGGCGGTGGGCGGCGATGCCGGTCTGCACCTGCAGATCGATGCCGGCGTCGCCGGCCAGCAGCGGCAGCACCGCGTGGGTGGCCGCCGAGGTCCAGGTCACGTGCCCGCCGAGCGCGCCCAGCAGCCCGCCCGGGCGCGCCTGCAGCGCGGCCAGGCGATCGGCGGCCGCGGCGTAGGCCACCGCCGAGCGCTCGATCTCGCGCGCCTGGTCGGCCTGACCGGCTGCGCGCAGCTCTGCGGCGTCGCGCGCGTGGGTCTCGGGGCGCACGGTGCGCAGGAACTCCAGGCAGCGCTGCATCGCGCCCGGCGCCTCGAGCTGATCGGCGAGGACCGGGGTCAGTGACAGGGTGACCGCCCCGGGGTGCGCGTCGAGCACGTCGAGCAGCGGCAGGTAGCTGGTCGCGATCACCTCCCACAGCCACTCCTCGCCGAAGGGCCAGGTGCCGAAGCCCTCGATGTAGGGCATGTGGGTGTGCAGGACGATCGCCAGCTCGCCGCGACCGGCGGCGCCGGGGCGCCCGCTCACCGGCAGACGGCCAGGAAGTCCAGCGCGCCGTCCAGGTCCCGGTCGGCCCGCAGGGCGAAGTCCGAGGCGGAGATCGCCGGGGTGAAGCGGTCATAGAAGGGCTTGGTCAGCCCCAGGGTCTTGTGCACCCGGTCCCAGCCGTAGCGCAGCGCGACCTCGTGGACGCGCAGGCGCCGGGCGTGAAAGAGCCCGTAGAGCTCGACCGAGTCGAACACGCCGCGGCACAGGGCCTCGAACTCGTGCGCCCGGTATTCCTTGATGTGCCAGGGATTGTCCGACTTTGGCGCGCCGGCGGGCGCGAGCGTGAGCAGGTTGGGCGTCGAGATGTAGGCGGCGCCCCCCGCGGTGAGCAGCGACTGGAAGTGGCGCAGGACGGCGGTGGGGTCCTGGACGTGCTCGATCGTCTGCAGAAAGACGACGGCGTCGAAGCTGCCCGGCTCGCCGTAGTTCTCGACCATGCCGCGCTCGTAGCGGAGGTTCTCGCGGACGTAGCGCAGGCGGGCGTGCTCGTGGGCCTCGGGGTTGGCGTCGACCCCGACGACGCTGTCGGCCCCGCGGGAGAGCACCTCGGATCCGTAGCCCTCCCCGCAGGCCATGTCGAGCACGCGCCGGCCGATCACCCGGGCGCCGATCCACTCATAAACGGCAAGATGGCGCCGGTACCAGTAGTTCTCCTCGGGCACGTCGGGGAGGGTGCGCTCACCGGTCAGGGCCAGGGGCGGAACACCGGGCGGCTGGTCGCGCTGGACGTAGAGGTCGTTGGTCACCGCCGACAGGGTAATCTGCCCCGGGTCATGACGGCCCTGCGCACGGCGGACGAGATCCGCGAGGTCAACACCCGGTACCACGATGTGGCCGCCGACAGCTACGACGCCAAGTGGGGCATCGACTTCGGCGAGATCGGCCAGCAGCAGGTGCTGGGCAAGCTGCGCAAGGTGCTCGGCCGCGAGCTCGACGACGGCTATGACCGGTCGCTGGAGATCGGCGCCGGCACCGGGTACTTCAGCCTCAACCTGTTGCAGGCCGGCGTCGTCGCCGAGGTGACCTGCACCGACATCTCGCCGGGGATGGTGGCCACGCTGAACGCCAACGCGCAGCGCCTGGGACTGAGCGTACGGGCCGCGCGGGCCGATGCCGAGGCGCTGCCCTTCGCCGACGAGAGCTTTGACCTGGTCCTCGGTCACGCGGTGCTGCATCACCTGCCCAACCTGCGCCGCGCCTTCGGCGAGTTTCACCGCGTGCTGCGCCCCGGTGGGCGGATCGTGTTCGCCGGGGAGCCGTCGCGGGTCGGTGACCGGATCGCCGCCTATCCCAAGCGCGGCGCGGCCGCCCTGTCGCCGCTGTGGCGCCGGGCGCTGCGCGCGGCTCCGGCCCCGCCCCCGGCCAAGGTCGGCAGCGTCGATCACTCCGACCATGAGCTCGAGGCCGTCGTCGACATCCACGCCTTCGCGCCGGGCGATCTCAGCCGCCATGCCAAGCGCGCCGGGTTCACCGACGTCACGGTCCGTGGCGAGGAGCTGGCCGCCAACTGGTTCGGCTGGTTCAACCGCACGCTGGAGTCGATGGCCGACCCCGCCGACGTGCCGATGTGGTGGCGTCTGTACGCCTTCCGCGGCTACCTCGCCCTGCAGAAGGTCGACGAGCGCGTGCTCGAGCCGGTGCTGCCGCCGGCCATCTTCTACAACCTGCTGGTCAGCGCCCGCAAGGCCTGATCCGGGCGGGGAGCCGGGCGCCGTCCGGGCCTAGACTCCAGGCGTGCCCGAAGACGAGTTTCCCCTCTTCCCGCTCGGCCTGGTCGCGCTGCCCGGCGAGCTCGTCCCGCTGCACATCTTCGAGGAGCGCTACAAGGCGCTGGTGGCCCACTGCCAGGAGACCGGGAGCGAGTTCGGGATCGTCTGGCTGGCCGACGACGGCCTGCGCGAGATCGGCTGCGCGGTGGAGATCGAGAAGGTGCTCGAGGTGCTCGACGACGGCCGGCTGAACATCCTCACCCGCGGCACCCGCCCGATCCGCGTGATCGAGCGCCAGTCGCACCTCCCCTACCCGGCGGGCGTGGTCGAGTTCGTGGCCGATCGCGACGACCCCGTCGACGCGGAGCTGGCCGGTCGCGCCCGTGAGGCCTACGCCGAGCTCGTGCGCCGGGCCACCGACCGCGACCCGACGGCCGAGGAGCTGGCCGCGATGGACGCCTATGACATGGCGGCCACGGTGGACTTCGGCCTGGAGGCCAAGCAGGGCCTGCTCGACCTGCGCTCCGAGAGCGCGCGCCTGCGGCTCGTCACGCGGCTGTTCCGCGCCGCCAGCAAGCGGCTGGACTTCGTTGACCGCGCCCAGGCCCGGGCTCGGTCAAACGGCAAGGTCCGCTTCAACTGACCCGCACGCCGGGCCGGGCAAACGGCAGGGTCCGCTTTTCGCTGACCCGCACGGCGGCCTGCGCTCAGGGCGCTCCGGCCACGGCCGTGAAGATGGTCATGAAGATCCCGAACCCGATGCAGTAGAGCCCGAACGGCACCAGGTTGCGGTTCTTGAAGTAGCGGGTGAGGAAGTGCACGGTGCCGATCGCGGTGATGGCCGCGAACACGGCGGCGATCACCGCAGGCCCGCGCACGCCGCTGCCGAGCGGCCCGGTCAGGTCCGAGAGCTTGTAGACGCCGGCGGCGAGGATCGGCGGGGTGGCGAGCAGGAAGCCGAAGCGGGCGGCGTCGCTGTTGTCCAGCCCGCGCGCCAGCCCGGCCGTCATGACCACCCCGTCGCGGCTGATGCCGGCGATCAGGGCGCTGGACTGCGCGACCCCGATGACCGCCGCCTCGCGGTACTCCAGCGTGTCCAGGCGCCGGTAGCCGTCGGGGTTCTGGCCTTCGCGCACGGCCAGCTCCCGGACCTCGGCGCGGCGGCGGAAGCGCTCGGCGGCGAGCAGGATGCAGCCGTTGACGATCAGGAAGATGGCCGCGGTCTCGGGCTTGGCCAGCGCGACCCGGACCGGGTGCTCGAGCGCGACGCCGAGGATCCCGACCGGGATCGTCGCGCAGACGATCAGCCAGGCCAGGCGCTCGGTGGGGGTTTCGATGCGGCGCTTGCCCAGGGTGGCGAAGAAGGCGCTGATCAGGGCGATCCAGTCGCGCCAGAAGTAGATGAGCAGGCCGACGGCGCTGCCCACGTGGAGCATGACCACGAAGGCCAGCCAGGGCGACTCGGACTGCGACTGCCAGGCGACGACGTTGTGCCAGCGAAACAGGGTCGGGAACAGGACGGTGTGGCCCAACGAGGACACGGGGAAGAGCTCGGTGGCTCCCTGCAGGACGCCCAGGACGATGGCCTGGAAGGTCGAGATGAGGTTCTGGGCGGCGGAAAGGATCATGGCGACGCGGAAGCCTAGCTGGGGCTTCCTAAGGGTGGCGTTAGCCCGGAGGCAAGCGTGACCAAGCTCTCACTGCGCGCCTCACGCGGGCTGTCGGTCTCCCGGGCGGCGGCCGCGCCATGGCGACGGGCGAACTCGGCGGCTGGGTAGAGCACCCCGCCCCGTCCGCGGGCGCCCACGGCCAGCACCGCGCAGGGACCATCGCCGGCGCCGACGATCACGTGCTCGGTCCACGGCGGGCAGTGGACGAGGTCCCAGGCCCGCAGCGGCCGCTCCTGGCCCTCGACCTCGACACTCATCGCCGCTGAGTATGCCGGGAGGGTCGGGCGTCAATTGAGGTTGCAGGCCCGCTGGGCGAGCTGCGCGGTGAAGAGCTCGGTCTGGGCGAGGATCGGATGATGCGCGGTGTCGTGGTCGCCGAACACGACCGTGCCCTGCTGCACGCTGACCCGGTAGGTGAAGATCGTTCCCGGACCGGATCCAAGCCGCAGGTTGCGCTGCGCGTCGCCGGCCAGGTTCTGGGCCAGGTCGCGCGCGGTGATCAGATCCGGATCGCTGATCGGCTTGGGCTTGGCGCCGTTGCAGGACACGGTGCCGCCGTCGTTGACGAGCACGGTCAGCCGCGTGCCCTGACCGGTGCGGGTGATCAGGAACACGTCGGCAGAGCGGACGTTGAACCCGCAGCCGGAGGCGAGCAGGGCGAGGATCACCGCGACCCCGGCGGCGCACACCCGCCCGGAAGAAAAGGAACGTCCCAAGCCGGTCCGCCGGCGCAACCGGCTCACGGCGCGCCGACCACCACCGACGCGCCGCCGCGCCGGGGATCTCCGCCGCCCGAGAAGCGCCCGGAGGCGTCACGGGCCGCCGCCTGCGCGCCGCCGAAGAACAGGTTGGGCTCGCGGAAGTGCGAGACCTCGAAGCCCGCCGCGGTCAGCGCCGCCGTGTCGATCCCCGGCTCGGCGTAGACGATCCCGTCCTCCCAGTGGATCCGTGGCGCGTCGACCGCCTCCGAGGCCGGCCGGCCCTCGTCGATCGAGCGCACGATCGTCTGCAGGATGGCCGAGCGGATCCGGTTGGAGCCCGCGCTGCCCACCGCGAGCACGGGCCGCCCGCCGGCCAGGACGACGGTCGGCGACATCATGCTCGGCATCCGGCGGCCGGGCCGATGGCGGTGAAAGCCGTCGGGGTTGAGGTCCTGCTCGCCGAGCATGTTGTTGAGCTGGATGCCAGTGCCGGGGACGACGACGCCGGAGGCCGACCCGTTGGAGCAGGTCACCGAGCAGGCCCAGCCCTCGGCGTCGAGCACCGACACGTGGGTGGTCGAGCCCAGGCGGCTGGGGGCGGCCGGCCCGGCGGGCCCGTCGTGTCCGCCGGCGAGATACCGCGCGGCGAAGCCGGGGTCCTCGAGCCCGGCGGTGAAGGCGGCGGTGCGCTCGCGCTGGACGGTCTGCATGACCTCGGCGATGTCGGTCATCTGCGGCGCCCCGCCGGTGTGCGTGAGCAGCGCCAGCGCGCGGGCGATGAGCAGCCCGCCCGGGGACGGCGGCGGGTTGGTCAGGACCTCGTGGCCGCGGTAGTCGACCCTGATCGGCTCGCGGTCGATGACCCGGTAGGCGGCCAGATCCGCCTGGGTGACGACGCCACCGCGCGCGCCGAGCCAGTCGAGGATCGCCGCGCTGATGTCCCCGTCGTAGAACGGGTGCGAGCCCTCCTGCCCCAGCCGCTGCAGGGTGTCGGCCAGCTCGGGCTGCCGCATCCGGTCGCCGCTGCCCAGCAGCCGGCCGTGCGGGGCGAACAGGGCGGCGCACTCGGGGGTCGAGGTGACGATCCCGCCCAGCAGCTCGGTGATGTAGGCCTGCTCGGGGGTGATGGTGACGCCCTCGCGGGCCAGCCGGACCGCGGGGGCCACCAGCTCCTGGAGCGGCAGGCGCCCGAACCGCCGCGACGCCTCGCAGACCCCGGCGGGCATGCCCCAGCAGCCGACCGAGGCCACGCCGATGTTGAACACCTGCACGGCGTCTCCGAACGAGATCGAGACCGGCTCAAGCTCGGCCCGCGGGCCCGGCCCGGGCTCACGCCCGGGGGCCTCGACGAAGAAGTCCAGCAGCACGGGCCGGCCGCCGGGCGGCACCACGAGCATGTAGCCCCCCGCCCCCAGGCCGGTGAGCAGCGGCTCGCACACGTACGCGGCCAGCATCGCGCCCAGAGCGGCATCGACCGCGTTGCCCCCGGCGCACAGCGCCTCGGCCCCGCAGCGGGCACTGAGCGGATGGCCGGCCGCGACCACCCCGCGCTGGGTGTCACGGTTCATCGGCCTGCGCTCCCCGGCGCAGTCGGACCTCGATCACTCCCGCTGACGTCACGAGAGCAAGCCTGGCACGGACGCAGGGAGCGACGCGTGCTTGCCCGCAACGGCGCGAGGACACCGCCGCGCGCCGCTCAACGCTCGTCAGCGGCGGGGGATGAATTCAGGCACGTCCATGTCCTGCGCCGCACGCTCGCGCACGCGGCTGACCCGCGGCTCGCCGGCCGGCTCACGGAACCGGGTCGGCTCGGGCGGCGCGGAGCGGATCGAGCGCTGGCCGTAGGGCTCGGTCTCCTGGCGCTTGGGCCGGGGGTCCCCGAAGCCGGTCGCCACCACCGTCACCCACACCTGATCGTCGAGCTTCTCGTCGACCATCGCGCCGAAGATGATGTTGGCGTCGGGGTGCGCGGCCTCCGCGACCGCCTTGGCGGCCTCGTTGACCTCCCACAGGGAGATGTTGGCGCCGCCGGTGATCGAGAGCAGGATCGAGCGGGCACCGTCCATGCTCGTCTCCAGCAGCGGCGAGGCCACGGCCTGTTCGGCCGCGTCGATCGCCCGCCGCTCACCGGTGCCCATGCCGATCCCGAGCAGGGCGTTGCCCGCGTCGGCCATGATCGTGCGCACGTCGGCGAAGTCGAGGTTGATCAGACCCGGCAGCGTGACCAGGTCCGAGATGCCCTGCACGCCCTGGCGCAGCACGTCGTCGGCGACCCGGAAGGCCTCGACCATCGAGACGCCGCGGTCCAGGACGGACAGCAGCCGGTTGTTGGGGACGACGATCAGGGTGTCGACCTCGGCCCCGAGCGCGTCGATCCCCGCCTCGGCCTGCTCGCGGCGGCGTGAGCCCTCGAACTGGAATGGCCGCGTGACGATGCCGACGGTCAGCGCGCCGAGCTCGCGGGCGATCTGCGCGACGACCGGGGCGGCTCCGGTGCCGGTCCCGCCGCCCGCGCCGGCGGCGATGAACACCATGTCCGCGCCGCGCAGCATCGCCTTGATCCGGTCGTACTCCTCGCGCGCCGCGCGGCGCCCGAGATCGGGATCTGAGCCCGAGCCCAGGCCGCGAGTGAGGCCGTCGCCGATGTGCAGGGTCTCGTGGGCGGCCGACAGCTGCAGGGACTGCAGGTCGGTGTTGATGGCCAGGAACTCGACGCCCTCGACCTCGGCCTCGACCATGCGGTTGACCGCGTTGACGCCCGCGCCACCGACGCCGACGACGCGCAGGACCGGATGGCCGAGCTGCGGCGCAGCGGGGTACGGATCGCTGCGGTCAGAGCGCGCGTAGACGTCGCGCTCGGGAGCGGGGACCGGGGCCGGGGCGGCTGCGGCGGGCGTCGCGGAGCGCCGGGGCGCGGCCTCCGCGGGCCGTTCGAGCACGTTCTCGGGGATGTCGGCCGAGAACGCGGCCCGCAGGCGCTCCTGCGGCGAGGGGACCCGTGCGGCGGACTCCTCGGCGTCGGCCTGCGGCCCGTCGAAGGACGGGTGCGGATGCCGGCGGCGCGGCGGATCGGCGGCCGGAACCTCCGACGGGGCCGGAGCCGCGGGGGCGGCCGGCGCCGGGGTGGCCGCCGCGGCGGGCTGGGCCGCCGAGGGGGTCTCGGGCAGCAGCGTCTCCTGGCCGGGAATCTGAGCCACCGGCTCGGTCTCGGGGGCCGGCGCAGCGGGCGCTTCGGGCTGGCGGGCGGGAGGGGCGGTGTCCTCGGCCGTCTTGCGGAACAGGTCCGCAAGCGGGCCCTCACGCATGCTGGCGCGCTTACCGGTTGGCATTGGCGAGGACCTCCTTGGCGAGCTGCCGATAGGCGTGGGCGGCCAGACCGTCGGGATCGTACTTCAGAACCGACATGCCCTTCACCGGTGCCTCGGCAAACCGGACCGTCTTGCGGATCCGGGATGCGAAGACCTGGTCTCCGAAGTTCTCCTCCAGCAGCTCGATCGCCTCCTTGGCGTGCAGAGTGCGAAGGTCGACCAGCGTGGGCAGGATGCCTTCGATCACGACGTCGGGGTTCAGGTTCTCGCGGATCATCGCCAGCGTGTTCTGGAGCTGGATCAGCCCGCGCATCGACAGATACTCGCACTGGACGGGGACGATCACCTTGTCCGACGCCGTCAGAGCGTTGATCGTGAGCAGCCCGAGGCTCGGCGGCGTGTCGATGCAGACGAAGTCGTAGTCCTCGTTGATCTCCCGGAACGCCTTCTGCAGCGAGCGTTCACGGCCGATCTGGGTGGACATCGCGATCTCGGCCCCGGCCAGGTCGATCGACGCGCAGGCGATGTCGATCTCCCGGCGGCGGATCACCTCGCGGATCGAGATGTGATGCACGAGCACGTCGTACATCGACTTCTCCAGCGTATCGGGGTCGATCCCCTGCGACATGGTCAGGTTGCCCTGTGGATCCATGTCGACACACAGGACCCGGTGCCCCTCCTCGGCGAAGGCCACGGCGAGGTTCAGCGTGGTCGTGGTCTTGGCGACGCCACCCTTCTGGTTGGCGAGCGTGATCACCTTGCAGGTGGACATCAGCGAGATCTCCGTTGCGCTTGGGAACTCATACGCGCCTCTATTCGCAGGCAACGGATGAATTCCTCTCACCGCGGGCCCGTACGGGCCGCGGAGTATGTTGCGCGATCGTGCCCGGCCTGCTCGATCGCCGCCTCATCTTCGTCACCGGCAAGGGCGGCGTGGGCAAGTCGACCGTCGCCACCGCCCTCGGCGTGCTGGCGGCGCGCCACGGGCTGCGGACGATCGTGGCCGAGCTGGCCAGCCAGGCCGGCATCCGCGACACCTACGACCACGACGGCGAGCCGTTCGACGAGGTCCGCCTCTCCGAGCGGCTGTTTCACATCTCGGTGGACCCGCAGCTGGCGATGGAGGAGTACCTGCGCGTCAAGACCGGGTCGGTGGGTCAGGCGCTGGGCTCCAGCCGCCTGTTTCAGACCTTCGCCATGGCCACCCCCGGCATGCGCGAGCTGCTGAGCATCGGCAAGGTCTGGGAGCTGGCCCAGCTCGAGCGCCGGACCGAGGGCGCCGACACCTATGACCTGGTCATCGTCGATTCACCGGCGGCCGGTCACGGCGTGGGCATCCTGCGCACCCCGCGGACGTTTGCCGAGATCGCCCGGGTCGGGCCGATCGCCCATCAGGGGCGCACGATCGCGGCCACCATCGCCGACCCCGCGTTCACCGCCGTCGTCGCCGTCACGACGGCCGAGGAGATGCCGGTCAACGAGACGCTGTGGCTGGCCGACGCGCTGGCCCAGGACGGTCTCGAGCTCGAGGCGGTGTTCGCCAACGCGCTGTACCCGCACCGCTTCGCGCCGTCCGAGCTCAAGCGCCTGCGCACCGCGCGCGAGGCGCGGCGCGGCGAGGCCGGCCCCGCCGCCGCCGCCCTGGCCGCGGCGCTGTCTGAGCAGGCGCGCGCCGAGGGCCAGCAGGAGCAGCTCTCGCGGCTGACCGCGGGGCTGGCGCGGACGCCGGTGCCGCTGCCCTACCTGTTCGCCGAGGCGGTCGGCCCGGCCGAGCTCGACGTGCTCGCCGATGCGCTGGCCGGCACGGTCGCGGCGCCGCAGCGGGCCTGAGACCCCGCACCCGGCCCCGACCTAGACTGCGCTCGGTGAGCGTCGCCGAGCTGCTTCAGGGCAAACGGATCTGCGTGTGCGGTGGATCCGGCGGCGTCGGCAAGACGACCACCTCGGCCGCGATCGCCCTCGGGATGGCCGCGCAGGGCGCCAAGGTCGCGGTGGTGACGATCGACCCGGCCAAACGGCTGGCCAACGCGCTGGGCCTGGACGAGCTTGAGAACGCACCGGTGCGCGTTGACCCCGCGCGCTTCGCCGGCCACGTCGAGATGCAGGGCGAGCTGTGGGCGATGATGCTCGACCCCAAGCGCACCTTCGACGAGCTGATCGAGCGGATCGCGCCCCATCCCGGCCGGGCCGAGGAGGTCAAGGCCAACCGCATCTACGCCGAGCTGTCCACGGCGGTGTCGGGCTCGCAGGAGTTCACCGCGGTGGCCAAGCTGTATGAGCTCGACCGCGACGGCGACTTCGACCTGCTCGTGCTCGACACGCCGCCGTCGCGCAACGCGATGGACTTCCTCGACGCGCCGGGCCGGCTGACCTCGTTCTTGGAGGGCCGGGCGGTGCGCGCGTTCATCCGGCCCACCGGATTGGGCATGAAGCTCTTCAGCCGCGGAGCGTCACCGTTCCTGGCCGCGCTGCGGCGGGTGACCGGCGTCGACCTGCTCGGGGACCTGACCACGTTCTTCGGCCTGCTCGGCGACATGACCGACGATTTCTCCGAGCGCGCGGCTCAGGTCGAGAAGCTGTTGCGGGCTGAGACGACGGCGTTCGTGCTCGTCACCTCCGCGCAGGCCGCGGCGATCGACGAGGCGATCTGGTTTCGCCGCAGCCTGAGCGAGAGCGGCCTGCCCTTCGCGGGGGTGATCGTCAACCGCGTGCACCACGACCTGCTCGCCGACCGCGATCTGGGCAGCGTCCGCAGCGACTTGACCGGAGCCCTCGGCGATGACCTGGCCGCACGGGTGGCCGAGAACCTCGCCGACTACCACGTGCTCGCCCGCCGCGACGCGCGCGGGGTGCAGCGGCTGCGCGAGGACCTCAGCGAGGGCGCGGGAGACGACCCGATGATCCTCGTGCCGCATCTCGACGATGACGTGCACGACATCGAGGGCCTGCTGCGCGTGCATCGCTTCCTGTTCGCCGGGGCGGCGCAGCGCGAGGCGATGATCGCCGCCGCGGTCAGCTGACCGGCCGCCGCAGCCGGGTGCGGCTCAGCTGACCGGCCGGCGCACACCGGGGCGCCGGTCAGCCGATCGCGCGGAGCGTCGGCGCGTCGGCACCGTCGCGCGCCCAGCTCTCCCAGCGCAGCACGATCGCCTCCCAGCCCTCGGGAGCGACATCGCCCTCGGGGGTGCTCAGCGCAAGCCGCTGCTGGTGCAGCAGCTCCCAGACCGCCTGCTCGGCCATGGCCAGGCACTCGCTCACCCGCCGGCCCGGGTGCTCGGCCACGGCAAGGTTGACGACCTCGCTGAAGGACATCGGGGTCCGGGCCGCCCCGCGGATGACCGCCTTGAACGTCTCCACCGCCGAGCGCGTCGCGGTGCCGCGCAGCGCCTCGGCGAGCACCGTCTCGGTCACCTCCTGCGCGGTGCGCCCGACCGTCGCCCAGCCGCGATCCATGCCCATCTCCTCGGGCTCGATCTCGCGACCCTCGTAGACGGTCAGCCGGGCTTTGTCCGGGTCCCAGGCCCGGTCGGCGTACTGAACGGTCTCGCCGCCCGCCCAGGGCCGGGCAAAGCGCGCGTCGAGATCCTCGCGGGACAAGTTAAAGGCGCGGGCGCGGTGCAGGGAATGGCGCAGCTCAACGTGGAAGGCCATGGCGCACAAGCCTGACAGCTGCGTCGCCGTCGGGGTCCGGCGGGGCGCACGACCACCCGCCGCCGCGTGCACCCCACGCCTTCACCACCCGGTCACATCTCCGTCACCGGCGCGCCACCTGCGTCCCCACACGAGACATAAGGCTGCGGCACGTACTCCGCACAAGCGACAACACGAGGAGCAAGCGAATGACGCGTACGCGCCGTTTCGGGCTGCTGCTGGTGCTGGCTGCGATGGTGGGCGCGATCTCGGTGGCGGCCACGACGGCCGCCGCGCACCGATCATCCGCCCGCCACGACAGCCGGCCGGGGCACGGCTTCTGGGGCGAGAACCCGACCCGGACCCCGATCAAGCACGTGGTGGTCATCTACGGGGAGAACGTCTCCTTTGACCACTACTTCGGCACCTATCCCACCGCGACCAACACCGACGGTCAGCCCTTCCACGCCGCCCCGGGCACGCCCGCGGTCAACGGGCTGCCGGCCAGCACCCCCAACTCGGCCCAGCCGCAGCGGCTGGATTCCTCGGCGACCGGCGCGGCGGCCGGACCCGGCAACGGGCAGCTGACCTGTGATCAGGACCACAACTACTCCGATGAGCAGAAGGCGTTTGACAACGGCAAGATGGACAAGTTCGTGCAGAGCGTCGGCACGGCCGGCGGCACCTCTCCGGGTGGCACGCCCTGCCAGGCCAAGCAGGTGATGGACTACTACGACGGCAACACCGTCACCGGGCTGTGGAACTACGCCCAGCACTACGCGATGAGCGACAACTCGTTCGGGACCACATTCGGCCCCTCCTCCCCCGGCGCGATCAACCTCGCGGCGGGCGACACCGGCAACGTCGACATGACGCACACGGCCAACCGCCCGAGCATCGCCACCCCGACCTCACCCAACGCCGATCTCACCCCCGACGGCCAGGGCGGCTACTCGCTGACCAGCGACGCCCAGCCCTACTGGGACGACTGCTCGACCCGCGACGCGGTCGCGCTGAACGGGACCAATATCGGTGACAGCCTGAACCGGGCCGGGCTCTCCTGGGGCTGGTTCGAGGGTGGCTTTCGGCCGACCACGAGCTACGCCGACGCGCTCGCCGCGACCGGCCACAGCGGTCAGCCCACGAGCACCTTCATCGCCGACGAGTTCAAGGCCGCGGGCTTGAACAGCTCGGTGCCTCACGCCGCCAACCAGGGGATCTGCAACGCGGTCTCGCCGATCGGCCAGGCGCTGGGCGGAAACGGCCAGTACGGCTACAAGGACGACTACATCGCCCACCACGAGCCGTTTCAGTACTACGCCTCGACCGCCAACCCGCACCACCTGACGATCCCGCAGAGCGGCGGCCAGGACACGCTGGCCGGCCTTGCGACGGTCGGCCGCGACACGCAGTCCTACTCGAGCGGCCAGCCGCAGTTCAACACCCCCAACCACAACTACGACACCAGCGACTTCGATCAGCTGCTGTCGGCCATCTCGGCCGGTCAGCTGCCGGCCAGCGCGCTGCCCGCGGTCAGCTTCCTCAAGGCCCCGGGCTACCAGGACGGCCACGCCGGCTACTCGGATCCGGCCGACGAGCAGCAGTTCGTGGTCAAGGAGATCAACGCGCTGATGAAGTCCCCGGACTGGAGCAGCACCGCGGTGTTCGTCAACTACGACGACTCCGACGGCTGGTACGACCACGTCTACAGCGGTGTGACCAACCCGTCCACCTCGGTGGCCGACAACCTGACCAACACCACCCTGAGCGGCCCGACCTCGGGTCTGTGCACGGGACCGGGCGCGACGTCCTCGGCGCCGCTGGCCGGCGAGCAGGGGCGCTGCGGCTTGGGTCCGCGCCTGCCGATGCTGGTCATCTCCCCCTACGCCAAGCCCAACGACGTTGATCACAACCTGAGCGATCAGGCTTCGATCATCAACTTCGTCGAGTACAACTGGCGCCTGCCGGGGATCCCCGGCTCGGCCGATCAGGTGCTGGCCGGGCGCACCCCCGCCTACACCGGTCCGCAGCCCGGCCGGATGGTCCGCGACGGGCGTGGGCCCGGAGACGGCGGCGGCGCGCGGGGCTTTGACCTCGCGGGCATGTTCCGCTTCGACGGCGGCCACGGGTACGGGGACGGACGCGGCGATCACCCGGACGCCAATACGCTGATCCTCGATCCGTCCACGGGCCAGCCGGTGGCCGGTTCGGGACGGCCCTGGGATACGCGCCGCCGCCACGCGGTGCGGGCCCACCGCCACCGCTAGCCGGCGGCGGTTGCGCGACCACAAAGCAGAAAGAGCGGGCCTCGACGGCCCGCTCTTTCTACTGGTCGCGCTCCCCTTGACTTCATACGAGCCCCAGGACTTACGTGTTGAGCCTGGCGGGCAAAACACTCCCGGCCCTCCAATGAGGACCGAGTAGGGAGCGGCCAGACCCTCAGGGTACCGCAGCCCGGCCGCCCGCCGCGGGCGTCAGCGCGGCCGCGCGATGCCGCGTCAGCCCGCCCGATGCGGCGTCAGCCCGCCCGCCGGACGCGGGCGTCAGCGCGCGACCGGGGCGTCGGCCGCCTCACCGATCATCTCGTCGGCGAGGCCGACCAGGTCGGTGCTCAGGTGCCCGCACAGGGTGTCGCGCAGGATCGCCCGCAGGTGCTCGGAGAGCTCTCCGACCAGGCCGTCCAGGCCGCGATCGGGAGCGGCCAGCCCAGCGATCACGGCGCGCTCCAGGTCGATCGCCCGCGCCGTGCGCGCGGCCAGCGCCGCGTGCTGCTCGGGCCGTCCGCAGATGACCGCCAGCCGCTGGGCCAGGCGCCCGCTCGCGGGCCCCTCGGGCTCCAGCAGCGCCCGCAGGGCGAGCAGGTGGTCGGTGAGGGCCTCGAACGGCGCCAGGCGCTCACAGCCCATCTCAAAGCGCGACAGGGCCCACGCGAGCTCGCCCGCCCCGGGCAGCCGGCGCGTGACCAGGTCATAGAAGGCGCGCAGCTCGTCCTCGCGCGCCGCCGGGACGATGGTGAGCAGGCGCGGCCGGCCGCTGGCGCCGATCGCCACCGGGCGCCACGCGCCGGCGTCGGTGCGGCCCCAGGCCATCGGCCCGATCGCGTACCCCCCGCGGGCGAACAGGCGCAGGGCGGAGACGACGCGGCGAAAGCGGGTGCGGGCCTGGGAGACGGGCAGGCGCGCGGCGCGCTCCTGGTGCACGGAGAGGACGAGCAGGACGTGCGGCTCGTCGCCGTCGCCCCACACCGCCTGTACCGGAGCGCCGGAGACCTCATCGCCGCGGACGAGCGACAGGCCGTCACCGAGGGTCAGCTCGGAGGTCTCGGCGTCGAGCGCGACACCGAGCAGCGGGGCGATGATCGTCGCCGTGCAGCGGCCCTCGTACAGGGTGCGTTCAAGCCCCGCGTAGGCCGCCTCGAACAGCGCGGGCTCAAAGCCGAACTCGCCCCGGTCGCGGTAGACCTGCTCCAGGAAGGCGGCGAGAACGGCCTCGGCCCGCCCGCGCGGGTCCGCGGGCACCTGGGTCGCCCCGTGCTGGTGCAGGTAGTCATCGGTCGCCTCCAGGCCGGCCAGCACCTCGACGGCGGCGGCGTGGCTGTCCAGCGTGGTCAGCTCGTGCATCCGATCGCGGATGAACTCCCCGGTCAGCGGCTGGTAGCAGTACAGCGAGGCGGTCCCGCCCCGCTGCTCGATGACCTCGAAGGGCATCTCGACGCCGGCGGCGGCGACAGCCGTCAGCCGGCGGCTCGCGTCGACGGTGAACAGTTCCAGGCGGCGATGCAGGTGTCCGTTGCGCACGGCGGCGATTTCTCCGCCGGTGACCGCGATCCTGCTCGCGGGTCAGCCGTTGCAGCCGGCGCGGCCCGCTCAGGCGATGGCGACGACGCGCTGGGCGTCGTCCGCGGGCGCTGCGGTGTCAGCCGGATCGGCGTCCGGTGCGCACGCGCCACCGAGCCACTCGGTGCCGTAGCTGCGCATGTCCTCGATCAGTGGGACGAGCGCGCGTCCCTTGTCGGTGAGGACGTACTCGACGCGCGGCGGAACCTCGGGGAACGTCTGGCGCTTGACGATGCCCTCCTCCTCCAGCGCCCGCAGGCGCAGCGAGAGGGTGCGAGGACTGATGCCGGCCAGCGAGCGCTCGAGTTCGCAGAAGCGCGAGCGGCCCTCGGCCAGGTCGCGGATCACGAGCAGCGTCCATTTCCCGCAGACGATCTCGGCGGTACGACAGACGGGGCAGGTATCACGATCAGCCATGACATAGCCCAGTCTAGCGCAATGCTTCACCAACTGAAGTGGGACGCCGGGGTGCATGCACCAGCCGGATGACTCGGGCGCCGCGCATCGAGCGAGGCGGGATGCCGAGCGCGCGGCACGCCCGATCAGGCCGTGCCTGCACGGCCTGACGGTCGGCGCATGCGCCGACCGTGAAGGTGATCGCGGCCGGGCCTCAGGCGACGTCGCGGAGCTTCTGGGCCTCCGCGAGCGACTGCAGCTTCTTGAGCGACTGGTTCTCGATCTGGCGGATGCGCTCGCGGGTCACGTTGAACGTGCGGCCCACCTCGTCCAGCGTGCGGGGATGCTCGCCACCGAGGCCGTAGCGCAGCTCGAGCACGCGCCGCTCGCGATAGGAGAGGTTCTCCAGCGCCTCGCGCAGCGCCTCCTTGGTGAGGATCTCCGCGGCCCGCTCGTACGGGGACTCGGCCCGCTCGTCGGCGATGAACTGACCGAACTCGGACTCCTCCTCGTCGCCGACCGGCTTCTCGAGCGAGACGGGAGCCTGGGCCGAGCGCTTGATCGACTCGACCTCCTCGGGCTCGATGCCGGTGACCTCCGCGATCTCCTCGGCGGTCGGCTCGCGGCCGAGCTCGGTGACCAGCTTGCGCTCGGCGCGGCCGATCTTGTTGAGCTTCTCGACCACGTGCACCGGGATGCGGATCGTGCGGGCCTTGTCGGCCAGGGCGCGAGCGATGGCCGGGCGGATCCACCAGGTCGCATAGGTAGAGAACTTAAAGCCCTTGCGGTAGTCGAACTTCTCGGCCGCACGGACGAGACCGAGCGTGCCCTCCTGGATGAGGTCGAGGAAGGGCAGCCCCTGGTTGCGGTAGTTCTTGGCGATCGAGACGACCAGCCGGAGGTTGGACTCGACCATCTTCTGCTTGGCGTCGAGGTCGCCGCGCTCGATGCGCTTGGCCAGATCGACCTCCTCCTGGGCGGTGAGCAGGCGCACCTTGCCGATGTCCTTGAGGAACAGCTGCAAGGAGTCGGTCGTCATGTCCGGCTTGAGATCGATCGTGGTCTTGGCCTTGCGGCGTCCCCGCTTGTCCGGGGCGCGCTCCACCTCGGCGGCGGCCAGGGCGGGATCGACCTCTTCGACCAGCTCGATCTCGGCCCGCTCGAGGAAGCCGTGCAGCTCCTCGACGTCGGCCTCGTCCAGGTCGAGCTCGGAGACGGCGCCGGCGATCTCGGCGTACGTGAGCACGCCCAGCTGCTGGCCTCGGCTGACGAGTCCCTTGATCTCCTCGAGTTCCTGCAGTTCCGCTACTGACATCTCGATCCGTTCCGTCCTGGCGCCCTTCTGGCGCTGAGTATCAGCGACCCGGCCGAGTGCTCATGCGAGCGCACGACCGCCACTCAAACATGCCTGAATTCTATGTATCACCCATCAAGGCCGTCAACGCGCGGGACGCGCTGAACTTGCGCTGAAATGCGGATGGTCATCGGTGTGCCGCCTACGTTAGCCGCACCCGAGGACTTGTCTTATACGTAGAACAGGCCCGTGCGTTTCAGAGTTCCGGGGAAATTTCCGCCCCACCGCGATTTCGGCGCCGCGCGGGCGCCCTCTCCGATCACCTATCGGACGCCGGCTGAGCGCGCCTGAGCCACGGTGCGCGATCATGCACGGATGAGCGATAAGCCGCCTGAGAGCGTGCTCGGCAGTCTGCCGCGCACCCGACCGCACCGTCGCAGCGCCAAACGGGGCCCCGCCGCCGAGAGCGCACCCCCCGCGGCCGCCGGCCCGGCCAAGGCAGCCCGGGCCAAGGCCACGCCGGCCCCCGCCCGGACCAAGGCCAAGCCCGCCACCGCCCGGACCAAGGCCAAGCCCGCCACCGCGCGCACCAAGGCCACACCGACCGCCCCGGCCGCCTCAGCCCCGCCCGGGGCCGGCCACCGGTCGCTGCAGTCGGCCACCGCCCCCCGGACCGACGGAACCTCGCGCAAGCCCGGCGCGACCTCCCAGGCGCGGCGCACCGCGCCGCCGCCGCCTGAACCCGCCGGCGCGCTGGGCACCGCGGTGCAGGCCGCCGCCGAGCTGACCGAGATCGGGCTCAAGGCCAGTGCGCGCGCTCTGCGCGGGGCGCTGACCCGCCTGCCGCGGCGCTGACGCGGCCCCGCAGATAATCGTCCGGCGGTGTTTCGTATACTGCCGCGCTCTTGCCGAGCGACTGTCCGTCCGCGGACGGTCGGCGGGGGACCCATTGCGATCGCCATAGCGGCGGTCGCGGGGGCGAATCGGACTCTGCTGAGTCTGTAGCGCCACACCGGCGCGAGCCCGTCAGCTCACCCCGTAGGCACAGCGATCCAAGAACGAGGACTATGCCGCGACGAGTAACGACCCTTGCTGTACCCGCCTGCCTGGCCATGCTCTGCCTGCCCGCCCCGGCGCTGGCGGCCAGCGGCGGCTCCGGACTGAGCCCGGCCAGCGGGATGAGCCCGTCCTCGGGCGCGGCCCCGGCCCCTGCGCCGGCCAACACCCCGGTCACCGCCTCAGGCAACGGGATCACGCTGACCACCACCGCCTCCGCCCTGCTGCGCAACGCCCTGAGCTTCACCGGCACCGCGCCGACCGGGTCCGGCGTCCAGACGGTCGAGATCGAGCGCCTCGGTCATCAGACCCACTGGCGCTGGCAGCCCACCGTGCAGGCCACGATCAACGCCGACGGAAGCTTTGACGCCGTGTGGCGGACCAACCACATCGGCCGCTTTTTGATTCGGGCCGTGCTCGGGGGGACCGCAGCCAGCGCCGCGCAGGCCGACACCGCCCCCACCGTGGCCACGACCATCTACCGCCCGTCGGTGGCCACCCTGTATGGCCCGGGCTTCTACGGTCGCCGCACCGCCTGCGGGCGCCGTCTGACCCGCTCGATGATCGGCGTGGCCAACCGGACGCTGCCCTGCGGCAGCACGGTCGCCATCGACTACCACGGGCGCACGCTCCAGGTCCCGGTGATCGATCGCGGGCCCTACGCCAACCACGCCGACTGGGACCTGACGATGGCCACCGCCCGCGCGATCGGCATCACCGGGACGGTCAAGCTGGGCGCGGTCTCGCTGCCCACCCCACCGCCGTCGGCCCCGGCTGCGGCCGCGCCGACCAGCGGCAGCTGAGGGACGCCCGGGTCCGAGGACCCGGAGGCTCACTCGCTGGTTTCGGGCTCCGGGTCGCGCTCGCGCGGGCCGAGGCGGCGCACATCCACCCCCTCGGCGGCGGCGGCGAAGCGCGCCTCCTCGGCGGCCTCGATCAGCTCGTCGGCGCTCGTCCCGTCCTCACCCAGCACCGCGACGCCGACGCTGGCGCTGAGCGGCGCCCCGCGCCAGGGCTCACGCGCCCGCACGGCTGCGGCGATCCGCATGCCCAGCGCCTGCGCTCCGGAGCGGCCGGTGTCGCGCGCGATGATCCACGCACGGGCGTTGCTCTCACAGACGAGGATGTCCTGTCGGCGAGCGACGTCGCGAACGGCCCGGGCGAAGGCGCCGAAGGCGCTCTCGGCCCCTGAGCCGGTCTCGACCGCGAGCACCCGGTCGACATCCTCGAGCTCGGCCAGCAGCAAGGACAGCGGCGCGGCGCCGCTGGCGTGAATCTCGTCCTGAAGCGCCCCGACCCACAGCGGGGACGGCTCGGGCTCGGCCGGCTGGCGCCAGGCCGGAGGCGAGCGCGGGGGCTCGGGCTCGGGCTCGGCCGGCTGGCGCCAGGCCGGAGCATCTGGCTCGGCGGCCGGTGCGGGGTCCGGTGCCGGCGCGACCGGCCGCACGACGGGGAACTCCCGCTCCCGCACCGGCGAAGGCGCAGTCGGCGCAGCCGCGGACGCGGCGGGCTGATGGTCCAGGGCGGCGGCCCGCATCAGACCGGTGACCTGGGCCAGCCGCTCGGCCAGCTCGCTGATCAGGTCGGGATCGGGTTCGCGCAGCTCGGCCCGCAGCGCCGACCACATCACCCCGTGCAGCGCATCGACGGCCAGCGAGGTCGCCGCCGCCCCGGCCGCGCCGGCCAGCTCGCCGACCCGCGCCACCAGCGGCTCCAGCGCCCCGCCCGGCTCCAGGCGCCGGTGATCGGTCTCGTCGGCGATCGCCCGCAACAGCGCCGCGCACAGGCGCGGGCCGTCCTGGGTGAGGTCGGCGGCGAGGATGCGCGGAGCGTCGTCGAGCGGGGCCCGTTCCAGGAGCGCGAGCAGCCAGCCCTTGGTCAGGTCCTCCGTCCGGGCCAGCAGCGCGTCGATCGGCGCGTCGGCGACGGGTCGCGCCCTGCGACTGCGGGGTGGACCTGTCAGCATCGCCGTCTTGTATCACGGGCCCCAGTCGGCTCGATCGCGAAAATTCCTGAAATTCCGAGGTTCGTCGATGGCCGCCCCGCTGATCTCCGTGAGCGATGCGCGCGCCCTGGTCCTGGACCGGGTCACGCCCCAACCGCCCCAGTCCGTGGCCGTGGCCTGGGCGCAGAACCGCGTCCTCGCCGAGCCCGTGCACGCCGCCGCCGACACGCCGCCGTTCCCGTCCTCGGCGATGGATGGCTACGCGCTGGCCGCCGGGCCGGCGGGCCGCCGCCTGACGCTCGTGGGCGAATCGCGGGCCGGAAGGCCCAGTGACCGCGCCCCGGGACCGCAGGAGGCGATCCGGGTCTCGACCGGAGCCGCGGTGCCCGACGGCGCCGAGGCGGTCATCCCGCAGGAGAACGTGACCGTCGACGGCGATGTCGTCACGACCAACACCGACGTGGCCGCCGGCCAGCACATCCGCCGGCCCGGCGAGGACATGCGGGCCGGGGCCGAGGTCCTGCCGGCGGGGACGCGCCTGAACGGCATCGGGCTCGGAGCCGTCGTCGCGGCCGGCCGGGGCGAGGTCACCGTCTCCCCTCGGCCCCACGTGGCCGTGCTCTGCACCGGAGACGAGCTGCGGGCGCCGGGAGAGCCGCTGGGCCCGGGCGAGATCCACAACTCCAATGCACTGATGCTGGCCGGGCTGGCGGCCTCGGCCGGTGCGATCGTCGACGAGCCCGAGCGACTGCCCGACGACCGCGAGGCGACGCTGCGGGGCATCGAACGGGCGATCGAGCGCGCCGGCGTGGTGGTCATCTCCGGCGGCGTCTCGGTCGGGCCCCACGACCATGTCAAGCCGGCGCTGGCCGAGCTCGGCGTCGGCGAGGTGTTCTGGAGCGTGGCGCTGCAACCGGGCAAGCCGACCTGGTTCGGGGTCTCCCCCGGAGGCGCGCTGGTCTTCGGGCTGCCGGGCAACCCGGTCTCCGCCGCCGTCACCTATTCCCTGTTCGTCGCGCCCGCCCTGAACGCGTTGCAGGGTCTGCGCGACGACGGCGGGTTCCCGGCCGAGGCGGTGCTCGGTCATGAGGTGCGGCGCAACCCGCGGCGCGAGATGGCCCTTCGCGTGCGCCTGGAGCGCGGCGAGGCAACGCCGGTGGCCATCGTCAACGGCGCCCAGGGCTCTCATGTGCTCAGTTCCCTGGTCGGCGCCGACGCGCTGGCCATGATCGCCCCCGGTGAGGGGAACGCCGCCGCGGGCACGCGGGTCGGGCTGATGCCGCTGGCCGGCTGACGGCGGCCGAGGACCTGACGGGAGGCCGAGGAGCGCTCAGGCGACCCTCACCTCGCCCGACCGGCACAATCCGCAGCGTGCTGGCCCCCTTCTCCGCGCTCGCGCTCGCGCTCTCGCTGATCGTCGCCTACGTGCGGCGCCGCCGTGCCCAGGACCCGGCGCAGACGGCGATCGTCTCCCCGCAGCGCTCCACCGTCGTCTCGGGCGACGGGCAGGTGCGCTCGGTGCAGTCGGCCGACCTCACGGTGCGCCCCGGCGATCTGGATCGCATCTGGGGGGCGGCCAACCTGGAGAACCTGGCCCGCACGTACTGGCTGTTTCTGACCCGGGTGACCCTCGGCCTGGTGCGCGTCTACTACGAGAAGGACAAGCGCATCGTCTGCCTGATCTCGCCCCGGATCCCGCTGCTGCGCTTTGAGGCGCCGCAGTACACCCTTGAGGAGAACCACGGCCACGTCGAGTGGCGGATCCGCGACGGCCTGCTCGTGGCCCGCTCAGGCCGCAACTCCGGCTTTCTCGCCCTGGACGTCGTGCGCCGCCCGACCGAACCGTCGGGCAGTACCGTGCTGCACATCGAGGTCGAGGTCTCGGCCTTCTACCCCTCGATCGCGGTCGGGTTCGGCATCCCGGTCTACAAGGTGACCCAGAGCTTCGTGCACGGCTTGGTCACCCACGCCTTCCTGCGCTCGCTAGGCCGCCTGAACCTGGCCCAGTCCCGGATCGGCGCGCTGGCCCAGCAGATCTCCGACCGGCTGCCCCGCCACTAGCGGCCGGCCCGGTACGGACAGTCGCGTCGGTGGGCTCGGGCCATGCGGGCCGGGCCCGGCGGCTCAGGCGATCCAGGCCGGCGTGCCCCGGTCGCTCGTCTCACCGACCACCCGCACGACGGCGGCGCCGTGGCCGCAGACCAGCGCGCGCGCCTGCGCCGGAGCGCTGATCTGGCGCTCGGCACCGGCCGGCAGGACCGCGGTGTCCCCGGGCCGCAGGGCGGCGGTCTCGCCCTCGCCGTCGATGATCAGCTCGCCGCTGACCAGCGTCCAGAGCTGCTCGGAGTCCACCACATGGCGGGGGCCGCGGGCGCCGGCGCTCATCTCCACGACCCACAGCGACAGCCCCTCGGTGTCACCGAGGGAGGGAGACGCGAGCGTGGTCATCGTCGCGTTCGGGGTCTCGGTGCGGCGGGTGCGGGCGGACGGGACGGTCTGCAGGGTCATGCGTGCCTCCTGATGAGTTAGACAACCTTGTTGTCGTTAAAACGTACACCAGGTTGTCGATATCGGCAATACTGCTCCCGTGAGCCCGCGCCCCGATGACCCGCCGCGAGCCAATGAGCCGCAGCGCCCCGGCTACGCCCTTCCCCTGCTGCTGGCCGGCGCGTTTCGCGGCCTGGTCGAGGCCCTGCACGCCCAGCTGGCCGAGCAGGGCCACCCGGAGGCCCGGCCGCTGCACGGCTTCGCCCTGCAGGCGGTGGGGCCCGCCGGAGCGACGCCCTCCGAGCTCGGGCGCCGGCTCGGGGTCTCCAAGCAGGCGGCGACCAAGACCGCGGCGGCCCTTGAGCGCCTCGGCTATCTGCACCGCGAAGCCCATCCCGCCGACGCGCGCGCCGTCCTGCTGCGCCGCACCGCGCGCGGCGATGACCTGCTCGCGCGCAGCGCGGTGATCTTCGCCGGACTGCGGGCCGGGCTCGAGTCCGAGCTCGGCCGGGCCCGGGTGACCGCGCTCGAAGATGACCTGGAGCGGATCGCGACGGCGACGGGCGCCCGGCTCGGAGACCTGCCGGGCTGGCTGCGCTGACCGGCTCGGGGACCTGCCGGGCTGGCTGCGCTGACCGGCTGAACGGACTGCGCTGGGCCCCCTAGGAGGGGCGGATGCCGAGCGCCCGCATCTTGGTGCGGTCATGGCGCGCGAACACCCGGCGCACGGTCCCCGAGCGCGAGCGCATGACCAGCGACTCGGTGCTCGCCCCCCGCTCGCCCTGATAGCGCACGCCTTGCAGCACGTCACCGTCGGTCACGCCGGTGGCCGAGAAGAACGTGTTGTTCCCGGCGACGAGGTCGTCGCAGGTAAGGATCTTGTCCAGCTGATAGCCCGCCTGCTCGGCCGCGGTGCGCTCGGCGTCGTCGCGCGGCCACAGCCGTCCCAGCAGCTGGCCGCCGATGCACTTGATCGCCGCGGCCGAGATGACTCCCTCGGGGGTTCCGCCGATTCCCCACAGCAGGTCGACGGGCGAGTTCTCGCTCACCGCCAGCAGCGAGGCCGCGACGTCGCCGTCGGTGATCAGGCGCACCCGGGCGCCCGCGTCGCGGACCTCCTTCATGGCCGCGTGATGGCGCTCGCGGTCGAGCATCACCACCATCACGTCACGCACGTCACGGTTCTTGCGCTCGGCCACGAGCCGGATCGTCTCGGCCAGCGGACGGTCGAGGTCGAGCAGGTCGGCCACGTCCGGGCCGCCGGCGATCTTCTCCATGTAGACGCACGGCCCCGGGTCGAACATCGTGCCGCGCTCCGACAGCGCGATCACCGCGATCGCGTTGGGCATCCCCAGCGCGGTCAGCCGCGTGCCCTCCAGCGGATCGACTGCGATGTCGACCTCGGGTGAGGAGCCGTCGCCGATCCGCTCGCCGTTGAAGAGCATCGGGGCCTCGTCCTTCTCACCCTCGCCGATCACCACCACGCCATCCATGGCCACGGAGTCCAGAACGGCCCGCATCGCGTCCACGGCGGCCTGGTCGGCCCCCTCCTTGTCACCGCGGCCGATCTCGCGGGCGGCGGCCAGCGCCGCCGCCTCGGTGACGCGGACGAGCTCGAGGGCGAGGTTACGGTCGGGAACGTCGGATGTGCTCACAGGACTCCTGGGGGCTTGCGTCGGGCGCCGCTCATCTGGGCACGCCAGACAGCACCGAACAGGATCAGCAGATCGGCCACCAGAGCCAGCCACCAGCCGCTCGTGATGGAGATCTCCCCGGGCGGCGTGCCGGGCTTGTCGATGACTCCGAAGAACAGCGTCAGCACCAATGCGACCAGCGCGACGACGGCGGTCAGCTCACCGCGCGGCCAGGACAGGTGGTGCCCGCGGATGATGATGTAGGAGAGGATGGCCGGAGCGACGGCCGCGACCAGCAGCACGTAGCGGACCGCGCCGAGCGCGTTCCAGCCCGTGCAGTCGTGGTGGGGACCGCGGCAGGTGCCGAGTGAGGCGTGGCGGTTACCGAGCGAGTACCAGCTCAGGAACAGGGCGATCCCGAGCAGGATCCCCCCGACGATCGCGATCATCTCGCCGCGGGTGAGCTCTCGGAACCGCATCGCGCCGCAGCCTAACTGTTTTCGGCACACTGCCACCCCCATGCAGTTCACCCGTCTGTTCCCCGCCACCGGCACGGTCGACGTCGAGGCCCACGTGCTCGGGTTGGACCTCGGCGGCCGGGCGCCGGCGGACCGTCCCTTCACCGTGGCCAACTTCGTCTCCAGCCTCGACGGCCGGGCCACCGTCAAGGGTCGCTCCGGCGGCCTGGGCGACGACGGTGACAAGGCGCTGTTCCGTGCCCTGCGGCGGGCCAGCGACGCCGTCCTGGTCGGCACCGGCACGATGGGGACCGAGAACTACGGCCGGATCGTCGCCGACCCGGCGGCCCGCGCTGCGCGCCGGCAACGCGGGCTGCCCGCTGAGCCGCTCGCGGTAACGGTCACCCGCAGCGGCCACCTGCCGCTCGACATCCCGCTGTTCGC
This sequence comes from Solirubrobacteraceae bacterium, assembly GCA_035713465.1. GTDB lineage: Bacteria > Actinomycetota > Thermoleophilia > Solirubrobacterales > Solirubrobacteraceae > Palsa-465. The sequence goes on along the minus strand of DASSZP010000103.1, from coordinate 94,125 downwards.
CGAGCCCGAGGCCCGGGTCGTCGTGTACGCCGGCGCCCCCGTCGACCTCGGCGCGGCCCGCGCGCAGGTGCAGGTCGTGGCGCTCGAGCCCGCGCGGCTGAGCCTGGCCGCCGTCCTGCGTGATCTGCGCGCCGAGCACGGCGTGCGGCTGGTCCTGTGCGAGGGTGGCCCGCTCATGCTCGGCTCGATGCTGCGCGAGGGCGTGCTGGACCAGCTGTGCCTGAGCCTGGCCGGCAAGCTCACCGGCGGCGGGCACGCGCCGGGCGTCACCGCCGGGCCGGAGCTGCCCGAGCCTGCGGACGCGCGGCTCGAGGAGGCGCTGGAGCGTTCGGGGACGCTTTTCCTGCGCTACGCGATCGCCTCCGCCTGAACCGATTCACCTGCTCCTGGGCTGAATCGGTTCACCAAATCGGAGGTTTGGCGAGGTGCCCGTCATGCCACACTTGAGGCAGTGTTCGGGCAGGCAGCAGGGGTCGCCAAGGCCCCCGACGAGGCGGCGGTCGTCGCCGCCCTGGCGGAGGCTCGCCGCCGGACCCACGCCCTCGTGGCCTCGGTCAGCGATCAAGACCTGGAGCGTGTGCACTCGCCCCTGATGAGCCCGCTGGTCTGGGACCTGGGTCACATCGCCGCCTTCGAGGACCTGTGGATCGCGCACCGCCTCGGCGGCCGTCCGATGCTCCGGGCCGACATGGCCGAGGTCTACGACGCGTTCGAGACCCCGCGCGCGGGCCGCGGGGATCTGCCCCTGCTCGGCCCGGCGGACGCGATCGCGTTCCTGGCCGCGGTGCGCGAGCGCTCGCTGGAGGTGATCGACGAGCGCGGGCTCGGCGAGGGAGTCGTGGAGATGGTGCTCCGCCACGAGCACCAGCACACCGAGACGATGCTGCAGACCCTGCAGCTCGCGCGGCTGAGCGACTACCGCCTGCCGCGCGAGCCGCGCGCTGCGCGCCACCCCGGTGACCCGCGCGGCGGGGACGCGGCGCCCGTCGGCGCGGGCGGCCTCGAGCTCGTCGAGGTGCCCGGCGGACCGTGCACGCTCGGCGCCGGGCCCGCGGGCTTTGCCTATGACAACGAGCGACCGCGTCACCAGACCGATGTCCGCGGCTATCTGATCGGCCGTGTGCCGATCACCAACGCCTCCTATCTGACCTTCGTGGAAGGAGGCGGCTACGAGCGGCGCGAGTGGTGGTCGGACGAGGGGTGGTCCTGGAAGGAGGACTACGACATCACGCGACCAGAGGGCTGGACGCCGGACCTGGCGTCGGAATGGCGGCTGGATCGCTTGCAGCCGCTGCACCCCGACCGGCCGGTGATCCACATCTCCTGGTTCGAGGCCGACGCCTTCGCCCGCGCCCACGGCATGCGCCTCCCGTCCGAGGCCGAGTGGGAGAAGGCGGCGACCTGGGATCAGGAGCAGCAGCGCGCCCGGTCGCACCCCTGGGGCGAGACGCCCGCGGTCACCGGCGTGCACGCCAACCTCGATCAGCTCACCGGCGGCACCGTCCCCTCCGGCACGCTGACCGCCGGCGCCTCGCCGTATGGCTGCCTGGCCATGATCGGGGACATCTGGGAGTGGACGTCGAGCGTCTTTGCCGGCTACCCCGGCTTCTCCGCCTTCCCCTACCCCGAGTACTCCGAGGTGTTCTTCGGCGACGGCTACCGGGTCCTGCGCGGGGGCTCCTGGGCGACCCGCCCGGCGGTGGCCACCGCGACCTTCCGCAACTGGGACCTCCCCCAGCGCCGCCAGATCTTCTCCGGTCTGCGCGTCGCCCGGGACCTGTGACCGCGCCGAGCACCCGCCCAGGACCCGTGACGCCGCCGAGCACCCGACCAGGACCCGTAACGCCGCCGAGCACCCGCCCCAGGACCATGACCTCCCGAGAACCTCCGAAAGGCAGACGATGAGATCGACGCAGACGACCGACGCCGTGCAGATCGACTCCTGGCTGACCGAGGAGGACGAACGGTCCCTGGCCAACGACGCGCTCGACGGGCTGACCCGGCCGTTTAAGGAGATCGCCCCCAAGCACTTCTACGACAGCCGCGGCTCGGAGCTGTTCGACGCGATCACGCGCCTGCCCGAGTACTACCCGACGCGGGCCGAGATGGCCGTGCTGCGCGATCACGCCGAGGAGATCGTCGCCGCGACGGGGGCCGGTGAGCTGGTCGAGCTGGGCTCCGGCGCCTCGGACAAGGCGCGCGTGCTGCTCGACGCGATGCGCGACGCGGGCACCCTGCGCCGCTACATACCGCTCGATGTCTCCGCGGTGGTCGTCACCGAGGCCGCCCGGGTGCTCACCGAGGCCTATCCGGGGCTCAGCGTGCACGGGGTGATCGGGGATCTCGAGCGTCATCTCGAGCAGGTGCCCGAGGCCGAGTCACCACGGCTCGTCGCTCTGCTCGGCGGCACCATCGGCAACTTCCCGCCCGGCACGCGGCGCGGTGTCCTGCGCCGTATCGCCGGGTTGCTGGGACCCGAGGACCGGCTGCTGCTCGGAACCGATCTGGTCAAGGACCCGGCGGTGCTCGAGGCCGCCTACAACGACTCGGCCGGGGTCACGGCGGAGTTCAACCGCAACCTCCTGCATGTGCTCAACCGTGAGCTCGGAGCCGATTTCATCCCCGAGGCGTTCGAGCATCACGCCTTCTACGACCGCCGGCGCGAGTGGATCGAGATGCGCCTGCGCGCCGCGCGCCCGATGTCGGTCAACGTCGCCGAACTCGGACTGCGGGTCGAGTTCGCCGCCGGGGAGGAGCTGCGGACCGAGATCAGCTGCAAGTTCACCCGCACCCGGGTGGCCGGCGACCTGGCCGCCGCGGGGCTCGAGCTCGAGCACTGGCTGACCGACGCCGAGGGCCGCTTCGCGGTCAGCGTGGCCGGCCTCGCCGGCTGATCCCGCGGGCGGGCCCCGGCCGGCGAACCCCGCTCCGGGGGCGCTCCGGCCGGCTGACCCGTTTTGGGGGGGGGCGGGGGGGCCCACCCCGCTCGGGGGGGCGGAGCGGGTTAGGGTTGCCCGCGATGCCCGAGGAGCTCTCCCCCGCCGACCGCTCGTCGCTGGCCGCCGAGCAGGGGCCGGTCAACATGGCCGTCGGCGGCCTGATGGTGTTCGCGGCCGAGCCGCCGCTCAGTCGCGCGATGGTGGCCCGGCGGATCGGAGAGCGGATCCACCTCATCCCGCGTCTGCGCCAGCGCCTGGAGGAGCCGCCGCTCGGACTGGCCAATCCGGTCTGGACCGACGACACGAGCTTTGACCTGGACTGGCACGTCCGCCACGCGGCGGTGCCGGCCGGGGCGGGCGACGATGAGCTGGGGGCCGTCGTCGGACGGGAGTTCTCCCACCGCCTGGACCGCCGGCGCCCGCTGTGGGAGGCCACCCTGATCGGGCCGCTGGCCGATGGCCGTCAGGCGCTGCTGATGAAGGTCCATCACGCGCTGGTCGACGGCATGGCCGCGCTCGGGCTCGCCGCGCTCGTTCTGGATCCGACGCCGGAGCCGATGGTCATCCCCGCCGCCGAGGGCGCGTGGGAGCCCGAGCGCTATGACCTGCGACGGCACGCCGCCCGGCTCGCGGGACGGCCTCTGGCCATGGCCCCGCGGCTGATGCTCGACGGCGTCGCGCGGGCGCTGGCCCCCGATCCGCGCCGCGCCGCGGGCGACGTACGCCGGGCCACGGAGGTGGCTCGGGAGCTCGCCCGGGCGCGACCCGGCGCGCCGATGACGCCGCTGAACCGGGTGATCTCCCCCAACCGGCGCTTTGCCCCTGTGACCGGTGAGCTGGCCGCGGTCAAGGCGACGGGCAAGCGGGCCGGGGCGACGGTCAATGACACCCTGCTCGCGCTCGTGGCCGGCGCGCTGGGGCGCTACCTACAGGCCGGCGGCGCCGCGGTCGCCTCGGCCGTCGCGCTGGTGCCGGTCAGCGTGCGCCCCGCCGGGGCGGGTGAGGGAGAGACCGGGAACCGGTTCTCGACCGTGTTCGTCGACCTGCCGGTGGCCGAGCCGGACCTCGCGGCGCAAATCGCCGTCGTCGCCGAGCAGACCCGCGAGCTCAAGGCCTCGGCCGCCGTCCGGGCCGGCGCGCTGATGGTCGGCGCCTCGGGCCTGGCCCCGCCGCTGATCTCGGGCTTGCTGGCCCGCACGATGGGCTCGGTGCGCGCCTTCAACCTCGTCGTCTCCAACCTGCCCGGCCCCCAGCAGCCGTTCTATCTCGATGGCGTTCGCCTCCAGGCCGTGTACCCCGTCGTGCCCCTGAACCCCGCCAACCAGGGCCTCACCGTGGGGATCATCAGCTACGACGGGCGGCTCTGCTTCGGCCTGCTGGCCGACCGTGACCTCGACCCGCCGCTGGCCGTCGCCGCCGCCGCCCTGCGCGCCGAGCTCGACGGCCTGACCGCCCCCGCCTGACCGCCCCCGCCTGACCGCCCTCGCCTGAGCCCCTCCGGCGGCCCGCGGGCGGCTGCTACGGTCGCGCCATGAGCCGCATCAGGGGTCGCCGTGACGCCGTCCGCCCCGCCGTCCGGTGACCTGGTTCGTCCGCTGGGGCATCGGGCTGGCCGCCGTCGCGGCCGGGCTCATCTGCCTGATCCTCGACCTGGGCGGCTTCGGAGTCGAGGAGCTGTTCGGCTTCATCGGCGCCGGCCTGTCGATCATCCTCATCAACTACCTGTTCCGCCTCGGAGTGCAGAGCGATCGCGAGCACGACGCCCACGAGCAGGAGTGGCGCTACTACGAGGCCCACGGGCACTGGCCCGACGAGCGCCCACGGTCACGCCGCCCCGGTCCCTGAGCGTCCCCGGCCGCCATCCCCGGCGAGACCCTGAGCGTCGCGGGCGCCACCCCCGCCGAGACGCCTGAGCGTCGCGGCCGTCCCGTGCGTCGCGGCCGCCGCGCCGGACCCGGCGTACGTAGGAACTCCGGATCGGGCTGTGGCGGGCCCGCCTTGGCGCACCGCGTGGCACCGGCCAAGCTCAGGGTCACACGCCCCACCTCAAGTCAAGGACAGCCATGTACGAGAACATCATCGTCGGGATCGACGGCCACCGCGGCGGGCGCGACGCTGCCGCCCTGGCCCGCACCCTGGCCGCCCCCGGCGCTCGGCGCACCCTCGTCTATGTGGCCGGGCTGGTCAAACCCCGCGGGGAGCGCGAGCGCGAGCTCGAGGAGTCCCCGGCGCAGGAGCTGCCCGCGCGGCTCGAGATCGAACGTGAGCTGTGCGGTCCAGGCGCGAACGTCGTGGTGGTGCGATCGGGCTCGGTCGGCACCGCTCTGCGCGACCTCACCGCCGACGCCGGCGCGGACCTCGTGGTGGTCGGGGCCACGCACCGGCACGGGTTGGCCCGGATCCTGGCCGGCGACGACGTGCGCGACGTTCTGCACGAATGCCGCTGCGCGCTGGCCATCGCCCCGGTCGGCTACCACCGTGGCCCCCACGCGATCCGGCGCATCGGCGTCGCCTACGACGGCGGCCTGCCCAGCCAGTTCGCCCTCGAGCACGCGCATGGTCTCGCCAACCGGCTCGGCGCGACGGTGACCCCCGTCAACGTCGTGCCCCCGCGGTACTACACCGCGGGATGGGGCGTGGCGGCGATGCCGATGGACGATCCCGATCAGGCCTGCGCGGCCGCCCGTCGGCGCCTTGAGCCGAGCACCGGCCCCGACCTGAAGGTCCTCTACGGCGACACGGGCACCGAGCTGAGGCGGTTCAGCGCGGAGGTCGATCTGCTGGTGTGCGGCGCACACCATCACAGCACGGCCGGCCGCTGGCTGCTGGGCAGCACCAGCGAGCATCTGGCCAAGCACGCCGCCGGGCCGCTGCTCATCGTTCCGGCCCCGGCGACCGTTCCGGTCCCGGCGAGCGGCGCGTCGCCGACGGACGCGCGCGCCCCCGCCGCAGGCAGCGCGTCGCCGACGGACACCGCCGACGACAGCGCGTCGCCGACGGCCTCCCGGGCCGCACCGGTCAGCGTCTGAGAGCCAGAGCCCCGGAGTCTTTTAGTCCTTTTCCCGGATGGCGGCACCGGGGTCTGCCCGGACGACAGCGGTCGGCCGGCGCGAGAAGATGAGAGGCTGACCCCTCTTCCAGGAAGCTGCCGCCATGCGTGCTCACGCCCCCGCTGCACCGCTCCGTCCACCTCAGCCGGCCGGTCGCCCGGCTCGGACCGGCCGGCCCGCGGTCGACCCGGCGCTCGCGTCCGACCCCGAGCTGATCCGGCGCGTCGCCGGCCTGCGGGCCGCACTGGAGGCGGCGACCCGGGACAACGCTGCCCTGCGCCGCGAGCTGACCCGCCTGGAGCGCGAGAACGACCGGCTGCGGGGGTTGCGCAGCTCCGCACCGCACGCACGCGCCCGCGAGGCGATGCGCACGGCGCTGTGGTCACGCTCCTCGCGCAACCCGTGAGGTCCCCGGAAGGACGCCGTCACGGCGCGCACCGCCGGCCCGCGCGATCGCGGGCGTCTCCGGCGCCGGGCGTTCAGCTGAGGCGCTCGATCAGCATCGCCTGCCCCATGCCGCCGGCCACGCACATCGACTCGATCCCGTAGGTGCCGCCGCGGGCCCTCAGCCCGTTGATCAGCGTGGTCATGATCCGCGCCCCGGTCATCCCGAACGGATGCCCGAGGGCGATCGCGCCGCCGAACGGGTTGAGCTTCTCCTCGGGGATGTTCAGCTCCTCGCGGCAGGGCACGATCTGGGCCGCGAAGGCCTCGTTGATCTCGACGATGTCGATGTCCTCGATGCTCATGCCGGTCTGCTTGAGCAGGGCCTGAATGGCCGGGATCGGGCCCAGGCCCATGATCTCCGGGCGGATCGCCGCCACCGTGGAGGCGACGATCCGGGCCGCCGGGGTCAGCCCCAGCTCCTGCGCCCGGGTGTCGGACATGACGAGCACCGCAGCGGCGCCGTCGTTGAGCGGGCAGCTGTTGCCGGCCGTCACCGTGCCGTCAGGCTTAAAGGCCGGCTTGAGCTTGGCCAGGACCTCCATCGTGGTCCCGGCGCGCGGGCCGTCGTCGCGGCTGACCACCGTCTCCGGCACCTGGACGGTGTTGCCCTCCTTGTCCTGCTCCTCGTGGGCGGGCACGCGGACGGGCACGATCTCCGCGTCGAAGTGGCCGCTGTCGCGCGCCTGCACCGCGCGGCCCTGGGAGATGACCGCCCACTCGTCCTGGGCCTCGCGGCTCACCGAGCAGCGCTCAGCCACGTTCTCGGCCGTCATCCCCATCGGGATGTAGACGTCGTACAGCGAGCCCTCGGACCCGTTCAGACGCGGGTTCTTGGCCTCCTCCATCATCCCCGCGCCGAGCCCGGCCCGTGACACGGCCTCGACTCCGGCGGCGATGTACTGGTCGCCCTCGCCGGCCTTGATCGCGTGGGAGGCCATCCGGATCGTCATCAGCGAGGAGGCGCAGAAGCGGTTGACCGTGCAGCCGGGGACGTGGTGGTCCAGGCCGGCCAGCAGGGCGGCGTTGCGGCCGACGTTGTAGCCCTGCTCTCCGATGCCCGAGGCGGCGCCCATCAGCACGTCGGTGGTCTGGGAGAAGTCGACCTCCGGATTGCGCTCGATCAGCGTGCGGATCGGCAGGGCGGCGAGCTCGTCGGCGCGCACCGCGCGCAGCGAGCCCTTCATGGCGCGCCCGATCGGGGTGCGGATGGCGTCGACGATCACAGCTTCGGGCATTCGGGTGACTCCTGATCTACGAGGGGACGGACGGCGGCGTCAGATCCTACGGACCGCCGCCGGGCCGGGAGGGGATGGCCGCGGTGAGGTTCTCGGGACCGGCCGGGGTGACATGGATGTTGTCCTCGATGCGGACCCCGCCGAAGTCGCTCATTGCCTCGGCGCGCGCCCAATCGACGGCATCGCGGTGACGCTCGCGCAACTCGGGCTGGGCGAGCAGCGCGGGGACGATGTACAGCCCGGGCTCGACGGTGACGACATGACCGGGCTCGAGCGGGAGATCGATTCGCGGCACGCTGTCGTTGCCGCCGGCGCGACCGGGCAGCGCGCCGACCACGTCGCGCACCCCGAGGCCGACGAGATGGCCGATCCCGTGCGGGAAGAACAGACGGATGGCGCCCGAGGCGACCAGCTCCTCGGGGTCGCCGCGCAGCAGACCGAACTCGATCAGGCCGCGGGCCAGCTCCACGCCGGCCGCCCGGTGGACGTCCAGCCACTCGGTGCCGACCGTGCACATCGCGATCGCCGCCTGCTGAGCGCCGAGCACGATCGCGTGCCACTCGGCGTGCTCGGCGTCCAACGCGCCGCCGACCGGATAGGTGCGGCTGACGTCCGAGACGTAGTTGCGCACCTCGGCGCCGGCGTCGAAGAGCACGAATTCCCCGGCGGCGAACGGGCGCGGGCCCGGGCTGCCGTGCAGCACCGCCGAGTTGGGCCCGGAGCCGACGATCGAGTCGTAAGCCATCGCCGTCCCCCCGTGGCGCAGGAAGGCGAGCTCGAGCTCGATCTGGATCTCGCGCTCGGTCCGCCCGGCCTGCAGCTGCGGCACGATCTCGGCGTAGCCGGCCGCGGTGACCGCGGCCGCGGCGCGCAGGCGGTCAAGCTCGACCGCATCCTTGCGCCGGCGGATCGCGTCCAGGGCATAACGCAGCCGGCGGGCGCGTTCGGGGTCACCCGCCAGGCCGGCGGGCGGGCAGCCGAGCAGGGCCAGCGGGCGCCCGGACCGGGCCTCGAGCCACCCCGGCAGCCCGGCGACGTCCTGGCCCTCGGACGGCGTGTCGGCGGGAGCGCCGGACCACAGCACCTCCTCGGCGGTGACCGGGGCCACGAAATCGGTGAACCCGTCGGCGGGGTCGAAGGCCATCACGCCGCCGGCGCGGTTGCGGTCAGTCAGCCAGAGGTACTCGGTGTGCGCGCCGAACGGGTAGGTGATGTCGCCCCGGCCCGGCCGCGGCACCGGCTGGCCGGCTCCGATGAGCACGACGGCATCGGTCTGCGACCAGGCCGCCGCCAGCTCCCCGCGCCGGCGTTCGAGCGCCGCGGCCAGCGCGCCCGGATTCTCCTCATAGGGCACCGGCACGCCGCTACAGCCCGAGGCCGCGCACGCCCTTCTCGTCCCACCCGAGGTGGTGGGCGAGCTCGTGGCGCACCGTCTGGGTCACCTGGGCGCGGAGCATCTCGGGATCGTGGCCGAAGTCGTGCAGCAGCGTGTCCTTGAAGATGATGATCCGGTCGTGGAAGAAGTCGTGGGCGACCGTGTCGCCCTGGTAGAGGCCGTAGGCGCGGCGCTGGCGCCCGGGCGGCCCGACCCGGCCGCCCTCGTCGGAGACGACGATGGCCACGTGCTCGAGCGCGCGGTGAAACTCGAGCGGCAGCTCGTCGATGGCCTGGCGCACGAGCGCGCGGAAGTCCTCGTCCTCGGTGATCAGCGGCTCGTCGTCGTCGTCGTAGCGCTCGCGATCGCCGTCGTAGAGCTCGAGTTCGCCGTCGTCGGCACCCCACTCGCCCCGGGCGGCCAGAGCCTCGGCCCGCTGCACGACGCGCTCGAAGTCCTGCTCGGACTCCGGGTCCTTCCAGTCGGCCAGGCGGAGCATGACCAGCACCACCGCCCCGCCGATCAGCACCGCGCCGGCCGCGAACACCGCGATGCCCTGGACCAGGCGCACGGCCATCGAGTCGCTGAACCCGGAGATCACGCTGACCACGCCGAAGCCGACGGTCAGCGCGGCGGCTGCGGAGAGCAGGATCCGGCGCGGAGTCGGGGGCTCGCCGGGCACCGTCGTTACCTCAGGCTGCGGGCGATCACGAGCCGCTGGATCTCGTTGGTGCCCTCGTAGATCTGGGTGATCTTGGCGTCGCGCATCATCCGCTCGACGGGGTACTCCTTGACGTAGCCGTAGCCGCCCAGGACCTGCACCGCCTCGACGGTGACGGCCATCGCCGTATCGGAGCAGAACAGCTTGGCCATCGCGGTGTACTTGCCCACGTCGGGCGCGCCGCGGTCGACCTTGGCGCACGCCTGGTAGAGCAGTTCGCGCGCGGCCGCGCAGCGGGTCTCCATGTCAGCGAGCTTGAACTGGATGGCCTGAAAGGCGTTGATGGGCTTGCCGAACTGGCGGCGCTCGCGCGCATAGGCGGCCGCATAGTCGGTCGCGCCCTGCGCGATCCCCAGCGCCTGCGCGCCGGCCCCGAGACGGGAGATGTCCAGCGTGGCCATCGCGACCTTGAAGCCCTGGTTGACCTCCCCGATCACGTTGGCCTCGGGCACGCGGACGCTGTCGAAGATCGGCTGACCGGTCGGTGAGCCGCGGATCCCCATCTTGTGCTCGAGCTTGCCGACGCTGAAGCCGGGGCGATCGGCCTCGACCACGAAGGCGGTGATCCCCCGCGAGTGGCCGGCCTCGCGGTCGGTGACCGCGAACACGCAGTAGAAATCGGCGATCCCGAGGTTGGTGATCCAGTTCTTGGTGCCGTCGATCACCCACTCGTCGCCGTCCTTGACCGCGCGCGTGATCATCCCGCCGGGATCGGAGCCGGCCTCGGGCTCGGACAGGGCGAAGGCCGGCGACCACTCGCCCGACGCACACCGCGGCAGGAAGCGGTCCTTGAGCTCCTCGGACCCGAACAGCTTGATCGGCAGCGTGCCGAGCTCCTGGATCATCAGGATCAGCGCGGTCGAGGCGCAGGCCTTGGCGATCTCCTCGATGGCCAGGTTGAGCATCAGCGTGCCGGTGCCGGTGCCCCCGTACTCGGTCTCGAAGGGAAGCCCGAGAATGTCCTGCTCGGCCAGCAGCCGCCGCAGGTCGTGCGGGTAGGCGGCCTGTTCGTCGATCTCGGCGGCGCGCGGCGCGATCCGCTGCTGCGCGATCTCGCGGATCGTGTCCCGGAAGTCCAGGTGCTCGGAGGGGATGGTGTACAGATCCGAGAGCGCGGACATCGACTTCGATCCTACGCCATCGCCGCGAGTTGCCGTGGCCCGGGCGCGGCTACAGGCCGGAGGGGTGACGCACGACATAGCCGCCGCCGTCGGCGAGGTTGCCGGTCGGGTCGGTGCGCCACCGGGGGCCGTCCCCGGAGGGGATGTTGGGACCACCGAAGTTGGCGGTGTCAAAGGCGATCCCGGCGATGTCGATGAAGGCGTGACCGGCATCGGCGTAGACCGTCACCCAGCGTCCCGGGCCGGCCGCGCCGAAGGACTCAAGGCCGCTTGAGTCCTCGGGCGAGGAGAGCAGCCCGGCGCCGTGCAGCGCGTAGCTGACCGCGCCGGAGCAGTCGTACCCGCGGGACTGGAAGCTCTGGTGCCCGCCGCCGTAGACGTAGGGCGTATCGATGATCTGGTTGGCCGCCGCGATCATCGCCACCACCGCCGCGGGAGCGCCGGCCGGGGCCGTGGCGGTGCCGTCGGAGTTGATCGTCGCCGTTCCCACCGGGCCGCCGGTCAGCACCGAGACGACGGCCTGGCGCAGGACCAGGGAGTCCGCGTAGCTGATCACGCCGTTGGTCTTGAGGTTGTGCGCCGCCTCGAAGGCGAGCACGCTGGACTCGGTCGTTGACCCGAACTGCCCGTCGACCGGGGTCGCGTAGCCGGCCAGCGTGAGGTAGCTCTGCAGCACGCGGACGTCATGGCCGGTCATGCCCTGGCGCAGCGTCCGCTCGCCGAGGTGCTGGCTGCCGCCGTCGCGCGTGACCGGAGCGGTGACGCCGTCGTTATAGCCCGAGTTCGCCGTCGTCGTGCGGGTCGACGTGCGGGTGCGGGTCGCGGTCCGAGTGCGGGTCGCGGTGCGCGTCCGCGTGCGGCGGCTGCGGCGCCGATGCCGGGTCTTGGCCGCCGAGGGGATGCCGGCCCCACCGGTGGCGACGGTGGATCCCCTGGAGGGCCTGCGGGCGGCCAGCGCGGTCGCGGGCACGAGCAGCAGCGCGGCGAGAACGTAGACGAGGTACTTCACAGGCAGACGGGGAACAGCGAACACGACGAACGACCCTTCTCTTTCGGGCGCCTTCGGGGTTAGCTGCCGGGCTCGCGCTGAAAGAGTTGCGCTACGCCGGGATATCCGGCGATTCGCCCCCGGGACCATCGGTCCCATCGGGTCCCCCGATCGCTGCTGTGCGCGGCAGCGATTCGGCTGGGTGAAGTATCAGTCGGCGGGCACAGTACTAAAGGCACCGAACGCCTGCCAAGTCGATTTTCTGAACCTGGATGTCGGCAGGTCACGGCCGGCCTTGTGTCCCGGGCGCGTACTACGCTTTTCCGCGATGTCCTCCGACTACTCGCCGCAGACCGTCTCCGAGCAGATCAACGATCCGGCCGTGCAGCTGATCGACGTCCGTGAGCCCGGTGAGCACGCCGCCGGGCGCGTGGCCGGATCACGCCTGATCGAGCTCGGCCGTCTCACCGAGGAGGCCCACACGATCGACCGCGAGCGCCCGGTCATCTTCTACTGCCGCAGCGGCGCCCGCTCGGCGATGGCCACCCAGGCCTTCGCCGAGGCCGGCTTCGACGCCCACAACATGGCCGGCGGACTCCTGGAGTGGGTTGCGGCCGGGCTGCCGATCGAGCCCGAGGACGGCCGCGTGGCCTGAGGAGGAGGTGCGCAGACCGCCTTCCCGCACCGCGGGTGCGCGACATCTCGGCGGTTGAAACCGCCACAACCTCACTCGGAATGCAGCGCCGGGCCGTGCGAGCGACGAAATTGTCGTTTCCTGGACGCGTGGGTCCCCGGGTGGCCCGACAGCCCCTCGCCCGTGGACCGCGCCCCATCGACAGGTCAGCGCACCGGAGCGCCCACGCCAAATCGGGGCGAGCCCAGTGGCGTTTGACCAGGCACGCAGATGGACACATTGAGGGCATGGAATCCGAGGACCACGAGCAGCTGGCCGACGAGTTCGAGCGCCGCGCCGACGAGATGCAGCATGAGAACGCCAAGCTGGCCGACGAGATCGACTCGGTCCGCAAGGACTGGGAGGCCAAGCGGGCAGACGGCTCGGTTCCCGGGGCGGTCCCGCGCGACGAGGATCTGAGCAGCGGCTCATCCGACCAGGCGGCGCAGGACGGCCCCGCCCGGGAGGACGACGACGCCTAGCGCGGATCCTCGCGGTCGAGGTTCCAGTAGCGCACGGCGGTGACGCGCTTGCTGTCGTTGTCCTCATCCTCGGGCCACGGTCCGAGCGCGAAACGGGTGATCGTCCGCTGCCCGCCCTCGTGGTCGCCGTAGAGCAGGTCGATCTGCAGACCTTCGGGGGACCGCGCCGCCTGGCGCACCATGTCGTAGATCGGCTCACTGGGATCACGCAGCGCGCCGAGCCAGCATCCGGTGTCCCCGGACGGAATGTAGAGATCGATCTGCTGGCGGCGGAACTGCTCGAGCGGTGGCACCTGGTCGTCGCTGCGGCTCTCACCGAAGCCGGGCCGCGGCTTGACCCGCCAGCCGTGGATCACGGCCAGGCCCGAGCCTCCGTTGCGCAGGGCCATGGCCAGGTAGACGGCACGATCGGCGACGCTGAGGGCGCCGCCGTGGCCGCGCAGGTGCAGTACGTGCGCATCGCCGAAGCGCACGATTTCCGGGGAATCGTCATCGCGCGAGGGTACGAGCACGGGACGCAGCCCGACGAGCAGGCTGCGTTCGGCCACGCGGGCCGAGCGGTTGGCCGAGCGCACCGAGCTGAAGGTGGCGACGGCGAGCACGAGCGTGCCGCCGGCCGTGGCCAGCGACGAGATCGTCACCCAGTCAGCCATCGGTCACCCGGCCGTCCGGGAGGCGACGCGCGCGCGCGCCACCGCCCGGCGACCGGATCCGATCAGATCTTGGTGACGTTGATCGCCTTCGGGCCCTTGGGACCCGACTCTTCCTCGTAGGACACCTTGGCGCCCTCGGCGAGCGACCGATAACCGTCGGCCTGGATGCTGGAGTGGTGGACGAAGAGGTCGCGGCTGCCCTCGTCAGGCGTGATGAAGCCGAAGCCCTTCTCGTCGCTGAACCACTTCACTGTTCCGGTTGGCATGGAGAGTCTCCTCCGTAGCTCAAGATGCTGCTCGCGGAGGTGGTAACTACCCCGGCGCCTGCACCTGCTTGTCACCGCCGGACCTCAATGCCGGTGGCCTATCCGGCGGGAAGGTAACACAGAGCCCGCCGGTCGGCCAATGCCCCCCGAATCGTTCACGCGCTGGACACAGTTGTCCGCCCCGGAGCCCGGCGGCACGGCACACTGACAGGCATGGACGACCCGATGGTGATCCGCGGCCGCACCGCGATTCCGTTGCGTGAGGTGCAGGTGCGCGCCTCGCGTTCCTCCGGGCCCGGCGGACAGCACGCCAACACGACGGCGAGCCGGATCGAGGCGGTGTTCGACGTCGCCGCCTCGAGCGCGCTCAGCCCCGAGCAGAAGCAGCGTGTGATGGCCCGGCTCGGCCCCCGGGTGGTCGCCGTGGCCCAGGACGAACGCAGCCAGGCCCGCAACCGGGAGCTGGCCCTCGAGCGGCTGCGCCGGCGCCTGAACGGGGCGCTGACCGTCCCCCGCTCGCGCACCGCGACGCGCCCGAGCCGGGCCGCCCAGGCCCGCCGCGTGGAGGCCAAGAAGCACCGCGGGGAGATCAAGCGCGACCGCCGCCGGCCGGCGGCGGAGGACTGATGCGCTGGTACGTGGACGGGATGAACGTGATCGGCACCCGGCCCAACGGCTGGTGGCGCGACCGCGACGCGGCCATGCTGGCGCTCGTCGATCTGCTCGAGCGCTGGGCGGCGGCCGAGAACGAGGATGTGGTGGTCGTGTTCGAGCGCAAGCCGTCGCCGCCGATCCGCTCGACGGTGATCGAGGTCGCCCACGCGCCGCGGCCCAAGCGCGATGCCGCCGACGATGAGATCATGCGCCGCCTGCAGGCCGAGCCGGTCCCCGGCAACGTGCGCGTGGTCACCTCGGACCGGTGGCTGGCCGACCGCGCCGGGGCGCTCGGCGCGGGGGTCCACGGCGCCGAGATGTTCCGGGCGCTGCTGGATACTTTCTGAGCGCTGCCACAATCAGGGGCATGGCCGATACTCCCAGCCGCCGCCCGAGCCTCCCGCGTGAGCGCCCGCGCACGCCGGTCCCGCCGCAGGGGCAGACCGGGTGGCGCGTGACCCCCGCCCCGGACGGGCGCGGCGCCCAGCCGACCGAGGGCGGCCCCCGCCCCCCGCGCTCGCGCTGGTGGATCGCCGGCGTCGTGCTCGTCCTGCTGGCCCTGAACCTGTGGATCTCCTCGCAGGCTCTGCAGCCCAACGCCCCGGTGCGGATCCCCTACAGCCCGACCTTCCTGGCCCAGGTCAAGGCCGGCAACGTCCGCGAGATCTCCTCCACCGGCGATTCGATCCAGGGAACGCTCAGGACGGGGATCCGCTATCCGCAGAACGACGCCAACGCGGCGACGACGACCAACATCCAGACGCAGGTGCCGTCGTTCGCCAACAACGCGCAGCTGGCCAACCTGCTCGAGTCACACGGGGTGACGATCGACGCTCAGAAGCCCAACCCCGGCCCGTCCGTGCTGGAGAGCATCGTCTTCGGCTTCGGCCCCACGCTGCTGCTGTTCGCGATCATCTTCTTCGTCATGCGCCGGGCGGCGCAGAACGCCGGCGGCGGAGGTGGGCTGATGTCCTTCGGGCGCTCGCGCGCGCGGCGCGTCGAGGCCGAGGACCAGAACATCACCTTCGAGGACGTCGCCGGCATCGACGAGGCCAAGGAGGAGCTGACCGAGATCGTCGACTTCCTCAAGACGCCCGAGAAGTACCTCAAGCTCGGCGCCCGCATCCCGCGCGGCGTGCTGCTCTCGGGCCCGCCGGGGACCGGCAAGACGCTTCTGGCCCGGGCCGTCGCCGGTGAGGCCGGCGTGCCCTTCTTCCAGATGTCGGCCTCGGAGTTCGTCGAGATGATCGTCGGCGTGGGCGCCTCCCGCGTGCGGGACCTGTTCGCCCAGGCCAAGCAGGCCGCTCCGGCCATTATTTTCATCGACGAGCTCGACGCGGTCGGTCGCTCGCGGGCGGCCGGTGGCCCCAACGTCTCCGGCGGCCACGACGAGCGCGAGCAGACGCTCAACCAGATCCTCACCGAGATGGACGGCTTCAGTCCGCGCGAGAGCGTGATCGTGCTCGGGGCGACCAACCGGCCCGAGGTGCTCGACCAGGCCCTGCTGCGCCCGGGGCGCTTCGATCGCCGCGTCGTCGTCTCCCCTCCCGACCGCGCCGGACGCGAGGCGATCCTGCGCGTGCACACGCGCTCGGTCCCGCTCGCCGGCGACGTCGACCTCGGCGCGATCGCGGCCAGCACGCCGGGGATGGTCGGCGCGGACCTGGCCAACGTGGCCAACGAGGCGGCTCTGCTGGCCGCCAAGCGCAGCCACGACACGGTCAGCCGCCAGGACATCGGCGACGCGCTGGAGCGGATCGTGCTCGGGGCCGCGCGCAAGGTGATGATGTCCGAGGACGATCGCCGCCGTACCGCCTACCACGAGGCCGGGCACGCGATCGTCGGCATGCTCACGCCCGGCGCCGACCCCGTGCGCAAGGTCTCGATCATCCCGCGCGGGATGGCCCTCGGCGTGACCTTCTCGGCCCCCGACGCCGACCGCTTCAACTTCGACGAGCGACACCTGCTGGCCCAGATCCGCGTCGCCCTCGGTGGCCGGGTGGCCGAGGAGATCATCTTCGGCGACCTCACCACGGGCGCCGAGTCCGATATCCAGCAGCTCACCCGAATCGCTCGCGGGATGGTCGGCCGCTGGGGGATGAGCCCGGCCATCGGCCCGATCGCCGTGCTGCCCTCCGACGGCCAGAGCATGCTGCTCCCCGGGGTCTCTGAGACGTCAGCCGACACCCAGCGGTTGATCGACTCCGAGGTGCACCGCATCGTCGAGACCGCTCACGCCGAGACGACCGAGCTGCTGAGCAGCCACCGCGACAACCTCGACGCGCTCGTGCGCGAGCTGATGGAGCACGAGACGCTCGATGGAACCGACGCCTACGACGCGGCGGGGCTGCCGCGCAACCCGAGCCCCGAGCCGGTCACGACGCCCGAGCTGACCGCCGAGACCGGCTGAGCCCGGGCACCGGTGGCCGCGGCGGCACCGGCGGCCGGGCCTCGATCTGAGTCGCTCAGTCGCTGAGGCGGGTCATCCGCGCCAGCGCCTCGTGGCACTCGACGACGCGCTGCTTGACCGGGTCTGAGTCGGGCCGGTCGTGCACGAGGTCCCAGGTGCGGTCGGCGATCTCGCGGGCGTTGCCCGGAGTGGCCGACTCCCACAGGCGGTCGACGAGCCGGATCTCGAACGCCTGGACCTGGGCCACGGGGTCTCCGGGGGCCATCTTGGGCAGGGGCTCGCCGGTCGCCTCCTTCCACATCCCGGTGGCGACCAGCAGGCGGTTGCGCAGCTCGACCTGGTTCATTGCGGGGTGCATCCTAGATGGTTGATTCCGCGGCCGCGTGGGAGCTACGGTGGGCATCCGGGTTGCGCGTCCCCGAGCGCGACACGCCGCGCGGACGGCCGTCAGCCCGGCAGCGACTGGCGGGTGCTGAGCAGCATCGCGAACGGGTCCCCGCCGGCCGCCACGCGCTCGAGCACGGCGTCGGTCTCAAAGCGGATCAGGCTCGCGTCACCGGCTTCATGGCAGGCCGTCACCTCCTCCCAGCTGACCGGCGCGGAGACCGTCGGCCGCTCCCGCGCGCGCGCCGAGTAGACCGACACCGTCGTCTTGTGCGCGTCGTTCTGGCTCCAGTCGACGAGCACCTTGCCCGGGCGCAGGGTCTTGGTCATGCGCGAGACCACCAGCGCGGACATCCGGGACTCCAGCAGCTCGGCGATGCGCCGGGCAAACGGCTTGGTCTGCTCGTAGCTGATGCGCTCGTTGAGCGGGACGTAGACCTGCATCCCCTTCGAGCCCGAGGTCTTGGCCGCGCTCTGCAGGCCGAGCTGGGCGAACAGACCGCGCAGGACGAGCGCGACCTCGCAGCACTGCACGACGTCGGCCGGGGGCCCGGGATCGAGGTCGAACACGAGCATCGTCGGGCGCTCGGGGGCGCCGGCCAGCGAGAGCGAGGTGTGCAGCTCGATGTCGGCCAGGTTGGCCAGCCAGACCAGCGTGGCGCGGTCCTGAGCCAGGGTGTAGTCGATCCCCCCGACGCGGGTCGTCTGCACCCACTCGGGACGGTGCGCGGGAGAGTTCTTCTCATAGAAGTACGGGCCCTGGACGCCGTTGGGATAGCGCTTGAGGGTGAGCGGGCGGTCGCGCAGGTGCGGGAGCACGGCCGGTGCGATCCGGGCGTAGTAGGCGATCAGGTCGCCCTTGGTGAACCCGGTCTCGGGATAGAGCACCTTGTCCCAGTTGGAGAGCTTGAGCCGCCGCCCGTCGCAGCCGACGGCCAGCGCGCCGTCGGGCAGGCGCTCGACGTCGGTGAACAGGTCCTCGGGACCGGCCGGCCCGCTCACCGGAGCCGGCTCGGACCCGTCGTCCCCGCGGTCACCGGCGGGCCGGTCCTCACGGACGACCTCGGCGGCCAGGCGATCATCGCGCAGACCCTTGAAGGACGGCGCGCGCATCATCCCCTCCGAGGTCCACTCCCGGAACTCGATCTCGGCCACCAGCTCGGGCTCGGCGAACTGGGCGTTGCGGGGCAGCTTGGGCAGTGGGTCAAAGCTCGGCTTCTCCCGGCGCAGCGGGGCCAGCGCGGCCGAGAGCTCCTTGAGCGTGCGCCCGGTGAAACCGGTGCCGACGCGCCCGGCGTAGCGCAGCCGGCCGTCCTGGTAGTGCCCCATCAGCAGCGCGCCGATGCTGTCCTGCCGGCGTCCCTCGCCCGGGATCCACCCGCCGATGACCAGCTCCTGGCGGCGGGTGTGCTTGATCTTGATCCACGCCCCGGTCCGCCGCCCGGGCTCATAGCGGGAGTCAAGCCGCTTGGCCATCACCCCCTCCAGCCCCTGGGCCGCGGTCGCCGTCAGCAGCGCGCGGCCCTGGCCGGGGTGCGCGGCGGGCACCCGCCAGGCCGGCCCGGTCAGCTCCAGCGCCTCGAGCGCCTCGCGCCGCTCGGCGTAGGGCCGCCCCATGAGGCTCTCGCCGTCGAGGAACAGCAGGTCGAAGATCGCGTAGACGACGGGCGTCGACTGGGCCAGGCGGCGCACGGCGCTGGGCTGGGTGACGTGCATCCGCCGCTGCAGGCGCTCGAAGCTCGGCTTGCCCGCCTCGTCGAAGGCGACGATCTCCCCGTCGAGCACCACCTCGCGCATGCCGAGGTTCTGAAGCAGGCCGCGGATCTCCGGGTAGCCGGCGGTGATCTCGCGCAGGTTGCGGCTCTCGATCCGCAGCCGCCCCGGCTGCGCGTAGGCGATCGCGCGCACCCCGTCCCACTTGACCTCGAACGACCACTGGGCTTGGCGCGGCGGCAGCTCGCCCGCACCGGCCAGCATCGGCAGGATCCGTGAGGGAATCGGCTCGCGCCCGGCCTTGGCCGGGGGATCCATGCGGTGGATCATCCAGTCCTGCGGAGCCTTCTCGCCGCCGATCGGGAACAGTCCGTAACGGCCGGTCAGCCGCTCACCGTGGAACGTGACCTCGATCTTGGTGTCGTCGAACAGGTGCGTCTCGTAGGTCCCGCTGTCCCACACCGTCATCGTCCCCGCGCCGTACTGCCCGGCCGGGATCTCGCCCGCGAAGTCGATGTACTGCAGCGGGTGGTCCTCGGTGTGGACGGCGAGCCGGTTCTCGGAGGGCAGCGGCGGGATCCCGTTGGGGATGGCGAAGGACACGAGCACCCCTTCGCGCTCGAGCCGCAGATCCCAGTGCAGGCGCGTGGCGTGATGCTCCTGGACGACGAACCGCGGCTGCTCGCCGCCGTCACCCCCGGCGTCCCCGGCGGGCTCGCGGGTGGCGGCGAAATCGCGCTTGGCGCGGTAGCGATCGAGACGGTCTTTGGGCATTGCAATCGGTCGAGGAGGGGACTACGGTACGCATTGGTGACCGGGATGGGGATCGGACGGTTGCGGCGCTCGGCGCTGCTCGTGATGGCGTGCGCGGTCGGTGGTGGTACCGCGGCAGCGATCGCTGCCGTGCCCGGCTCGGACGGCAGCATCACGGCGTGCCTGCAGACCAATACCGGCTCAGGGTTGCCCGCGAGCACGGCCAACCTGACCGTCATCGACCCCGCGGCCGGGCAGACGTGCACCAGTCCGGCCGGTGCCGCCCTGCCCGCACGGACGATCAGCTGGAACGTGGCCGGCCCCCCGGGCCCGCCCGGCTCCACGGGCCCCGCCGGCCCCCCGGGCAACCCCGGTCCTCCCGGGCCGGCCGGGCCGGCCGGTGGCACGGGCGCACCCGGTCCGGCCACGACGATCGCCGCCGGCCACACGCTGACCCTGTCCGGCGGTCAGGTCGTCACCGTGGGCGGCGGACCCGCGGTGACCGTCGTCACCCCGCCGGTGCGCCCCGGCGGCCCCCGCGTGGCCACGCTCACCCTGGGCAGCGGCCGCAGCGCGCTGACCACCGACATCCTGAACACGAGCTTCACGGCCAGCGGCGGCGCCGGAGGCACGACCGGGAGCGCCGCGAAGTCCGGGCAGATCCACGACATCACGATCGTCAAGCGGATCGATAAGACCAGCCCCACCCTGTATCAGGCCTGTGCGACCGGCAAGCACTTCGCCAAGGCGACCCTGACCTTCCGCAAGGCGGGCGGCAAGATCTACCTCGTGTTCGTGTTCAAGCTCGTCGCCGTCAAGACCGTGGCCTATGACCAGTCGGCGGGATCGACCCCCACCGAGGCGCTCACGCTCAACTTCAGCTCCCAGCAGGTGCAGTACAAGTAGTCCGGCCACGCGCCCCGGGCCACGGGCGGCCACGGGCGGCCACGGGCGGCCACGATCGCGCAATATGTCGGGATGCGGATCGTCACCTGGAACGTCAACTCGCTGCGCGCGCGCCTGCCCCGCGTGCTCGAGTTCCTCGCCGACCGCCGGCCCGATGTCGCCTGCCTGCAGGAGACCAAGTGCGCCCCGGACACCTTCCCCGCGCCGGAGCTGGCCGCGGCCGGCTACGGCGCCGTGCACAGCTCGGGCGGTCAGTGGGCCGGCGTGGCCATTCTGGCCCGCGACGGCCTGAGCCTCGAGGCACCCGAGCTCGTGCTGGCCGGCGACCCCGTCCCCGGTGAGGCCCGCTGGTGCGAGGCCACCGTGGACGGGATCCGCTTCGCCAGCGTGTACGTCCCCAACGGGCGCACCCTGGACAGCCCGGAATTCCCGCGCAAGCTGGCCTTTCTCGACGCGATGGCGGCGCGAGCGGGCGTGCTCGCCGCCGGTCCGGCGCTGATCGCCGGCGACATGAACATCGCCCCCGCCGACACGGACGTCTATGACCCGGCCGCATTCATCGGCTCGACGCACGTGACCCCGCAGGAGCGAGAGCGGCTGCAGCGGGTCCTGCGCGAGGGCGGCCTGATCGACGCCTACCGCCATCTGCATCCCTCAGAGCCCCAGTTCACCTGGTGGGACTACCGCGCCGGGCACTTCCACAAGGGCCTGGGCCTGCGCATCGACCTGGCGCTGCTCAGCGAGGGCCTCGCCCCGCGCCTTCAGGCCTGCGGCATGGTCCGCGACTACCGCAAGGGCGTCAAGCCCTCCGACCACGCCCCGCTGCTCGTCGATCTGGCCTGACCCAGCAGCGGCTCGCGCCCCCCCTTCTTCGCCAACTTTTACGCCCACGCGGCATCATCCGAGGATGGCTCATGTCCTGGTCGTCGACGACGAACCCGCGGTCCGGCGGGCGCTCGAGCGCGCGCTGCGCCTGGAGAACCATGACGTGATCCTCGCCGAGGACGGCGAGCAGGCGCTCGACGCGCTCGCCGGAGCCCCCGCCGACGCCGTCATCCTCGACATCCAGATGCCCAAGCTCGACGGCTTGGAGGTCTGCCGCCGGCTGCGCCAGGCCGGCGACCGCACCCCGGTCCTCATGCTCACCGCGCGCGATGCGATCGACGATCGCGTCGAGGGTCTGGATGCCGGAGCCGACGACTACCTGGTCAAGCCGTTCGCGCTGCGCGAGCTGCAGGCCCGGCTGCGCGCGCTGCTACGCCGCGCCGGCGACGGCGCCGCCGAGGGCGAGGTGCTGCGCTACGCCGATCTCGTGCTCGATCCGATCGCGCACGAGGTGCACCGCGGGGAGCGAGCGGTCGAGCTCTCGCGCACGGAGTTCTCGCTGCTGGAGCTGTTTATGCGCCATCCCCGCCAGGTGCTGACCCGCACGACGATTTTCGAGAACGTGTGGGGCTATGACTTCGGGCCGACATCCAACGCGCTCGGCGTGTACATGGGCTATCTGCGCCGCAAGACCGAGGCCGAGGGCGAGACGCGGCTGCTGCACACCGTGCGCGGCGTCGGCTACGTGCTGCGCGAGTCCTGACCCGCGGCTGACCGATGCCGCTGCGCCGCCGCCTGTCGATCATCGCCGCCTCCTCGGTGGCGATCGCGGTGGTGATCGTCGTCGCGGTCTCGTATCTGCTCGTCCGCGATCAGCTGCTCACCCAGATCGACGGCGCTCTACAGGCCCAGGCTCAGGCGGTTCAGAACGGCGATGTCCGGGCATTGACCGGCCCGCTCCCCGGCCTGCCGGCGAGCCGGGGTGGGTCAGCCCAGTACTTCCAGATCGTGCAGACCGACGGCCAGGTCGTCCGCCACGGCGGTGATCTGCAGCTCCCCGTGGCCCCGGGCGCGGTGGCCATCGCCGACGGGCGGGCCCGCACGCAGCTCACCGACGTGCACGTATCGGGCGCGCATCTGCGCCAGATCACCTTTCCGCTCACCGTCGTGCCGCAGGGCCCGGGCGGCCCACAGATCCAGGTCGCCGTTGAGCTCGCCCGGCCGCTGAATGGCGT
Organism: Solirubrobacteraceae bacterium; assembly: GCA_035713465.1. Lineage (GTDB taxonomy): Bacteria > Actinomycetota > Thermoleophilia > Solirubrobacterales > Solirubrobacteraceae > Palsa-465. Next base: position 71,295 of record DASSZP010000103.1, on the reverse strand, counting down.
CGACGGCATCCTCTCCAGCCTGCGCCTGGTCCTGTTCCTGGTCGCGCTGGCCGGCGTCGCGCTGGCCGCCCTGCTCGGCCGGCTGGCCGCACGGCGGGTCATCCGCCCGCTATCCGAGGTGGCCTCGGCCGCGCAGCACATCGGTGAGACCGACGATCTCAGCCAGCGCCTGCGGGTCCATGCCGACGACGAGGTCGGGCAGCTGGCCACCCGCTTCAACGCCATGCTCGACCGCCTGGAGGCCTCGCGGGCCGAGCTCGACGAGTCGGTACGCGCCCAGCGCCAGCTCGTCGCCGACGCCTCCCACGAGCTCCGCACGCCGGTGACCAGCCTGCGCACCAACATCGAGGTCCTGCTGATGGACGCCGAACTGGACCGCGAGGATCGCCGCCGGCTGCTCTCCGACGTCGTCGAGCAGTCCGAGGAGCTGAGCGCCCTGGTCTCGGATCTGATCGAGCTGGCCCGCGGCGACCAGCCGGGCTTCGCGACCGAGGACGTGCGCCTGGACCGGATCGCGGAGGAGTGCGTGGCCCGCGCACGCCGCAACACCCCAGGGATCTCCGTGCACGCGCAGCTGACGCCGGTGACGATCGACGGCGTTCCCGCCCGTCTCAGCCGGGCGATCAACAACCTGCTCGACAACGCCGCTCGCCATTCCCCGTCCGGGGCGACCGTGGAGCTCACCGTCGACACCTCCGGGGTGACGGTGCGCGACCACGGTCCCGGTGTGGTGCCGGCCGACCTGCCCTACGTGTTCGATCGCTTCTTCCGCGGGTCAAACTCCCGCGGCCGTCAGGGCAGCGGCCTGGGTCTGGCCATCGTGCGCCAGGTCACCCAGCAGCACGGCGGCACGGCCACGGTCGCCAACGCGCCCGACGGCGGCGCGGTCTTCACCCTGCACCTGCCGGTGACCTCGGCCGACCCCGCCCGCCCCGGTGCCGACCATGGCCCCGAGCCGGGCCCCGCCGGCGAGCATCCCGCGGCGGCGGACGGCGAGCATCCCGCGGCGGCGGGCGACGATCCGGCCGCGGTCCGGGCCTCGACCCTCCAGGCGCCGCCGGAACGACCGCTGGAGGCCGGCCGGAAACGCCCCTAGGGGCCGTCAGGACGCGCGGCGGGACGCGCGGCGCGGGCCACGCGAGCCTGGCGAGCGGTGGCGAACTGGCGCCGCAGCACCCAGAACAGGACCGCGAACACCGGCACGACGAACACGAGCAGCAGCGACCGCGGGTTGGGCTCGCCGAAGATCGCCACCACGATCGCCTCCAGCACCACCGCCGGCGCGGCGGCCAGCAGCGTCGTGTGCGACCGGTACCCGGTGAAGTGCTCGCGTCCGGTCACCTCGATCACGCCCAGCCCGCACACGATCAGCCCGACGATGACCACGGGGCCGCCGCCGTTGATGAAGCCGATGATCAGGGCCACGAAGCCGATCAGCATGGCCAGCTCGGAGACGGGCACGGCACCGAACAGGCCCGGCGGCCGCTCCCCCTCGCGGCCGAGCTGGCGCGACCCGCGCTTGAGCTCCCGTGAGGCCTGCACCCGGCGCTCGATGCGCTCCTCGCGCCGCGTGGAGCTGACCGCGCGCGGCGCACTGCCCGGATTGCGCCGTTTGCGCGAGCGTTGCTTGGACTTCTGTGAGGCCACGGTGCCGTCAGCATAATCTGCGTCCGATGCGGAGCCGCCGTCCCCCTCTCCGGAGCCTCGCCGAGGCGGCGATCCTGCTCACCGTCGCGCTGACCGTGCTCGGGATCGTCACGCCGCTGGGCGCCGGGGCCCCGGGTGGGCCGGCCCTCGCCCGGGCCGACGGCGACCCCGCCTCCGACGTGCTGCTCGGCGACAACGTCTTCTACCCCTACTCCCCCGCCACGCCGCGGCCGATCCAGCTGCGCCTCAACGCGATCCTGGCCAAGGCCCGGGCCCAGGGCTTCCCGATCAAGGTGGCGCTGATCGCCGCTCCGACGGACCTCGGCGTGATCCCCGACCTGTTCGGCAAGCCTGGCAGCTACGCGAAGTTCCTTGATCAGGAGATCAGCTTCCAGGGCCGTCAGCGGCTGCTCGTGGTGATGGCGGCCGGCTACGGGATCCAGGCCTTTCCCGCCGCGGCCCAGGCCGCGCTCGACTCGCTGCCCCGGCCCGACGGCCGCACGGCCGCCGCCCTGGCCCGGGCCGCGATCGTTGCCGTCCCGCGGCTGGCCGCCGCCTCCGGGCACCCCATCCGCGGGCTGCCGGCTGCCGCCGCGAACGGCGGCGGCTCGGGCGATAGCCGGACGGTCGTCGCGGTCGGGCTCGCGGTCGCGGCGGTTCTCGTCGCGGGGGCGCTGCTGGTGCTGCGCCGGCGCACCGCCCCCGTGCCCTGACAGAACCCCCCTGAGGGCGCGGTGGACCGCGTCGTGCCGCTAATCCCAGCGGTGGCGCCCGGCGCGCAACGCGCGCAGCTCCGAGACCCCGTAGGGCTCGGGCTCGGCCGGGCGATGGTGATCGTCGAGCGCGAGCACCTCGACGGCCATCTCCTCGGTGACCACGCCGCCGTGCCCGTCCGGCGCGACCCGCAGCACGCCGGCCTGCGGCCCGGAGGCCACGCACCGCTGCAGCCGCGTCCCCGCGAACACGAGTGCGGCGCCGTCGTCGGCCGCGTAGCCCGGCTCCAGGCGTCCCTGGGCGATCGCGTCGCGGAACACGGGCAACCGCTCGGGCTCTGAGTCGCGGTGCACCGACAGGCTGCCGCCGAGCAGGCCGAGCCCGGCCACCGCCGCCGGCGCCCCGCCGCTCATCGTCACGCCGCCCCGAAACCAGCACATCGCCCCGGCGCTGAGGCCGGCCAGCACGGTACCGCGCGCCCAGGCGTCCCGCATCGCCTGATCGACGCCGTGCTCGCGCCAGATGGCCAGCATGTTGCGCATCGACCCCCCGCCGACGTAGATCGCGTCCTGGGCGAGCAGGTGCTCGCGCGGATCGAGCCGGTCCCGGGCGAGATGGAACAGCGACAGGATCGTCGGCTCGCACGGCCAGGGACCGAACCGCTCCTGGAAGCGCGTCGTCTGCTCGCGCGGATCGCCGCTGGCGGTGGGCAGAAAGCAGACCCGCGGGACCGGCTTGCCGGTCAGCTCGAGGACGAGCCGATCCAGGGCGGGGCTGCGCTCCTGCATCGTGAAGCCACCGCCGCCCATGGCGAGGATCCGGCGCGAATCGTCAGCCGGCGCGTCCACCACCCGCCAGGATGACGCACCGGCGCGACCGGCGGCCCGGCCCCGGGATTCGGGACAGCCCTCGGTGAAACGGTCCCCGCCCCACCGGCGGGGTCTCACGCCGCGAGCGCCTCGCCGCCCATCACCAGACTCGGTGGGGTGACGACCTCATTCCCGGCCGCGCCGAGATAGCGCACGGGCAGTTCGTGCTCGACCGCCCCGCCCTGGCCGTCAGGGGCGACGTAGTAGGCCCGGGCCTCCGGGCGCGAGGAGATCACCTCGGCCAGCTCGGTGCCGACGAAGTGCAGCGCCGCCGCGTCCCCCGCGCCGTAGCCCGGGGCGATGCCGTCCGCCACGGCATCCATGTAGGCCGAGCGCCGGCCCGGTTCGTTTGCGTAGTGCACGGCGTTTGACCAGGGCAAAAAGCCCAGGCCCTCCAGGCGCCGGGGCGGCCCCTCGTGAAAGCCCGAGACGGCATCGGAGAACCAGCACAGCGAGCCGGCCGACCCGCCGCACAACAGCACCCCGGCCCGCCACGCCTCGTACAGCGCCTCGTCGAGGCCGTGCGCGCGCCAGGTCCCCATCAGCGACACCAGACTGCCGCCGCCGACGTAGATGATGTCCTGCTCCAGCAGGTGCGCGCGGGGGTCGCCGACTCCCGTCTCGCGCCGGAACAGCGAGATGTGCGACGGCTCGCAGCGCGAGGACGGGAAGGCCCGGTAAAACCGGACCACGTAGTGGTCGGCGTCGCCGCTGGCCGTGGGCAGAAAGCAGATGCGGGGCCGCGACACCCCGCTCAGGCCCATCACGTGGTCATCGAGCAGCGGGTTGCCCCACTCCATCGAGAACCCTCCTCCTCCGAACGCGACGATCTGCGGGGGGCGAAGCGACATGACCAGAGCTTCCCGGCCTCCGGAGAGAGCGTCTTTGGCCCCGTGGCCAAAGGTCAGCTGACCGGACCGTCCAGAAATCTGGCCTGTCAGCAGGCCTTTGCCGTCGGGCCGAGGTCAGCCCGCGCGCGAGGCCGTGTCGCCCGGGCTCGATGCGTCGGCCATCTCCCGGAACAGGCCGGTGACCACGAACACGACCTGTTCGGCGATGTCGACGGTGTTGTCACCGATCCGCTCCAGGCAGCGCGCGACGAGGATCATGAACATCCCCCACTCGCGCATGTCGACGTCATCACCGACCTCGACGGCGCGCTTGAAGATCTCCCGGTTCAGGCGGTTGATCTCCTCGTCCTGACGGGCAAGATCCTGCGCCAGCTGGGTGTTGCGCGCGCCCAGCGCGTCGCGGGCCTGGGTGATCTGCGAGCGCGCAAGCTGACCCATACGCTCGATCGCGTCGAGGATCTCCTTGTCCTTGGGCGACTCGTAGCCCGAGAGGGGCACGAGCTTGGCGATGTTGACGCACTGATCGCCCATCCGCTCGATGCAGCGGATCACGTGCAGCAGCGCGGCGACGATCCGCAGATCACCGGCCACCGGGGCCTGGCGGGCGAGCAGCGACAGGATCCCCTGGTGCACCTCCAGGTAGCGGCCGTCGATCCGGTCGTCGTCGGCGATCACCATCGTGGCCAGCTCGACGTCCTGGTAGCTGACTGACTCCAGCGCGCGGTCGAGCTGGGACACGACGAGGTCCAGGCCACCGAGCACCTGCTGCTCGAGGCCCTTCAGGCTTTCTCGGAACTGGTGGCGCGTCTCCTGCATGCGCTGCCTCCCTGGCTCGCGGGCGGACCCGGTGGCTAGCCGAATTTGCCGGTGACGTAGCGCTCGGTGCGCTCGTCACTGGGGTTGGTGAAGACCTGGTTGGTCGCGGCGTGCTCGACGACCTCGCCATCGAGCATGAACACCGTCGTATCGGCAACCCGCGCGGCCTGCTGCATGTTGTGGGTCACGATCACGATCGTGTACCGGGCCTTGAGCTCGTCGATCAGCTCCTCGACCTTGAGCGTGGCGATCGGATCCAGCGCCGAGCAGGGCTCGTCCATCAGGATCACCTCGGGCTCGACGGCGATCGTGCGCGCGATGCACAGGCGCTGCTGCTGACCTCCGGAGAGGCTGATGCCGGGCGCGTTGAGCCGGTTCTTGACCTCGCCCCACAGCCCGACGGCCCGCAGGGCACGATGCACGCGCTCGCGCATGTTCTCGCCCCTGACCCCGGCCAGCTTCAGACCGGAGGCGACGTTGTCGAAGATCGACATCGTCGGGAACGGGTTGGGCCGCTGGAACACCATGCCGATCGCGCGCCGCACGGCGGTGACGTCCACCTGCGGGCTGTAGACGTCCTCGTCGTCGAGCAGGATCCGTCCCTCGGCCCGCGCGCCGGGGATCTCCTCGTGCATGCGGTTGATGCAGCGGACCATCGTCGACTTGCCGCACCCGGAGGGGCCGATGATGGCGGTGACCTCGTTGGCGGCAAAGGTCAGGTTGATGTCCTTGATGGCGTGGTTGGTGCCGTAGTAGGCGTTCAACCGCTCGGTGACGACGCTGTGCCCCTGCCCGCGCGGGATCGTCCCTAGGGCCGAGATGTCCGGGGCCTGCTCGGCACTGGTGGGGGGATCTGTATCGGTCACCGTCGCGCTCGGCGTGCTTTCGGGGGGGATCATGGCAGCTTGCTCCTTGGCGGGTGGGTCAGGACCGTAGCCGGCGGCGGCTGCGCTCATGGAACGCACGCGCGATCACACTCAGGATGAGTACGAACATGATCAGCACGAAGGCGGCCGCCCAGGCCTGGGCGTGATCGGAGGGGCTTGACGATTCCGACAGGCCGAAGATCGTCACCGGGATGTTCGGCAGCGCCGACGACGGGCTGGTGGTGATGCCGAGGTTGGAGAAGATCGATGATGTGAGCAGCAGCGGGGCGGTCTCACCGGCCACGCGAGCCACGCCGAGCACCGCGCCGGTGATCAGCCCGCCAACCGCGGTCGGGAGCACGATCCGCAGCACGATGCGCCAGCGCCGCAGGCCGAGGGCGAGACCCGCCTCGTGCAGCGAGCGCGGCACGAGCTCCAGCACCTCCTGCGCGCCACGGGCCACCACCGGCAGCTCGACGATCGCCAGCGCGATCGCCCCCGCCCAGCCCGACTGCTGGTGGCCGACGACCAGCAGCCCGAAGATGAACACCCCGGTGACGATCGTCGGGATGCCGTTGAGGATGTCCAGCGCGAAGCGGATCACGGTGGCCACCCGCGCGCCGGCGAACTCGGTCGTGTAGATGGCGACGAGGATGGCGATCGGGACCGAGATCAAGGTCGCCAGCCCGACGAGGATCGCGCTGCCGACGATCGAGTTGGCGATGCCGCCGCCGGACTGCCCGAACGGCGCGGGATCCTTGGTCAGGAAGTCGATGTTGATCGCCGGGATGCCCTTGAGCAGGACCGAGATGACGACCAGCAGCAGGAGCGCGACGGCCACCGCCGCAGCCAGGCTGCAGACGATCTCCATGATCCGGTTGACCGTCCGCCGGCGCCGGTGGCCGGGACCGCCGGCCAGCCGGGTGCGGGCGACCGGGAGCGAGCCGGCCTCCATCAGCGCGTCCCCACGATCGAGAAGCGGCGCACGATCAGGCGCGCCACGATGTTGACGATCAACGAGATCACGAGCAGGATCGCCGCCAGGTAGATGAGCGACGCCTGGCCCAGCCCGGGGTTCGCGCTCTGGTACGCGGAGGCCACCTGCGCGGCCAGCGTGCCGCCGGCCTGAAACAGCGAGGCCTTGATCTGGGTCGCGTTCCCGATCACCTGGGTGACCGCGATCGCCTCGCCCAGGGCCCGGCCAAGACCGAGGATGACCGCGCCGACCATGCCCGGGCGCCCCAGCGGCAGCACCGTCATCCGCACCATCTCCCAGCGGGTCGCCCCGAGCGCGTAGGCGGCCTCCTTGACCTCCGGCGGCGTCGTCTCGAACACCTCCCGGGTGATCGCGGTGACGATCGGCAGGGCCATGATGGTCAGGATCAGCGCGGCGTTGAGCATGCCGTACGGGGAGTACGCGCCGCTGAAGAGCGGGAGCCAGCCGAGGATGCCGTTGAGGAAGGGCTCCAGGTGGGCGCTGAGGAACGGCCCGAGCACGATGATGCCCCACAGCCCGAGGATCACGCTCGGGATCGCGGCCAGCAGCTCGACCAGGATGGCGACCGGTCGGCGCACGAACCGCGGGGCGAGCTCGGTGAGGTAGACGGCGATCGCGATGGCCATCGGCGTGGCGATGATGAGCGCGATGAACGAGCTCACCAGCGTGCCGTAGATGAAGGTCAGCGCTCCGTAGTGATCGGTGACCGGGTTCCAGACCGTGTTGGTGATGAACCCGAGGCCGAACTTCGAGATCGCCGGGCTGGCCTGGTTGAACAGCGTCTCGGCGATCCACACCAGCAGCCCGACGGTCGCCACCCCGGCCAGGGTCGTGAGCCCCCGGAACGCGGGCTCGCCGACGCGATCGATCAGCCGCAGACGCACCTCGGAGAGGCGCGGGCGCGGCAGGGCGGAGGCGGAGCTGGTCACGGTGCGAATGATCGTGGCGTCCCCGGACGGCCGTCCCGTGAGCCAGGCGGCTCAGGGGACGGCCGGCGGAGCACGCCGGCGGGGTCTCCCCCTTACTTGATCAGATTGACGTCTGCCTTGTCGGCGGCGACAACCTTGGCGGGCAGCGGCGCGAAGTCGAGCTTCGGTCCGTCGGCCTGCCCGTCGGTGATCGCCCAATTGATGAACGTCTTCAGCGCGGTGGCCTTCGACGACGGGGTCGACGTCGGCACCAGGGCGTAGGTGAACGTGGAGATCGGATACGCCTTGGGCGCCGACGCGGGGGGATCGGTGAGCGAGATGCCCTCGGTGCCTCCACTGGGCACCGACGTCAGCGCGGCCGCTGCCGCCGAGATGCTGTCGACGCTCGGCGTCGGGTACTTGCCGGCGGCGTTCTGCACCAGCCCGTAATCGAACTTGTTCTGCAGCACGTAGGCGATGGCGATGTAGGCGATGGCCCCGTTGGTGCTGGAGAGCACGCCGCCGACGCCGGAGTTGCCCTTGCCGCCGATGCCACCGGGCCAGCTGACCGTCGTCGCGTTGCCGACGGTCGACTTGAACTGCGGGCTGACCTTCGACAGGTAGTTGGTGAAGGCGAACGTGTCGCCGCTGCCGTCGGTGCGATGCACCGGCTGGATCGGCACGTTGGGCAGGTTGACGCCCGGGTTCAGCGCCTTGATCGCCGGGTCGTTCCAGGTCTTGATCTGGCCCAGCCAGATCTTGGCCAGCACGGGCCCGGTGAACTTGAGCCCGTTGGGGACGCCCTGCACGTGGTAGGCGACGTCGGTGGCGGCCAGCGCCCACGGAATCTCCAGGCAGCTCTTGCAGGCGGTCGCCTGGCTGGCCGTCAACGGCGCATCACTGGCCCCGAAATCGACCGTCCGCGCGGTGATCTGCTGGATCCCGCCGCCACTGCCGATGGCGCCGTAGGTGATCGCGACCCCGTTCTTGGTGTTGTAGGTCGGCTGCCAGACCGAGACGAGCGGCGCCACCAGCGTGCTGCCGGCACCGACCAGCGTCTTGGCCCCACCGGAGCTCGCCGGAGCCGCCGCGGCGCCCCCGTTGCCTGAGCTGCTTGAGCTGCTCGAGCCGCAGGCAGCGATCATGAGAGCGACGGCCACAGAGACCGCGATCCCGCCCATTCGACGTGTACGCACTTGCTTCTCCTTGTTCATTTCGAGTCAGGGAGAGTCTGGGTTCCCCCAGCCTCTTTGGTGTTATCGAGTTGTAAACGCGCCGTTGGGCGGTGATGAGGACTCAGCCGACAGCCGGTAGCCGAAGCCGAAATGGGTGTGGATGAACCGCCACCCGGGCAGTGCGGCCTCGAGCTTGACCCGCAGCTTGCGGACGTAGACGTCGACCGAGCGGTCGCCGGCGCGCATGTCCCGGCCCCAGACGAGATGGAACAGCTCCTCGCGCGACATGATGCGATCGACGTGACGCACCAGCTCGGTGAGCAGGCAGAGCTCGCGGATCGAGAGGATCAGCGCCCGGTCGCCAGCGCGGGCGAGGTGCTCGGCCGGGAGCACCTGGAGCGGCCCCGCCTGGAGAACCTCGGCCTCAGTCAGTTTTGCGGCGACCGCCATCGCCTCTGATCCTGCTGCGCCGCCGGCCTGACCGCGTTATCGGACCGTGACCCGAGTGTGAACGAGTTGTGACCGGCCGCGGCCGCCCGTCAGCGGCCGGCTCAGCTGGTCAGCGCGGGATCGAGCTCGGCGCTGCGGCCGAGCAGCTCGAACTCGACGTCGACGTCACTGAGGGTGCCGTCGGTGCGCTCGGGGGCGAAGCGGTAGCCCACCCCGAAGTGCGTGTGGATGTAGTCCCAGTCCGGCGACGCGGCGCGGAGCTTCTGGCGCAGCTTGCGCACGAACACGTCGACCGAGCGGTCACCGTGCGCCATGGCGTAGCCCCAGACGCGCTCGTAGATCTCCTCGCGGCGCAGCACGCGGTCAGAACCGGTGAGCAGGTGCAGGATCTCGAACTCGCGGGCGGTCAGCTCAAGGCTCACCGCGTCCGCGTAGGCCTGGTAGAGGTCGGGGCGGATCGTGATGCCGCCCAGCCGGGTGGCGGACTCGACCACCGGCATCTCGGTGCGGCGGTGCCGGCGCACGGCCGCCTCCACGACGCAGATCAGCTCCTCGGCGTGGCAGGGCTTGGACACCCACGCGTCGGCGCCCAGGCGCAGACCGCGGACCCGCTGAGCGACCGAGGACGGGCCGGTGCAGACGATCACCGCGAGGCTGGGCAGCCGGGTGCAGATCCGCTCCAGGTACTCCCAGCCGTTCGGTCCCAGCACGGCCAGGTCGATCACGATCGCGTTGAGCCGCATCGCCACCAGCGCCTCGATCGTCGGCGGGGCGGTCAGCGTGCGATGCTCGCCGCCGAGGGCCGCGAGCCGGTTGCCGAGAACCTGAAGAAAGCCGGGGTCACGATCAAGGACGGCCAGGCGCAGGCGCTGGTTCTGGCGGGCGGGACTCGACTGCGAGCCGTGCGAGGCATCGGAGAGCTGTGGCGGCATGGGTCGCACTCTATTGCAGCCATCCGCGCGTTTCGGGCTCCCGCGTAAGCCGATCACAACATCTTTACACGCTACGAGCGGGCAGAATGCCCCACCGGCGGTCGGCGAACCGCCGGCCGGTAGCCTGCCGGAGGGGCCCGCAACGCTTTTGGTGATGAGAACGCTCACAGCACGCCGCATCGCTCCGCTGCTCGCGCTCCTGATCGCGGGCTGCGGGTCCTCGGCCACCCGTTCGGCCTCCTCGGCGACCTCGGCCGGCGTCTCGACCTCGGCCAGCGTCTCGACATCGGCCAGCGCCTCGACGTCTGCCTCCACCGCGAGCTCGTCCACGCCCGCCCCGGCCGTCGCGCAGCTCGGCGCCGCCGAGCACCCCCGCGCCGGCCAGTTCCCGCCCGCGCGAGGCCGCTCGCTGCGCACGCTCGCCGCCCTGGTCTCCGGCAGCGCTCAGCTGGGGGCCGCGACGGGCACGTTCACTCCCGGCACCAACCGGCTCGCCTTCGGCCTGAACGAAAGCGGCGGCGCGTTCGTCTACGCGCCGACCGCGATCTACATCTCCCGCAGTCCCGGTGCTCCGGCGCAGGGGCCCTACCTCGCACCCGCGGACCCGACCACGGTTCCCGCGGCCGACCGCAGCGCCCAGAACGCCGGCCCCGGAGGACTGCAGGCGATCTACGCCGCGCAGGTGCCGACGCCCCGCCCGGGGACGTACACGATCCTCGCCCTGACCCGGACGAGCAAGGGACTGCTCGGCTCCCCCGGGGAAATCGCCGTCGCCCGATCCTCCCCGATCCCCGCGGTCGGGCAGAAGGCGCCCGATGTCGCCACCGACACCCTGGCCAGCGTCGGCGGCAAGCTCTCGCTGCTCACCACCCGCCGGCCGCCGGAGTCGATGCACTCCGTCTCGCTGCGCCAGGCGCTGGGACACAAGCCGGTCGCGCTGCTGTTCTCCACCCCGCAGTTCTGCGTCTCGCGCGTGTGCGGGCCGGTCACCGACGTGACCGTCGATCTCCAGCATCAGTTCGGTGACCGGATCACCTTCATCCACCAGGAGGTGTACGTGGACAACCAGCCCAGCCAGGGCCTGCGGCCGCAGATGAAGGCCTACCACCTGCAGACCGAGCCGTGGCTGTTCGCGATCAACCGGCACGGGGTGATCGTGGCCCGGCTGGAGGGCGCGTTCGGCACCACCGAGCTGGCCGCCGCCCTGCGCAAGGCGCTGCGGTGAGCCCAGCGCGCCGGCGGTGCTCGGTCCCGGCCGGCGTGGCCGTCGCGGTCACCGCCCTGATCGCGATCCTCGTCTCCGGGTGCGGGTCGTCGGGCTCTGGCGGGGTCAGCGTGCCCGCCGTGTCAGCGGCGCGCGTGTTCAGCCTCGGCGGCTTCACCCCGGCGGGAACGATCACCGCGGGGCGTCCGGTGACGGTGTCCTTCGACGTGCGCCAGCCCGACGGCAGGCCCCTCACCCGCTACAAGACCGGGCCCGGGCCCCACACCGGGGTGCACCTGATCATCGTCCGCGACGACCTGGCCAGCATCATCCACCTTCACCCGCCGATCGCCCCCGACGGGCGCATGAGCCAGCGCGTCATCTTCCCCGCCCCCGGCCCCTACCGGGTCATGGCCGACGTCTACCCCGACCTGCCGGGCGGCCAGCCGAACTTCCAGATCGTGCGAAACGTGACCGTCGCCGGCGCCTATCACCCGCGTCCCCTGCCGCCGTTCCACGCCCGGCAGACGGTCGACGGCTACCACTTCGTGATGACCGGCCATCCCGGTCTGCACGCGATCCAGGCCGCGTTCGTCCACGTCGAGGTCACCGATCCCCACGGGGCGCCCGTGCACTTCACGCCCTGGTTCGGCGCCCTGGCCCACGCGATCTTCTTTCACCAGGGTTCGCTGGACTACTTCCACACGCACGTGTGCGCGGCGGGGGCACCCAACTGCTCGAGCCTGCTCGGCGCAGCGCGGGTCACCGGCCACACCACCGCCCCGGGCAAGATCACCCTCGGTGTGCTGCTCCCGGTCGCCGGCACCTGGCGGCTGTTCCTGCAGCTGCGGGTTCACGGCCGGGTGCTCACGGCCCCGTTCACGCTCCGGGTCACCGCGTGATCCGACGCACCGTGGGACTGGCCGCGGCGGTTGCCGTCGCGGCGGTCCTGCTGCCCGCGACGGCCTGCGCCCACGCCTACCTGATCCGCACCGCCCCGGCGGCCAGTCGCGTGCTCGACCGGCCGCCGGCCACCGTCGCGCTCACCTTCGATGAGGCGGTCGAGCCGCGCCTGGCCATCATCTCGGTCACCGACGCGCGCGGCACCCGCGAGACCCGGGGCCCGGTGCGTCGCGCCGCCGCCGATCCCGACACGCTGGTCGTTGCGCTGCGCCCCGGTGTGGCTGAGGGCTGGTACCTCGTCTACTGGCGCGCGATCTCCGGCGACGGGCACCCGGTGCAGGGCGCCTACACCTACGCGATCGGCCCCAACCCCGGCCCCGCCCCGCAGTTCGTCGTCCCCCACCTCTCAGCCTCGGCCGACACCCCGCAGCTGCTGGTCACCCGCTGGCTGATGTTCCTGTGCGTGATGACGGCGATCGGCCTGCTCGCGCTGCGCCTGTTCATCGCCCGTCCCCTGGGGCGGGCCGGGCCGTCGCGCGGGCTGGCCGCCCTGACCCGCGCCGCGGTGATCGCGTGCCTGCTGGCCCTGATCGCGATCCCCGTCTACCTGAACTTCGCCGTCGCCGAGGACTCGCTGCACTCGGTGTTCGACCTCGGCGCGCTCGTGCCGCTCTACCGGGCGACCGCGTTCGGGCGCGGCTACCTGGACATGGAGGTCTGCTTCGAGCTGCTCACCCTGGCTGCCTTGGTCGCGCTGTGGCTGGATCGGCCCGAGCGCCCGCTGCGCTCGGTGGCCGAGCTGGCGGCCGGCGCCGGCGTGGTCGCGGGCAGCGCCGCCGTGCTGCTCGTCCCGCCCGCCGTCGGCCACGCGGGGCAGACCTCGCCGCGCGGGCTGTCGGTCCTGTTCGACTTCCTGCACCTCGTCTCGGGCTCGGTCTGGATCGGCGGCCTGATCGGACTGCTCGTCCTGTGGACGACGGTCGCGGCCGAGCAGCGGGTCGCTGCGCTGGGCGTCGTCGTCCCCCGCTTCTCCGCCGTCGCCCTGGGCGCCGTCATCCTGCTGCTGATCTCGGGCACCGGCTCCACCGTCGTGCACATGCCGGTCCTCAGCGCCCTGTGGGAGACGAGCTACGGCGTGGCCATCCTGGTCAAGATCGGGCTGCTGACCGCGGCCGTCGCGCTCGCCTCGGGCAACCTGCTGCGGACCCGGCCCGGCCTGGCTGCAGCGCGGCAGGACCCGGCGCGCGCCGAGAGCGCGGCCCGCCTGCTGCGCCGGCTCGTCTCGGCCGAGACGATCGTCGTCGGGGGCGCGGTGTTCACCGCGGCGCTGCTCTCGAGCCTCGCCCCGCCCCCGCCGGCCTTCGCCCAATCGGGCTCGGCGCTGGCCCACGTCGGTCCCGGGCGCGTCGCCGCCACCGTGACCCGCAACGGCTACCGGCTGCAGGTCATCATCGCGCCCAACCGGGCGGCCGCGCCCGACAGCTTCGCGCTGCGCGTCGCCCGCCGCGGCGCGCCGGTGCGCGGGGCGACCGTCACCCTGGCCTTCAACCACCTGCAGATGGAGATGCCCCAGCAGACCTATGCGCTGCGCGAGGTCAGACCGGGTCTGTACCAGCGCAGCGCCCCGGCGCTGATCATGGCCGGACCCTGGAGCCTTGACTTCACCGTCAGCCCGGCCGCCGGCCGTCCCGTCAACGCCCTGATCGTGGATCAGGCCGACGGATGACGCTGCCGTCTGACCCCGGCTCGCCCCCCGAGCGCCCGCCGCGGATCGCTCCCCGCCTGCTGGCGGCCGCGGTCGCACTGGCGGCGGGGATCGTCGCGCTCGTGATCGCTATTCTGCTCCTCAGGGGCGTCCTGCTGTAACCGACGCTCTCCTCCTGGACGACCTGACATGGCCTCTCGCAAAGAGCAAAAGGAACAGGCCCGCGCGCGCCGCGAAGCGCAGGAGCGCGCCCGCGCCGCCGCCGCCCGGCGTACGCGCCGTCTGCGCTCGATGGGCGGGATCGCCGTGCTCGTCGTCGCCGTGGTCGCCGTGCTGATCGCCGTCTCCAGCAGCGGCGGCAACTCGGGGACCGGGCTGCAGAAGGGCAAGACCCAGACGGCCACGGTCACCAAGGTGCAGAAGCTGCTCACCGGCATCCCGCAGTCCGGGGCGACGCTGGGCAGCCCGTCCGCGCCCGTCACGATGACCTACTACGGGGACCTCGAGTGCCCGATCTGCCGGGACTTCACGCTCAACGGCGGCCTCGCCCCGCTGATCTCCAACCAGGTGCGCAGCGGCAAGGTCAAGATCGTCTACAAGGCGTTCCAGACGGCGACCAAGGACCCGCTCGTATTCAAGAACCAGCAGATCGCCGCGCTCGCCGCCGGCCAGCAGCAGCGGTTCTGGAACTTCACCGAGCTCTTCTACCACGAGCAGGGCGCGGAGGGGACCGGCTACGTCACCGAGAGCTACCTGAGCGGGCTGGCCAAGCAGATCCCCGGCTTTAACCTGACCAAGTGGCAGAGCGACCGCAACGCCGCCGCCCTCGCCTCGCAGGTCACCACCGACCAGCAGTCCGGGCTCAAGCTCGGCGTTCAGGGCACGCCCACGCTGATCATGACCGGCCCCAAGGGCAACGCCGTTCCCGCCACCGGCTCGGACGGCATCTCCAGCTACGCCGACATCCAGGCCGCCTACAAGAAGGTGGCGTGACCGCCACGGCCCGGCGCGCGTCCGAGCCGCCCGAGCCGCCGGTTTCTCCCGGCGACCGCACGGACCGGCGGCTGCGCACGGCGATTCTCGTGCTCGCGCTGATCGGGACCGGCGTGGCGGCCTACCTGACCTACGTGCACTACGAGGGCCTGAAGGTGCTGTGCCTGTCCAGCGGCGGCTGTGAGACCGTGCAGGCCTCCCGCTACGCCAAGCTCGACGGCGTGCCGGTGGCGCTGCTGGGCCTGCTCGGCTACCTCGCCCTGCTCGGCTCGCTGCTCGTCCGCGGGGAACTGGGCCGGGTGGCCGGGTTCGCCGTCGCGCTGATCGGCTTCGGCTTCAGCATGTACCTCACCTACCGCGAGATCTTCACCATCAAGGCGATCTGTCAGTGGTGCGTGTCCAGCGCCGTGCTGATGACGCTGCTGGCCATCCTGACTGCGGTCCGCGCCGCGCGCTACGAACCCGCTGACGTCTGACGCCGGATCCCGCACGCCGCGGTGGGTGCGTTTTCAGCCGATGCCTGCCGCGCAGATTCCCGCACGGTGCGGGAGCCCCGTCAGACCGTCCGGCCCGGCGCCGATCATCCGCCTGTGATCTGCCCGTGACCCGCCCGTGACCCGCCCGTGAGCTGGCGAACCACCCGCGCCTCGGACGCCGGACGCTCCGGCCATCACCAGGTCGCGATCATCGATCTCGGCTCCAACTCCTGGCGACTGGTCGTCTTCTCCTACGGCGTCGGGCCGTGGTGGAAACGCACCGACGAGCTCTACGAGACGGTGCGCATCGGTGCGGGCCTTCAGACCACCGGCGAGCTGAGCGAGACGGCGATGGCCCGGGGGATCGAGACGATCTCCGTGTTCGGCCGCTTCTGCCGCGCCAACCGCATCCCGGCCGAGCACGTGCACGCCGTCGCCACCTCGGCCATTCGCGACGCCTCCAACGGTGCCGCCTTCCTCGCCGAGGCGCGATGGGCGGGCCAGATGGAGATCGAGGTCCTGTCGGCCGCCGACGAGGCCCATTACGGCTACGTCGCGGCGATCAACACGACGACCCTGCGCGACGGCGTGGTGCTCGACATCGGCGGCGGCAGCCTGCAGCTCACCGCGGTGCACGACCGGCAGCCCGGCCCCAGCGCCTCCTTCCCGCTCGGCGCCGTGCGGATCACCGAGCAGCTGCTGGCGGCCGAGCGGCCGGCCAAGAAGAAGGAGCTCTCGCGCGTGCGGGCGCGCGTGGACGAGGCCCTGGCCGGGCTGGATTGGCTGACGGACTGCGGTGATCGCCTGGTCGGGATGGGCGGAGCCGTGCGCAACCTCGCCGCCGCCACCCAGGGCCTGGACACCGGTCTTGACCTCGGTGTGCAGGGATTCGTGATCGAGCCCGAGGCGCTGTCGGAGCTCGTCACCCGGCTCGCCGCGCTGGCGCCGCAGGAGCGAGGCGCGGTACCGGGGATCAAGCCCGGGCGCGGGGACATCATCCTCGCCTCCGCGCTCGTGCTCGAGGCAGTCGTGCAGCGCGGCGGCTTCCGTGGCCTGGAGGCGACCGAGGCCGGCCTGCGCGAGGGCCTGTTCCTGAGTCGCACCCTGCTGACCGGCGGCGAGCCGCGCTTTGGCGACGTCCGGGTCGCCGCGGTGCGCAGCCTGGCCATCCAGTACGAGTCCGACCTGATCCACGTCGAGCACGTGGCCACGCTGGCCCTGCAGATGTTCGACTCCCTCATCGCCGGTGGCGTGTTCGCCGCGGGCGATGGCGAGCGCGAGCTGCTGTGGGCGGCGGCAATGCTGCACGACGTCGGGATGACCATCTCCTACGACGATCATCACAAGCATTCGCGCTACCTGATCGAGAGCGCCGAGCTGTTCGGCTTTGACCCGCGGGAGCGGGCCCTGATCGCCCAGATCAGCCGCTACCACCGCAAGGGAGTGCCCAAGCTGGGCGTGATCGAGCCGCTCAGCCGCCGCGGGGATGAGGAGCTGCTCAACCGTTGCGCGGTCATCCTGCGCCTCGCCGAGCATCTGGAGCGCGGCCGCGACCAGTCGGTCTCCGAGGTCCGGCTGAACACCAACGGCGACGGGGTCGACCTGCACCTGCAGGCCGGCGGCGATCTCACCCTCCCCCGCTGGAGCGTTGAGCGCTACGGCGACGACGAGGCGTTCGAGCGCGTCTTCGGGCGCCGCCTGCTCATCGGCTGACGGCGGGCGGACGCGCGGCCGGCGGGGCGCGGCGGACGCGCGGCCGGGTGGGGCGCGGCGAACGCGCGGCCGGGTGGGGCGCGGTCGGCGCTGACGCGCTCGGGTTGACCGGCGCTCAGGGTTCGTTCAGCGAGCCCGGCGGTGACACCAGGTGCCACTGGATCGGGCCGCCCGCGCACCCGTGGAACGTCTGGGTGGCCACACCGATCCGCCGGTCATCCTGCACGAACTCGAGCCTCACGGTGAACGATCGGGTGCCTGCCGGCGACCGCAGGGCGAACGTCCGCAGGTTCTTGCCGTGCGCGACCCCGCGCAGCCTGCCGTCGACATAGACGCGCACCGCGACCACCCAGTCGTCGGCGTCGAGCCGGTCGTGGAAGACGGGCACCCGGCACATCGGCACCGCGACGACCCTGAGCCGCGCGCCGGCGTGGTTGTTGCGCAGGTTGGGGTCGGGCGGCCGTGCGGTCACCGCCGCCGTGCTGGGCTGCACGCCGGCGTGCGTGCCGCGCACCCGCAGGACCAGCGTGCGCCGGTGATGGGACAGGAGCGTGCCCAGCGCGCAGTGCAGCGTGCGGGACCCGCGGCAGCCCGACGGCGCCGCGACGATCGCCGTGCCGCCCGGGACGCCGAGCACCAGACGGGTCCCGGGCGCAGGGCTGGGACCCCGGTTGGTGACGGTCACGGTGAAGCGAGCCGTGTGACCGACGATCACCCTGCGCGGGGCGATCGTCTCGCGCACCGCGAGGTCGGCCCGGGGAGAGGATGGCCTGGTCCCCGGCGGACTCGGCACGGGGGACGGAGTCGGGGTCGGTGTCGGCGCCGGAGTCGGCGCGAGGACGCTGATCGACGCCGTCGCGCTGTCGTCGTTGGGGGTGGCGTCAGGCTGGTTCATCCCCACGTGCGAGGTCAGCGTGATCGTGCCCGGCGAGGTCGAGGACAGGCCGACGGCGACCGTGGCCGATGCGCCCGCGCCAAGCGTGCCCAGGCTGCAGCTGACCGTGGTCGCGGTGTGGATGCAGCTGCCCTGGCTCGCCGTCACCGAGGTGATCGTGTAGCCGCCCTGGGCCGGATCGGTGAAGGTCACGCCGGTCGCGGCGGCCGTGCCGTGGTTGGTGACCGTATCGGTGATCGTGTCCGCGTCACCGCTCGTGATGGATGGCTTGGCCGCCGCCGCCGTGAGACCGAGGTCGGGCACCTGCTGCAGCTCGTAGGCGCCGATGTCGCAGGCGCGCCCCGACGGGCGCGCGTCACCACGCTGGTCGACGCTGGCGGTCTCCGACGGGCACAGCGACGGGTCGGCGGCATCGACCGCCGGGCTGCCCAGGGCCAGCGCCTGGGTCTGCGTCGGGCCGCCGTTGTCGGCCAGAGCCTGTACGCCGGGATGGGCGCTGGTCAGGTCCGACGCGACATCGCCGCACTGGCCGGAGGCGTCGAACAGGTTATGGCCGTTGGAGGTGAACATGCCCGCGCCGCCGCAGTCGGCCGCCCCGGCGCCGCCCTTGCCGTCGGGGCCGCCGGTCCCGCCCGCGACGATCGTGTCGTCCAGCGCGAAGCCGGCGCTGACCTCCGCGGACAGATTGCCCGTGGCGGAGGCGCCCGTCGCGCTATTGGCGGTTACGGTGTCGAACGAGAGCGTGGTGGGACCCGACGCGATCTCCGATTCGCTGCTCTGGCCGTAGATTCCGCCGCCGTCGTTCGCCGAGTTGCCGGTGATGGTCGAGTTGACCACGGTGTCCGTCGTGCCGCCCTCGGCGATACCCCCGCCGTCGCCGGACCCTGCGGTGTTGTGGTCGATCGTGTCGGCGATCATCTGCCACGAGTCGCCGGAGAGCGAGGCGTGGGCGATCCCCCCGCCGTAGACGCCCGCGTTGTGGCTGATCGTGGTGTCACGGATGACCCCGGCGAACGCCGGGGCGACCGGGCGCACCGCGAACAGTCGCTCGCTGACGAACGATCGCGTCGCTCCGGTGGCCGGCAGCGGCTCGCTGGCCGCGAACAGCCGCGGAGCGGCGGCGATCCCGCCGCCGGCGCTCTGCGCCTGGTTGCCGTCGAAGCGGGACCGGTCGATGCTCAGGGTGTCGCCCTCGAGCACGTAGAGCCCACCGCCGGCGGCGCTGCCGTCGACGGGGTTCTCACTGCTCGACGGGCAGGCCTGGTTATCGGAGAACACGCTGTCGGAGATCGTGATCGTCTGCGGGGTGAAGTTGTCCGCCGCCACTCCGCCGCCCCCGCCGAGGGCCAGGTTGCCGGTGAACACGTCACCGGTGAGCACGAGTGTCTCCTTGGCCAACACTCCACCCCCCGGCTCGACCGTGATCGGGTTGGCGGTGCATGCCCCCGCGGGCGCGACCTGTCCGGGGTTGCCGTTCTCGACCGTCACGCCGTCGAGCTCGAAGGGGGTCGTCGCGTTGAAGGCGCGGTCCAGCTGGTTGGCGTCGATGATCGTGCTCGACGCGCCGGCACCCTGGATGGTCACCTTCTCGCCGTTGGAGGTGGAGACGTTGAGGTCCCCGTTGGTCGCGTCGTCCTGCGCCCCGTCCGACGGGATGGTCAGCGTGTAGGTCCCCGCCGGCACTGTGATCGTGCTGTCGCTGGCGGCGGCGTCGGCGGCCTGGACGGCTGAGCGCAGCGTGCACGCGCCGTGGGCGGCGGACGCGGCCGAGGTCGCACACCCCGTGGTCGGGTCGGCGGCCGCCACGTCGGCGGTGCTGGCCACCGCGAAGGTCTGCGCCTGGGCGATCGCCGGTGCGGCGATCAACGTCAACAGCGCCGCGCACGCGGCCAGCCACAGCTTCACGCGCCCCATCTCATGCACCCCACAATCCCTACTCGTCCTTGGTGATCTCAGCAGCGCAAGCTACACCGTCGGTCAAGCCGCCGGGGCGCAAACCCCTCCCGGAGGCCCGGCCTCGACGGTGGCCCGGGGGCCGTTTCAGACGCTGAGCCCCGGCAGCCGCGCGCGGCCGTTCAGACGCTCGGTCCCGGCGCCCGCCGCGCCGTTCACCGGCTCGTCACCGCAGCCGGATCGGCGGGGCCTAGGCTCGGCGCCATGACCCCCGACCGGGCCAATCACGCCTCGCGCGCGCGGCGTCGTAGAGTCTGGACCATGCTCTGGATGCTGCGCCACGCCGAGGCCGAGGACGGGCTGCCGGATGACCAGCGACCACTGACCGAGCGAGGCATCGTGCAGGCGCGCAACGCCGGCGCCGCCCTGAAGGTCCTCGGAGCCCAGATCGACGCCTGCCTCACCAGCCCCAAGCTGCGCGCCGTGCAGACCGCCCAGTACGCCTGTGAGCCGCTCGGACTGGAGGTGAGGATCGACCGGCGGTTGGCCGGGGAGCCGTTCGACGTCGAGGAGCTCGTCGCGGGCCTGGGTACGACGTTGATCGTCGGCCACGACCCATCGTTCTCCCTCACGCTGTACGACCTCACGGGCGCGCAGGCCCGGATGCGCAAGGGTGGCCTGGCCGCGATCCACAAGGGCGAGCTGATCACCCTGCTGCGGCCGGCTGAGCTGGCCGCGATCGCCGACGGCGCGATGGCCGGGGCGGGAACCGAGTCCGGTGGGGAGCCGGGCGCGGCGTGAACGAGCCTGCGCTCGACGCCACCGCGGGTCCCGCCGACGAGGCGGTGGCGCTCGACGACACATCGCTGTTCATCAACCGCGAGCTGTCCTGGCTGGATTTCAACGACCGCGTCCTGCAGCTGGCCGAGGACGACTCCCTGCCGCTGATCGAGCGACTGAAGTTCCTGGCCATCTTCGTCACCAACCTGGACGAGTTCTTCATGATCCGGGTCGCCGGGGTGCACGATCAGCTCGAGGCGCGCATCGATGCCCGCGGGCCCGACGGCCTGCCGCCCTCCGACGTCCTGGAGGGCATCGCCTCCCGGGTGCGCGCGCTGGATCACCGGCACGCCCGGCAGCTTTCGGAGGTGATCCGTCCCGCGCTCGTCCAGGAGGGCATCCGCATCACCACCTGCGAGGAGTCCGGCGCCCCGGCGAGCGTGATCGCGCGCCACTTCCGCGAGCAGATCTTCCCCGTCCTGACCCCGCTCGCCGTCGGCCCGGGGCGGCCCTTCCCCTACATCTCCAACCTCTCCCTGAGCCTGATCGTGCGCCTGCACGACCCCGACCTCGACCACGAGGCCTTCGCCCGCGTCAAGGTGCCCAAGGAGGTGCTGCCCCGCTTCGTGGAGATCTCCAAGGGCACCTTCGTGCCGTTGGAGGACATCATCGCCACGCACCTGGATGCGCTGTTCCCGGGCATGGACATCCTCAGCTACGACCTGTTCCGGGTCACCCGCGACGCCGACTTCGAGGTCTCCGACGAGGCCAATGACCTGCTCCAGGCGGTCGAGGATGAGCTGCGCCGCCGGCGCTTCGGCGAGGTGGTCCGGCTCGAGGTCGGGGCGAGCATGGAGCCGGCCCTGCGCGCCCGGTTGATCGAGTGGCTCGACGTCGACGAGATCCAGGTCTACGACGTCGACGGGCTGCTCGACATGAGCGACCTGTGGCAGATCGCGTCGATCGACGGCCACTCCGAGCTGCGCTTCCCCAACTGGACCCCCGTCCAGCAGAACGGCCTCACCGTGGCCGCCGGCGATGCCCAGGAGCAGCCCGACATGTTCCGGGCCATGCGCGCCGGAGACGTGCTCGTCCATTACCCGTACCAGTCGTTCTCGGCCAGCGTCGAGCGCTTCGTCAAGCAGGCCGTCGACGATCCCAACGTGCTGGCGATCAAGATGACCGTGTACCGCACCTCGGATGACTCCGCACTGGTGCCGTCGTTGATCGCGGCGGCGGAGAAGGGCAAGCAGGCGGTCTGCATGGTCGAGCTCAAGGCCCGCTTCGACGAGCGCCAGAACATCCACTGGTCGCGGGCGCTGGAGGAGGTCGGAGCGCACGTCGTGCACGGCATCCCGGGCCTGAAGACGCACGCCAAGGCGATCCTCATTGTCCGCCGCGAGCGTTCGCAGGTGCGCCACTACGCGATGATCGGCACCGGCAACTTCCACGCCAAGAACGCGCGCATCTACGAGGACTTCGGGCTGTTCACGACTGATCGCGTGCTCACCGACGAGGTGGCCAACCTGTTCAACACGCTGACCGGCTACGGGCATCCCGAGCCCCAGCGCAAGGCACTGGTCGCCCCCACCTGGATGCGCCGGCCGCTCGTCGAGCAGATCGAGCGCACGGTCAAGGCCCACCAGGACGGCATCCCGAGCCGGATCGTGCTCAAGATGAACTCGCTCGTGGACCCGGGGATCATCCAGTCGCTGTACGCCGCGTCCCAGGCCGGGCTCCCGATCGACCTCAACGTGCGCGGTATCTGCTGCCTGATCCCCGGCCTTCCCGGCATCTCGGAGACGATCAACGTCGTGTCCGTGGTCGGCCGCTTTCTCGAGCACTCGCGGATCTACTCCTTTCACCGCGGCGACGAGCACGTCTACTACATCGGCTCCGCGGACCTGATGCCCCGCAACCTCGACACGCGGGTCGAGCTGCTGGTGCCGATCGAGACCCCCGAGCTGCAGGCCGAGCTGGACGACACCCTGGAGCGCTGTCTGGCCGATGACACCAACGCCTGGACGCTCGGCTCCGACGGGCACTGGACGCGACGCGACGGGCAGACCCGCAGCGTCCACGTCGAGCTGATGGAGCGCACGCTGCACTGGGCCGCGAGCGTCGGGAACTGATCGCGCTATTTGCGGTCGGGCGCAGGGCCGCCGACGGCCGCCTTCCCTAGGGTTCCGCGTTCGTGCACAGCACTCTGCTCCTGGTCATCGTCGTCGTGGCGGCGTTCGCCTTCGACTTCACCAACGGCTTTCACGACACGGCCAACGTGGTCGCCTCGGCGATCTCGACCCGGTCCCTGTCCCCCAACACGGCGATCACGCTCGCCGCGGTGCTCAACTTCGTCGGCGCCTTCATCTCGCTGAAGGTCGCCGCCACGGTGGCCACCGGGATCGTCGACGCGGGCCAGGTCACCGAGACGATCGCCTTCGCCGGGCTGACCGGGGCGATCGCCTGGAACCTCATCACCTGGTGGGCGGGACTGCCCTCCAGCTCGTCGCACGCGCTGATCGGCGCCGTGGTCGGCGCCACGCTGGCCGCGGTCGGCGGTGGCGCTGTGCACCGCGCGGGGATCATCGACAAGGTCGTCATCCCCGGCCTGATCGCGCCGGTGGCCGCGTTCGTCGCCGCCGGGGTGGCGATCATCGTCGTCTACGCCCTGTTCGGCCGGCGCCGGCCCGGCGCCGTCACGCGGGCGTTCCGGCTCGGCCAGATCGTCACCAGCTCCCTGCTCGCGCTGGCCCACGGCACCAACGACGCCCAGAAGACGATGGGCGTGCTCACGCTGGCGCTCGTCGCCCACGGCGATCTCAGCCCCCGCCACGCCACGGTCCCGGCCTGGGTGGTGATCGGGGCGGCCACCGCGATCGCCCTGGGCACCTACGCGGGTGGCTGGCGCATCATCCGCACCGTCGGCATGCGCATCATCCGCATGGACGCCGCCCAGGGCTTCGCCGCCCAGGCCGCCGGCGCCGCGGTGATCCTGCTCTCCTCGCACTTCGGCTACCCGCTGTCCTCGACCCACGTGATCTCCGGCGGGGTGATGGGCGCCGGTGCCGCCAAGCGCCTGTCCGCCGTGCGCTGGGGCGTGGCCGGCTCGATCGCGGTGGCCTGGGTGCTGACCCTTCCCGTGGCCGGCCTGTTCGGCGCCGCCTTCTACGCCCTGACCACGGTGTTCGGCTCCGGCGTCCTCGGGCCGTTGCTGATCACGATCATCGCCCTGGCCGCCCTGACCTGGGGATTGGCCGTCCGGCACCGGCGCGAGCCGACCGCCGCCTCGGCCTGAACGCCGCCTCGGCCTGAACGCCGCACGCCGCCTCGGCCTGACCCCGTCTCGCCGCCTCGGCCTGAGCGCCGCCGTTATGGGCTGCGGGCGCCCCTGCGCCTCACCCGGGCCCGGCGCGTCGGCCGGGCCCGAGCGGGCTCTGTCAGGGGGGTGCGGGAGGTCAGCCCGCGGTCGGCGTCTGCGCCGGTCGCGTGCCGAGCGTGACCGTGATCTGTTTGGTCTGGCCGCCGCGCTTGACGGTGAGCGTCACCTTCTGGCCCGGCTGGTAGCCGTCGATCTTGGCGATGAACTGATCGGTCGAGGTGATCGCGGAGCCGTCGATCGCGGTGACCACATCCCCGGGCTGCAGACCCGCGCGGACAGCGGGCGAGTTCTGGGTGATCTGGGCGATCTGCGCGCCGTTGGCCGACGTGCTCGACAACGAGACGCCGACGTAGGCGTGCCGGACCTTGGTTCCGCCGATCAGCTTGTCGGCGATCAGCTTGACCGTGTTGGACGGGATCGCGAAGCCCACGCCCGAGCTCGAGCCCTGACCGGAGACCGTCGTGTTGTTGGTCTCGATCTGGTCGTTGAGGCCGAGCACGTGCCCGGACGCGTCGAGCAGCGGGCCGCCGGAGTTACCGGGGTTGATCGCCGCATCGGTCTGGATCGCGTTGGGGATCGTGTAGTTGTTGGGCGCGGTGATGCTGCGCCCGGTCTGGCTGACGATGCCCGTCGTGGTCGTCTCGGGCAGACTGAACGGGCTGCCGATGGCCACCACCGGGTCACCGACCTGGGCCTGGCTGGAGTCGGCCAGCGGGATCGGATGCAACTCCGACGCGGGCGCGTTGACCTTGATCACGCCGACGTCGGTCGAGGGGTCGGTGCCGATCACCTTGGCCGGATAGCTCTTGCCGTCCTGGAAGTTGACCACGACCGAGATCGCGCCGCTGACCACGTGCTCATCGGTGAGGATGTAGCCCTTGTCGTTGTAGACGACGCCGGCCCCCTCGCCCTTGGAGCGCTGGCTGCCACCCCCGCCGCCGAACAGCTGGGCGGCCGGGTTGGCGCTCTGGCTGGTGACGATGATGTCGACCACGCCGGGGCTGGCGGACTTGTAGATCTGGTTGACCGTCATGCCGCTCGGCTTGTTGAACGACGCCGGCAGCGCGGCCTGCTTGCTCGGCGCTGTGACGGTGGTGGTCACCGACTTGGTCGTGCTGCTGCCGCTGGCGACGACGATGGCGATCACTCCGCCCGCCACCGCGCCGGCGAGGGCCGGCATCCATCGGCTCAAAGTTTTCATGGTGTGCGTCTCAACTCCTGAAATGGGTGTGGCTCGGATGGTGCGTCTGTGCGTTTCATGACAGCACCGCCTGTTGAGAAGGCTGTCAGAACCAGGGAAGAGGTTCCTAAGAGCCCTGGCTGCGCCCTCCGTATGAGGATGCCCCGCTGCGCGCAGGCCTACGCGGCTCTGCGCAGCCCCGCTGCGCGGGGGCCCTACGCGGCTCTGCGCAGCACCGCCTCAAGCTCGGCCATGACCTCGGCTCGCGCCGAGCGCCACCGCCGCCAGGTGATGCGGACGGTCACGTACCCGCGGGCCAGGGCCTGCGCGTCCTTGACCCGGTCGCGCTCGTGGGCGTCCCGGTCTGAGTGATACGCCCAGCCGTCGAGCTCCACGATCAGTTTCTGGGCCTCAAACAGCAGGTCCACCTCGCGGCCGAACAGGCGGACGTTGACCTGGAAGTCGGGGAACCCGCCGTGGCGAAGGGCGCTGGCGACCTCGTCCTCGAAGACCGAGCGGCTCGGCGGCTGCTCGGCGCGCGCGTCGGGATGCAGAGCGGCCGCAGCGTCGGCGTTGAGCAGGCCCTTCAGGCGCGCGTCGTTGATCAGGCGGACGTACTGGCGCTCGCTCAGCCGGGGTCGCAGGTCGTTGAGGGTGCGAGCGGGGCTGGTGACCCTCAGCCCGCGGTGCCGGCGGACATCAGCCCGCATGAGCGTCTTGGTGCGGTGATGGCGTATCCCCGAGATCCGGACACGCCGGCCCGGCCCCGAGCTCACCTCGGGACGCGCGGGCCA
Source organism: Solirubrobacteraceae bacterium (assembly GCA_035713465.1). Taxonomy (GTDB): domain Bacteria; phylum Actinomycetota; class Thermoleophilia; order Solirubrobacterales; family Solirubrobacteraceae; genus Palsa-465. The sequence goes on along the minus strand of DASSZP010000103.1, from coordinate 45,155 downwards.
GCGATCGTGCAGGCCCCACAGCGCAGCTGCGGTGTCATGGCTTAGCGCCGCGTCGTCCCCGCAGGCCAGGCGGGCCGCCGCGGCGACGGCGACCGCTTCCATCCGCCGATGCCCGACCGCGTACACCCCCGGGTAGACCCGGATCAGCCAGCCGCGCGCGATCCACGCGGTGATCGTTCGCGACGCGACGCCGAGCGCGAGAAGCTGCGAGCGTCTGACGTGTCCGTACTGCCGCTCTGCCAGGTGGACGATTTGGGCATGTCGGCGGCCAAAAACGTCCATCGCCCCAATGATCACCCGGCCACCGTCCCGGTGGGCGGATTGGCACAGACTTGTTACGTCTGCCCGGCCGCGCCGTCGGCCGCGCCCCCGCCCGCTCCGTCGCCCGCGCCCCCGCCCGTGCCCCCGCCCGTGCCCTCGGCGGCCAGCTTGACGAAGTAGTCCAGCGCCTCCGGGTTGGCCAGTGACTCGCGCGACGCGGCCTGATCGGCCGGGGTCCCGGACAGGATCCGCTTGACCGGCACCTCGAGCACCTTGCCCGACAGCGTCCGCGGCACGGCGGGAATCGCCCGCACCTCGTTGGGCACGTGACGCGGCGAGCAGTCCTCGCGGATCCGGCGGCGGATCCGGGCCACCAGCTCGTCGGTGAGCGAGACCCCGTCGCGCAGGACGACGAACAGCGGCATCCAGTTCTCGTCCCCGTCGCGCGGGAGGTCGACGACGAGCGCGTCGGTCACCTCGGGGACCTCGAGCACCGCCCGGTAGATCTCGCTGGTCCCCATCCGCACGCCGCCGCGGTTGATCGTGGAATCCGAGCGGCCGTAGATGATCGCCGTGCCGCGCTCGGTGATCTCGATCCAGTCGCCGTGGCGCCAGATCCCCGGGTACATCGCGTAGTAGGACTCGAACAGGCGCGAGCCGTCCTCATCGCCCCACAGGAAGATGGGCATCGAGGGCATCGGCTTGGTGATGACCAGCTCGCCCACCTGGCCGACGTGGGGATGACCCTCGGGATCCCAGGACTCGACCGATGCGCCCAGGCAGCGGCCCTGCAGCTCGCCCAGGTAGACGGGCAGCGTGGGGATTCCGCCGACGAACGCGGTGCACATGTCGGTTCCGCCCGAGGTTGAGAACAGCCACGTATCCGCGCCGAGCTGCTCGTAGACCCAGCGGAAGCCCTCCGGGGACAGCGGCGAGCCGGTCGAGCCGACCGCGGTCAGCGCGCTGAGGTCGCGTCCGCGCGCGGGCTGCACATCGGCCTTCATGCACGAGGCGATGAACGCGGCGCTGGTGCCGAACGTCGTGATGCCCGCCTCCTGGGCCAGTTCCCACAGCCGCTCCAGCGACGGGTGCCCGGGGTTGCCGTCGAACAGCACCACCGACGCCTCGGTCTGCAGCACCCCGACGAGGAAGTTCCACATCATCCAGCCCGTCGTGGTGAACCAGAACACGCGGTCACCGGGTTGGGCGTCGAGGTGCAGGTACATCTTCTTGGTCTGCTCGAGCAGGATCCCGCCCTGGCCGTGCACGATCGGCTTGGGCAGCCCGGTCGTGCCCGAGCTGTAGAGCACCCACAGGGGGTGATCGAAGGGCAGCGGCGTGAACGTCAGTTCGGCCTCCTCGGCGCCGAGGAACCCGTCCTCCCAGCCGCTGCCGTCCAGATAGCCGAACCGCACGACCTTCTCAAGGCCAGGGATCTCGGCGGCGATCGTCTCCACGATCGGCGAGCGATCGTGGTCCTTGCCGCCGTAGCGGTAGCCGTCGATCGCCAGCAGCAGCTTGGGCCGCACCTGGGCGAAGCGGTCGATCACGCTGCGGGCCCCGAACTCGGGGGCGGCCGAGGACCAGGTCGCGCCGATCGACGCGCAGGCCAGAAAGGCGGCCAGCGTCTCGGGGATGTTTGGCATGTAGGCCACGACCCGGTCTCCGGGCCCGACGCCCTGGGCCCTCAGCCCGGCCGCGATCCGGGCCGTGTGCCGGCGCAGCTCACCCCACGTCCACTGGCCCAGCTCGCGCAGCTCGGAGGCGTGGCGCAGGGCGACGGCGCCGTCGTCCTTGCCGCGGAACATGTGCTCGGCGTAGGAGATCTCCGAGTCCGGGAACCAGGTCGCGCCGGGCATCGCGGTGGAGCCGAGCACCGTCTCGCCGCCGCGGGTGAAGTGCAGGTCGAAGTACTCGACGATCGAGCTCCAGAAACCCTCCACGTCGTCGACCGACCACCGCCACAGTTCCTGGTAATCGGCAAAGCGCAGACCCCGCTCGCGCTCCAGCCAGGCCTGGTAAGCGGTCAGGGTCGCCCGGCTGATGCGCTCCGGTGAGGGTTCCCACAGCAACTCGGCCATGAGCGGGACCGTATCGCGCCACCGTAGACTGCCGCCTCATGACCCCCGCGCAGAGGATCGCCGACATCGAGCTGCCCGACACCGAGGGCGGACAGGTCAGGCTCGGGCAGCTCTGGCTCGAGCGCCCCGTCGTGCTGGTCTGGCTGCGCCACTACGGGTGAATCTATTGCCGCGCGCACGCCCTGCAGTTGCAGGACGCATCCGGTCGTTTCGCCGCCGCGGGCGCCGACGTTGTGCTCATCGGCCAGGCCACACCGCAGGACGGCCGGGACTTCCGCGAGCAGTTTCAGATCACCCTGCCGTTGCTCGTCGATCGCCGGCGCGAGAGCTACCGCGCGGTCGGGGCGCGCATGGCCGGGCTGGGCGGCCTGTTCGGCCCGCGTGTCGTGCTGCGGGCGATCACGACCGTGCTCGGCCGCCGCGTGCGCCAGGGGCGAACCATCGGGCACCCGGCTCAGCTCGGCGCCGCCCTGATCGTCGCCCCGGGCGATCGTGTGCTCTACGAGCAGCTGGCCGCCGACGCCAGCGACAACGCATCGCCCGATACGCTGCTGGCCGCCCTGGCCTGAGCCGTGACTGAGCTGCGCGCGCCCTTCAGCGGCACGGTCGCCGCGCTGCCGGCGTCCGCGGGCGACGTGGTCGCGGCCGGGACGCCGGTGGTGATCCTCGAGGCGATGAAGATGGAGCACGAGATCGTCGCCGAGCAGGACGCGACGATCGCCGCGCTGGCCGTGACGGTCGGGGACGGCGTCACCGAGGGCCAGGTGCTGGCCACGCTGCAGCTCGCCGCCACCGGCGCGGGGGCTCCGCAGCTCGCCGCCACCGGCGCGGGGGCTCCACCCCCCGCCGGCGAGGACGGGAGCGTGACGGGCAGGCGCGACGACGTTGGTGCCGCCCGGGAGGACCGTGCGGACGATCTCGACGCCGCGCCGGAGCACCGTGCCGACGATCTCGATGCCACGCCGCAGCGCGGTGCCGTCGAGCGCGACGATCTCACGGTCGTCCGCGAGCGCCACGCCGTCGGTCTGGACGCCGCGCGGCCCGAGGCGGTGTCCCGGCGCCACGAGAAGGGTCGGCGCACCGCGCGCGAGAACCTCGACGACCTGCTCGACCCCGGCTCCTACGTCGAGTACGGGCCGCTGATGTTCGCCGCCCAGGAGCGGCGCCGCGACCGCGAGGAGCTGATCGCACGCACCCCGGCCGACGGCCTGGTCGCCGGCGTCGGGAAGGTGGCCGGTGATCCGGTCGCCGCCCTGTCCTACGACTACACCGTGCTGGCCGGGACCCAGGGGATGCGCAACCACCTCAAGAAGGACCGCCTGTTCGAGGTGGCCGAGCGGCGGCGGCTCCCCGTCGTCCTGTTCGCCGAGGGCGGCGGCGGGCGCCCCGGTGATGTCGACTGGCCGGTGGTGGCCGGCCTGGACTGCCGCGCCTTTCAGTACTTCGCGCGGCTCAGCGGGCTGGTCCCGCTGGTCGGGATCGCCTCCGGCTTCTGCTTTGCCGGCAACGCGGCGCTGCTGGGCTGCTGTGACGTGGTCATCGCCACCGAGGACGCGAGCATCGGGATGGGTGGTCCGGCGATGATCGAAGGCGGGGGTCTCGGGGTCTACGCAGCCGAGGAGGTCGGCCCGATCGCTGTCCAGGACGCCAACGGCGTGGTCGATCTGCGCGTCGCCGACGACGCGGCCGCGGTGGCCGCCGCGCGCCGCTATCTGTCCTACTTCGCCCGCACGCACGCGGCCGAGGCCGGCACCACGGAGCCCGACCCCGAACGGCTGCGCACGCTGATCCCCGGCAACCGCAAGCGCGTCTACGACGTACGGGCGGTGATCGACGCGTTGTGCGGTGAGACGCTCGAGCTGCGCCGCGGTTGGGCGCCGGGGATGATCACCGCGCTCGCCCGTCACCACGGCCGTGCCTACGGGGTGATCGCCAACGACCCCCGGCACCTGGGCGGGGCGATCGACGCGCCGGGGGCCGACAAGGCTGCGCGCTTCATGCAGCTGTGCGACGCCTTTGCCCTGCCACTGTTGTTCCTGTGCGACACCCCCGGGTTCATGGTCGGGCCCGAGGCCGAGCGCACCGCCACGGTCCGCCACTTCGCGCGCATGTTCGTCACCGGGGCCAACCTCGAGGTCCCGACGGGCACGATCGTGATGCGTAAGGGCTACGGCCTGGGCGCGCAGGCCATGGCCGCAGGCAGCTTCAAAGCCCCGGTGTTCACCGTTGGCTGGCCGACCTCGGAGTTCGGCGGCATGGGCCTGGAGGGCGCGGTCCGCCTCGGGATGCGCCGCGAGCTGGAGGCGATCGAGGATCCCGGAGAGCGCGAGGCCGCCTTCGACACGTTCGTCGCCGCGGCCTACGAGCGCGGGCGAGGGGTCAACATGGCCGCCTACTTCGAGATCGACGACGTGATCGATCCCGCCGACAGCCACCGCTGGATCGGCACGCTGTTCGATCCCCCGACCCCGGCGTGGTCAGAGAGGCCAGGCAAGCGCCGGCCCCACGTCGACACCTGGTAGGTCCTCACCACGCCGTCCCGGCATCGAAATCTGCTGGCTGGCCGGTTGGCAGGACAATGACGATCAGTTAGCATTTTCTTCGGGTGCATGGGGCGCCACGGAGGAACTGCTTCATGGGGCAACTCGATCGTCGATCTGGCTCAGCACCCGTCCAATCCATCGTCAGGAGTCAGTACATGCGCAAGCGCCCCTCGGCGGCCACGATCATGGCCGCCACCGCCCTGTTCTTCAGTCTGGCCGGCACCGGCATCGCCGCCAGTCACTACATCATCAACTCAGTCACGCAGATCGCCCCGAAGGTTCGCTCGCAGCTGAAGGGCGCGCGCGGGCCGCAGGGCAGGCCGGGCAAGAACGGCGCCCCGGGGGCCGACGGCCCGACCGGCGCGTCCGGCGCGCCCGGGGCCACCGGCAACACGGGGCCGGTCGGCGCCACCGGCACCAAGGGCGACACCGGGGCGACCGGCGCCCACGGGGATACCGGCCCGGCCGGCCCCACCGGCCCGGCTGGACCCACGGGAGCGACCGGCCCGGCCGGCCCCGCCGGGATCGACTGGGCGCATCCCCAGGTCGTCACCGGCGCAACGTTGCCCGTGAGTGGCTCGGCCGTGACGGCCACCAACACGTGCACCGGGCCCAACGAGCATGCCGTCAACGGCGGCTACACCCTGACCGGGAACGCGACCGTCACGAGCTTCTCGATCGCCGCCAATCAGGAGCAGGTCGTCGTCAACGGCTCGTCCGGATCGGTGCAGGCGACGCTGTACTGCTACCCGTCGAGCTGAGCTCCCGGCTCACCGCTTGCGCGGTTCCCCTGACCGCCTGCCGGTCAGGGGAACGCGCCAGCTCATGTTCAACTTCAACTGAGCCCACCGAGAGGCAGGCGCGGTCACAGGCACCACGCGCGGGGTCAGGGGCGGCACGCGCGGTCAGTTGCAGCGCGCACACGCCCCGCGCAGCGTGACGTCGTGACTGTCGACGCGGACGCCGAGGCGGCCGGAGATCTCATTGATCGCCCGCTCCAGGCCGGGGTCGTCGAAGGCCACCAGCTGGCCGCAGTGTTCGCAGACGAGGTGGTGGTGATGGTCCCCGGTCCACTCCAGCCGCTCGAAGCGCGCCTGCCCTGACCCAACCACGACGCGCTCGGCGAGATGGTGCTCTACGAGCAGGTCCAGCACTCGGTAGATGCTGGCCCGCGCGGTCGGCTGCCCGCGCCGGCGCAGGATGTCGTCGATCTCGGCGGCGGTCAGCGCGCACGGCTGCTCGGCCAGCACGTCGACGATCCGATCACGCGCGGCCCCGCGGTTCAGCCCGCGCGCCATCAGGTAGGCATGCACGTACTCGGTCCAGGTGAAGCTCATGGTGGCCAGGATACCCCGATCGGAATAAGAATGAGACTGGTTCTCATTCTCGTGTTAGGCTCCGGACCATGGCCATCCGGCTCCCGAACGCCGACACCTTCCCGCTCACCGCGTGAGCCCAGAGCATCAGCCGCGTCGTCTCGAGCCGGTCCCTCGCAGCGGCCACGCTCGACTCCCCCGGACCTTGCCGACCCGCCGTCGTGCCCTCGCCGGCTGCCCTCGACGCCCCTGGGCCGTGCCGACGCGCCGTCGTGCCCTCGGCGCCCTCGCCGCGACGGCCCTGCTGGCCACCGCGAGTGGCGGCTGCGGGGCGCTGCCGGTCTCCGCTCAGATCCACGGCATCCGGGTCGTGGCCGCCGAGAACGTGTGGGGCAGCATCGCGCGGGCGATCGGCGGCGCGGACGCGACGGTGACGAGCATCGTCCAGAGCCCGGCCCAGGATCCCCACGCCTATGAGCCCACGGCGGCCGACGCCCGCGCGGTCGCGGGCGCCCAGCTGGTCATCGTCAACGGCATCGGGTACGACCCGTGGGCCCCGCGACTGCTGGCCGCCGACCCGGCCGACGGGCGCGACGTGCTCAGCGTCGGCGCGCTGCTCGGGCTGCACGCGGGCGAGAACCCGCACCGCTGGTATGACCCGGCTGACGTTCGCCGCGTGGCGGCGGCGATCGCCGCGCGGATGTCGCGGATCGATCCCCATCACGCCGGCGGCTTTGACCGGCGGCTGCGCGCCTTCACCGGCGCCGGGCTGGCCGGCTACCAGGCCCTGATCACGCGGATCCGCCGGCGCTACGCCGGCACACCGATCGGCGCCTCGGAGTCGATCTTCGCCCTGCAGGCGCCCGCCCTCGGACTGCGCCTGCTCACCCCGCCCGGCCTGCTGCGGGCGGTGAGCGAGGGCACCGAGCTGTCGGCGCGCGACACGAGCACGGCGGAGGCGCAGATCACCGCGCGCAGGATCCGCGTGTGGGTGGTCAACGCCCAGAACCTCACCCCTGAGGTGCAGCGCCTCAGCGGGCTGGCGCGAGCAGCCGGGCTGCCGGTGGTGGCCGTGACCGAAACGCTGAGCCCGCCCACGGCGAGCTTCGCGCAGTGGCAGACGCGTCAGCTGGCGACGCTCGCCGCGGCGCTTCACCGGGCGACGGCCCGATGAGCCCGGTTCCCGGCCCCGCGCAGGCGGACCGCTCGTCGGGCGCAACCGTGCCCGTCGTCGCGCTCAAGGACGTGTGCGTACAGCTCGGCGGTCGGCGGCTGCTGCACGAGGTGAGCCTGACCGTCGCCCCCGGCGAGTTCGTAGCCGTGCTCGGGCCCAACGGCGCGGGCAAGTCGACGTTGATGAGAACGATTCTCGGTCTCATTCCCATTCAGGCCGGCAGCGCCCGGGTGCTGGGCGTCGACCCCCGGCGCGCGCGGCGGCGGATCGGCTATCTGCCCCAGCGCCAGGGCTTTGACGCGAGCACCCGGGTCCGCGGCATCGATCTCGTCCGGCTCGGGCTCGACGGCGCGCGCTGGGGACTGCCGATCGGCCTGACGCCGACAGCCCGGCACCGCCACCGGACCGAGCGCGAGCGCGTCACCCGCGTGATCGAGCGCGTCGGTGCCGGCGCCTACGCCGAGCGGCCGCTCGGTGAGCTCTCCGGCGGCGAGCAGCAGCGCCTGCTGATCGCCGCCGCGCTCGTGCGCGAGCCGGAGATGCTGATCCTGGACGAGCCGCTGGACAGCCTCGACCTCCCCAACCAGGCCGCGGTGGCCGCGCTCGTCGGCGACGTGGCCCGCCGCGACGGCGTCGCCGTCCTGCTCGTCGCCCACGACGTCAACCCGCTGCTGGCCCACGTCAGCCGCGTCGTCTACCTGGCCGAGGGCCGCGCCCTATGCGGCTCGGTGTCCGAGGTCGTGACCGGACCCAAGCTGAGCGCGCTGTACGGCACCGCGATCGAGGTGCTGAGCACGGCCGACGGTCGGCTCGTCGTCGTCGGCGGACCCGACGCCCCCCACCCCCACGGTCACGATCACGCATGAACCCGGTCCTGCGCCCCGACCTGATCACCGATGTGCGCGAGCTCATCCAGTATCCGTTCATGGTCTCCGCGCTGGAGGCGGGGACGATCGTCGCCGTGCTGGCCGCGCTCGCGGGCTGGTTCGTGGTCCTGCGCCGCCAGGCTTTCGCCGGCCACACGCTGTCGGTGATGGCGTTCCCGGGTGCGGCGGGTGCCACGCTGGCCGGCCTGCCGGCCGCACTTGGCTACTACGTGGCCTGCGCCGCTGCCGCCCTCGTGCTGGCCGTGCCCGGGACAGCGCCCCGCCGGCGCGGCGGCGGCTCCCAGGAGACGGCGCTGGTCGGCACCGTGCAGACGGTCGGCCTGGCCGCCGGCTTTCTCTTCCTGTCGCTCAACGCGGGTCTGCTCGGATCCCCCGAGACGCTGCTCTTCGGCAGCTTTCTCGGCATCACCCGCAGGGAGGTCCTGACCCTGCTCGGCGTGGGCGTGATCGTGCTCGGGGCGCTGGCTGCGGTCGGGCGGCCGCTGCTGTTCGCCTCGGTCGATCGCGATGGCGCACGCGCCGGCGGCGTTCCGATCCGCGCGCTGGATCTGACCTTCCTGCTCGTCCTCGCCCTCGCCGTCGCCGCGACCAGTCAGATCACCGGCGCGCTGTTGTCCTTCGCCCTGCTCGTCGCTCCCCCCGCGGCGGCCAGCCATCTGGTCCGCGCGCCCGGCCGCGCGCTGCTGCTCAGCGTGGCCTTCGGCCTGATCACCGTGTGGCTGGCCCTCGCTCTGGCCTACTTCACCGTCTACCCCGTCGGCTTCTACGCGACGACGATCTCGTCCCTCATCTACGTCGCCGCCCGCCTGCTCAAGCGCAGCTGACGGTCATGTTCGCTCACCCGTTCGTCCGCGACGCCTACCTGGCCGGCACCTTCATCGCGCTGGCCTGCGGGACGGTGGGCTGGTTCGCGGTGCTGCGCGGACAGGTCTTCGCCACCGATGCGCTCAGCCATGTCGCCTTCGTCGGCGCGATCGCCGCCGCCGTGATCGGCGTCGATGAGCGCGTCGGCCTGTTCGCGCTCACCCTTCTGGTCGCCGGCGGGCTTGGTGCGGCGGGCGAGCGGGCCCGTTCTGACGACACCGTGACCGGCATCGCGCTGGCCTGGGTGCTCGGGATCGGCGTGCTCCTGCTCGCCGTGCTGGCCACCCGCAGCGCCGGCGCGACCGGCGTGACCACGGCCAACACCCTGTTCGGCTCGATCTACGCGCTCTCGGCCGGCGGCGCGCGCCTGGCCGCGGGCGTCGCCGCGGTGGTCACCGGATTGGTCTGGGCCGCGGCGCGGCCACTGCTGCTGGCCAGCCTGGAGCCGGAACTGGCCGTGCTGCGTGGCGTTCCCGTGCGGCTGCTCGCCGCCGGCTTCATGGCGGCGCTCGCCGCGGTGACCGCCGAGAGCACTCAGGCCGTGGGGGCGCTGCTGCTGCTCGGGCTGATCGCCGCGCCGGCCGGCGCCTCGCGGGCCCTCACCGCCCGTCCCTACGCGGGCCTGGCCCTCTCGGCCGGGCTGGCCGTGGCGGCGGTGTGGGGCGGCCTCGCCCTGGCCTACGCGATTCCGCGTCTCCCCCCCAGCCCGGCGATCATCGCTCTGGCCGCGGGGGCGTACCTCGCGGCCGCCCTCACCGCGCGGATGCGCCGGCGGCCCGGACGCGCGCGCGCCGGGACCGACCGTGCCGTGGCCGCCGTTCAGCCTCGGCGCCGGGAACGACGATGATCCCGCGGCCCGGCGGGCATGCCCAGACCGGAGTCACAGCCTGGGCCGCCGCCGGAACCACGAGGCGCGGGGAGTCTCCTCGCCCGCGCACGGCGAGGCGCACATTCGCCGTTGCCGGCCGGCGTCGCAAGGTGACGGTGAGCGGGACCAGACGCGGGGATGTCCGGCCTCCGCCTTCCGACTCCTCCGTTGTGGCGACGTCTGCTCGGCATGACACGACAGTATGAAGCAGCCCGTCACGTGTGTGTAAGCCGTCTTTCATAATCCCGTAAGAACGCGTCGCCCGGCCAGGCGATCGCCCAGGCGGGCAGCGGGGCGCTCGCCGTCAGGCCCGGCGGCCCGCACGAGCGGCGAAGGCGCTCGCCGTCAGGCCCGGCGGCCCGCCGGGGCGACTGACGCGGCACTCGCCGCGGCGCGATGCCGCCCCGTCGCGCGCAGGCTGACCTCGACGCTGAGACCGCCCTGCGGGCGGGCCCGCACCTCGCACCGGCCGCCGTGCGCGCGCACGACCGAGCGCACGATCGAGAGCCCGAGGCCGAAACCGCTGACCGATCGGTTAATCCGGCGAAACGGCTCACCGAGCGCGGCCACGACCGCCGGGTCAAGCGTTGGGCCGCCGTTGACGACGCGCAGGGTGACCTCGCCGCCCTCGGTGGCGGTACGCACCTGGACCCATCCCCCCCGCTCGTTGTGCCGGATCGCGTTGTCGAGCAGGTTGGCCACCGTTCGCTCCAGCAGACCGGGATCACCGCTGGTCCAGGCGGGTCGCAGATCGTCGCGCACCTCGATCCGGGCGTCGTGGCTGCGCGCGCTCAGATCAGTGACGCAGTCGCCGGCCAGTGCGGCCAGGTCGACCGGTGCGCTCTGCAGGGCCCCGGCCTGGCTGCGCGCCAGCATCAGCAGCCCCTCGATCAGCGCCTCGCAGCGATCGAGCGTCTCGCGCACCGCCTCGCCCATCATCCGCAGGTCGGTCTCGGAGGCGTCCGGGTCCGCGAGGGCGACGTCGATCTCGGTATGCATGATGGCCAGCGGGGTGCGCAGCTCGTGCGAGGCGTTGGCGGCGAAGCTGCGCTGGCTGGCGAACGCCTCGTCCAGGCGCCCGAGCATCCCGTCAAAGGTGTCGGCCAGCTCGCGCAGCTCATCGGCGGGCCCGCGCAGGTCGATCCGTTCGCCGAGGTTCTCGCCCGAGACCCGGCGCGCCGTGGCGGTGATCGCGCGCAGCGGCCGCAGGGTCCGCCCGGCCAGCAGCCATCCGGTGATGACCGAGACCAGGGTCAGGGCCATCAGCGCGGCCACGTACTCGACGACCAGCCGGCTCAGCGCGTCGGAGACGATCTGCTGCTGGACGGCGCGGGCCAGCCTGGCGTCCGCCGAGCCAGGGGCGAAGGCGGGCAGACGGTGCAGGCCCAGCGCCCGCAGCCGGTTGCGGAAGTAGTGGTGGCCGTCGAGGTTGGAGCGCACGAGCAGGTAGCCGATCGTCAGCAGCACCGCGCCGGTGAGCAGGAACAGCGCTCCGTAGAGCGCGGTCAGCCGCAGGCGGATCGTGGGCGGCGGGAGCCGCAGCCGGCTCAGCCGCTCGCGTGCTCCGGGCTCTCGCGCGCCGGCCATCACGCGACCCGGTAGCCGACCCCGATCACCGTTTCGACCACCGGGGGATCGCCGAGCTTGCGCCGCAGGGTCATGATCGTCATGCGCACCACGTTGGTGAACGGGTCGATGTGCTCGTCCCACACGCGCTCGAGCAGCTCCTCGGCCGAGACCGTCGCGCCGTCGGCGGCCATCAGGACCTCGAGCACGGCGAACTCCTTGCGCGCCAGGTCGATCTCCCGCTCCGAACGCCGCAGCCGCCGGCGCGCCGGATCGAGCTCGAGGTCTCCGCGCTGCAGCACCGGGGGCCGGCTCGGGGCGGTCCGGCGAGCCAGGGCCTGGATGCGGGCCACGAGCTCGGCGAAGCGAAACGGCTTGGGCAGGTAGTCGTCGGCGCCCATCGTCAGCCCGTCCACCATGTCCTGAAGCGTGCCCGCCGCGGTGAGCATCAGGATTCCGGTCTCCGGGCGCTCGCCGCGCACGGTGCGGCAGACGTCGTCGCCGTGGATCCCCGGGAGGTCGCGGTCGAGCACGAGCACGTCATAGCGGACCAGCCGGGCCTTGCTCAGCGCCTGCTCGCCATCGGGCGCGATGTCGACGGCGATCCCCTGCCTGCGCAGGCCTCGGGCAATGGCGTCGGCGAGGCGCAACTCATCCTCGGCGATCAGCACGCGCACACGGGGAGCATGGCGGGGCCGCTGTAAGAACTCCATAAGAGGCCCGCATCGTGCGGGCGCGACGGCTTCACTGAACGCCTCCGTTCAGCATTACATCGCTTGATGTCACAGCAAATCGTGATATCGTCATGGGCCATGCCGAACGACACCAACATCGCCGAGAAGAGCATGGCGATCGGCCTGCGGGCCATCAACAAGGTCGCCTCCTCCTCCGCCATCGACCGGCTCGGGCTGCGCGAGCCCGCCGTGCGCCTGCTGCACGGCGCCAGCAAGACCACCGGACGCACCGCCGCCCGTGCCGGACGGACGTTCGCGGCCGCCCAGCGGCTGTCCCGGCCCGCCCGCCAGCCGCGCGCGCCGCGTAACGATCTCTTCGACCTCGAGCCCTCCGAGGAGCAGCAGCTGCTGCGCGGCACGGTGCGCGAGTTCGCGCTGGAACGGCTGCGCCCGGCCGCCCTGAAGGCCGACGATGACTGCGCGGCCCCCGCCGAACTGCTGACCCAGGCCGGCGAGCTGGGCCTGACCATGGTCGGGGTGCCCGAGGAGCTCGGCGGCGCCGTCGAGCAGCGCTCAGCGGCCACGACCGTGCTCATGAGCGAGGCCCTGGCCCAGGGCGACATGGGGATCGCCGTCTCCTGCCTGGCTCCGGCCGCGGTCTCCACCGCGCTCGGCCTGTGGGGCGATGCCCAGCAGCAGGCGACCTACCTGCCCGAGTTCGTGGGCGAGAACATACCCGCGGCGGCATTGGCCGTGATCGAACCGCAGCCCCTGTTCAACCCGTTCGGCCTGCGCACCTCGGCGCGCGCGGCCGGCGGCGGCTACGTGCTCGACGGTGTCAAGGCGATGGTGCCGCGCGCCGCCGAGGCCGAGCTGTTCATCGTCGCCGCGGAGCTCGAGCACGAGGGCCCGGCGCTGTTCGTCGTCGAGTCAAAGACGTCCGGCCTCAGCGTCGAGCCCGATCCCGGGATGGGCGTGCGCGCCGCCTCCACCGGGCGCCTCATCCTCGAGAACGTCAAGCTGCCCGCCACCGCCCTGCTCGGTGGCGCCGACCGCGCCACCTACGCCGAGTGCGTGAGCCTGGCCCGGCTGGGCTGGTGCGCGGTGGCCGTCGGCACGGGTCAGGCCGCGCTGGACTACGTCGCCGACTACGTCAAGGACCGCAAGGCCTTCGGCGAGCCGATCTCCAACCGCCAGGCGGTCGCCTTCACGGTGGCCAACATGGCGATCGAGCTCGACGGGCTGCGGCTGGCCACCTACCGGGCCGCCGCGCGCGTTGACCAGGGGCTGGACTTCTCCCGGGAGGCCGCGCTGGCCCGCCGGCTGTGCGTCGACAAGGGCATGCAGATCGGGTCCGACGCCGTGCAGATGCTCGGCGGTCACGGCTTCACCAAGGAGCACCCGGTCGAGCGCTGGTACCGCGACCTGCGGGCCGCCGGAATCATGGAAGGAGCTCTGCTCGTCTAATGCCGATCAATCTCGAGATCCCCAAGAAGTTCCAGGGCCTGATCAGCCAGTCCCATCAGGTCGCGACCGAGGTCTTCCGGCCCAACTCGCGCAAGTACGACACGGCCGAGCACGAGCGCCCCAAGGAGCTCGACATGCTCGCCGCCGTGATCGACGGCATGAACGAGTCCGGCTCGCTCGGCGGTGCCGGAGCCGCGAGCGGCAACGGCGCCGACAGCGCCAAGAAGGAGACGGGCAACCGCAACGGCTCCAACATGGCCACGCTGCTGGGCGCGATCGAGCTGTGCTGGGGCGACGTCGGCCTGCTGCTGTCGATGCCCCGCCAGGGTCTCGGCCAGGCGGCGATCGCCGCCGTCGCCGACGAGGAGCAGCTCAAGCGCTTCGGCGGCAAGTGGGCCGCGATGGCGATCACCGAGCCCGAGGCGGGCTCGGACTCGGCCGCGATCCGCACGACCGCGGTGCTCGACGAAAAGACGGGCGAGTACGTTCTCAACGGCGAGAAGATCTACGTCACCTCGGGTGACCGGGCCGAGCTGATCGTCGTCTGGGCGACGCTTGACCGCAGCGCCGGCCGGGCCGCGATCAAGTCGTTCGTGGTCGAGCGCGAGAACCCGGGGCTCAAGCTCGACCGGCTCGAGCACAAGCTCGGCATTCGCGCGTCGGACACGGCAAACTTCTTCCTGCAGGACTGCCGTGTCCCCAAGGAGAACCTGCTCGGCTCGGCCGATGTCGCGGCCACCAAGGGCTTTGGCGGGGTCATGCAGACCTTCGACAACACCCGGCCGCTGGTCGCCGGGATGGCCATCGGCGTGGCCCGCGCGTGCCTGGACCGCACCCGCGAGATCCTCACCGAGGCGGGCATCGAGATCGACTACGACGTGCCGCCCCAGCTGCAGAATGCCGCCGCGGCCGAGTTCATCGCCATGGAGGCCGATTGGGAGTCCGCCCGCCTGCTCACCCTGCAGGCGGCGTGGATGGCCGACAACCGCAAGCGCAACTCGCTGCAGGCCTCGATGGCCAAGGCCAAGGCCGGCAGGATGGGCACCGACGTCGCGCTGCGCTGCGTCGCCCTGTGCGGCGCCACCGGCCTCGGGGAGACCGAGCTGCTGGAGAAGTGGTCGCGCGACGCCAAGATCCTCGACCTGTTCGAGGGCACCCAGCAGATCCAGCTGCTGATCGTCGCCCGCCAGCTGCTCGGTAAGAGCTCAGCCGAGTTGAAGTAGGGCTCTCGCGCGGTGCCGGCCCTGCCCGCGCTCATCACGCGGCGGGAGCCGGAGCGCCGCCGTTCACGGCGCGTTGCGCAGCGTGCGGATTCCGCCGATCGTCCCGAGGTAGAGGGTGGCGCCAGGGCCGATCGCCAGCCCGGCGTAGTTGTTGTTCGCCTCCAGCCCCGAGCCGGCCGGGACGGAGAACGCCGTCCGCCCGGTGCGGGCGCTGATCGCCACCCATGACCACATCTGACCGCCGAGCGGGTTCGGGTTCTGGGCGTAGGTGTAGATGAGCTGGGTGGCGGTGGACAGCTTCGGCACAACGCTCGGCGCCCGGACGGTCCGATTGGTCCACTCCAGGCGGCAGCCCGTGCCCTGGGGGTTGACGTCGACGCGGGCAAAGCCGGGCGTCGTGATCGTGCCCGCGGCGGGGCCGAACGGGTCCTGATAGCCGTAATTGTTCTCGACGATCAGCGATCGGCCGGATCCGATCAGCGAGTTCTCGGTGGCGCTGGCCCCCCGCGCGAACACCGGCACCGAGCAGGCGATGCGCGGCTCGTGGCGGCGCAGCCGGTTGTCCGTGTGCATCACGACGACGTCCATCGGGTCGGCGTTGTCGGTGATCGCCACCAGGCCGCCCGGCAGGATCGTCGGGGTGGCGCCCGAACCGGCGTCAACCTGGCTGGGCTTGTGGATGCCGGAGTTCCGATACCGAATGGCCCAATCGACGCGCGGCCGGCCGCGGCGGTCGGCGCTGAAGCGATACATCCGCCGGTTGGTGACGACGTAGACGGCATCGCGGCCGACGGCAAACGAGTTCTCGATCTCCTCGCCGGTGCGCAGGACGTGGACGGCCCGCGTGCGCGGATCCAGAACACCGACCTTTCCGTCGCGCTTGGTGACGAACCAGATCCGCCCCGCGAAGTCCGGGAGCGCCGAGGTGATCCGATCCTGGCCGGTGACGACGGAGGCGAGGTTGTAATCGGCGACCTTGCGCAGGCGCCGGCCACCGTCGGACTCGGCGATCACGAAGAGATGGTTGCTCTTGGTCGCGGTCCAGATCCGATCGCGCTCGTCGAGGAAGAGGTAACCGCCGCCGGTGAAGTTCTGGAAGGCGGGCGTGCCCTTCGGCGCAGGCAGCCCCGCGGGCATCGTGTACTGGCCGATGACCCTCAGGCTATGCGGGTCGATCACGCGCAGGGCCGGTGGGCTCACCGTGGAGGGGCAGACGGTGACGATGCGTCCGCCCCGGTCAAAGGTCAGCGAGCCGCACAGGGACGCCGGCAGGGCGCCGAGCCGGGTGATGAAGCGGCCACGGCGCGGTCCGGGACGGCGGTAGGCGTCCGTCATCCAGGTGTCGTCGTGGATGTTGCTGTTCGGGTTGGGCGCGAGGTGGGGGTTCTGCGGGGCGGCCGGGGCGCTGATGGCCGGCGCCGCGATCGCCTGCGCCTCCAGCGCGGGCGACGCCCCGAGGCCGAGGGCGGCCAGGACGAGCGCCGCGCACTGTCGTGATCGGATTCGACCGGTCATCTGGCGACCGGGCATCCGAGCCTCTCGAAGGCGCGCTTGCCGGAGTAGTACGTGCCGGTGGGGAGATACGGACCCATCACCCGCCGCTCGTCACCGGGCACGCGCGTGCTCTGGATCGCATGGTCAAACGACGGGGACGGCAGCATGTTGCGCAGCTGCATCCAACCGAAGTCGTGGTCTGAGCCGCCGTCGCCGCGGGGGGACCACCGCAGCCACGCCACGCCACATCGGGCGGTGGCGTTGCTCGGGCGGTCGGCGCGCCGGCTGGTCACCACGACGTAGCGGCGGTGCGGGCCCAGCGGAATCTGCTCGTCATCGACGCAGCCCATCACCCGCGTGGTGAGCACCGATTCGTTCATGCAGAAGGAGACATACCGCAGTTGGGTGTTCCGGCGCAGGAATCGTTCTCCGTCGACCGTGTGCGGCGTCGTGGGCAGCGTGCCCCGGAAGGCGACGATGCGGCCGAGCTTGCGGTTGATCGCCGCGCGCGCGTACTGGTTGTCGATGTTGGGGAAGAAGCCGGCCTGCCCGCTCTTGGTCACCCCGGTGAGCGACGGCCGATACGCCGGCCCCGCGTAGAGCCCGAGCAGATAGGCGCGGTTGTACTGGACGCGCCATACCGGCCGGCGGCGCGCCGGGAAGTACGGGGGCACGCCCGGCTGGTAGCGCAGTGCCGCGTACTGGGAGGCGGGGATGAGCAGCGCGGAGATGTCCGGGAGCCGATGAACCTGGGAGGTGAGCGTGTGGCAGAGGGCCGACCCGGTCTCGACGGTGCCGTCGGCCAGGCGCAGGACTGGCCGCGGCAGCGGGACCCCGCCGCGCAGGCCCTGGCGCCGGTCGGGCACGTAGACCCGCCACAGGAGGATGTGCAGCCCGGTCGTGTCCCCACGCGGCGTGATGAAGAGCGTGTTGCGCGCCGGCCGGCCGCTGCGCTGGTCGGCGGCGAGTGGATGCGGCGGCGGCGACGCGCTCAGGGTGAGCGTGAAGGCGCGCCGCGCCACGGTCCGCGGAACGCCGGAACGAAACGGGTTGCGCGAGCCACGGTCGGGCGTGATCTGGTAGTCGACCAGAGCGTCGAGGGGCACCCCCAGCAGGTTGTAGGAGGAGATCGAGGCGAATCGCGCGTGGGGGTAGGCGCCGTGCAGCTGCAGCGTCGCGCCGGCCGGGAGCGTGAAACCCGCCGCCCAATAGTTGGCGTCAGCGTCCGGATAGGCGATGTTGATGGTGCCGCCGTTGACCACCCCGATGTTCCAGAAGCACGTCGAGTCGCGTCCGCCGTAGAGCTCCGGGAGGCTGTACGCGGCGGCGGTCCCCGCGACGGTGAGAGCGACCAGCCCGGGCACCAGCCAGCGCAACGGGCGTCGGCGCGAACCGGCCGCCCATCCCAGCCAGGCTCTCATCGCGTGCGCGACGGGCAGCCGCGGCGCTCGAACGCGGCGCTCGTGGTGTAGCCCGAGTGTGGGAAGTACGGCCCCATGACCTTCGCCTCGGTCCCCGGGCGGGTCACCTTCTGGGGGGAGTGCGGCCAGCGGGGATCGGCCGCGATGAAGCGCATGTAGAGGACGTCGATGTAGGGGCGCGCGGTGGGACCGGGGTAGTTCTCCCCCGCCCCGAAGTCGAGCCACCGGTAGCCGCAGGCCGGGATGGCGTTACGGGGCCGGTCCTGCGGCCGGCTGATCACCAGCGTGTAGCGGCGCCCGCGCGCCAGTGGCACCTGCTGGTCGTAGACGCAGTCGTAGCCGAGGCCGGAGACCGGGGATGACCCCGTGCACAGTGACCAGTAGCGGACCTGCGGAGCGGCCGGGGTCCAGGTGAGACTGCCCGGCAGCGTCGCGGGGAACGTCGGCAGTTTGCCCGTGACGGTGATGACCGAGCCGTACTTCAGGCTCACCGTGGTCAGCAGATACCGGGTGTCCGGGTTGGACTGAAAGCCGCCGTCGTCGCTGGGCGGGTAGGTCTTCGCCCGCTGGAACGGGTCCGAGATAAAGGCGCCGGCGACGTTGTAGGCCGCGTTCCAGAAGCGTTCCCACTGCGGGGGATCGACAGCGGGCGCGTTGACGGGATCCGCGGAGCCGGCCACCAGTTGTGCCCAGGTCGTGGCGGGGAAGGTCGCCGTGCTCGGCGACTTGATCGGTTGCAGCTCGCGGCAGGCGGCCACGCCGCGCAGCGCACGTCCGCCCGGCAGGTGCAGGGTGAGCGCCGGCAGGCCCGCGCCACCACTGCCATCCAGGCCTCGGTCGGGCAGATAGTTGCGGATGCTCATGCCCACCCGGGCGCTCGGGTCGGTCGATCCCGTGTAGAGCGTGTTCCGGGCGCGGAGGCGCGGGATCGGCCCGGGCATGATGTGCAGCGTGTAGAAGCGGCGACGCGCGTCGCGTCGCTGCCCGGGGACGAACGGGTTGACCGAGCCCCGGTCCGGGACGATGTTGACGTCGCGGAGATGGTCGCCGGGCCCGATCTGGCCGCCACTGAGCGACTTGAAAATCGTCCAGGAGAAGTAGCGCTCACGGGGGAAACGGCCACGGAAGGTGAGGCTGGCGCCGGGAGGCAGGACGTACTGCCCCACGAAATAGGTCGAGCCGACGTCGGGATACAGGTTCGGCGTCTGGATCGGCAGCGCACCCGGGAGGCGGCCATAGTCGACGCCCTTGGGCGGAGCCCAGAAGCAATCGTGGCCGTAGCGCTGGTTCGTGAGTACCGCTAGCCGGTGAGGCAGGTAGCTCGTCCCCGCCTGAGCGGCCGCGGCAAGGCCGCCAAGGGCCCCGGCGGCTGCGATCGCGGCCGCGGTGGCGCGGATCGTTCGTAGCCGCGATCGGTCACGTGGATGTGCGTGATGAGCTGCCATCTCTGCCTCCGGTCGGGTGTGCGGGCCGCACGCTAACTCGTTATTGCCATCGAGTCAAGTTGACTTGACGGAAATAGTGCTTATCATCTCGCCGGATGCCGAGAAGCGCGGAGCGAGGCGCGGAGTCGCTGCCTGTCCCGGAGCCCGGCCGGCGGCGGCTGCCGCGGGAGGCCCGGCTCGCGCAGCTGACCACGGCGGCGATGCCGGTGGTGGCGTCCGGCGGCCTGGCCGACTTCTCACTGGATGAGGTGACGGCGCGGGCCGGCGTCACCCGCAAGCTTCTGTACCACTACTTCCCGCGCGGGCGGCCCGATGTCGTGCTCGCCGTCGCCGAGCGAGCCGGACACGAGTTGACCAGCGGCTGGATCCTCGATGAGTCGATCCCGCTGGATCAGCGACTGGCCGCGAACGTCGGCCGCATCGTCCGCCATGCGATGCAGCCGAGCGATGCGTGGCGGATCTACCGCCTGGCGCGGAGCGCGCGGGAGCCCGAGATCTCCGCGTCGGTTGACCGGTTCGTTGAGATCGTGATCGCGAGCATCGCCCAGAACCATCTCGGGACGCGCGCGCCCGCGCCGCCGGTGCGGATGGCGATCCGGGGCTACCTGGCCTTCTTCGAGAGCGTCCTCGATGACGCCCGTGGCACCACGATCGCGCTGGAGTCCGTCCTTGGCATGCTCAACGCCGTGCTGCGCGCCACCGTCGAGGCCGGAACAGCCGTTCCGGAGTAGGAACGGGCGGAAACCACAACGTTCAGGCCGGTGGAGGCGACGCTGATCCCGGCCGTCTCGTCGGCGTAGGTCTGACGACCGATTGCCAGGTGCGGCGCGGCGTCCGCAGGTTGGTCAGAAATGTCGTGTAGCGCGACTGTCGCTCGACGTGATCTGGGAGAAGGCGGCAAGCCCCGACAGCGCGTCGAGGTAGCGTCCGGTGGTTGGTCAGCGCAGTACCTGGGCCGTGCGTCAGGGCCCGGCGCGCGGTGACGCCACGGCCGAGTGCCTCCCGGGCAGTCATGCGCCGCCGCGACGCAGCCCGGTCAGAGGGCAGCATCCAGCGAGACCTCGGCCGCGCGCAGCACGTCCCAGGCCCGCCGCACGTCGGCCTGGGTCGTGCTGGCCTGCCCGACGGCGAGCCGCAGCACGTAGACGCCGTTCAGCACGGCGTGCGAGAGGAAGATCTCCCCGCCCGCGTTGACCCGCCGCAGCAGCTCGGCATTGCGCTGCGCAGATCCCTCGGCGCGGAAGCAGACCACGGAGAAGGGGCGCGGTGCGCACAGCTCCCACCCGGGCGTCTCCCGGACCCAGGTCTCGAACTCGGCCGCCAGCGCGATCCCGCGCCGGATGTGGTCCTGCAGCCCCGTGCGCCCGTAGCAGCGCAGGACCGCCCACAGCTTCAGGGCGCGGAAGCGGCGGCCGAGGGCGGGGCCGTACTCGCTGAGCGAGAGCGCATCCTCGGCGTCGGGCGTGCGCAGGTACTCGGGGGTGAGGCTGAAGGCGGCGCGCAGCGCCTGCGGCCGCGCACTCCACAGCAGCGAGCAGTCCATCGGGGTGAGCATCCACTTGTGCGCGTTGACGACCACGGAGTCGGCGCGGTCCACGCCGGCGAAGGCCCAGCGCAGCTCCGGGCAGACCATCGCCGTCCCCGCGTAGGCCGCGTCGACGTGCAGCCAGCTGCCGCTCGCCGCGCAAGCGTCGGCGATCGCTGGGACCGGATCGACGGCGGTGCTGGCCGTCGTGCCCACGGTGGCCACCACGGCGGCCACATCGGACAGGTCGCCGAGCGCCTCGGGCCGAAGACGAGAATGAGAATCAGACTCAATCTCGCGCAGGGTGAGGTCGAGCATCCGGCACGCCTTGGCCACCGAAGAGTGGGCCTGATCCGAGCAGACGACGACGCGGCGCCCGGTCGCCTCCCGCGCGGCGATCAGCGCGGTCAGGGTCGAGGTCGAGGCGCTGTCCTCGATGTGGCCGTGCCAGTCCGCGGGCAGGCCGAGCAGGGCGGCCACCCAACGCAGCACCACGCCCTCCAGCTCGGTGGCGGCGGGCGCTGTGCGCCACAGGATGGCCACCGAGTTCAGCGTCGCGGCCAGCATCTCGGCCAGGATCCCCGGGGCGCTGGAGCTGGTGGCGAAGTACGCGAAGTAGCGCGGGTGCTGCCAGTGGGTGACGCCGGGCAGCAGGATCTCGTCGAGATCGCGCAGGACGTCGGTGAACGACTCGGGCTCCTCGGGCGCGGCCTCGGGCAGCCGCGCGGTGATCTCACCGGGGGCGACGGGGGCCAGGACCGGCAGCTCGCCGACCCGTTCCAGGTAGCGGGCCGCCCACTCCAGGGCGGCGGCCCCGTCGGTGCGCAGGTCGGTCACACCGCGGCGGGAGCCCCGAAGGCGAAGTGAACCCCGGTGAGCTGCTCGGACACGTCCCACAGCCGGGCGGCGGCCGCCTCGTCGTAGGCGCGCTTATTGCCGGTGGTCACGTGGGGGTGGCCCCGTGACTCGCCGAGGCCGTCCGGGCCGACGAAGCTCCCGCCGGGCAGGTCCATGGTGGCGGCAAACAGGGTCGGGAGCGCCCCGCGCTCGGCGCTCTGCGCGAACAGCCGGTTCCCGATCACCCCGAACCACTTCTCATAGAAGCGGCTCGGCCCGGTCGTCTGCAGGTTGGTGGCGGCGTACCCGGGATGCGCGGCCAGGCTGAGCAGCGCGCTGCCCGCGGCCACGGCACGGCGCTGGAGCTCGAGCGCGAACATCAGGTTGGCCAGCTTGGATTGGCCGTAGGCGAGCCAGTTGTTGTAGCCGTGCTCGCGCTGCAGGTCGGAGAACTTCAGCGTCCCGACCCGGTGCATGAGGCTTGAGAGGGTCACCACGCGGGGGGCCGGCGCGGCCTCCAGCAGCCCGAGCAGACGGCCGGTAAGCGCGAAGTGGCCGAGGTGGTTGGTGCCGAACTGGCTCTCGAACCCATCGGCGGTCAGGCGCCGGGGCGGCGCCATCACCCCCGCGTTGTTGATCAGCAGGTCGAGGTGATCGCGCCCGTCCCCGATCCGCTCGGCAAACGAGCCCACCGAGCCGAGATCCGAGAGGTCGAGCGTCTCGAGCACCGGCGCCTCGCCGCGGGCCACCGCCTGCACCTCGGCCAGCGCCCGCCGGCCCTTCTCCTGGTTGCGGCAGGCCATGATCACCGTCGCCCCGGCGCGGCCCAGCTCACGGGCGGTGACGAGCCCGAGCCCGCTGTTGGCGCCGGTGACGACGACGCAGCGGCCGCTCTGGTCGGGGATCTGCTCTGCGGTCCAGCCGCTCATCGGCGGGCTCCTCTCATCGGGGGTCTGGTGACGGTGAGCACGGCTCCCGGCCACCGCTCATGGCCACCGGCGGTCTCGGCGCCTCGCCACGGCTGATGATCTTCATCGGGCCTGCATCCGCCGCGCCACCGACTCGGAGTACGCGTTGTGCCGGAAGCGCAGGACGGGATCATCCGAGCACTCGATCCCATCGGTGACCCGGGTGGGATCGAACACGAGCACGTCACCGTCGCGCTCACGCTCGCTGTCCAGCCCGGTGATCTGCAGCGCGCCGACCGTCACCCGCCGGCGCGAGCGCGGCCAGGCGGCGTTGGGGTCGTTGACCGGATCCCCGGGCTCGGCAATCTGTGCCTCGAGCGAGAACAGCACCGGTCCGGCGGCCAGCCGCTGCGCGATCTCGCGCTGCAGGTAGTCGCGGCCGAGCTTGCGCGCCTGCCACGGCTTCAGGCGCGAGACCGCGGCGGCCGGGGCCAGCGTGAGCCGGACGTAGCGCGAGCCGCCCTGCGCGTCGGTCCAGCGGAAGGCGTGCAGGCCGTGGTAGGGGATCGTGGCGTAGCTGGCCGGTGGCGCCAGGGTGGGCGCCACGCGGGGCAGCACCCGCAGCGCCTCGGGGTGGCGGGCGAAGAACGCCGGCACCCGCCAGGCCGCGGCCGGCCCGGCGCCCTGCGCGGCGACGAACTCGATGAAGCCCTCCGGGGTGCGGGTCAAAAAGACCGGGGCCGAGACGGCGACGATGTCGGTCCGCGACCCGTCCGGGAGGTAGAACTTGACCGCCAGCCCGCGCGGATCGGGCGCGTAGTCGGGATGCCCGGGGTTACCGGCGCCGTTGGAGAAGCGGACCGTGGCCGGGACCTCGGGGCCGGCCAGGTGCGCGGCCCGCGAGAGCCGATCGGCGCCGGGCGCGGGCCGGAAGGTGGCGGCGGCGACGATCCCCTTGGCGTGCAGGGCGCGAAAGCCCGGATGCGGGCCGAAGACCCGGGTCGTGGTGTCGATCGCCTCGGCGGGAGTCAGGGCCATCGGCTCAGCCTGCCGTCCCCATGCGCTCAGCCCGTGACCGCGAAGCCGATGCCGGCCGCGGTCAGCCGCGCGATCAGGGCGTCGCCCATGGCCATCGCCGAGGTCACCTGGCCGGCGGTGGCCGGCAGCTCGTCGCGGGCCAGGCACAGCGCCGACTCGGCGAGCATCTTCGAAGTCTCTCCGTAGCCCGGATCACCACCGGTCACCTCGCAGACGACCCGCTCGCCGCCGCCCTCGCCGATGAAGCGGACCTTGAACCACGCCTTCTCGCGCTGCTCGGGCGTGGGACCGTCCCCGGGTGCCTTGAGGCGCAGCAGCGCCTTGCGCGTCGGCGGCAGCGTGGCCAGCGCGACGAGCGCGCCGGTGCCCAGAGCCAGTCCGGCCGCGACCGGCAGCTGCTTGACGACGAGGTAGTGGCCGTAGTGAAAGTCGGGGCCGTAGCGGTCCAGGTGCGCGGCGGAGCGCAGCACGATCTGAGGGTCGATGGTCGGCGCCGGCAGCGCCCATCCGCCCGCGGCGGGGACGTTGCGAGGCCGCCCCGTGGTCATGCCGACGTGCCGACCCGGCGGGGTGCCCTCCAGGCGGCGGCGTTCGGCCGCGATCTGGCGCCCCTGACGCAGCCGGCCCATGATGTTGACCGCCGAGTGCAACGTCCCGCCCGAGAAGGTCCCGCCGGCGCGCACGAACCCCTCGACGGTGAGCGGCACGCCCTCGGGCAGCTGCTGGACGCAGAAGTAGGCCCCCAGGTCGTGGGGGATCGAGTCAAAGCCGCAGGCGTGCACGAGCCGGGCGCCGCTGGCCACGGCACGGTCGTGGTGGGCGAGCCACATGCGATCGACGAACTCCGGCTCGCCGGTGAGGTCGACGTAGTCGGTCCCGGCCTCGGCGCAGGCGGCGACGAGCGGCTCGCCGTAGTGGATGTAGGGACCGACGGTGGTGATCACCACCTGGGCGGCCGCGGCCATCGCGGCCAGCGACTGCGGGCGGGTCGCGTCGGCCTCGATCAGCGGCATCTCGGCCAGGCCGGGGTCGATCGCGGCGAGCCGGTCGCGGACTGCCTCGAGCTTTGCCCGGGTCCGCCCGGCCAGCGCCCAGCGCAGGCCAGGCGCGGTGCGGGCCAGGTACTCGGCGGTCAGGCCCCCGGTGAAGCCGGTGGCTCCGTAGACGACGACCTCGTGCTCGCGCGAGCCGGCTTCAGGCATCGCCGGTCCTCGTGGCCATCGCGCGCGCGGGCTCAGGCATCGCCGATCTCCTTGGCCACCGCGAGCGCGGCCTCCGGATCCAGTCCGGCCCGGGCGGTCAGCCAGCAGGCCACCGGCGCGGCGATGCGCTCGGAGCTGTGCGCGGCCACCCCGGCCAGCGCGAGCAACTGATCGACCTCGCTCTCGCTGGGGGCGTCAATCCCGATCCGGTCGGCGAAGGCGGCGAGCCACTGCGCAGCGGTCATGGTCAAGGACCCTACCCGCATTGGCAGAATGCAGCGCGGCCCATCGCGCGTCGCGCACGATGAGCCCCCACCCCACCCCCCACGACGAAGGCGGTACGTACATGTCAGTGCTCGACGGCAAGGTCGCGATCGTGACCGGATCGGCCCGCGGCATCGGCCGGGCCACGGCCGAGTTGCTCTCCTCCCAGGGCGCCAAGGTCCTGATCAACGACCTCGACGCCGACGTCGCCGAGCAGACCGCAGGCGAGATCGCCGGCGACACGCTCGTCTTCGGCGGCGACCTGACCCAGCCCGGCGTCCCCGACGAGCTCGTCGCCAAGGTGATCGACGAGTGGGGACAGATCGACATCCTGATCAACAACGCCGGTTACACGCTCGACGCGCCGATCCACAAGATGAGCGACGAGTGGTTTCAGCGGATGCTCGACATCCACACGATCGTCCCCTTCCGCATGTGCCGTGCCGTCGCCCCGCACATGCGCGAGCCGGCCAAGGCCGAGCGTGAGGAGGGCCGCGAGGTGTTCCGCAAGATCGTCAACGTCTCCTCGATCTCGGGCACGATGGGCAACGCCGGCCAGGCCAACTACTCGGCCGGCAAGTCGGGAGTGGTCGGGCTGACCAAGACGCTGGCCAAGGAGTGGGGGCAGTTCAAGATCAACGTCAACGCCGTCGCCTTCGGCTACATCGAGACCCGCCTGACCGCCTCCAAGGACGCCGAGAACACGATGGAGATCGGCGGTGAGAAGGTGCAGCTCGGAATCCCCGACCAGCTGCGTGGCATGGCCTCGATGCTGATCCCCCTGGGCCGACCGGGCACTCCCGAGGAGGCCGCCGGCGGCGTCTTCTTCCTGTGCTCGCCGTGGTCCAACTACGTGCACGGCCAGGTGCTCAACATCACCGGCGGTCAGTTCACCGGGATGACCACCTGACCGGCCCGGGCCGCCCACCCCGCCCGCGCGCCGGCCACCCACCCGGCCCGCGCCCGGAGCGTCCGCCTCACCCCCTGGTCGTCGCGCACCGCGGCGCCTGGGGCGAGGCGCCCCCGAACTCGCTCGCGGCCCTCGAGGCCGCGGTCGCGCTCGGGGCCGACGCGGTCGAGCTCGACGTCCGGGTGACCCGCGACGGGCACCTGGTCGTCGTGCACGCCGCGCGCGTCGGCGGGGTGGGCGGACTGGTCTCGCGCCTGGACCGCGCCCAGCTGCACGAACGGGTGGCGCCGGATCAGATCCCCGCGCTGGCCGAGATGGCCGAGGCGGCGGCGGGGCGGATCGCCCTCGACGTCGAGCTCAAGGTCGACACCGCGGTCGGCGCGGTGCTGGCCGAGCTCGCCCGCCGGTTGGAGCCGTCGGCCTACGTGGTCACCTCGTTCCTGGACGCCGCGCTGGCCGCCGTCCACGATCTCGCCCCCGAGGTGCGCACCGGGCTGCTGATCGGGCCCGGTCGCCGGGCCCGGCGCCTGGAACGGCGCTTGGAGCTGACCGCGGCGAGCTTCGTCGCCCCGCACGCGAGCCTGGCCCGCGGCGGCCTGCTCGCCTGGGCGGCCGCGCGCGAGCTGGACAGCTGGGTGTGGACGGTCAACGACCGCCGCGCGCTGCGCGTGCTCGCCGCCGATCCGCGCGTCGCGGCGCTGATCACCGACCGGCCGGCCCGGGCGCTTGAGGCCCGCGACGGCGACTAGCGGGTCCGGCGCCGGCGGACCCGCGGCGCCTAGCCCGGCGGCTGGATCGCCTGCGCGGCGGCGCGCGAGCCGAGGAACTCCACGAACGCGACGGCCGGGCCGCTGACCGGGCCGACCTGCGGGTGGGTGATGTGCCAGGCGCGGCGCGGCAGCGCCTCGCGCACCGCCACCGTGGCCAGGCGCCCGAGCTCGAGCTCGAGCGCGACCGCGCACTGCGATTGCAGCGCGACGCCGAGGCCGAGGCCGACGGCCTGGCGGATCGCCCCGTTGGAGCCGAGCGTGAGGATGCGCGGGTTCAGGCCGTGCCGGGCCAGGTACTCCTCACACAGGGTCCGCGTGCCGGACCCCGGCTCGCGCAGCAGCCACGGCCGGGTGCCGAGCTCCTCCAGGGCGACGTCGTGGGCCCCGGCCAGCGGGTCTGACGCCGCGGTGATGAGCAGGAACGGGTTGGCGGCGAAGGGGCGTGCGGTGAAGGGCAGCTCGGGCGGGACCCGTCCGGTGATGGCGAGGTCGACCTCGCGGTCGAGCAGCCGCTGCAGGGTCTCGCCGCGGTTGCCGACCTGCAGGGTGATCTCGAGCTCGGGATGAGCCTCGCGGAAGCTGCGCAGCAGCGGGGCGACGAGGTGCTCACCGGCGGTGGTGACCGCCCCGAGGCGCAGCGTCGCCGCCGCCCCGGAGGCCGCGTCGCGGGCGGCGCGCGCGCCCTGGTCAAGCAACCCGAGCACGTGCGTGGCGTAGGGCAGGTAGGCCTCACCGGCGCGCGTCGGTCGCAGGCTGCGACCGTCACGCTGCATCAGCGTCACCCCGAGCTCACGCTGCAGCGCGCCGATCGCCGCCGAGACCGAGGGCTGAGTGACGACCAGCTCGCGCGCCGCCGCGGTGACCGAGCCGCGCCGCGCCACGGCCAGGAACGCGACCAGCTGGGTGACGGTGACGGCCATAGCGCTAGGCGTGCAGGGCGGAGTCCGCGCCCGCCGGGGCGTGGCCGTCGCTGCGCGGCCGCTCGCCGCCGGTGGCCAGCGTGGCACTGGCCCAAACCAGCTGGTAGAGGATCAGCACCTGGACGAGGGCCAGTGAGTCCGAGCGCAGCAGATCGGTGCCGAAGGTGAACTCGCCCAGGCGCCGCACGCGCAGATGGCGGGCAAAGCTCATCCGCTCCCAGACCGCCTCCTCGATCTCGGCCGCGCGCTGCGGATCGACGTCGCCGGGGATGCGCAGCAGCGTGTCGTGCTCCAGCGCAACCAGGCTGAGACCGTCGCTCTCGCCGGCGTCACCGAGCAGCGGGCTGAGGTCGGGGTGCGCGAGCGTCCCGCGCAGCAGCACGTCGGCGTCCAGGTGGGACGGGTCGCGCAGGCTGCCGCGCCGGAAGGAGACGACGATGTCGGCGTGCGCCTGCTGGGGGCGGATGAAGCTCGCGGCGTCCGCTTCGCGCCGGTCGAGCTGGC
Source organism: Solirubrobacteraceae bacterium (assembly GCA_035713465.1). Lineage (GTDB taxonomy): Bacteria > Actinomycetota > Thermoleophilia > Solirubrobacterales > Solirubrobacteraceae > Palsa-465. The sequence continues at coordinate 16,993 of DASSZP010000103.1, read as the reverse complement.
GCAGCACCTCGTCGGTGGTGTAGCGGCGCCGGGTGCAGTCGCGCTTGACCTTCCATCCGCGCCGCACGTCCTCCGCCGGGGCGACGAAGACGCGGACGTCGTGGGCGGTGCGCAGCGACTCGGTGTGAAAGTTGAGCAGCCCCTCGACGATCACGAAGCGCCGCGCGCGGACGTACTCGGGCCGTCCCAGCGTGCCGTCGCGATGGTCGTAGACGGGCTTGAGGATCGCGCCCCCGCGCCGCAGCACGGTGAGGTGCTGGGTGAGGATGTCCAGGTGGTTGGCGTCGGGATGCAGCGGCGTGACCCCGAGCTGCTCGCGCTCGCGGCGGTCATAGCGGTGATAGCCGTCGGCGCTGATCCGGATGACCTGCTCGTCGCCCATCACGCGGGCCAGGCCGCGCGCCAGCGTGGTCTTCCCGGCGCCCGAATCGCCGGTGACGCCGAGCACGATCGGACGCGACATCGGCGGATCCTACTCGCCGCGCGCCGGACGCCGGCCTATCCGGCCAGCGCGACCGCGCGGTCCTCGGCGCGCGCCCGGTCAGGCGACGGCGCGCGCGCCTCGATCTGATCGAGCTTGGCCAGCAGCGTCTCGGCCATGCGGATCGATGCGGCGTCGATCAGCCGGCCGTCGAGCGAGACCGCGCCGCGGCCCTGCGCGGCCGCGTCCTTCATCGCGGCGATGATCCGCCGCGTCTTGTTCACGAGCGCGTCGCTGGGCGTGAAGACCTGATTGGCCAGCTCGATCTGGCACGGGTGGATGGCCCACTTGCCCTCGAAGCCGAGCACGGCCGCGCGATGCGCGGAGGCGAGGAAGCCCTCGGCGTCGGCGAAGTCGCCGAACGGGCCGTCGATCGGTCGCAGGCCGTTGGCGCGACAGGCCACCGCGATGCGCGACAGCGCGTAGTGCCACTGGTCACCCCAGTGCCGGTGGCGCGCCCCGCCGGCGTCGGCCTCGGCGTCGGTGAGCGTGGCGTAGTCGGGGTTGGCGCCCCCGATCGAGGTCGTGTGGCTCTGCATCGAGGCGGCGTAGTCGGCGACCCCGAAGACCATCGCCTCCATCCGCTCCGGGCACGCCCGCGCGATCTCGTCGCAGTTGGACATCCCCTGCGCGGTCTCGATCAGGACGGCGATCCCGATCCGCCGGGGCAGCCCCATCGCGTCCTCGATCTGGGTCAGCAGCGTGGCCACGAGATGCACGTCGGCGGCGCACCCGGCCTTGGGGATCATGATCGTGTCGATCTGGCGGCCCGCCTGCTCGACGACGTCGACGAGGTCGCGGTAGCAGTAGTGGGTGTCCAGCCCGTTGATGCGGACCGACACCGAGCAGTGCGACCAGTCCTGCGCGTTGAGCGCCTCGATGATGTTGATCCGGGCCTGGGCCTTGTCGTCGGGCGCGACGGCGTCCTCGAGGTCGAGCATCACGATGTCGGCCCCGAGCTCCGGGGCCTTCTCGAGCATGCGCAGGTTGCTGCCCGGGACGGCGAGCTCTGAGCGGTGCAGCCGGGTGGTGGTGGCGGTCATGGCATGCAGTCAAACCGCTGGGGCGCCGGCCGGCAAGCGAACCCACGGGAATTCTTCTGGGTACCGCGAGCTGACTCGATGTATCGAGTCGCGGCTGGGTGTCGCCGCGAAATTTGATGCTGTTGGCGACGGGCGAGCGGGGTTACGCTCGCGCCATGAGCCCCTCCTCCCCCGCCCTGGACCCCGCGGTCCGCCTGCTCTGCGGCCCGGGCCCCAGCAACGTCTCCCCCGCCGCGCTGGCCGCCATGCAGGCGCCCATGCTCGGCCACCTGGACCCCGAGCTGCACGCGATCCTGCTCGATGTCTCGGCCCGGCTGGCCGCCGCCTACCAGTCCGACGGTGGGCTGACGCTGGCCATGCCGGCGACCGGAACCTCGGGCATGGAGGCCGGGCTGTGCAACCTGCTCGAGCCCGGCGATGAGCTGATCGTGGGCGTCAACGGCTTCTTCGGGGCCCGCATCGCCGAGATCGCGCGCCGCCACGGCGCGCAGGTGGTCGAGGTCACGGCGCCGCTGGGCCAGGCCGTGCCCAATGCGCACCTGCTCGAGGCGCTTGCGCGCCATCCTCGGGCCCGGATGATGGCCGTCGTGCATGCGGAGACCTCGACCGGGGTGCAGCACCCGCTCAGGGCGCTGGGCGACGCCCTGCGCGGCTCCGATGTGCTGCTGATGGCCGACTGCGTCACCTCGCTGGGTGGCGTCGAGCTCGACGTCGCCGGCTGGGGCATCGACTACGCCTACTCCTGCACGCAGAAGTGCGTGGGCGCGCCCCCCGGGATGTCCCCGGTGTTCGTCTCCGAGCGTGCCCTGGCCCGGATCCACGACCGGCGCACCCCGGTCCCCTTCTCCCTGGACCTGCTCGCGCTGGAGCGCTACTGGCGCGCCCGCCCGGCGACCTATCACCACACGGCGCCGATCCTGGCCATCTACGCCCTGCACGCGGCGCTCGGGGAGATCGCCGACGAGACGCTGAGCGCGCGCTGGGCGCGCCACACCCAGGCCGGCGGCCACCTGCAGGCACTGCTGACCGGCGCCGGCCTTGAGCTGTTCGCCGACCCCGAGCACCAGCTCGCGCCGCTGACCGCGGTCCGGGTCCCCGACGGCGTCGACGGCGCGGCCGTGCAGCGACGGATGCTGCGCGAGCACGGCATCGAGATCGGCGGCGGGCTGGGCCCGAGCGCGCCGCCGATCTGGCGCATCGGCCTGATGGGCGTCAACGCGACCGTGGCCACCGCCGAGCGTGTCGCGGAGGCTCTGGACGCGGTCCTCGAGGCCGAGGCCGCGTTCTCGGCCGTGGCCTGACGCGGGAGATGGCGCGGCCGGCGGCCCGTCAGGGGTGGGCCGAGTCCGGGCCCGTGACGGGCCGGGCGCGCGGGGCCACGTGCTCGTAGCCGAAGCGGCCCTTGACGCACAGGTTGCCGAGCGTCACGTCGTGGTCGGCCGGTGAGCTGACCTTGACGATCGTCTCGTCCTGGACGTGCAGGGTGAGGCTGCAGCCGACGCCGCAGAAGGCGCAGATCGTCTCGGTCTCGGTCTGGCGCGCCTCATCCCACCGCCCGGCCTCGCGCAGCTCGTACTCCGAGACCGGCATCAGCGCCCCGGTCGGGCAGACGCCGATGCAGTTGCCGCAGTACACGCAGGCCGACTCGGGCAGCGGGTTGGCGTACTCGGTGGAGATGTGCGCGTCAAAGCCGCGGCCGGCGACGGTGATCGCAAACGTGTTCTGGTGCTGTTCGCCGCAGGCGTCGACGCACTTGTAACAGAGCACGCACTTGGAGTAGTCGCGCATGTACAGCTCGTTGTCGACCATCGCCGGGCCGGCCACGGTGGCCGCCGTCTGCCCGTCGGGAACGGTGTGGTGGCCGGTCTGGTGATGACCGCGGTCGGGGTCGGGCGGCGCGGGTGGCCCATAGCGCTCGGGCGCGGCCTCGTACCGGTCCAGCCAGACCTCGATCCCCGGCGTGGTCGACAGGTCGACGCTCGAGGCCAGCAGCTCGAGGACCATCTTGCGATTCAGGCGCACGCGCTCGGTGTCGGTGAAGACGACCATCCCGTCCTGCGCCCGGCGCGAGCACGACGGCACGAGCGTGCGCGCGCCCTCCAGCGCGACCATGCACACCCGGCAGGCGTTGGCCGGGGTGAGCGTCTCCCCGTAGCAGAGCGTCGGGGTGTCGATCTGCAGGGCCTGGCAGGCGTCGAGCAGGGTCGAGCCCTCGGGGACGGTCACCTCCTGGCCGTCGACGGTGACGGTCACGGTGCGCTCGCTCACGGGCGGGCCTGCGCTCCGAACACGTTCAGGGTGGCGATGGCCGAGGCGATCGCGGTGGGCGCGGTCTGCCCCAGGCCGCAGATCGACGAGTCGCGCATGCAGGTGGCCAGCTCGGAGAGCAGGGCCAGCTCGTCGGCCACCGAGCCCCGGGTGCGCCCGCTGCGCAACCGCGCCAGCGCCTCCTCCTGGCGTACCGCGCCGACCCGGCAGGGCGTGCACTGCCCGCAGGACTCATCGCGGAAGAAGGCGGCGATGCGGACGAGGATGTCGGGGATCTCGACGGTGTCGTCGAAGGCGAGGATCACGCCCGAGCCGAGCGTCACGCCGGCGTCGCGCACCGCCTCGAAGGTGAGCGGCAGGTCGAGCTGGTCCGGCCCGGCGAACGCCCCGGCCGCACCGCCGAGCAGCACCGCCTGCAACGACCGGCCGTCCGGCACGCCGCCGGCCAGGTCGAGCAGCTCACCGAGCGTGGCGCCGAACTCGACCTCGTAGACGCCGGGGCGGGCGACGTGGCCCGAGAGGCAGAACAGCTTGGTGCCGGTCGATTTCTCGGTCCCGACCTGTGCGAACGCGGGCCCGCCCTCGAGCAGGATGGGCAGCACGTTGTAGAGCGTCTCCACGTTGTTGACCACGGTCGGCTGCCCGAACAGACCGGCCGTGACCGGGAACGGGGGCTTGGCCCGCGGCTCGCCCCGGAAGCCCTCGATCGAGTTGAACACCGCGGTCTCCTCGCCGCAGATGTAGGCGCCCGCGCCCCGGCGGATCTCGATCTCGAAGGAGAAGTCGTGCTCGAGGATGTCGGCGCCCAGATAGCCGTGGTGGCGGGCGATTTGCAGGGCGTGGGTGATCCGCTCGTGCACGACGGGGTACTCGCCGCGCAGGTAGAGATAGCCGTGCTCGCAGCCGGTCGCGTAGGCGGCGATCGTCATCGCCTCGATCAGCGCGAAGGGATCACCCTCGAGCAGCACGCGGTCCTTGAACGTCCCCGGCTCGGACTCGTCCGCGTTGCAGACCAGGTAGTGCGGTCGCGCCGGCTGCTGGGCCACCGCCTCCCACTTGACCCCGGTCGGGAAGGCGGCGCCGCCGCGGCCCATCAGCCCCGAGTCCTTGATCTCGCGGATCACCCCGGTCGGCCCGAGCTCGAGCGCGCGGCGCAGGGCCTGGTACCCACCGGCGGCGCGGTAGTCGTGCAGGCTGGCCGGATCGACGTGGCCGATCCGCCCGAGCAGCCGCAGCCCCGCCTCCCCGCGCTGACGGACGGTCGCGTCCGGGGCGGGGTCGGGCAGGTCCCCGGCCAGCGCGGCCAGGCAGCCCTCGGCGTCGCAGCCCGGTAGCACCCGCTCCAGGAACGTCTCGCCGGCCTGCGTGGCCAGCGCGACGGGGGCGCGATCGCACTGGCCCAGACAGGGGCTGCGCAGCCAGGCGGCGCCGTCATGCTCCTCGCCCTCGGGGCCGAAGCGCTCCTGCAGCTGAGCGAGCAGGTCGTCGGAGCCCACGCACTTGCAGGCCACGTCCTCGCACACGTGCAGCACCCGCGGCGGTCGGGGCGTGACCGAGAGCAGGCCGTAGAAGGTGGCCACCCCGTACGCGTCGGCGGGCGGCACCGTGAGGCGGGTGCAGATGTAGTTCAGGGCCCCGTGGCTGATCCAGCCGATCCGCTCCTGCACGGCCTGCAGCGCGGGCAGCAGCCGGTGGCGCTCGGCGCGGGCGGCGTGACCGCCGCGGGCCACGCGTCCGTCGACGATCTCGTCGCGGGCGCCGCCGACCCAGCCCGAGGCGGGCGGTCCCAGCAGCCCGTCCACCGCCGCGCGCTCCTCGTCGGTGGCTTCGGCGATGAGCAGCCTCAGATCCATCGTGTCCCCCTCGGGCTCATGTCACCGACACCGGCTCGCGCTCGGCCTCGCCGGTGAGGTGTCCGTTGCCCGAGACGGGCAGCTTCTGCACCGCGATCGCCGCCGCCTTGAACTCCGCGGTGCCCGACTTGGGATCGGTGGCGTCGATGGTCAGCACGTTGGTCTGGACCTGCTCGGGGAAGTGGAAGGTCATGAAGGCCAGGCCCCGGCGCAGCGAACGGTCGATCCGCACCGGTGCCCTGACCGACCCCCGGCGCGAGCGCACGAGCGCGATCTCGCCATCGACCAGCTCGAGCTCGGCGGCGTCCTCCGGGCTGAGGTCGATCGATTCGCCCCGGTGCAGTGGCGAGCGGTACAGGTTGGACTGCGCGCCCGTGTTGTAGGACTCAAGCCGCCGTCCGGTGGTCAGGCGGATCGGGAACTCCTCGTCCAGCGCCTCGACCGGCGGGCTGTGCGGGGTGACGCTGAACGGCGCCGGCGCGCCCTGGATCGGGTCCTCCCACAGGCGGCCGTGCAGGAACTGCGCGCCGGGATCGTCCTCGGAGGTGCACGGCCACTGCAGGCCGCGGTTCGCCTCCAGGCGCGCGTAGCTCATGCCGGCGTGCATCGGCGACAGGCTGCGCAGCTCGTCCCAGATCCGTTCGGCCTCCGGCTCGCCCCAGTCGCGCCCGAGCCGGCGGGCCAGCTCGGTCAGCACCCAGGCGTCCTCGCGGGCGTCGCCCGGCGGCGGCACGGCGCGGCGCACGCGCTGCACGCGGCGCTCGGAGTTGGTCACCGTCCCCTCGGACTCGGCCCACCCGGCCGCCCCGGGCAGCACGACGTCGGCCAGCTGCGCGGTCTTGGTCAGGTAGAGGTCCTGGACGACCATGAAGTCAAGGCCGCGCAGCAGCGCCTGCGCCTTGTCCTGGTCGGCCTCGGACTGGGCCGGGTTCTCCCCGATCACGTACAGCGTGCGCAGCTCGCCGCGCTCCATGGCCTCGAACATCTGGGTCAGATGCCAGCCGTAGTGGGGATCGATCGTCGTCCCCCAGGCCGCGTCGTAGCGCTCGCGCGCGCCGGCGTCCTTCTCGATGTCCTGAAAGCCCGGCAGCTTGTTGGGGATCGCGCCCATGTCGCCGCCGCCCTGGACGTTGTTCTGGCCCCGCAGCGGGTTCAGCCCCGAGCCGTAGCGGCCCACGTGGCCGGTGAGCAGCGCGAGGTTGATCAGCGCGAGCACGTTGTCGACCGCGTTGTGGTGCTCGGTGATGCCCAGCGTCCAGCAGAGGATCGCGCGATCGGCGCGGCCGTAGGCGTGGGCGAGGCTGCGGATCGCCTCGGCGGGCACGCCGGTGATGCGCTCGCCCTCGGCCAGCGTGTAGGGCTCCACCGACGCGCGGAAGGCGTCGAAGCCGGTGGTCGCGCGCTCGATAAAGCCGCGGTCGATCAGGTCAGCGGCGATCAGCTCGCGGGCCACCGCGCAGGCCAGCGGAATGTCGGTCCCCACGTCGAGGCCCAGCCACAGGTCGGCCCAGCGGGCCGAGGCGGTGCGCCGCGGATCGACCACGATCAGCTGGGCACCGTGATGGATGCCCTTGAGCACGTGGTGGAAGAAGATCGGATGCGTCTCGCGGGCGTTGGAGCCCCAGAGCACGATGAGATCGGTTTCCTGCACCTCTCTGTAGGACGACGTCCCGCCGCCCGCACCGAAGACCGTCGCCAGACCGACGACGCTGGGAGCGTGTCAGGTTCGGTTACACGAATCGATGTTGTTGGTGCCCATGACCTGACGGGCGAACTTCCCGGCCAGGAAGTTCATCTCGTTGGTCGACTTCGAGCACGAGAACATCCCGAAGTTGCGGCGGGGGTCGCCCTCGCGGCGAGCGCGGTCAAAGCCCGCGGCGACGGTGTCGAGCGCCTCGTCCCAGCTCGCCTCGGTCAGCTCTCCGTCGCGGCGGATGAGCGGGGTGGTCAGTCGGGTACGAGATCGCATGGCCTCTCCTCAAGAATCGCGTCTGTTGCCGCAGTGATCGCGTCAGCGGCCACTGATTTCACATTACTCCTCACCGGCGGCACCGAGCGCCCGGGACCGGGCGCGAGCCGCCGATGACGCCGCCTGCGCGGCCTGCACGCGGCGGGGGTCCGCCGGGTCGGTGAGGTTGATCGCCACCAGCTCGACCGCGGACCGGGTTCCGGCCTCGGCCAGCAGGGCGCCGGTCACGGCGTCGCCGCGCAGGTTGGGGTTCCCATCGGCGGCCCGGCCGGCGGCCAGCTCGGCCAGCCGCGCGCCGATCCGCGCCATCTCCAGCGGTGGCTCGGCGGCGGCCTGCCGGGCCGGCTCGGGGTCCTCTCCGGCACGCGCCGCCGCGAGCACGGGACCGAACGCGGCGGCGTCGGCATCGATCAGCTCGAGCGCTCGCCCGCGCAGCTGCGCGGCCTCCTGCGCCTCGGCGCCGGCCGCCGGGTCGGTCCCGAAGCGCGCGGCCATCTCGACCAGGGCCGCGGCCATTGCGCACGCGGTTGCGGCCACCCCACCGCCGCCCGGAGCCGGGGTCCGGTCAGCGATCTGCGCCACGAACGCCTCGAGGGTCACGTCGTCCGGCACGGCGACAGGCTAGAACAGCCCGACGGTCCGGCCGTCGGCGTCGATGTCGATGTTGAGCGCCGCGGGCGTCTTGCCCAGGCCCGGCATCTGCACGATGTCCCCGCACAACGGCACCAGCCAGCCCGCGCCCGTGTAGGCCCGGATATCGCGCACCGGGAGGGTGAAGTTCTCCGGCGCGTTGAGCAGCGTCGGATCGGCCGACAGGGACAGGTGGGTCTTGGCCATGCAGACCGGGAAATGCCCCAGCCCCTCGCGGGTGAATTGGGTGATCTTGGCCTCGGCCTCGGGATAGAAGTAGACGTCCTTGGCCCCGTAGACCTGCTTGGCCACCGCCTCGATCTTGTCCTGGATCGGCTCGTCGTCGGCGTAGAGCTGATGAAACGTGTTGGGCTGATCACAGGCCTGCACGACGGCCTCGGCAAGGTCAGCGACGCCGGCGCCGCCCTTGGTGAAGCCCTCGTTGGCCTCGGCCGCGAAGGCACCGGCCTCGATGGCCAGCCGCTTGACCAGCTCGACCTCCTCGTTGGTGTCACCGGGCCGCCGGTTGACCGCGACGACGGCGGGGACGCCGAAGGTGTGGATCGTGCGCAGGTGATGACGGACGTTGGCAAAGCCGGTCTCGATCGCGTGCAGGGCGGCCGAGCGCTCGGCCCGGGGATCGTCGTCCAGGCCGGCGTGGTGCTTGATCGCCCGCACCGTGGTGACGAGCACGGCCGCCGACGGGGTTAGCTTGCCGAAGCGGCAGACGATGTCGAAGAACTTCTCCATCCCCATGTCGGCGCCGAAGCCCGACTCGGTGACCACGTAGTCGCCGAGCTTCATCCCCATCAGGTCGGCAATCAGCGAGTTGTTGCCGTGGGCGATGTTGGCGAACGGGCCGCAGTGCATGAGCACCGGCTGGCCCTCGAGCGTCTGCACCAGGTTGGGCTTGAGCGCATCCTTGAGCAGCACCGCCATCGCGCCCGCCGCGCCGAGGTCCTCAGCGGTGATCGCCCGGGCGCCGTCGAACGAGTAGGCGGCGGTGATGTTGCCCAGGCGCCGGCGCAGATCCTGCAGGTCACGGGAGACGGCCATGATCGCCATCACCTCAGAGGCGGCGGTGATGTCAAAGCCGGTCTCACGCGGGTAGCCGTTGGGCCGGCCGCCGAGGCCGACCGCGATCGAGCGCAGCGCGCGGTCATTCATGTCCACGGCGCGGCGCCAGCCGACCCGCAGCGCGTCGATCTTGTGCGGATTGCCGTGCAGGATCGAGGCGTCGATCATCGCCGCGAGCAGGTTGTTGGCCGCCCCGATCGCGTGGATGTCCCCGGTGAAGTGCAGGTTGAGGTCCTCCATCGGCACGACCTGGGTCAGGCCGCCGCCGGCCGCGCCGCCCTTGATCCCGAACACCGGGCCGAGCGAGGCCTCGCGCAGGCACGCCACCGGGCTCTTGCCGATCACCCCGAGCCCCTGGGTGAGGCCGACGAGCGTCGTCGTCTTGCCCTCCCCGGCCTTGGTCGGGGTCATGCCGGTCACGCAGACGAGCTTGCCGTCGGGACGGTCCTGAAGGCGGTCGATCGCCGAGAGGCCGATCTTGGCCTTGTAGCGGCCGTAGGGCTCGATCTCCTCGGGCTCGAGCCCGGCGGCGCTGGCGATTTGTTCGATTGGCTCAAGGACGGCGTCCTGGGCGATCTCGAGGCTTGACTTCATCTCTCTCTCCCGACTGATGTGACTCTTATATATCTGTCTTGTACCACCGACATCGGCCCGTGTGAAGGGCGGGACCCGTTCCTCGCGTCGCTCGCAGGGCGGGAACCCGGGCCGCGACGGCCCCGGCGAGGACGCGTCAGTGGCTGACGGCGGCCGCGGCCAGCTCCGAGACGAGCTTGTCCTCGTAGAAGCGCTCCAGGGCAAAGGGCGCGATCAGGTCCGGCTGCCGGCCGGTGGCGACCAGCTCGGCCAGCGTCTTGCCGACGATCGGGGCGGCCTTAAAGCCGTAGGTCCCCCACCCGGCGCTCACGTGGTAGTTGGCGACCTCGGTCTGCCCGAGGATCGGGCTGTAGTCCGGGCTGAGGTCGCACAGACCGGCCCAGCTGCGCAGCAGCCGCGCCCGCTCGAGCTGAGGGAACAGCTCCATCGCGTGCCGGCAGACGTCCTGCAGGAAGTTCAGCGTGCCCTGCATGCGGTAGGTCGTCCACGGCTCGATCTCCGCGCCCATCAGGAACTCCCCGCGATCGGTCTGGCTGATGTACACGTGCATCTGCGAGGAGACGATGACCACATCGAGCAGTGGTTTCATCGGCTCGGTCACGCACGCCTGCAGGATGTGGGTGGTGATCGGCAGCGGTACGCCGGCCATGTCGGAGATCTGGCTGCTCCAGCCCGCGGTGCAGTTCAGGACCTGGCCCGCGTTGATCGTGCCGCGATTGGTCCGCACCCTGGTGATCCGGTCACCGGAGCGCTCCAGGCCGGTCACCTCGGTGTTCTGATGGATCTCGGCCCCGCCGCGGTCGGCGCTGCGCGCGAGGCCCCAGACGACGGCGTCGTGGCGGATGATGCCGCCCGGCGGGTGATAGAGCGCCCCCATGATCGGATGGATCGCGCGAGGGTTGTCGACCTGCATGGCCGGGGCCAGCGTCTTGATCTCCTCGGGCCCGATCAGCCGCGAGTCGATCCCGGCCAGCCGGTTGACCTCGGCCCGGTTGGCCATCACGAACATCGCCCGGTCCGAATGAGCCAGGGTGAGGTGCCCGCACTGGGAGAAGAGCAGGTTGAAGTCCAGCTGCTCGGACAGCCCCTCGTAGAGCTTGACGCTGGCGTCGTAGAAGCGCGCGCCCTCCGGGGTCTTGTAGTTGGAGCGCAGGATCGTCGTGTTGCGCCCCGACGCGCCGGAGCCGATGTAGCGCTTCTCGAGGATCGCGATGTCGGAGATCCCGTGGTCGCGCAGGTAATGCGCCGTGGCCAGCCCGTGCGAACCGCCGCCGATGATCACCACGTCATAGGACGATTTGAGCTCGGTGGGGCGGCGCCACATGCGCCGCTTGCGGAACAAGTCACGCATTCTCGCTCCTCGTCGGGTCGTTGCGCGGGTCCGCGCGGTCCAGGGCGTCGAGTGCATCGAGGCCGATCGGCCGGCCGCCCAGGTGCTCGGCCGCGTCCTGCACGACCGACCACACGTACTCGGCGGTCGCGGCGCCGAACCAGAACAGGTAGCGCTCGGCCGCCTCGCGCACGAGCACGGCCGGCTGGCGCGCGATCGAGCCGGGACGCAGGCCCGCGACCGGGGTCGCGCGGTCGCGCAGATCCAGGGCGCTGAAGCGCGCGAACACCTCGGTGGCGCCCGGTCCGACGATGGTCAGCGCGGCGAAGGTCGTGGTGACATCGAGCACGCTGACCGACGCGGGCGCCGTGCTGAGCTGCTCGCGCACCCCGGCCGCGGGGCCGCCGACGACGAGCGCGCGCTCCGGGGCCACGCGGCACCACCAGGCGTCCCCGTGGCGTCCGGCCGTGCCCAGTTCCAGCGCGCCGCCGGCCAGCGCGTCGAGTTCGCCCGCCGGCCCCTGCAGCTCGTGCTTGGCCAGGTGCGAGACGTCGGCCCACGCCACCGCGGTCTCCGCCGCCCGGCACTCGGCCGCGGGATCGGCGCCGTAGGCCACGGCGACCTCCCAGCCGTCGCGCTCGGCGAAGCGCGCGCCGGCGGCGGCGGCGCTGCGCTGCATCGGCGAGCGGGCGACCGCCCCGGGCGCCGACAGGGTCATGAAGTCCAGACTCATGAGCGCAGCACCTCACCGTCGGGGTCATAGAAGGGTCGCGTCTGGATCTCGGCCTCCAGGCGGCGCCCGGCATCGGAGATGATGATCCGGGTGCCGTCACCGGCCAGGCCCGCCGGGACCCAGGCCAGGCCGATCGTGTGGCCGAGCACCGGCGAGCGGCGCGCGCTGGTCACCTGACCGGCGGCCCGGCCGTCGCCGTCGAGCACGACCGAGCCCTCGGTGGGGACCTCGCCGTCGGACAGCGTGAAACCGACCAGCGCGGTGGCGGGCGTCTGCTCGGCCAGGTGCTCCAGCGCCCAGCGGCCGATGAAGTCCTGCTCCTTGTCGAGCTTGACGATCCACGGCATCGCCGCTCCGTAGGGCGTCGATTCCGAGTCGGTGTCCTGGCCGATGATCACGTGCATCTTCTGCAGGCGCAGGATCCGCTGGGGCTCGAGGCCGAACGGCCGCAGGCCGTGCGGCTCGCCGGCCGTCATCAGGGTGTCCCAGATGTGTTCGCCGTAGGCCGCCGGGTAGTGGATCTCGTACCCGACCTCGCCCACGAAGCCGATGCGCAGGATCAGGCAGCCGACCCCACCGATGCGGCCCTGCTGGCCGTCCAGATACGGGAAGGCCTCGTTGCTCACATCCAGGTCGCACACCGCGGCGAGGATCTCGCGCGCCCGCGGACCGGCGAGGTTGACCGCGCCCATGCCCTGGGTCACGTCGGTCAGGCGCACCCGGTCGCCCCAGTCGGCCAGCCACCAGGAGAACCACTCCTCGACGGCGCCCGCGCCGCTGGAGGTCGTGGTCACGTAGAACGTCTCGTCGTCGATGCGGCAGATCGTGCCGTCGTCAACGATCCGCCCGGCGTCGGAGCTGATCACGCCGTAGCGGATGCGGCCCGGGGCCAGGTTGGAGAAGCGGTTCGGGTACAGGCGGTCCAGGAACTGGCCGGCGTCGGGGCCGCGGACGATCAGCTTGCCCAGCGTCGAGACGTCGATCAGGCCGGCGGCCCGGTTGACGTTCAGCGCCTCGCCCTCGGGATCCCCGTAGTCATAGGCGCGCAGCCAGTCGCCGGCCCAGCGGACGCTGGCGCCGAGCGCCTCGTGGCGGGCCTGGAGCGAGGAGCGCTTGGCCGGCTCGACCGGACGGCCGCCGAGCACCCCCATCGGCACCGAGACCCACGGCGGGCGCGCCGTCGTGGTGCCCACGCTGCCCAGGTCCTGCCCGGTCTGCTGGGCCATCAGCCGCACCGAGGGCAGCTGGCACATTCGGCCCTGGCAGGGTCCCATGGTGACCGTCGTGTAGCGCTTGGCCAGCTCGATCGAGTCATAGCCCTCGTCGATCGCGTAGTCGATGTCCTTGCTGGTCACGTCCTCGCAGATGCAGGCAAAGCACTTGCCGCGCCCGGCGCCGCTGACCGGCGGGGCCACCGCCACCGCGGGGTCGGCTGCGGAAGCACCGTCGAGCCGGGCGCCGAGCTCGGCCTCCAGATCCGCCGCGTCGCCGTCGGTGAGCCCAAGCGCGCGCGCGGCGCGCAGACCGGCGCGCCGTCCCGAGGCGGCGATCAGCTCCTCGCCGTCCAGGCCACACACCTCGCCCGCGGCGTGCACGCCGTCGGGGAGCTGATCGAGGGCGAAGTGCCCGCGGGTCGGGTCATACGCGGTCGTCGCCCCGGCCTGGAGCAGCAGCGAGGTCGCCGGCATCGCGCCGCCCGAGACGGCGAGCAGATCACAGGCGAAGCTCGGGCCCTGCTCGCCGTCCAGCGTGCCGAGCACGACCTCGGACAGCGCCTTGCGGCCCGTGGCCTCGAGCACCGTATGCCCGAGCAGGACGGGGATCCCGTCCGCTCCGAGCTCGCGGGCCAGCGCGCTCGGCGCCCGGCGCAGATCGGCGACGGCGACGATCTGCACGCCGCGTTCGCGCAGCGCCCGGGCCGCGCGCAGGCCGCGGTCCGACGTGGTGGCCACCACCGCGCGCCGGCCCGGAGCGACGGCGTAGAGGCTGGCCAGCCGCCGGGCCCCGGAGGCGAGCATCACCCCCGGCAGGTCGTTGCCGGCGAACACGAGCGGCTGCTCGATCGTGCCGGTGGCGAAGATGAGCTGGGCGGCCCGGACCTGGTGCAGGATGTCCCCCTGCCAGACCGGCACCAGCCCGTCGAAGCTGCCCAGGGCCGCGGCGCCGGCCAGAATCTCCACCCCGGCCTCGGCCGCGCGGGCGGCCAGCTCGGCGACCCGGGCCGCGTCGGCGTCGAGCAGCCGGTGCCCGCCGGGCGCCGCGCCCTCGTCGGCGAGCACGACGTCGGCCCCGAGCCGGGCTGCCTCCAGAGCCGCGTTGAGTCCGGCCGGACCGCCGCCGATGACGAGCACGTCGGCGTGGCGCCGGCGGTATTCGGTGCGCCACTCGCGCTCGGGCTGGTCATGGCGCAGCTTGCCCAGGCCGGCCGCGTTGCGCAGGATCTTCTCGTACAGCGGCCAGAACCGGCGCGGGCGGATGAAGGTCTTGTAGTAGAAGCCAGGCGGGGTGAACGGGCCGCCGACCAGGTCGGCGGCCCGCATCGCGTCGAACTCGAGCGAGGGCAGCGCGTTGACGTGCTCGACGCGGATCCCCTCGCGGACGGGCTCGACGCAGGCCCGGGCCCCGGGCGCCCCGTCGACGGCGACGATGCAGTTCGGGCACTGGCCGGCGCAGCACATCAGGCCGCGGCGGCGGTGGTACTTGAAGCTGCGAGAGAAGGTCCGGCGTCCGGCGGCGTACAGCGCCGAGCCGATCGTGTCCCCCTCGTAGGCCTCGACGGTCTTGCCGTCGAACGTGAAGCGCACGGGGCGGGTGCGGTCGATCCGCTCCCCCGGCGCCGGCTGCAGGCGGCTCACAGCAGATCCCCTCCGGCGTCGGCGGCGAGCCGGGCGGTCTGCCCGGCCGGGTCCGGCGCCGAGCCGGGCAGCGCCGTCCACTTCACGTCGTTGTCACGGGTGTCGCGCTCGGCCAGGAACCAGCTGCGGCAGCCGGAGCGGTGATACCACCACTCGCGCTGCACCCCGGCCACGTTGCGGCGGAAGTAGTTGTAGGCATTGAGCTCGCGGAAGCTCGGACGGCCGTTCGGGCGTGAGGCGATCTCGCCACCGAAGGCGAAGTCGGTGACCTCGCGCGGGCCGCAGTTGGGACAGACGAGCACGTAGGACACCCGGCGACCGTATGACGCCCTGGTGATTGTGTCCAATATGAAGTCTGCGATCATTGATACGCCCCGCGAATCAGAGAGGTATGAGTGGAACTGCGTCAGCTGCGCTACTTCGTCGCCGTCGCCGAGGAGCTGCACTTCCGCCGGGCGGCGGCGCGGCTGCACATCTCCCAGCCTCCCCTGAGCCAGCAGATCGCCCGGCTGGAGTCAGAGCTCGGCGTGACGCTGCTGCGCCGGACCCGGCGCCGGGTCGAGCTGACCGCGGCCGGCGCGGCGTTCCTGCGCGACGCCCATCGGCTGATCGCCGAGCTCGACACCGCGGTGGCCACCGCCCAGCGGCTGGGCCAGGGCGCCGAGGGACGGCTGCGGGTCGGGTTCGTCGGCTCGGCGCTGTTCTCGACCCTCCCGGCGGCGGTGCAGCGCTTCCGCCGCGAACGGCCCGGGGTCGAGGTCGAGCTGCGTGAGCGCTCGACGGCCGAGCAGCTGCGCACGCTGGAGACGGGCGCGATCGACGTCGGTCTCGTGCGGCCGCCGATCGAGGCGGGCGACCGGGTCCGCGTCCATGCGGTGCTGCGCGAGCACACGGTGCTCGCCCTGCCGGACGGCCACCGGCTGGCCGCGATGCGCCGGATCCCCCTGCGCCGGCTGGGGGGCGAGCCGCTCGTGCTCTTCCCCCGCGCGCAGGCCCCGGGCTTTCACGACCTGCTGATGAGCCGTCTGGCCGAGGGCGGCGAGCCGCCGGTGGTGGCCCAGTACGCCCCGGAGATGCTGACCATCGTCGGCCTGGTCGCCGCCGGCGTCGGGGTCTCGCCCGTGCCCGCCTCGGTCCAGCACCTCGCGCTGGACGGCGTCGCCTACCGGCCGCTGTCCGGCGCGCCGGACACCGAGCTGGTCGCGATCACCCGCGCGGCCGAGGAGTCGCCGCTGGTCGCGGCCTTCCTGGCCCACGCCCAGGGGTGAGGGCGCGGCGCAGGCGGCCTGGGCGCGGCGCAGGCGCCCGGGGCGCGGCGCACGCGGCCCAGGCGCGTTAGACGGCCTGGGCGCGCGCGGCGAGCAGCGTGTTGCGCAGCAGCATGGCGATCGTCATCGGGCCCACGCCGCCGGGCACCGGCGTGATCAGCCCCGCCACCTCGACCACCGAGGCGTAGTCGACGTCGCCGACCAGCCCGGACTCGGTGCGGTTGATGCCGACGTCGATCACCGCCGCCCCGGGCTTGACCCAGTCCCCGGTGACCATCTCGGGACGGCCGACGGCGGCGATCAGCACGTCGGCGCGGCGGCACACGGCGGGCAGGTCCCGGGTGCGCGAGTGACAGGTGGTGACGGTCGCGTTCTCGGCCAGCAGCAGCGCGGCCACCGGCTTGCCGACGAGATCGGAGCGGCCGAGCACCACCGCCTCGGCCCCCTCGAGAGGCACCTCGTGGCGCTTGAGCAGCTCGATCACCCCGGCCGGCGTGCACGGGCGCAAGCCGTCAAGGCCCTTGGCCAGCAGCCCGGCCGAGACCGGGGTCAGGCCGTCGACGTCCTTGGCCGCGTCGATCAGCGTCGTCAGGTGCGAGCCGTCGATGTGCGCCGGGGTCGGCAGCTGGAGCAGGATCCCGCTGACCCGGGGGTCGGCGTTGAGCGCCGCGAGCAGATCCTGCACCTCGTCCTGGGTCGTCGCGGCGGGCAGGTCATGGGAGAAGCCGGTGATCCCGACCTCCGCGCAGGCTCGCTGCTTGTTGGCCACGTAGACGGCCGAGGCGGGATCGTCGCCGACCAGCACCGTGGCCAGACCCGGGGTCACGCCGCCCTTCCCGGTCCAGGCGGCGATCTCGTCCGCGACCTCGGAGCGGACCTGGGCGGCGATTGC
>DASSZP010000102.1:0-8738 GCA_035713465.1 Solirubrobacteraceae bacterium | reverse complement strand
GACGGGTCGACCAGGACCGGCAGGTGAGACAGCGCCTGCATCATCGGGACCGCGCCGACGTCCAGCGTGTTGCGGGTGCCGGTCTCGAACGTGCGGATGCCCCGTTCACACAAGACGATGTCCAGGTTGCCCCGCTGCGCGATGTACTCGGCCGCCATCAGCCACTCCTCGTAGGTGGCGGTCAATCCGCGCTTGAGCAGCACCGGCTTACCGACGCTGCCGACCGCCTGCAGCAGGCCGAAGTTCTGCATGTTGCGGGTGCCGATCTGGAGCATGTCGGCGTGGGCGGCGACCACGTCGATGTCGTGCGCATCGACGATCTCGGTGACGACCGGCAGCCCGATCTCCTCGCGGACCTCGCTGAGGATGCGCAGGCCGCGTTCGCCCAGCCCCTGGAAGGCATACGGCGAGGTGCGGGGCTTGTAGGCGCCGCCGCGCAGCATCGTCGCGCCCCCGGCGGCGACGGCCTGGGCAGCGGCCAGCGTCTGCTCGCGCGACTCGACCGTGCACGGCCCGGCGATCAGGGCGAAGTGCCCGGCCCCGACGGGGCAGCCGGCCACGGTCAGCGGCGCCGCCGCGCGGGACGGGGCCGGCACGGGCCGCGGGTGCGACGGCGGCGCAGCCGGGGATCTGGTGATGGTGGTGGTCATCTCGGGTGGGCCTTTCCTACTCTCAAGAATGTACGAGAACGCGATCTGCGGACGGTCCCGGAGCCGTGACCGGCTCCGGGGGATCTCAGGCGCCCGACCTCTCGAGCCGTCCCGCGACCGCGGCGGGGGCAGGGAAGGTGTGGCCGAGCGCCTAGCTAAATCGCCAGGCGTAGAAGCGCGCGTAGAAGGACCAGCCGAAGGCGGCGCCGGGACTGCAGGTGGCGATGCGGGCGTGGTCGGACATGCGCTGCGATGAGGTTGTACCAGCTCCCGCGGGCGGCTGGCAAGCCTGGGCGCCATCCGCCCGGGCCCCCGGGTGGCGCCGCGTCAGGCGATCAGCTCGCCGAGCGCGCGCAGGAAGCGCTCGTTCTCCGCGTCGGAGCCGACCGTGACGCGCAGCGCCCGTTCCCGGCCCAGCGCGGCGCCGGCGCGCACCATCACCCCGCGGGCGGCCAGCCCGCTGACGATCTCGGCCTCGTCGCTGTCGGGCGGCAGGTGCGTCCAGACGAAGTTGGCGTCCGAATCGGCGGTCCAGAGCCCCAGGCCGCGCAGCCCGTCGGTCAGCTCAAGGCGGCTGGCCACCGTCCGCGAGACCCGGCGCTCGACCTCGTCGGTGTGGCGCAGCGCCTCGACCGCGGCGGCCTGCGCGGCCGCGTTGAGATAGAAGGGCTGGCGGACCTGGTCAACGGCGGCGCGGAACTCCTCTGAGCCGCACAGCGCGTAGCCGACGCGCAGGCCGGCGAGCCCGTAGACCTTGGAGAAGGTGCGCAGGATGACCAGGTTGGGCCAGCGCCGCAAAAGCTCGACGGAGGCGAACGGGTCCCCGAGGATGAGCGCGTACTCGCAGTAGGCCTCGTCCAGGATCACGCACACGTGCCGCGGGACCCGGTCCAGGAAGGCCTCGATCGCCGCCAGCGGCAGCGCCGTCGAGGTCGGGTTGTTGGGGTTGCAGATGAGCACCAGCCGGGTCGCCACGGTGATCTCGTCGGCGATCGCGTCGAGGTCGTGGCGGTCCTCGTCGTCGAGCGCGACGCGGATCGCCGTCGCCCCCGAGGCGGCGGCGAGATGCGGGTAGACGCTGAAGGCCGGCCAGGCGTGCACGAGCTCGGCCCCCGGGTCCAGCAGCGCCTCACCGGCGGCGAGCAGCAGGTCGCAGGAGCCGTTGCCCAGCGCGATCCGCGGCTTGGGGACCCCGTAGCGGTCAGACAGCGCGCCGCGCAGGGCGGCGTAGGACGGGTCCGGGTAGCGGTGCGCGCCCGACAGCGCCTGCTGGGCGGCGCTGATCACGGCCGGGCTGGGCGCCACCCAGGACTCGTTGGAGGCCAGCATGGCCACGTCGGCGCCGAGGTCGTACCCGGCGGCGAGCGGGTAGGAGGGGATCCGCCGGATCCGCTGCCCGAACTCGATCGGCATCGGCCTATTGTGCCGACTCGAGGTCGGCCCGCAGCGCCCGGGCCTCGCCCAGGTAGACGTGGCGCGGCTCGTGATCGGGCTCGGCGTAGTAGTGCATCAGGACCCGGATGACCCGCGGCAGCGCACCGGGCACGGGCACCTCGCGCGCGCACAGCAGCGGCACGCGGTCAAGGCCCAGGCGCCGCGCGGCGACGGCGGGGAACTCGGCGTCGAGATCCTCGGTGAGGGTGAAGATGCAGCTGACCATCTCCGGGGCCGCGAGCGCGTTGCGCTGCATCAGCTCACGGATGAGCCGATCGGTCGCGTCGAGGATCGCGTCGGCCTCGTTGGCCGTGACGCTATTGGCGCCGCGCAGCGCGAACAGCCGCATCGCGACTCAATTCTGCCAGAGGGCCGGTCGCCTTCGCCGCCGGGCCGATGTCGTAGACGGTCGCGCAGCCGAAGTGATGCACGGCGATGATCAGCGGGCCCAGCAGCGGCCGCAGGTCCGCGGTCGCGTTGCAGCTGGCCAGCAAAAAGCGGGCCCCGCTGGCGGTCACGAAGCGGCGGGCCTGGGCCTGGGTCATCGCGCCGGTGAACAGCGCGTCGGCGGTGAGCGAGCGCGGCATGCAGCGCGGCTGTGACCACAGGCAGTCGCCGACCAGCGTCTTGCGGCCCGTCCGCCCGGGGATCGCCTCACCGAGGTAGAACTGGGTCAGCACCCCACCGTCGTCGGGGTCGCGGCGCAGGTAGTCGATCGCCGCGCGCTCGTCCCGGGTGATGAAGTTCGCGTTGCCCTGGGCCGGGGCGGTGTACTGGTGCGCGATCGAGAGCAGGTACGCGTTGGCGGGGATCGTGGCCGCGGCGAGCGCGAGCACGGTGACGAATCTGGCCGCCGGGATCCGCCGCCGGATGCGGCTGACCCCGAGGACGGCGAGGACGCCGAGCGGGAAGGTGATGCCGTTGAAGGCGTGCAGCGGGGTGGCGCTCAGGGCGGTGGCCGACAGCACCCAGATGAGCAGCGCGGCCAGCGGCCACAGGCGCAGGATCAGCTCCAGAAAGCTCTTGGGCCGCTCGCGGTAGGCCAGCGCGGCGACGAGGGCCAGCGGGGCGATCCCGATCGCGATCGCGGTCAGCGGGAAGCTGTGCTTGCTGGCCTGGCGGGCCAGCCCCCAGGACAGGTCGAGATGACCCAGCGCGAGGTAGTAGGCCAGCGGGATGCCGCACAGCACGACGCTGAGCACGGGCAGCCGCAGGTCGCGCAGGCGACGATGCTCACGCCAGCGCACCGCCTCGGCCATGACGATGAGCAGGATGAACGTCTCGCCCTGCCAGGGGTGAAGCGAGGCCGACAGGCCGGCCAGCAGCCCCGGCGCCCAGACGACGCGGCTCTCGGCCCGCGCCCGGTCATAGCCCAGGAAACCGAACACGATCAGCGCGACGGCGATCAGGCCGAACGGGTATCCCCAGCTCAGCCAGCCGGGCATCATGTCGCCGACCACCCCGAGCTGGCCGTAGACCGAGCTGAAGGAGGCGAAGAAGAGGCCGAGCAGGATCGCCGCCCGCCGCTGACCGGTCCCCGGCAGCAGCCGGTAGGCGAGCGCGCGCATGGCCATGAACGTGGCCAGCACCGCGACGGGCTTCCACAGCAGCAGCGCCAGCCACGGAGCGACCCCGGCCGCGGTGACGATCCCGGAGAGCAGCACGGCGGGCTGGAAGTAGTCCGAGGGGGTGTCGCGCAGCACGAACAGGTTGGCGACCAGCAGGTGGTGCGCGGCCGACTGGATCCAGGACAGGTACTGCATCTGATCGACGATGAAGAACCCGTCGGTGCCGGTCCAGACGATGCCGCGGGTGATCGCGTCGTGAACGTCGAGCGCGACCGTCCACAGCGAGAACAGCGCCAGCGCCGCGAGCACGAGCAGCTCCACGCGGTCCGGACGCCGCCGGCGCAGCCCGGCGGTCAGCTCGGGGGCGGTCGTCCCGGCGGTCTCGGGAACCGCAGCCAGCAAGGGTGATTCGATGCGCACGCGCGGACCTTAGTGTCTCGGGATCGGGGGAGCGCTCGCCTACTGCGAGAGCTTGTGCTGGTGGGTCCGTGACGCCTGCCCCGCCTGACCCGAGAGCAGGTTGACGCCGTGGGCGGAGAAGTACAGGCCGGTCCCGGGCATGAAGGCGAAGATGAGAAACGCGGTGGCGCCGATCGCGACCCGGCGCAGCGGCACCGACCCGGCCAGGACGGCCAGCGGCAGCAGCCAGATCACGTACCACGGGACCAGCCAGGCGAGGCTGGCCAGCAGCGCGAAGGTCGACCAGGCGGCGCCGGCCATCCATTCGCGCCGGCGCTGCAGCTGGAAGATGACCACCGCCACGACGGCCACGTCGGCGACCTTCAGCAGCCACGGCGCCCCTCCCCCGGCCCCGATGAGGTCACCGACCAGGTTGGGGATGCTGAAGTCGGTCAGCAGCGCGCTCTGATCGACGAGGTTGGGCAGCGAGAGCCCGAACATGGCCAGGCTGAGCGCGATCATCGGCACCGCGCACAGCGCCGCCCCGGACAGGATCCGGCGCTGGCGCGGGCGGGTGGCCGCCGCGACGAGCAGGAAGGGCAGCAGCAGCACGGCGGTGAACTTGACCGCGATGGCGAGCACGATCGCCGCCCCGGCCGAGCGGTCGCGACCGTCCAGCATCAGGCTGATCGCGCCCATCGACGGGACGAGCATGAAGAAGTCGTTGTGAAAGCCGCCGACCGCGTAGAGCAAAAAGATCGGGTTAAAGGCCACGAACACGAGCGCGAAGCGCGGGTCGCGGCCGAGCTGGCCGGCGCAGCGCCACACCAGCGCGAGGAAGACGCCGCTCATCGCGACCGTGATCAGCTTCAGCAGCCAGTAGGCG
Source organism: Solirubrobacteraceae bacterium (assembly GCA_035713465.1). Classification (GTDB taxonomy): domain Bacteria; phylum Actinomycetota; class Thermoleophilia; order Solirubrobacterales; family Solirubrobacteraceae; genus Palsa-465. The sequence goes on along the minus strand of DASSZP010000102.1, from coordinate 3,801 downwards.
ACGGGCAGCGGCAGGTAGGCGAGCGGGTAGGTGATCGCGCTGAACAGGGACCCGTACGGGCTGCGCAGGTTGTGCCAGCTCGAGAACCGGTAGACGGGATCAAAGAACTCCTGCCTGATCACGTGCGTGTAGGGGTTCAGATCGTGCAACGCGCCCAGGCGGGCGTAGCCGAGGTAGTTGAACACGTCGTTGAGCTGCAGCGGCGGCCCGAGCAGCAGAATCAGCTCCAGGGCGCCGACCGCGGCCAGCACGAGCCGCAGCGACACCGCCTGCGCGGAGCCGAGCAGGACCAGGTAGGCGCCGAACATCGCCACGAGCACGACCGTGTAGCCGATCCCGATCGTCTGGGGGTTGTGGCTGACCAGCGGGATGAGACCGTTCAGCGGACCCGCCATCCACGCCGGGAAGGTGATCGTGCTGCGCGGGACCAGCACCGAGGGGCCGGAGGTGGCGACCAGGACGACCGCCACCGTGGCCAGACCGATGACCGCGATCGAGGCCCGCGCGGCGCGGGCGCCGACGCGGATCCGCGGGCGCGGCAGCGCCGGCCAGCGCAGCCCACCCGAGCCCAAGCCGCCCCCCGCGGGAGCCGTGCCGGCGGTGGGCACGGGCGCCGAGGCGGAGCTGAACATCACCGGGGCGGCCTCACTTGAACGCGGTTCGTGCAGCATCAACCGGTGAATAGTGCCGACCGGCGCCTTGGATCGGCCTCGGGCGAGGTTGGGATCGCGTTAGGAGCGGTCACCGGCCAGGGCGGCGATCTCGGCCTCGGTGAGTCGCCGGTGGCGCCCCGGGGCCAGATCGCCGAGCGCGAGCGGACCGAAGGCGACCCGTTCAAGCGCGCGCACGCGATGACCGACGTGCTCACACATCCGCTTGACCTGCCGCTTGCGCCCCTCGTGCAGGGTGATCTCCAGGCGGTCGGGAGCCAGGCGCCGCACCCGGGCGGGGGCAGTCGGGCCGTCGTCGAGCGTCACCCCGCGCCGCAGCGCCATCACCGAGGCCTGGGTGACCGGCGGGTTGGCCACGCGAACCCGGTATGTGCGGGGGATCTCGAAGCTGGGGTGAAGCAGCCGGTGCGCCAGCGCGCCGTCGTTGGTGAGCAGGATCAGGCCGGTCGTGTCGAGATCCAGGCGCCCGACCGGGTACAGGCGCAGCGGCGATGAGACGAGCGAGATGACCGTCGGGCGGCCCTGCGGATCCGACGCGGTGGAGACAACCCCGGCCGGCTTGTTGACCGCGTAGACGACCCGCTCGGCCTCCGGGGCGACGATCGCCCCGTCGACCCGCACGTCGTCGGCCTCGGTCACGTCACGGGCGGGATCGCGCACCTCCGCGCCGGCGACCGTGACCCGGCCGGCCCGGATGATTTCCTCCGCGGCGCGCCGGCTGGCGACGCCCGCGGCGGCGAGAAACTTCGCAAGGCGCACGGTCGCTGCCACCATAGAGGCATGGATCTCGTGCTTCTCGAGTCGACCCTGGTGCAGCTCGGCCATCCCCCCTACCGCGCGCGGCAGGTCTGGCACTGGGCCGCCCAGGGCGCGAGCGCCTACGCCGAGATGACTGATCTCCCCCTCGACCTGCGGGCGGCGCTCGAGGAGCGCGTGCCGTTCTCGAGCCTGACCGTGCGCCATGAGGCGCACGCCGCCAGCGACGGGACGGTCAAGGCGCTGCTGGACACCGCCGACGGCCGGCCGCTGGAGGCCGTGCTCATGCGCTACCGCGACGGCCGGCGCTCGGTGTGCCTCTCCTCGCAGTCCGGGTGCCCGCTGACCTGCACGTTCTGCGCGACCGGACGGATGAAGTTCGGGCGCAACCTGACCGCCTCGGAGATCCTGGACCAGGCGCTTCACTTCCGGCGCACGGAGGCGGTCGACCACGCCGTGTTCATGGGCATGGGCGAGCCGATGATGAACCTCGACGCGGTGCTCGAGGCCTGCGCCCGGCTGCCCGACGTCGGGATCACGCACCGCCGCACGGCGATCTCCACCGTGGGCTGGATCCCCGGCATCGAGCGCCTGACCGAGCAGCCGCTGCCGATCCGCCTGGCCCTCTCCCTGCACGCCGCCGACGAGGCGCTGCGCTCGCAGATCATGCCGGTCAACGACCGCTATCCGCTCGCCGACGTGATCGCCGCCTGCGAGCGCTTCTACGCGGCCAAGCGGCGGCGGGTGTTCATCGAGTACGTGATGCTCGCCGGGGTCAACGACACGGTCGCCCAGGCCCGCCAGCTCGCCGACGTGCTGGACCGGCGCGTGTTCAAGGTCAACCTGATCCCGTATAACCCGACCGGCGCCTACGACGGTTCGAGCCCGCGGGCGATCGAGGCCTTCCGCGCCGAGCTGGAGGCCCACGGCGTCGGCGCGACGGTGCGCCTGACGCGGGGGCGCGACATCGACGCGGCCTGCGGCCAGCTCGCCGCCGCCCGCGCGTAGACGTGGCGCGCGGCCCGGCGGACGGCACATCCGGGATCGCCCCGCCCGCCTGTCCGCTGCTCGCGCGCCGGCTCACCGCACAGCTGCTGGCCGGGCGCCCGGCCCGGTCGGCTGAGGCGGTCTGCGCGCGGCTGCTCGCCGTCCAGGCCCAGGATCCCCGCGCGGCGCGGCTGGCCGTACGCGCCCGGACCCGCGGGCTGAGCGCGGCCGACGTGGACCGGGCGCTGACGCAGGAGCGCTCGCTGCTCGTCACCTGGGTCAACCGCGGGACGCTTCACCTGCTGCGGCGCGAGGACTACCCGCTGCTGCAGGCGCTGACCACGCCGGCGCTGCGGACCGCCAACACCACCCGGCTGCGCCAGACCGGGGTGAGCGAGGCGGCGCTGGAGCGCGGGCTGGCCGCGGTGCGGGCGGCGCTGGCGCAGGACGGGCCGCTGACCCGATCCCCCCTGGTGGAGCGGCTGCGCGCCGCGCGTGTCCCGGTCGACGGGCAGGCCTTTGTCCACATCATGTTCCGCGCCGCCCTGGACGGGCTGATCGTCCGCGGCCCGATGCAGGGGGCGCACCAGGCCTACGTGCTGCTCGCCGACTGGATGCCCGAGATGCCTGCGGCGCTGACCGCGCTGGACCGCGATGCGGCCTTGGCCGACCTGGCCCGGCGCCATCTGATCGCCCATGCTCCGGCCGAGGACCGCGATCTGGCCCGCTGGGCGGGGATCAGCCTGGGCGCCGCGCGCGCCGGGCTGCGCGCGATCGCCGACGAGCTGCACGAGCGTGCCGACGGCCGGCTCGAGCTGCGCGGGCAGCGCCGCCGCCCCGCCCCTCTCCCCCCTCCGCGGCTGCTCGGGCCGTTTGAGGAGCTGCTGCTGGGCTGGGACTCCCGCGAGCTGGTGCTCGGCCCGGTCGCGGGGCGAGTGATCAGCGGGGGCGTGTTGCGCGGCTTCGCGCTGGTGCAGGGGCGCGCGGTGGCGGGATGGCGCTTTGAGGGCCGGGAGGTGCGCCTGGATCCGTATGCGCCGTTGGCGCCGGCGGTGCGCGACGCCCTGCATGCCGACGGGGCGGCCGCGGCCGCCTTCCTCGGCCTCTAGCCAGGCTCGGTTTGATCACAGCCGCTGGACCGGTGCGGTGAGGCCCGGCGCCTCGGCGAGCCGGCCGTCGCAGGTCAGCAGCGACGTTCCGAGCCGCTGCGCCAGAGCGACGTACAGCGCGTGGTAGAAGCTCAGCCTGGCGCGGAGCGCCCAGGCGGATTCGAGCAGGCCGAGGTGACCGACGCGAATGATGGGAAGCTCGGCGAGATGACCCAGCGCCGTGCGCGCCCGGGAGGCCGAGATCGCTCCCTGCGCGGCGAAACGCCGGACGGTGTGAC
>DASSZP010000101.1:0-95164 GCA_035713465.1 Solirubrobacteraceae bacterium | reverse complement strand
GGATCCCTGGGGCTCGCCCGTACAGCGGCGCGCCGGTCCCGGTCAACTGACGGGGTCTGCGAGCAAGCCGCGAGCTGGATCCCGTGCCGTCCGGGGACGGTTCGCTCGGCGGCCCGCGTGTTCTGACGCCGCCGGCGGGTGGTCGCGCCGAGGGCGGTCGGCTCCACCACCCGGCTCGGCCCGGCGGTCGCGCCGGTGGCGGCAGGCTCCACGGCCCAGCTCAGCCCGCGGCTCGAGTCGGGTGCAGCTTCGCCCGCGTTCTGGTTTTCCGCCCCGCCCGCCCCGGGCAGACCCCGACGGATGCGCACCTCCCGCCAACCCGACGAACCCGGGCCCCTCCTGGAGCGTGATGAGGCGCTTGGCGCCATCGACGAGGCGTTGAGAAGCTCTCGTGAGGGCCGGGGTTGTGCCCTGATCATCTCCGGGCCACCGGGGATCGGCAAGACCCGTGTGCTGGACGCGACGGTCGCCCTGGCCAAGGAACGCGACCTGCGTCTGCTGAGGGCCAGGGGCGCCGAAACCGAGACCGCGTTTCCCTTTGCCGGGGCGCTGCAGCTGCTGGAGCGCGCAGTGGACGCGATGTCCCCGGACCACGGTTCGCCACTGGTCGGTTCCGCGGCGCTGGCTCGACCGGTGTTCGAAGGTCGCTTCCTCAACGGCGAGGGCGGTCCCGTGAACTCCGCGATCCACGGACTGTTCTGGCTGACGGTCAACCTGTCTGCCGCGGGTCCGCTGGCGCTGCTGGTCGATGACCTGCATGCGCTGGACGAGCCCACCCTGGCCTTCCTGCTGTACCTCCAGCGACGGATCGACGAGCTGCCGGTGGCGCTGATCGCCGCCACCCGGCCCGCGCAGAGTCTCGCTCGTCCTGCCCTCTCAGAGCTGGTCTTCGCGCCCGGGATCGAGGAGTTTCCGCTGTCGCCGCTCAGCCCCGGGGGCGTGGCGGCGCTCGTTCGCGACCAGTTCGATCCCGGTGCGCAGGACAGCTTCTGCGATGCCTGCGCCCGGGTCAGTGGAGGCAGCCCGTTCCTTCTCCAGGAGGCGCTGCGCGCCCTGAGGGGGGAGGGGGTGAGTGCCACGGGGGAGGGTGCGCGGCGGCTGGCCGACGTCGGGCCCCAGGCGATCGCCCGCGCCGTGCTGCTGCGCTTGGGGCGTCTGGATCCGGAGGCGCGCGTCCTGGCCCGGGCCGTGGCCGTGCTGGGCGACCGGACGTCGCTGTCGCTCGCCGCCGAGCTGGCCGAGCTGCCGGTGCAGTCGGCGCTCCGTGCCGCCGACGCATTGGTCGCCGCGGCGATCCTCGAGTCGGTGGAGCCCGCGTCCTTCACCCACGCACTGATCAGGACGACGATCAGCGCGGACATGGCTGCCGGGGAGCGAGCGGCGTGGAACCTGCGGGCGGCGGAGCTGCTCCAGCGCCGCCATGCACCCGTCGAGCGGATCGCCCCGTACCTGCTGAACGCACCCCCGGGGGACGATCTCGCGCAGGTCGAGATCCTGGCCGCCGCGGCCGCGCACGCGCGGGAAACGGGGATCCCGTCCAGCGCCACCGCGTACCTGAGGCGCGCGCTGCAGGAGCCGGTGCCGCGAGGTGTGCGCGCCGAGTTGCTGCTGGAGCTGGCCCGGGTTGAGATGGGTACGGACCCGGGCGTCGCCAGCGCGCACCTGGCGCAGGCGCGGGCCCTGGGACTGGAGGGCGTCCGGACGGATGCGGTGCAGCTGGCGCTGGGGCGAGCGCTGTACGCCGCCGGTCGCCATGAGGAGGCCGCCCGGGAGTTTCTGGTCGGCGTCGAGGCAGCGCCCGAGGATTCCGAGCTGGGCCGTGAGGCCTCGGCATGGTTCTGCTCCGCCAGCCTGTTCGTTGCCTCCCTTCGCCCGCGGGCCGTCGCGATGGTCTCAGCTCTGGCGCTCGCTCCGCCGGCCGATCCCACGCCGGCGGAGCGAGCCGTGCTCGCACAGCTGGCGTCGTTCCGCCTGCTCGAGGGAGCACCGCTGCGGGAGGTGCGCCCGTTGGTCGAACTCGCTTGGGGGGCTGGAGAGCTGCTGCGGATCGAGACGTGCGACGGGTACTCGTGGATGCACGTCACCGCGGCACTGCATTGGGGCGGGGATTCGCGAGCGGCGGACGGGGTTGTGGATCTGGTGCTGGAGGATGCGCGGCGCCGGGGCTCGGTGATGGCGTTCGCCACCGCCTCCTACATCCGTGCCTCGGCGGCGCTGTTCTCGGGGCGGCTGGTGGATGCGCTGGCGGAGATAGAACAGACGTTGGAGATCCATCGCCGGGACGGCTGGACGATGTTCCTGGGTGCCGCGCAGTACGTCCACGCCGAGGCGCGGCTGGAGCGGGGCGAGCTCCAGGCAGCCGAGGCGGCGCTGAGCGCGGCCCCGCCCGAGGACTTCGCCGGCTCGGCCGAGGGCGCAGCGCTTCGGTACGCTCGCGGCCGCCTGCGGCTGGCCCAGAAACGGCCGGCCGATGCGGTGGCCGAGCTCCGCGCCGCGCAGGCGGAGGCGCAGGCGCTGGGTATCAACCCGCCCCAGCTGCTGCCATTGTGGGACGTGCTGGCCGATGCCCTCACTCAGGTGGGCGAACCGGAGGCGGCGAGGCAGGTCCTGGCCGAGGGTGAGGCCGCCGCCCGTCGGGCCGAGCTGCCCGGGATCCTGGCGCGGATGATGGTGGCCCGGGCGCGCTATCAGGGGCGGGATGGCGCGCTGGCCACGCTGCGGGAGGCCGTGGAGGTGGCCGACGCCGGGCAGGCCCGGCTCGAGCAGGCCCGTGCGCGCGTGGCGCTGGGGATGACTCTGCGCCGTGCCGGGCAGCGCGCGGACGCCGTCGGTGCGCTGCGTCCCGGTCTGGAGCTGGCGCACCGGCTCGGCGCCGTGCCGCTGGAGGCACTCGCGCGCGAGGAGCTTGCGGTCCTGGGGGCCAGGCCGCGGCGGTCGCAGTTCAGCGGCGAGGATGCCCTGACCCCCAGCGAGCGCCGCACCGCTCGTCTGGCCGCTGACGGAATGACCAATCGGGAGATCGCCGAGGCGCTGTTCGTCACGCCCAAGACGGTGGAGTACCACCTGCGCAACGTGTTCATGAAGCTGGACATCGCGTCCCGGCGGGAGCTGAGGTCGGCCCTCGACCTCGGGGAGCGCACAAAAAAGAGCTGAGGGTCGGCCCGTGGCCCGCGGTGGTTTGCGCTAATCGCCGCCGTTAGCAAAACCGTTTGATCGGATCGCCGCGAGGGCGCACCATCGCGCTTGCTCATCAACTCTGATCTGAGGAACACTTATGTCTGATGCCGTCATGACGATCACCGACGACAATTTCTCGGCGGTGGTGCTCGAGGCCGACCGGCCGGTGGTGGTCGATTTCTGGGCGGCGTGGTGCCCGCCGTGCCGGGTGATGGATCGGGTTCTCGCCGAGCTCGCCGTCGAGCGGCCCGACGTGCGTGTCGTCAAGCTCGACGTCGACGCCAATCAACGGACGGGCGTGCAGTACGGCGTGCTCTCGATGCCGACGCTGCTCGTCTTTGACCGTGGCCAGGAGCTGTTGCGGCTGGTCGGCTCCCGGCCCAAGCGCCGGCTCGTGCAGGAGCTCGATGCGATCCTCGCGCCGCTGGCCGGGGGAACCGGCGCGCCTGCCTGAGCAGACGGGCCGCGTGCCGTCGCGACGGTAGATTGCGGGCGGCATGGAGTTGCGCCAGCTTGAGTACTTCGCGGCCGTCGCGCGCCACGGTCATTTCGGTCGCGCCGCCCTCGAGGTTCACGTCACTCAATCAGCGCTGTCGCAGCAGATCGCCCGGCTCGAACGGGAGCTCGGGCTGTCGTTGCTGGCCAGGACACCGAAGGGGGCGGCGCTGACGCCGGCCGGCGTCGAGTTCAATGACCACGCCGACGCGATCCTGCGGCGCGTGTCGCAGGCGCGCGCCGCGATCGACGGTCACCGCGCGGCGGTCCGGGGCATCGCCCGAATCGGCGCGACTCCCCACGACTCGGCGGCCGTCCCACCCGCGCTCGTTGCGTTCCACAGAGCCCATCCTGAGGTCCAGCTCTCGTTGCGCCACGGCTCGCAGGGCCAGCTGACCGAGCTCCTCGCCGCGCGCATGATCGACGTCGCCGTGCTCGGTGTCCACGACCGCGGGGCGCCCCTCGGCTCGGGCGCACTCGTCCGCGTGATCTCAGAGGAGCCGCTGCGGCTCGTCTGCGCGCCCGAGGACCCCATCGCCGGCGCGGCCGAGGTGACGATCGAGACGCTGCGCGGCGTGCCGGTGATCCTGCCCGAAAGGGGGACGGCGCTCCGTGAGCTCGTCGTCCGAAGCTGCCAGGAGGCGGGCTTCAGCCCGCTGCCGCTGTTCGAGACCAGCGATCCGCTGACCATCCGCAGCCTCGCCGCCGAGGGGCTCGGCTGCAGCGCGGTCCCTGCGTCGTGGCTGACCGGCAACGGTCCCGCGGTGGGGGTCGCAGGCTTTGGCCGGCCCGTCCCGCGGTACAGAGTCGCGCTCGTCCACAGCACCGATCTGCCCCCGCTCGGGATGCTGCTCGTCAATCACCTGGACGCCTTCTTCACCGCCGCACGGGATGGCCAGGACTCTGACGTCAGCGCACGCGGTTCCGCGGACCGCCCCGGGTGATCAGCCGTTGCCCCACGGTCGTGCTTCGCGCGATACCCGGGCGCATGCGGAGCCGGGGTCTGGAGGTCGTCAGCCGGAGAGGACGCGAGCGGGGTCGTTGCTCGGAGAGGGCGCGAGCGGGCGGCCGGGCTCAAGGCTCAGGCGATGACAGAACGCCTGGATGACCTCGGGATCGAACTGGCTACCGGCGTTGCGCTGCAGCTCGGCGATGGCGTCGTCCGAGCTGCGGGCCCGTTGGTAGCAGCGCTCCGAGGTCATGGCCTGATACGCATCGCAGGCCGCGATGATGCGCGCCCCGAGGGGGATCGCGGCGCCGGCCAGACCATCCGGATAGCCGGTTCCGTCCCAGCGCTCGTGGCTGGCGCGCACGAGGCGGGCGACGGGTCGCAGGGCGGGGTCGGCGTTGAGGATGCGCTCGCCGACCACCGGGTGCTGGCGCATGAATTGCCACTCGGACTCGTTGAGCGGTCCGGGCTTCTCGAGGATCTCGTCCGGTATCGCCAGCTTGCCGATGTCGTGCAGTTCGGCCGCGCGCAGGGTTTCATCGCGCTGATCGGAGTCAAGCCCGAACTCGCGAGCCAGGTCGGCAGCAAGCTGGCCGACGCCACTGACGTGATCGTGGATCTCCGGGGTCCGCTCGTTGAGCAGCTGCATGAGCACGTCGCGCGTCTTGGCGCGGCCACCGCGGCTGGATCGCGCCTTGTCGGAGTACATCCGCTGGTCCGCGAGCTGCAGGGCGGCGCTGGCGCTCGCCGCATCGTCGGGGATCGTCGCCAGACCGAACGAGGCGCCGACGGTGAAGGCGCTGCCGCGTTCGGTCAGGGCCGCCGCGGCGCTGGCCACCAGCCGGTCATGGCGCGGGATTCGTCCGTGCAGGAGCACGCAGAACTCATCACCCCCCAGCCGGTAGGCCTCCCCGTGCGCGTTGACCGCCGTGCCCAGGGCGGCTCCCATCCGCGCGAGCAGGGAGTCACCGGCGGCGTGACCGAAGCTGTCGTTGTACCGCTTGAAGCCGTTGAGATCGAAGAACACGAGAGTGGAGGCATGGCCGTGCCCGGCGTCCGTGACGGCGCTCGCGAGGTCATCCATCAGCCGTCGACGATTGCCGAGTCCGCTCAGCGCATCGGTCACGGCGTGATGAGCGCTGTCCCGCAGGACGCGCACGTTCTCCCGGTAGGTCAGCGTGGCGCGCGCCGTCGCGAGCAGCAGCGCCGCGCCGGCCAGTCCGACGGCCACCGGAGCGACATGCGAGAGCGCGGCGAAGATGAGCAGCCCCCACGCCGCGAGGGCACAGACGAGAGTCAGGATGATCGTCTGGGGAGCCTCGAGGCTGAGCGCAGCGCGCCGCTTGACCGGTTGCCACGCGGCGACCGCGAACAGGCTCATCGCAGCCGGCCACAACGTGTCGAGCAGGGTTCCGGCGACGTAGGTGCCCTTGGCCGCCTGGTAGACGAAGACGATGTCGGCGGCAGCGGAGAGCGAAATGCCCACGCCGAGGCACAGCCACATGCGCCCCGGCCGCCAGCCCGAGAGCGCGAACGCGACCGCGACGAACACCAGCAGCGCGAAGTCAGCGAGCGGATAGGCGAGATTGACAGCGTCCTCGACCAGGCGCCCGCTCGAGGCGCCGAGCACGGTCGGGAAGATGAGGGCCGCGCCGATCGCCGCGACGGTCAGTCCGACGACTCCGCCGTCCAGCCACTGGGCGGCGCCGACCTGGCGATGGCGCGATCGGATCAGCAGCAGCATCGCCACGTACACGGCGGGGTACCAGGCGAGGTAGAGCGCATCCGCCACCGACGGGAACGGCGGGTCGGACAGGTTGTTCAGCCACACGGTCCACACCAGGTCCCCGCCCGACCAGGCCAGCAGCCCGAGGCTGACCAGCGTCCACGCCGCCCGGTCGGCGGGCTTGCTCAGGGCCCGCGCGGCGCAGACCGCCACCGCGATCAGCTCGACCGCCGTGTACACCCAGTTTTCGATGAGCGAATCGACGGCATGACCCCCGAGTCCGAACACGGCGTGCGCGGCGTGCAGGGCGATCCCGATCGCCATCAGCGCAAACGCGGCCGGGAGGAGGCGAGAGTGGGACGTGGACAGGCGCATGGTTCCGGCTCTCCCCGTGTCGGCACATTGCCGCGACGCCTTGAGTCACGCCGCGAGGGCTGGACGGCCCTCGAGCTCCCCCTGGGAGTTCGGTGACCGCGGTGGGGAGCCGGGAGCCGCCGCGGAGCGCCACCGCGAGCGACGCCCGCGTGGTGGCGGCCTGTGAACCGTTTCACCGCGAGTTCAATCTCCCCTCGTCCGGCGTGGCCGTCCTCAGCGCCCGGCTCGACCACTTGCTCGGCGCGCGGGACCCGCTGGCGCTGCTGGCCGGCGAGCCGGCCGTCGCGGTGGAGCTCCTGACGCTGCGTTCCAACGTCTGGTCCGACGGCCCGGTCGGGCTGCTCGACGAGCTCTACGTGGTGCCGGCCCAGCGTGGTCAGGGCATCGGCACCAGGCTGCTGAAGGCAGCCGAAGTCGCGTGTCGCGCCCGGGGCGCCGACCTGATGGAGATCAACGTCGACGGCGAGGACGGCGGCGCGCGGCGGTTCTACGAACGTCACGGCTACGCCGACCGCGATCCCGGTCAATCCCAGCCCCAGCTGTACTACTCCCGCGAGCTCGCCTCCGAGACGGAGGAGAGGGCGTGACGATCGGCGGTCGCCGGGCCGGCTCAGCCGCTGGGGGTCAGCCGCTGGTTGATCCGGCCGGGGCTCAGACGTACTCTCCGGCCGCGTGACCCGACGCCCACGCCCACTGGAAGTTAAAGCCGCCCAGGTGACCGTTGACGTCGAGCACCTCCCCGATGAAGTACAGGCCCGGGCTGCGGAGCGATTCCATGGTTTGCGACGAGACCTGGCGGGTGTCGACACCGCCGATCGTGACCTCGGCGGTGCGGTAGCCCTCGGTGCCGGCGGGCACGACGCGCCAGGCGCCGAGCCGGCCGGCGATCTCGCGCAGGCCGCCCGGGGAGAGCTGCTTGATCGGCCGTGACGCGGACCAGCGCTCGGTCAGCAGGCTCGCCATCTTCCGGGTGAAGACCTCGCCCAGCACCGTCCTGAGCTCGCTGTCGGGCCGCGCGGCCTGCTGTGACTGCAACCACGCCAGGACCTCGTGGTCGGGCAGCAGGTTGATCTCCACGGCCTCGCCGGGTGCCCAGAACGAGGAGATCTGCAGGATCGCCGGGCCGCTCAGGCCGCGGTGGGTGAAGAGGATGTTCTCGCGGAAGCTGTGGCCGTTGGCGCCGACGACGCAGGCCACCGAGGTACCGGAGAGCTCGGCGCACAGTTCCTTCAGCGAGCCGGTGAGCGTGAAGGGGACCAGGCCGGCGCGGGTCGGCAGAACCTCGTGGCCGAACTGGCGAGCGATCTCGTAGCCGAAGCCGGTGGCGCCCAGCGTGGGAATCGAGAGGCCGCCGGTCGCGACCACCAGCGACCGGCACGCCACCGGCCCCAGATCGGTATCCAGCCGGTAGCCGGACCGGCTGCGCTCGATCCGCTGCACCGAGGTGCGGAGTTCAAGCTCCGCGCCGGCCTGCCGGCACTCCGCCAGCAGCATGTCGAGGATGTCCCGCGAGCGGTTGTCACAGAACAGCTGCCCCAGCTTCTTCTCGTGGTAGGGCACGCCGTGCTCGCTGACCATGGCGACGAAGTCCCACGGCGTGTAGCGGGCCAGGGCCGATTTGACGAAGTGCGGGTTCGCCGAGAAGAAGTTGCCCGGCTCGGCGTACAGATTGGTGAAGTTGCAGCGCCCGCCCCCGGACATGAGGATCTTCTTGCCCGGCTTGTTGGCACTCTCGATCAGCAGCACCTGGCGGCCGCGGGCCGCGGCGGTCCGGGCGCACATCAGGCCCGCCGCGCCGGCGCCGATGATGACCACGTCGCAGGTGCGCATCACCACATCCTCACGCAACGCCCGCCTCGGTTGGCCCCAGCCTCGTAACGTGAGAGCGGATGACGACGTTTTCCGATCTTGACCTCCGCCCCGAACTGCTGCAGTCACTGGTCGATCTCGGCTACGAGGAGCCGACGGCGATTCAGAGCGAGACGATCCCGCAGCTGATCCAGGGCGCCGACCTGCTGGGTCAGGCCGCGACCGGCACCGGCAAGACTGCGGCCTTCGCGCTGCCGCTGCTGCAACGCATCGCGCTCGGCGGCAGCCGGCCCCACGCGCTGGTCCTGGTCCCCACGCGCGAGCTGGCCACCCAGGTCTCGGAGGCGATCCACAAGTACGGGCGCCATCTCAGCGCCCGCGTCCTGCCCGTCTACGGCGGCGCCCCGATCGTGCGCCAGATGAAGTCGCTGGAGCGCGGTGTCGACGTCGTCGTCGCCACGCCCGGGCGGGCGATCGATCATCTCTCGCGCCGGACCCTCGATCTCTCAGAGCTCGAGGTGGTCGTGCTCGACGAGGCCGACGAGATGCTCGATATGGGCTTTGCCGAGGACATCGAGACGATCCTCGACCAGACGCCGGCCACCCGGCAGACGGTCCTGTTCAGCGCGACGATGCCGCCGCGCATCCGGCACCTGGTCAAGCGGTACCTGACCGATCCGGTGACCATCAGCGTCGGCCTCGGGCAGGCGGAGGCGGGCGAGACGCCGAAGATCCGCCAGACCGCGTATGTGGTCAGCCGCGCCCACAAGTCCGCGGCGCTGGGGCGCATCCTCGACGTCGAGCAGCCGGGCCAGGCCCTGGTCTTCTGCCGGACCCGCGCGGACGTCGACCACCTCACCGAGACGCTCAACGGCCGCGGCTACCGGGCCGAGGCCCTGCACGGCGGGCTCAGCCAGGAGCAGCGGACCAAGGTGCTCGGCCGCCTGCGCTCTGAGACGACCGAGCTGCTCATCGCCACCGACGTCGCCGCCCGGGGCCTGGACATCGAGACCCTCACCCACGTGGTCAACTTCGACGTCCCGTCCGCGCCCGAGTCCTACGTGCACCGCATCGGCCGCGTCGGCCGGGCCGGCCGTGAGGGCGCCGCCATCACCCTCGCCCAGCCGCGCGAGCACCGGATGCTCAAGACGATCGAACGGCTCACCAAGCAGCCGATCCAGATCGAGACCGTCCCGACCGTGGCTGATCTCCGCGCCCGGCGGCTCGAGCTCACCCGCGCCGCGCTGCACGAATCGCTGCTCGAGGATGATCTGGAGCCGTTCCGCGTCGTCTTCGACACGCTCTCGGACGAGTTCGACCCCCTCAACGTGGCGCTGGCCGCGATCAAGCTCGCCCACGACGCGACCGCGTCCGGGGGCGATGACGAAAACGAGTCAGAGATCCCGCAGCTGAGCCTGCAGCGGGACAAGCCGGGCAGCGCCGGGCGACGGCCCCGGCGCACCGGGGCAGGCGAGACGACGCGGATCTACGTGGGCCTGGGCCGGACGGCCCAGGTGCGGCCCCAGGACCTCGTGGGGGCGATCACCGGCGAGACCAAGCTGGCCGGCCGGGAGATCGGCTCGATCGAGATCGCGGATCGCTTCAGCCTCGTCGAGGTCCCGCTCGATCGTGCCGATGAGGTGATCCGGGGCCTGCGGGGCACCCGCCTGAAGGGCCGCAAGCCCACCGTGCGCCGGGAGAAGTTCGAGCGCACGTGACCGGGCGCGCTGGCCCGCGCTCGGACGCGAGCCGGCGCAGGCTCACCGGCATGCAGCACGACATCGACACGACGGGTTAACGCCCCGGTCACGAGCTGGCGCCGCGACCGCGATTGGATTCTCGACGGGAGATGTCGAGCGCACAAAAGGGGATGAGCCAGATGCTCAACCGGTCCAGGAGTGGCAGTGGCAGCGAGCAGGGCGACGCGCAGGTCCGACGACGGCGCCGGCCCGTTGGCGTGAGGTACGGCGCCGTGCGCCGGCGCCGTCACCGCATCATCGCGGCGGCCGCGACCGCGGTCGTCCTGGCCAGTGCCGGCGTGACCCTGGCCGACCCGGGGTCAGACACCAACCAGGTCGGCACCCAGTACCGCAACGGGATCCAGGCCTCCGACAACCAGATCATCGATCCGCTCGGCGACCGCGTTCTCACCCAGTTGGGCAAGTTCATGGGCTCGACGGTCAGCCCGGACGGGCGGTTCCTCGCGGCCACCAGCGCCGACCGGGGCGTGGCCCTGCAGATCTTCGACCTGACGAGCTACAAGCTGATCTGGACGGCCGGCAGCGCCTCCGCGGTCAACCAGACGCTGAGCGACTCAACCGTCGGCCAGGAAGGCCCGACGTACTCGCCCGACGGCAAGTTCCTCTGGCTTCCGGAGCAGAACGGGCTGTCCCGCTTCCCGGTCAACCCCGACGGCACGCTGGGCGCGCCGACGCGTTTTGCGCTCCCGACGGTGGGCACCCACCTTTCGGGTAACACCCGGAGCCCGGTGCCCGACTCGGCGCTGGTGGGCCAGATCAAGTACTCGCCGGACGGGTCCACTCTGTACGCCGCGCTCAACGGGCAGAACTCCGTCGTGGCCATGGACCCCACCACCGGTGCGGTGCAGCACACCTGGAATGTCGGCATTGCTCCGCGTGAGCTCAGCTTCGCCGGCGGCAAGCTCTACGTGAGCAACGAGGGTGGCCGCCAGGCGCAGCCCGGCGACACGACCCTGGACTCATACGGCAGCCAGGTGCCGGCCGATGGGTACCTCGGCACCTCGACGACCGGAACCGTCAGCGTCATCGACACCGCCAACCCGACCGCGGCGGTGGGATCGATTCCCGTCGGCCTGCATCCGACGGCCATGTATCAGAGCGGCCATGCGCTGTTCGTGGCCAACACCAACAGCGACACCGTCTCGGTCATCGACACCACGAGCGATCAGGTCGTGCAGACGATCGAGACCAAGCCGTGGCCGGAGTCCGCGGTGGGCTATGAGCCCGACGGGATCGACGTGACCCCGGACGGCCACCTGCTCGTGACGCTCGGGCGGGCCAACGCGGTCGCCGTATATCGCTACGACGGCACACCGAAGGATCCGGTCAGCTACATCGGACTGCTCCCGACCGACTACTACCCCTCGGCCGTGGCCAGCGCCGGGGGCCAGATCGTGGTCACCAACACCCGCGGGATCGACGCGCGTGGTCCGGCCATCACCACCTACAAGGGGCCGGGGACCGTCCCGGTGAGCGGCCACGACACCCACAGCACGACCGCCTCCCTGACCCGCTTCACCCTCCCGAGCGACCGGGAGATCGCCCGCGAGACGGACGTCGTCTTCGCTCAGAACGGCTGGGACCGGAACAACGTGGAGCAGGCGATGGGCCACCGGGTCCGGCCGGTGCCGGTGCCGACGCGGATCGGCGCCCCGTCGACGATCAAGCATGTCTTTTTGATCGTCAAGGAGAACCGCACCTATGACCAGGTGCTCGGTGACATGGGCGAGGGCAACGGTGACCCGACGCTGACCCAGTTCGGCGCCAAGGCGACGCCCAACCAGCACGCGCTGGCCCGGCAGTTCGGCCTCTACGACAACACCTACGACGTCGGCACCAACTCGGCCGAGGGCCATAACTGGCTGATGCAGGGTGACAACCCCGAATACAGCGAGTCATCGGTGGGCGAGTACCAGCGCAGCTACGACACCGAGGAGGACGTGCTCGGCCACCAGCGCTCGGGCTTCCTGTGGACGGCGGTCGAGTCGGCCGGCGCCTCGGCCCGCAACTACGGCGAGTTCGAGTACATGGAGGGCCGGCCGCCCGGGACCTGGCAGCAGTACTACTGCGCGAGCCGCAGCGTGCAGAACGGCGGTGACCCCGCCCAGCTGACAACACCGGACCTGAAGGGCGACTACGGCTCGGTGATCCCGTCGCTGAACGCGATCGCCGACCCGCAGTCGCCGCCGTTCGATCTCTCGATCCCCGACATCTACCGCTACCAGATCTTCAAGCAGGACTTCCAGCGCCACGGTCCCGCCAACTTCAACATGATCTGGCTCTCCAGCGATCACACCGGCGGGCCCATCACCCCGGAGGCCGGAGTGGCCGACAACGATCTCGCCACCGGGCAGATCGTCGACACGATCTCGCACAGCAAGTACTGGAAGGACTCGGCGATCTTCGTGGTCGAGGACGACAGCCAGGACGGCGCCGATCACGTCGACGGCCACCGGGCCCCGGTCCAGATCATCAGCCCCTGGTCGCTGCACGGCGCCGTCGACAGCACCTACTACTCGCAGATCAACATGGTCCGCACGATCGAGCAGATCCTCGGCGCCCAGCCGCTGAACGAGAAGCTCGCCGCGGCGACCCCAATGTACGGCGCGTTCACTCGCCGGCCCGACTACCGCCCGTACACCGCGGTGCCCAACCAGATCCCGCTCACCGAGGGCATCGCCACCCCGCCGGCCTGTGGTCTGGACACCCTGGGCACGACCGGCAAGGCGCAGGCCGCCCTGGCCCGCGTGCAGGCGCGACGCACCGCCGTGCCCGCGAACGAGCGCGCCAACGCCGCCGCCTGGCAGGCGTGGCTGGCCGGCCAGCACCTCACCGGCAACGGCGCGGTTCCCGACTACGCCAACCCGGAGGAGATGAACCGGTACACGTGGTACCGGGCGCACGGCTGGAAGGTCCCCTACCCCGGCGACGCACGGATCTACGGCCCCGCCAAGGTCCCGGGCGGCTTCATCCCGAGCTCGGAGGGCAACTGACCCCTCTGCGCCCAGGCGCTGAGCCGCAGCCCGACCTGACGGCCCGCCGGAGCACCGGCGGGCCGTCGAGCCGCGGACTCGGCGAGACGTCCCGGGTCTCGGGCGAGGATCGGGCGCGCCCGCCGGCCATCCGGGCGCGCGGGATCGTCAAGTCCTTCGGCGAGGTCATCGCGCTCGACCGCGTCGACCTCGACGTTGCGCCGGGCCAGGTCCACGGCCTGGTCGGACCCAACGGAGCGGGGAAGACGACGCTGCTGGCCCTGTGCCTCGGACTGGCCCAGGCCGATGCCGGCGAGCTGGAGATCCTGGGCTGCCCGGTGCGCCGGAGGCTGGCGCTGCCCGCCGGGGTGGCCGGCTTCGTCGACGGGCCCGGCCTGTACCCGTCGCTGACGGCGCGGCAGAACCTCGCGGCGCTGGCCCGCCTGCGCGGGGATCACGCTCAGGGCGTCGACGATGCGCTTGACCGGGTCGGGCTCACCGACGTCGCCGACGACCGCGTCCGCGGCTTCTCGCTCGGGATGCGCCAGCGTCTCGGGCTCGGCGCCGCCCTGCTGAGCACGCCGCGGCTGCTCGTCCTGGATGAGCCGGCCAACGGCCTGGATCCGGCCGGGACCCGCCACGTCCACCGCGTGCTCAACGAGCTGGCCGCCGGCGGCACGTCGATCGTCCTCTCCAGCCACCGGATGGACGATCTCGCCGCGCTGTGCAGTGACATCACCCTGCTGGCCCGGGGGCGCGTCGCCTTCTCCGGGCCGGTCGCCGCGCTCGCCGCCGGCGCCGACGCGCTCGACTACCGGTTGCGAACCTCGGATCCGGCCGCGGCCCGGCGCGTCGCCGGGCAGACGCCGGGGGTGCGCATCCTCCCCGGCGAGGATCACGACCAGCGCCAGGCGCCGGGGGCGCTGCTCGTGCGGGGCGCCGTGCCCGCCCTCGATGCCCTCGTCGCCGGCCTGATCGGCGCCGGGGTGTGGGTGCGCGAGCTCGCCCCCGTCATGCCGCCGCTGGAGGCCGCCTTCCTCGCCCTGACCGCCGCGGCGGACGCCAATCGGGACGAGCAACCGTGAGCAGCGCCGCTCTCAGCGTGCCCATGACGGGCGCCGGTCCGGCGCCCGTCCGCCGCGGCTATCGGTTCGAGTTGGTCAAGCTGCTGGTGCGCTGGCCGATCCGCGTGGCCCTTCTGGCCTGCTGGCTGGGCCCGGCCCTGCTGGTGGCGGTCATCAGCCGGCAGAGCTCGCTGCCCTCCGACACCGTCTTCGGGCGCTGGATGGGTCAGACCGGCTGGGCCGGTGCGCTTGTGGTCCTGACCTTCTCCGGCACCTGGGTCCTGCCGCTGCTGGCGTCACTGGTCGCCGGCGATGTGTTCGCCCAGGAGGACCGGTTGGGGACCTGGCGCCATCTGCTCGTCGCCGTGCGGGCCCCGCGACGGATCTTCGCCGCCAAGGCGCTGGCCAGCCTGACTCTCGTCCTGCTGCTGATCGCCGGCCTGGCCGCGTCGAGCATCCTCGGAGGACTGGTCTCGGTCGGCGATTACCCCCTGGTCGGGCTGGACGGGCACCTGCTCGGATCGGGCGCGGCGGCGCGGGCGGTGCTGCTGGCGTGGCTCATCGCGCTTGCGCCGACCCTGGCCTTCGCCGCGATCGGGCTGCTGGGCTCGCTGGCGTTCGGCCGCTCGCCGATGGGGCTCGCGATCCCCGCCCTGCTCGCCCTGAGCCTGCAGATCGCGCAGCTGCTCCCGCTGCCGGTCGTGGTGAGGGTGGTGCTGCCGAGCTACGGGTTCATCGCCTGGCGCGGCCTGTTCACCGACCCCGTTCAGACCGCGCCGCCGCTGGTCGGGGTGCTGGTCAGCCTCGCCGTGGCGCTCGCCGCCTGCGCCCTGGCCTACCGGCTCTTCATGCGCCGCGACTTCACCGATCTGGCCTACGACGGCGCCGGCCGTCGGGCCGTCGCGCAAGCCGTGCTGCCCCTGACGGCGGTTCTCGCGCTCGCCGCGGGCGTGATCGCGGTCACGACGTCGGGCTCGGGCTCCGGGATCGCGAAGGCCAAGCTCGACCGGTCAGTCGCGACCGCCTTCGCCCACCTCTACCGGATGCAGACCGGCGAGCTGCATCGCCCGCGCGTCACCGAGGCCGAGCTGAGGACGAGCGCGACCTGCGAGAAGGGCGGCGGTCTCGTGGCCAACGTCGGCGCAGGGAACGACTGGCGGTGCGTCGTCTCCTGGCGCCTGCCGGGTACGACGGCGATCGGCTCGGCCATCTACCAGCTCGACGTCACTCCGGACGGCCGCTACCGCGCCGACGGAGACGGACCCCAGCAGGTCAACGGCTTCTTTCCCCTGCACACCGCGGGCGGGGACGTGGCCAATCCCTTGTGGCAGTTCGACGGTGCTGTCAACCTGCTGGGATGAGCCGTTTCACCGGCCATGGGTGTGTCCCGCCTGAGGCGGCCCGTCCGCTGACGCCATGCTGATCTACTCGATCAGCGTCTCGCTGGACGGCTTCATCAATGACCGCAAGGGCGAGTTCGCGTGGACCGCGCCCGACGATGAGCTGTTTCGCTTCCACGCCGAGGAGGTGAGCGAGCTGGGCGGCTACCTGTGCGGTCGCCGCCTGTACGAGACGATGCTCGTCTGGGACACCGATCCGTCCCTGCGCGACAGTGAGAGCGGGGCCGCTTTCGCCGCCGTCTGGGGCGCGCTGCCCAAGGTCGTGTTCAGCCGCACCCTGGACCAGGTCCAGGGCAACGCCCGGCTGGCCGAGGCGTCCGTGGCCGAGGAGGTCTCGGCGATGATCGCGGCGACCGACCGGGACGTCTCGATCGGCGGGGCCGGCCTGGCCGCGCAGGCCTTCGAGCTTGGCCTGATCGACGAACTGCGCATCTTCCGCTGCCCGCTCGTGGTCGGTGGCGGCACGCCGCATCTGCCGGCGGTCGGCGACCCGGTGGCGCTCGAGCTCGTCGAGACCAGGACGTTCACCTCACAGGTCATCTGCGAGCGCTATCGGCGGGCTGCGGGGCCGGACTGAAACCGTCACGCGGCGGGACTCGCCGGGCAAGGTCCTGCACCCGCCGGCCCGGTGAGCAGTAGCGTGGCCCGGATGACATCCGACGAGCTGCGGGTCAAGGCCGAGCCCCTGCGGGCCGGCCTGCTCGTCCAGGCGGTGCGCGCCTGGAGCCTGCCGACGTCGGTGGTCCCCGCCGCGGCCGGCGGGTTGGTCGCGATCGGCGATCGCCGGGCCGTCTGGTGGCTTCTGCCGGTGGCCCTGCTCGCCCTGCTTCTGCTTCACGCCGGGGTCAACGTGTGCAATGACGTCGAGGACGCCGCCCGCGACGCGGACCCGCCGGACAAGGACCGCAACTCCGGTCTGTTCAACACCGGCCGGCTGACGATCGCCACCGGCCGGCGGCTGTACGGCGCCTGTTTCGTCGCGGCGGCCCTGCTCGGGTTCGGGATCTGCGCCGTCCAGGGACCGGCCCTGCTGGTGATCGGATGGATCGGGATCCTCGGGGGCCTGCTCTACACGGCGGGTCCGGTGCCCTACAAGTACCTCGGTCTCGGCGAGGTGGCGATCGTGATGCTGATGGGGCCGCTGATCACGCTCGGGACGTTCACCGCGGTGACCGGCCGCGCGTTCAGCGCGATGGGCTTCTGGGTCGGGCTCGGTCCGGGGTTCCTGATCGCCGGGGTGCTCGCCGCCAACAACCTCACCGACATCGTCGTCGACACCGCCGCCGGAGCGCGCACGGTCGCGGTGCGCATCGGCTTTCAGCGGGCCCGCGCCCTGTATCTGGGGCTGCTCGCCGCCGCGCTCGCGGCTCAGGTCGTGCTGTGGGTGGCCGGGGTGTTCGGCGCCTGGATCCTGCTGCCGCTGCTCGCCGCGCCGGCGCTGCTCCGCTGTGCCCAGCTGGCGCGGTCAGCTCGGCGCGCGGGTGATCCGGCGCTCCTGCCGCTGACCCCGGCCACCGGCCAGGCGCATCTGCTCTTCAGCCTGCTGCTCGTCGCGGGCGTCGTGCTGGAACGTGCCTAGAACAGCACGGCTCGCTGACGAGAGAGCGCGAAGCCGTGGCCGGTGCGGACGTTGATGCACCGCATCCCAGAGGTCAGGCTCGTGCAGCGGAACGGACCGCGGCTGATCGAACGGCCGTAGGGGAGGGCTCGCTGGCCATCGAGCGCGGTGTCGCCGGCGCAGACGTAGCGGCCGCGTCCGCGACCGGTGACGATCAGGCCCTGCCCGTAGTCCAGCGGGCACGACCTCGGCCGCTGCGGAGGCGTGAAGGAGCGGTTGCGGATGTCGCAGCGCACCTGCGCGCGGTCCATGTAACAGCCGATGTTCCGCGAAGGGCTGGCGAACCCGACCAGGCTGTCCGCCGCGGCGGCGGACGGCGCCACGGCGGCCACAACGACCACGATCGCGGTGATCAGTCGAGCCGGCACGGCGACAGCATAACCCGCGTCAGCCCGTGGTGGGGACGCATTGCGCGGGATGGCGGCGCGTGCGATAGTCGCCGCTTTTCGCCCCGAGGAGGAGAAACCATGAGCAGGTCATCTTGGTCAGCGGTGGCCGGCGCCGCGCTCCTGGCCGCCACGCTCCTGGTGAGCACGGCCGGAGCCCGATCGAAGTCGTTTCACTTCACCGAGGCCGTCTCGGGAGCTCAGATCTCTGCCACCCAGGCTGTCTTCAAGGTCCACGATTCTCGCGCCGGTGACGGCGCCGGCGTTCAGACCGTCACGCTCCACGGCCTGAGCGGCACCGACACCGACACGACGTATTACCTCGGAGCGAGCGCCAGCTCGCATGGGTTCTTCACGATCGGCAGTCCGGACGCCCACGGGATCGCCAAGCTCACCGGACACGGCCGGGACACGGGGGGAACCGGCAAGCTCCAGGGCTTTGTCTCCACCTACCGGTACACGGGGACGTTCAACGTCAAGACGCTGGTCTTCACGGTCACGATCTCGGGGGTCGGCTCGACGGCGTAGCCGCCCGGGGGGCCATCGCGGCGGCGAGCTCGCGTAGGCTCGTGACGTGGTGGCCAAGCTCGTCGCGCTGGTCGTGCCGCTCGGCCTGGACACGTTCGCCGTCGCGGCGGCCCTCGGCGCGGTCGGCGTCGCCGCCGAGCGCCGGTGGCGCATCACGGCGCTGTTCACGGCTTTCGAGGGCGGGATGCCGCTCCTCGGCCTCGCTCTGGGCGCCCCCCTGGGGACCGCGATCGGCGGCGCGGCGGACGATCTCGCCATCGCGGTCCTGCTCGCCTTCGGTCTCTACACGCTGCTTGCCGCCGACGGGGACGAGGAGGTTCGCCTGCGCAAGCTGGGCCAGCTCAGCGGGGCCGGCGCCGTGCTGGTCGCAGTCAGCGTCAGTCTCGACGAGCTCGCGGTCGGCCTGACCCTCGGCTTGCTGCGGCTGCCCCCCGGCCTGGTCATCGCGCTGATCGCCGCGCAGGCGCTGCTCGTCACCCAACTCGGGCTCCGGCTGGGGACCAGGCTCAAGGAGGCGGTCCGCGAGATGGCCGAGCGTCTGGCCGGCCTGGCCCTCACCGGGCTCGGGCTGGTCCTGCTGGCCGAGAAGCTCCTGGCCTGAACTCGGGCGGGGCCTTGCGGGCCGAGACGCTCCTGAGCCGACTCCGGGCTCGGCCGCTAGGCTCGGTGGCACGTGACGTTGCGTAAAGCTCTACACGACTTGTCGGCACGATCGCGCCACGCCGGCCTGGCCCGCGGGTGAAGCGCGAGCCTCGGCTGCTCTGCGTCAGCACCGCGCGTGAACCGCGCGGGGCCGTGCTCGTGCTGCACGGCGGGGCCAGCCGGCGCACCGACATGGGTGTGAGCCCCACCCAGCTCTCGGTCATCCGGATGGTCCCGATCGCCCGCCGGGTCGCCCGTGCGGGCGCCGGCACGCTGCAGGTCTTCCGGCTGCTGAACTCCTACCGAGGCTGGGAGTCCGGGCACACCCCGGTAAAGGACGTTCGCTGGGCGCTGGCGCGGATACCCGAGCAGCTCGGCCGGTCGGTGCCGGTCTGCCTGATCGGGCATTCGCTCGGAGGCCGGGCCGCGCTGCTCACCGCGGGCGAACCGTCGGTGGCCGCCGCGGTCGCGCTGGCACCGTGGGTACTGCCCGGCGACGTCCCCCGCGGGCTCCACGGCACGCCCCTGCTGATCGTGCACGGAGCGCAGGACCGGATCGCCAGCCCGGATCGCCCCGCCGCGCTGGCCGCCCGCCTTCAGGGCCGAGCCGAGGTGGAGTTCGTGCTCGTCCCCGGTGCCGGACACGCGATGCTGCGCCACCACGACGCGTTCTCGCGCCGCGCGGCGCGCTTTGCCACCCGGACCCTGCTCGGCGGCCCGGCGGCCGAGGATCCACCCGGCGCGCCGACCCGGGCGGCCCGCGCGAGCCGCCCGTCGAGTTCTCGGGTCAGCTGAACTCGGGCAGCACCTGCTCGCGGTAGGCGTCGAAGAAGGCCCGATGGCCGCCACCGATCTGCTGCACGAAGACTTCGTCGACCCCGGCCTCGGCGTACGCGCGTAACTGCTCGACGTGCCGGGCGAGGTCCGGGCCGCAGGCGACGCTCTCGGCCGCCATGTCCTCGGTGACCAGCGCAGCGGTCTGCTCGAAGTGAGCCGGGGTGGGGAGGATCTGCGCCAGCTCGCCCGGCATCGCCTCGTTGGGCCACAGGCGGTGCACGGTGCGCCGGCACTCGGCCTCGTCGTCCCCGAAGCACACCTTGGTCCCGGCCTGGACCGTCTTGGTCGCGCCGCCCGCGTCGCGGAAGCTCTGGATGCTGTCCCCGTCGGGCTCAACCGTGCAGAAGCCGTCCCCGATCCGGCCCGCGAGCCTGATCGCCTTGGGACCGAAGCCCGACACGTAGATCGGTGGCGGGACGTCGGGAACGCTGTAGAGGCGTGCATTCTCCACCGTGTAGTGGGGCCCGCGATGCTCGACCTGCTCGCCCGTCCAGAGCTTGCGCATGACCTCGACGGCCTCCTCGAGCATCTCCAACCGCACGCCGGCGCTCGGCCATGGATCCCCGAAGATGTGCTCGTTCAGCGCCTCCCCGGTACCGACGCCGAGGACGAAGCGACCCTCGTGCTGCAGTGCCGCCGTCGCCGCGGCCTGGGCGACGATCGCCGGGTGGATGCGCAGCGTGGGGCAGGTCACGCCGGTGGCCACCGGGAGTGAGACCGCCTCGGACAGGGCGCCGAGGACGCCCCACACGAACGGGCTGTTGCCCTGCGCCTCGACCCACGGGTGATAGTGGTCAGAGATCCACAGGCCGCAGAATCCGGCCTCCTCGGCCATCCGCGCCTGCCGCACGAGCTCCCGCGGGCCGAACTCCTCACAGGACAGGAAGTAACCAACGTTCACGACGTCTCCTTTTCACGCGACAGCGGGCGAGGGCCGCGCCAGGGCCCGCAACCGCACTGCCCGCAGCGCACACGCCGTAACCGCCGATCCGCACACCGGGCGCGGGCGGACAGAGAGACGGCCCGCCTCGGGCGAGAAGGCGGGCCGTCAGAAGGCCGGACCGCAGCAGCGGCCCGGCCGGGCAGCTCATCCCGAGCTGCCCCCCGGGCTATGGCGAACGCGGCCAGAGAACCCGGCCAGCGGGATCAGCCGCGGCGGCCTCGCCGCGGGCGATCACCCCGCGGAGGGCTCGAACCGGCGCCGCGCCAGCGGCCGGTAGCTCGGATGCGCGGGCCGCGGGGATCGGGGGGCACGGGCGTAGGCCGCGCGCACGCGACGGCGCTCGAGGCCGGGACGGGTCTGACGCTGCTGGTGCTCGGTGTGGATGGCCCAGCCGAGGAGGGCCACGAGGCCTCCGACGATGAGCAGGGCAAAAACGGCATTGAGGATGATCGCGAGCGTCATGGGCGCACTCCTTGGGCTCGGGGGGTTGGTACGACTGTGTTCCCAAGCCTGCCCGGCGAATGTCAGATAAACGTCAGAATCGCTTAACCGCTTACCGGTGCCACGCTCTCGATTGGCCATTCGTCGGCCGCGGGCATCGTCGCCGGCGCCGCGGCAGCGGACGCGGCGTCCAGCGTGAAGTGCGGAAGGTGCAGGGAAAAGGTCGTCTCCCCAGGCATGCTGACGACGCTGCAGCGGCCGTCGTGCGCCTTGATGATCGCGTCGACGATGGCCAGGCCGAGGCCGACTCCGCCGGCCGAGCCGGTCCGGGCCGCGTCGGCCCGCGCGAAGCGATCGAAGATCCTCGACAGGGCGGTGGGGGGCACGCCGGGGCCTTCGTCGCGGACCTCGATCGCGATTCCGGCGTCCTCGCGGCGCGCGCTGAGTTCGATCACCGCGCCGGGCGCGCTGTACTTGACGGCGTTCTCGAGCAGCGAGTCGATCGCCACCCGCAGGCGCTCGGGGTCGGCGAGCAGCTGCCCCGGGGCCAGGGCGCCCAACCGCCAGGTTCGGGGCGCCACCTCTGACCAGCGCATGAACATGTCCTCGAGCAGCGGCTCGAGCTCGAGCGCAACCCGGCGCACGAACCCGGGCTGCTCGGCGTGCGCGAGCAGCAGCAGACGGTCGGTGATGACGTCGATGCGTGACAGTTCGTCGAGGGCGACCTCGAGCTCCGCGGTCGGGCCGAGCTGTGTGCGCAGCAGCTCCAGATGCCCGCGGGCGATGGTCATCGGCGTGCGCAACTCGTGGGATGCGTCCTGCACGAAGCGCTCTTGGCGGGCCAGCAGGGAGCGTCGCCGCTCCGCGTGATCCTCGGCCGCGCGCTGCGCCTCGACCCGCCTGCGGGCGTGCCACACCATGGCCAGGAACATCGCGGCCATCAGCGGCACCTCGAACAGCTCGGTCCACGGATCGATGCCATGGAAGGCGTCGAGCCCGATCGCGACCGTCGTCGCGGTCATCACGAACACGAGCACGGCCAGCGTGGCCGGGCCCTGCCACACGCGGAAACCGTAGAGCAGGGTGAGGCTGATCCAGACGAAATGGAAGGGGATCGTCTCGAACTCCGGTACGGCGATCATCACCGCATAGTTGGCCAGCGCGAACGCCACCCAGCCCAGCTCGGCCCGGTATCGCCGGACGAAGGCTCGGCGCTCAGGCGGTCGCGCGGTAGCCGGCATTGCGCACCGTCTCGATCGGAGCATTGGGGCCGAGATGCCGGCGCAGGCGCCGCACGCAGACATCGACGACATTGGACCGCGGATCAAAGCCAAAGCCCCACACCTCTGACAGCAGCCGTTGCCGGCTGACCACCTCGCCGCCGTGCAGCATGAGGAAGTGCAGCAGCCGGAACTCGCGGTCCGACAGATCGGCCACCGTGTCGCCGACCCGGGCCTGGCGACGGGGCACGTTGAGCTCAAGGTTCCCGAGCCTCAGCACGGCATCGCTGCGGTCGCCGTCACGGCCGCGGACCTGGACTCGCGCGCGCGCGAACAGCTCGTCGAGCGAGAACGGCTTGGCCAGGTAGTCGACGGCGCCGAGCTCGAACCCCCGCAGCTTGGTGGCCAGGTCGGCCCGGGCGGAGAGGATCAGCACCGGGAGCGCCGGGCGCGTGCGGTGCAGCTCGCGCAGGACGTCCAGCCCGTCCAGGCCGGGCAGCATCAGGTCGAGGATCACCAGCGCGTACTCGTCGGACATCGCCCGGCGCAGGCCGTCCTCGCCGTCGGTGACGACGTCAACCTGGAAGCCCTCGGTCGCGAACGCGCGCGCCAGGAACGAGCCAATCCGGACCTCGTCCTCTACGACCAGCAACCGCATCTTCTCCATCCCTCCATCGCTCGACCAGGCCCCTCCATGGTCCGGCCCGAGAGCAACATAACCGGACGGAGATGACTTGTAAATGACCGGCAGGTGACATCGCCGTCATCTGGCTTGCGTTTCCCGGTCCGGGCGATACGTTCTCGCCCGGACCGGGGGGGAAAGACACAACATGACTAATCGACTTTGGCGCACGGTGGGGATCGTCAGCGGGTTGGCTCTGGCCACGCTGCTGGTCGTGCTCTACCTCGCCCTCTATCTGACCAGCGCCCCCGGTACCGCCGCGGCGACCACCGGTCCGCAGGGCACGCAGATGTTCCTGGGTACGGTCCCGGCGGCGGCGCTCAACGATGCCCACCCGACCTGGGTCTCGTACTACGCGGTCGACCCGCAGGCCACGCACTGGCGCCACGACACGACCTACCAGCTTCCCGCCCACACGCTGGTGAAGATCACGATCTATAACTACGACAGCCAGACGGGCCTGCGCAACCCGTTCATCTCCCAGGCCACGGGCACCGTGGGCGGAACGTTCGGTCTCGACGGCAAGCCGACGCAGCACGTCGATCCCGACACCGCGTCGCACATCTTCGCCATTCCGCAGCTGGGGGTCTCGGTCCCGATCGTGGGCATCGCGGACACCGCCAAGAACCCCTGCTCCAACGCGCCGTGCAGCCTCAGCCAGGACCACACGACCACGACGTTCACGATCCGCACGCCGGGGCCTGGTCTGTACCGCTGGCAATGCCTGGTTCCCTGCGCGGCCGGCTTCATCGAGGGCTGGGGCGGCCCGATGCAGACCGTGGGCTACATGGATGGGTACATCAAGGTCGTATGAGGTGACGGGCGTGAACGAGGTCAATCATTGGCGCCGGGTGGTGCTCTGGTGGCTGCTGGCCACCGTGATCTGCACACCGCTGGTCGTGTTCGTGCTCGCCCCCGGTCTGCCCCCGGGCAACGGGTCAGAGCAGGCCGCAGGGCAGGTGGTCGACAACACGGTGCTGCTCGGGCTCTCCACGCCGGTGACGCTCGCCGTGCTCGTCTACTTCACCTACGCGATGATCGCCTTCCGCGAACGCGAGCCGGCTGCGACCGTGCTCGACGGGCCACACATCGACGGAAACGCGACGATCCAGACGTGGTGGCTGATCGTCACCACGACGCTGGTGCTGTTCCTGGCCGGCTACGGGACCGTGCGGATGCTGGCCGACGGCGCCGGCGGCGGCCAGGGACCCAACCCGATCGCCGCGCCCGCCCAGTCCAAGGGCGCTCTCCAGGTGCAGGTCATCGCCCAGCAGTGGAAGTTCACCTACCGCTGGCCGGGCTACGGCGGCGTGGAGACCTCGACGCTCGTGCTGCCCACCAACCGCACCGTCGAGATGCACGTCACCTCCCTGGACGTGATCCACTCGTTCTGGGCCTATCAGCTCGGTGTCAAGGCCGACGCCAACCCGGGCTTCGACAACATCGCCTACGTCACGACCCGGGGACCATTGACCTTCAACGTCCGCTGTGCCGAGCTGTGCGGTGTCTTCCACGGCTACATGTTCGACCACGGTCGCGTCGTCTCGCCGGCGGCGTTCAGCAGCTGGATCAAGCAGGCGCAGACCAGGTACGCCGGCGTCACCAAGACGCTGCCGCCCTACGCACCCTCGTATGAACCCGATCCCCAGAGGAGGGGTGGATGACCGCGATCACGCTCCCGGCACGACCCCGGCCCTTCTGGCGCCAGCTGGTCGGCTTCAACCTGCTCACCGGGATCATCGGCGCGATCATCGGGTGGCTGATCGGTGCCCTGATCGGCAACGCGATCCATGCCCCGAGCCTGGATTACTACAGCGCGCAGGCGGGCCAGAACGACATCGCGGTCCTGCTCGGGTACCTGTTCGGCGTGATCGGCTTCCTCGTCGGCCTCGGCTTTGCCAATTACCCCATCCGCCGGATGATGGGGCACCCGCCGACGCTGGCCGAACACGAGTCAGCGGGCGAGGGCGCGGGGCGCTACTTCCGGCTCTGCACCGATCACAAGGTCGTCTCGATCCAGTACATCATCGGCATCGGGGTGTTCTTCCTCGTCGGCGGCATCAACGCGATGCTGATCCGGGTCGAGCTGCTGCAGCCCAACGTCCACGCCTTCGGCGCCAACCAGTACCTCACGCTCGTCGGGGTGCACGGGGCGATGATGATGGGGATCATGACCAGCGGCGTCCTGGGGCCGTTCGCCAACTGGGTGGTGCCGCTGATGATCGGCACCCGGCGCATGGCCTTCCCGCGGATCGAGTCCTTCACCTTCTGGCTGCTGATGGCCGCTGGCGTGGTGCTCGTGACGACGGTCTTCTTCGGCGGCTTTCAGACCGGCTGGACGGGTTATCAGCCGTTGGCCGACCAGGGCACGGCGGGCTACGACGCATACATCTGCTTCTTCGCTCTCGTCGGGCTCTCGATGTGCCTGCTCGGCATCAACCTGATCGCGACCATCGTCACGATGCGCGCCCCGGGGATGACCTGGTCGAGGCTGCCCATCTTCGTCTGGAGCGTCCTCGCCACCGCCTCGCTGATGGCTCTCGCCGCTCCGATGCTGATCGCCGCGCTGCTCATGGGGGCGCTGGACCGCACGGCGCAGACGGCGTTCTACGTGGCCGGCAACGGCGGCAGCGCCTACCTGTTCCAGAACCTGTTCTGGGTCTTCGGGCACCCCGAGGTCTACATCGTCGCGCTGCCCGGCTTCGGGATCGTGCTCGAGTTGCTGCCCGTGTTCTCGCGCAAGCCGCTGTGGGGGTACCGCCTGGCCGTGGCCGGGATGCTCGGGGTGGCTCTGCTCAGCTTCTTCGTCTGGCAGCACCACCTGTTCGTCAGCGGCATCAACGCCGATCTGCGCCCCTTCTACATGCTCTCCACCGAGCTGATCTCGCTGCCCACGGGCTTCGTCTTCGTCTGCGCCATGGGCACGATCTGGCGAGGCCGAATACGGTTCACCGTGCCGATGCTGTTCTGCATGGGCTGGGTGTTCAACTTCCTCTTCGGCGGCATCTCGGGCGTGTTTTTGTCCGACGTGCCCTCCGACGTGACCACCCACGGCAGCTTCTTCTCCATGGCGCACTTCCACTACACGATCATGGGCGGGCTCGTCTTCACGCTGTTTGCCGCGATCTACTACTGGGGTCCGAAGATGACCGGCTTCAGCTTCGACGAGCGGCTGGGCAAGATCCACTTCTGGACATTGTTCATCTCCTTTAACTCGACCTTCGGGCCGCTGTTCGCGCTCGGTCTGCTCGGCCAGCCGCGGCGGGTGGTCACCTATCCGAGCAACCTGCAGCCGCTCAACGACTGGGTCTCGGTCTCGGCCTTTGTGATCGGGCTGTCGATGCTCGTGTTCCTCTACAACCTCATCTGGTCACAGCTGATCCGGCGAGAGCGATCACCGGACAACCCGTGGAATTCCAAGTCGGCCGAATGGCAGCTGCCCACCCCGGTGCCGGTGTACGACTTCGAGCGCTTCCCCGTGTTTGACCGGCATCCCTATCCCTACGGCGTCGAGTCGGCTCCCGCGCCGAACGCCGTCCCGGCCGGAGCGGAGTGAGCGATGGAAGCATCGGCATCGGCACCCACCCATCCCGAGATCGAGCTCGAGCCCCCGGAGTGGCAGCCCCGCGCGAACTGGGTCTCGGCGCGCCTGCTGTGCGGCGCCGCGGCGTTCTTCTTCGCCGCGTTCGTGTTCGCCTACTTCTATCTGCGCTCCCAGGACAGCAACCACGATTGGAAGATCGGGCACGTTGCCGCGCCCGGGGTGCTGGGCGCAGTGATCGCCGTCGCGCTCGTGGTCAGCGCCGTCGCCCTGCACGCGGCGAGCCGCAGCCGGGCGCGGATGCTGTCCGCCGGCGGCCTGGCCTTGGCCCTCGCCCTGCTCTCGATCGTGCTGCAGGTGTTCGCCTGGACTGAGCTGGGCTTCGGTCCGGCCAGCGGCGGCTACGCCAGTGTGTACATCGGCTGGACGGCGTTCTACTCGGTGATGACGCTGGCCTGCGCGTACTGGATCGAGACGCAGGTGGCCACGGCGTGGCGGCGGACCCGCCACGGCGTGCAGACGACCCCGGCTGAGGTCACGTCGGATACCCCGACGATCCGCTCCGGCGCGGAGGCGGCCTCGTTCTTCTGGAGCTTCCACGTGGCCATCGGGGTGCTGATGTTCGTCGTCCTCTACCTGCTCTAGCGATGAGCTGGCACGGCTGGTCGATCCAGGTCTCGCTGCTCTACGTCGGGATCGCGGCCGTCCTGTACTGGAGGGGGGGAAAGAGGATGCCCCGTCGCGAGCAGGCCGGCCGCCAGGCCGCGTGCTTCGCGGCCGGGCTGGCGACGATCGTGATGGCACTCGACACGCCGCTGGACGGCTACGCCGATCAGCTCTTCTGGGTCCACATGCTCCAGCACGTGCTGCTGCTGACCGTCGCGCCCCCGCTGATCCTGCTCGGGCGCCCCTGGCCGCGGATGTGGCGGGCGCTGCCGGCCGGCACGCGCCGGCGCACCGGCCGCACGCTGGCGCGCTCGCCCTGGACCGCACCGATCCGGCGGCTGGCCCGGCCCTGGCCGGCCTGCCTGCTGTTCAACGCGACCCTGCTGGCCTGGCACCTCCCGGGAGCGTATGACCTGACCCTGCGCTCCGGAGTCGTGCACGACCTCGAGCACGCGATGTTCTTCTTCACCGGGTTGCTGTTCTGGGCCCGGGTGATCGATCCGGGGCCCCTGCGCCCGCGTCTGCAATGGCCGCTGCGGATCGCCGCCACGGCCGGCTCGATGATCACCGGCTGGATCCTGGCCATCACCCTCGTTCTCGTAAAGCACCCGCTCTATGCCCACTACGCACAGATCGTGCACCGTCCCGGCGGGATCTCGGCCCTGACCGATCAGCAGCTCGCCGCCGGGATGATGTGGGTGCCCGGCTCGATCGCGTTTGCGCTGACGATCATCGCCGGTGTCTACCGCTGGCTCGAGCCTGAGCCTGATCCCCGACCCCATCGCTCTGCGATCACCACCTGAGGAGCCGACCGTCAATGCCCCTTCTCCTCGCCGACAACTTCCTGGCCGGATCGCTGCTCTCGCTGCTGCTCCCGGCCCTGCTGCTCGTCGCTGTCGCGCTCTGGTTCGCATATTCCTACCGTCACATCTACGACGACATCCCGGAGTCCTCGGCGGCGCTGCCGTCGGCTGAGGTGCTGGATGCCGCCGTCGAGGCAGGGATCGAAACCGCCGAGCCCCACGCGCCGCCCGACGCCGCGCCGTGATGCGGCCTGCCGCCGCGCCACGGCTGCGGGCGGCCGGAGGTCCAGCAGCGATCCAGCGGGTCGGACTGGTCGTGTTCAGCGCGCTGGTCGCCGCGCTGGCGGCCGTGGTCCTGCACGGTTCGCGGGAGCCTGCGCGGGTGCGTTCGGCGACTGCTCCGGCCGGCGCCCTGGAGGGGCAGGCGACGTGGGCCGCCGGCATGCGTCCGGCGCCGGCCATCACCACGCTGCCCGATCAGACGGGGCGGCGCTTCACGCTCTCGGCGCTGCACGGCCGGTCGGTGGTGGTGACCTTCTGGGACTCGCACTGCACCCAGCAATGCCCGCTGGCCGGCCGGGCTCTGGCCTCGGCCGAGCAGGCCGTGCCGCGCGCGCAGCGGCCCGTCGTCGTGGTCGTGAGCGTCAACCCGCTCGACACCCCGGGTAGCGCACGGCGCGCGATGCGGCGCTGGGGTCTGGCCGGGCTCGGCCCCTGGCACTGGTTGATGGGCGACCGCGCGCGCCTTGAGCCGGTGTGGCGGGCCTACCGGATCGCCGTCATGCCCACGCGGACCGACATCGTCCACACCGAGGCGCTGTACCTGATCGACCGGCACGGCGATGAGCGTTCGGGCTACCTCTATCCCTACCTCCCCGCTCGCGTCGCCTCCGACCTGCGCCGGCTCGCCGCTCCGCGGACGCGATCGCCGCAGAACTGACGGCCCGGAGGGCCGCCGGGAGACCGCCCACAGCTGACGACGAGCCCGCGGGCGCCGGGGGACCACCCACAGCTGACGACCCCGCGGGCGCCGCGAGGCCGTCCACGGCTGAGGGGACTCGGGCCGTCTGGAGCCGGCCGGAGTCCGCGTGGCGGCTCAGCCGTCCGGCCGCCACCACCGGGCCGTGCCGTCGGCTGCTGTCGTGGTCTGCGCGCGGCCGGCCGCCACGAGCGCGACGAGCACGCCACGGAACGCGGAGTAGGGGATCAGGCCCGCCCGGAGAAGGTCCCGGTACCCGACGCGGTCATACAGCTCGCTGGTGGTCGCCGGCTCGGAATCGAGCGCGGCGTAGACGACCGAGCAACGCGACATGGGAACGGTGTACCCCGCAAGGCGGGCCGTCCCACGCGCGTCGCGTCCGTCTCAGTACGGACGGCTGGGAAGGCCGGGGCCCAGCTGGCCGTTGGCGGCGGAGGCCAGAGCCAGCGCCCGCGCCGGCCACCACGTGCCCGAGGGCGGGCCGCCGTGGCAGGATCCGCTGCTGTTGCCGGGCGGATAGGTCCACAGAAACGCATCGACCGCGGGATAACCGGTGCTCGTCGTCGGCTGCGGCCCCAGTCCGCGACCGGGCGGATTGCACAGGTCCTCGACCCCCTGACGGGTCGGATGCGGGTTGAGCTTGGGACCGTGTCCGTTCTGCGCCGTGTTGACGATGAAGTGCGCACCGTGGGTCCGTCGTGAGATGGCCAGGCCGTAGGCGATCTCACGGCTCGTCCAGTTCATGTGGGTGTCGTTGGTGAAAAAGCCACGGATCTTGTGGATGTCGGCGGCGTTGAGGATCCGCGCCGCGTAGGCGGGATTGTTGGCGTCCGAGTAGCCACCCTCCACGTAGACGACCGCGTGAGGCAGGGTGGCCATCCGGTCGACCTCGTAGCGCAGCATCCGCTCCCAGGCGGGCAGCGAGCCATGGCTGGCCATGCACGAGGAGGAACCGACCGCGTCGAGCTCGAGCAGATAGACGACCCGGCGGGTGCCGGTGGTGGTGACGATCGCGTTGACCCGCCGGCGGAACAGCGGCATGTAGGCGTTGATCTGCGCCGTCGATGAGCAGCCACCGAGCACCGGGTGCATCAGGTAGGTCGTGATGATCGGAACGGTGCCGGGATCGGCGGTGAAGTTGTGGCAGAAGAGCTTGTTGGTGAAGGCCGCGATCCCAGCCGGGCTGCCCCCCTCAGAGAAGATGCTGATGCGCTGCGCCTCGGGCTCGCTGGCGATCTTCTCCAACTCGGCCACCTGGGCCTGCACGGTGGCCGAGGCCTGAGCGAGCCGGGAGGCGACCGTCGTGTCCAGGAAATGAGCCCAGGATTCATCGTCGGAGAACGCGGGCAGGTAGTGGCCGATCGGAACGTCGGCGTCGATCCCGAGCAACCGCGCGATCTCACCGGCGGCGACGCCGTGGGAGGGGCCGTCAACGAAGAACGACGCGCCGCTCAGCGGGTTGCCGCCGGGAGCGGGTGACAGCGCCAGCGGATCGGCCGCTGACCGCGCGGACGACGGCGCGGCGCAGCCGGCGCTCGCGGCCTGGGCGCCGGGGCCTGCGGCGCGCGGCGTCGCCGCCTGGGCGCCCGGGGCCACCAGGACGAGCGCGAACAGCGAGATCACGCTCAGGCGCGCCGCTGCCCGACGGGCCAGGACCCGGTGCTGCCGGCGCGGTTCGGCCGGATTCACGTCTCTCATGCCGCTCTCCTCGGTTGGGGCGGCTCTCACCGCCACATGTGCCGGCCCGTCCGTGGCGACGCCCCCAAGGCCCCATGCGCGCCGCCCTTCGCCCAGGACGGACTGTACTGCACCGGATTGATGACCACGTAGAGGTCGCGTTATCCCGGGCTGGCGACGCGATCGCCCCGGTCCGCGGGGTCAGAGGGCGGCAAGCCGGATCCGGACCGGGCGGTAGCCGGAGGCGCGCACGACCAGTGCGTATGCCCTGCGGCGGTGCGTCAGTCTCAGCCGCAGCACGGCCACGCCTGCGCGGCCGGTGCCGGCGGCGTGACCGGCCAGGCTCACGCGGGCTCCGCGCACGGCGAACGCATAGCGCCCGATGGCAGCCCGGACGGCGACGCGCACGACGGTGATGCGCCCGGCGCGGACGCGGTGGCGAGCCACGCGTACGTGCAGCCGCGCCCGGCAGCCGTTGCGCGGAGCCCCGCCGCCCGGCATCACGGTGATCGTCACCGTCGACGCACCGGGGCAGGAGGCGACGGACATCGCGGCGGCGGACCGCGCCGAGACGACCGCGCCGCCGCTCAGGCGCGCGTGGTACCCGGCCGGGTAGTCGAGGCTCGGCGCCTGCAGGGTGCTGATCGAGCCGGCGGGGAACCCGCCCACCCCGGACGCACGGCGGGTCGAGAAGGCCACCGAGAGCGTGCGCGAGGTCCGGTCATAGCCCCACGCGGTCGGGGTTCCGGCGATCACGTGGGGATAGGGCTCGGCCAGCGAATCGACCACCGTGGGCTGGACGTTGCTCCCCGTCTTGGGTTGGTGGGGATCGATGACCATGCCCTGCTCGCCGCCGGTATCGGTCGGCGCGTGGCACGAGCAGTAGGACCACTCTGTCCACGGGACCATGAAGCGATCGGCGAGCGCGACCATGCCCTGCAGATCGGTCGCGCTGGTGGTCGAGCCGAACTCGGTCAGCATCGAGCCCTCGCCCGTCTGCGCCACGTGGGCGGCGGCGTTGGCGAAGGTCGTCGCCTGGCTGCTGCAGCCCGCCGCCTCATCCGAGAGGCAGTAGTCGTGCCACGAGAACACGGCGTGCGCGTCCTGCAGCGGCCCGACGGCGTCGGGGAAGCCGTTGTTGAAGGTTGCGAACGGCTCGTAGAACACGAGGTGCCGCGGATCAACCCTCCGGATCGCCTGCGTGACCTTGCGTGAGAGGCCGGTCAGCTCGGCGTCGGAGGCCGGGCAGCCGGCCGGGCTGGCGCACGTGGCAAAGTCGCTGCCGGGGAAGGGCTCGTTGAGCACCTCGTAGCCGAGGACGCTCGGATCGGCGGCAAAACGCTGGGCGACGTGGGCCCAGGCGGCGGCGAACCGCTCCTGCAGCCCGATCCCGCCGGGTCCGGCCTTATCGGCCAGGAAATTCTCAAACGCGCGCTGGAGCGCCGGGTTGACCAGGTAGTTGGTCGGGAAACCGGCCTGGGGAGCATTGGGCAGGCCGTCATCGAGCACGGCCCAGTCCGGAGCACCCTCGCCCTGGAAGGTCTCGTTGTACATGTCCTGATGGAAGTCCAGCAGCGACACGATTCCGTGCCGCGCCAGCGTCTGCACGGTGGCGGCGATGTGGTCCAGGTAGCCGTTGTCGTAGACCCCGGGCGCGGGCTCGACGGCCTTCCAGATGACTCCGACCCGGACCGCCGTCATGCCGATGTGAGCCAGAAACGCGGCGTCGCTGTCTCCGAATCCGGCCGCCTGCGGGTCGTAGGGCGGGAGCTTGTAGACCATGTTGGTCCCGTGCAGCACGACGACGCGTCCGCTCGCATCGGTCAGCCAGCGCCCGGCGTGGTCCAGCGGCGCCGTGGCGTGCGCGGCGCCGGTGAGCAGCCCGGTGAGCAGGCCGGTGAGCACCAGGCCGCGCACGCGCGCGCTGACCCGGTGCGGCCACCGGCGCAGGGTGATTGTCGCTGCGTTCATCGGCTCTCCTTCTCCTCTGGCGCCGGCCGTCGCCGGTGGCGGGCCGCCCCCCAACGGTACCCGGGAACGCGGTGGCGAGCGCCTGCGGCCGGAGCCGAGGCGTCTGACCCGCCACTATGTGGCCGTGGACACGGTCGCGCGCATCGTCATCGGTCTCGCCGGCGCCGTCGGCGTGCTCGTCGTGCTCGCCTCGGCGGTGCGCTCGGTCGTGCTGCCCAAGGCGGTGCCGGCCCGACTGGCCCGAGTCGCCTTCCTCGCCGTGCAGATCCCCCTGACGCGGATCGCCGCCGGTCACACGCGCCGCGGCCGCTGGGACAGCCGCGAGAACCTGCTCTCGCTCCAGGGCCCACTCGGGATCCTGGCTCAGCTCGTGGTCTGGGCGGCGCTCGTCGCGGTCGGCTTCACGGCCGTGCTCTGGGCGGTGGAGATGCTCCCCTTCGCGTGGACCGGGGTGCGCGACGCCGCGAGCCAGTCGGGCTCGTCGCTGACCACGCTGGGGATCGTGCGACCGCACAATGCCGCCGGGGACTTCATCGCCTTCACCGAGGCCGGGATCGGCCTCGTTCTGCTCGCGCTCGTGGTCACCTACCTGCCCACGATCTACCACGCGTTCGCCCAGCGCGAGGCCGCCGTGGCCAAGCTCGCCGTCCGCGCCGGGGTGCCTCCGACCGCCACCGGCCTGCTGCGGCGTTCGTGGGAGCTGGCCCGCTTTGACCGGCTGGAGGAGGTGTGGAACGCCTGGGAGGACTGGTTCATCGACCTCGGGGAGAGCCACACCTCCTTTCCTCAGCTCATCTTCTTCCGTTCGCACCGTCCCCACACGTCCTGGGTGACCTCGGCCGCGGCGGTGCTCGATGCCGCGGCGCTGGCCCGCACGTCGCTGGAGCGTGAGGTCGATTCCCGCAGCGCGCTCACCCTGGCCGCCGGGCGCAGCGCGTTCGAGCTGATCGGAGCCTTCATGGGCATCGCCCCCACCGAGGCCGAGATCAAGCTGCCGCGCGAGGTCTTTGAGCGGGGGCTGGATGAGCTGGCCGGAATCGGCGTCCCGGTCGCGGTCGACCGTGACGCGGCCTGGGAGGCCTTCGCCACCGAGCGCCGGCGCTACGAGCCGCTGCTGTTCGTGCTGGCGGGCATGGTGGAGGCCACGCCGACCGACTGGCTGCCGCAGGAGCTGTTTGACACCCACCGCCCGCCGGTGATCAACCCCCACCGCGCCGCGCGCGCGATCAACGGCGACCTGGAGGGCGCGCCAGCGCTCGCCGATGACCAGGCGGATGCTCCCGTCATCGACGACGACCAGGAGGATGCTCCCGTCGTCGACGACGACCACGACGTTCCGACCGGGACCGGTGCCTAGGCGGGCCGGCCCTCACACGCCGAGGTCGACCGCCGTGCGCCGCCGGCCGCGGTCCGCCGGCGCCGGCGTGCCCCGCTCGCCGCATGGGACGAGCGGCAGCCCGAGCGTCATCCAGTCGTGCATCCCGCCCCGGTAGTAGAGGATCAACTCCGGCGGCCAGCCCGATGCGAGCAGCGCCCGGACCGCGTCCGGCGTGGCCGCACACTGCGGGCCGTTACAGAACATCACCGTCGGGCGCTCGCAATCCAGCTCGCCGCGGCGGGTGACGATCTCGTCGTGGGGGATGGCGCGCGCCCCGGGAAGCGTTCCCGTGGCGAGGTACTCGGGGCGGCGCGTGTCCACCGCCGGGCCGCCACCGCGCAGATGCGCGATCACCTCAAGCTCACCGACGGTGCGCACACCGGGGGCCAGCTCGATCGGCTGGATCACGCCCCAGGTCGCGTCGACCTCGACCAGCCCGAGTTCACCCGGTATGGGTCGCGGCACTCTGGCCGGCGCAGTCCGGCGCGGCAGGCGTTCCCATGAGCCCCGGGCCGCCGGACGCGGAGCCATCTTACGCCTCTACAACTGTTGACTCGTACACGATGTGATCGATCGTAGCGCGTGCGACTCCGTGCCGCGGCCTCCCCAGCGTGATGGGTGGCACGACGAACCCTTACCCAACTCAACAACTGAGCACTTGTGATACCGTCAAACAGGAACATGGCCCGCAAGCCCGCCATCTCGCATCCGCTTCCCGAGCCCCTGATCGAGCTCGTGGCCCAGCGCTTCCGCGTGCTCGGGGAACCGATGCGGATCAAGCTGCTGGACCGCCTGCGGGACGGCGAGGCCACCGTGGGAGAGCTGCAGGAAGCGCTGGGCGCCACCCAGCAGAACGTGTCCAAGCACCTGGGCATCCTGCACGCGGCGGGCATGGTCAGCCGCGAGAAGCGCGGGACGAGCGTCGTCTACGCGATCGCCGACCCGGGCGTCTTCGAGCTCTGCGATCAGGTCTGCGGCGGCGTGCGCCAGCAGGTGCAGGACCTCGACCGCCTGCTCTCGCTGAGCTGAAACCCGCGGGACCGGGCCCCGCCGGTTCCCAGGGCACGCCGGCGCGCGGCGCTGCGCGCCGGTTTCGGTGGTGGCTTCACGCCCGTGGACGATTGGGGCATGCGGGGTGCCAAAAACGTCCACGTCAACGACTCGCATGCAGGTGCTCGACGGCGGCGCGCGCCGCCGCCCCGATCGCCGCATCGAGCGCCGGCGCAGCCGCGGCGATCGACGGCGTGCGGGCGAACACGGCGGCCGCGTACCGGTCTCCGTCGGGCAGCGTGATCACGCCGGCCTCGTTGCGCACGGTGGGCAGCGTGCCGCTCTTGGCGGCCACCCGCGCTCCGGGGAGGTCAAAGGCCGAGGCCAGCCGCTGGGTCGACACCGGCTGGGCCATCGCCTCGCGCACGAACCGGCACGCCTCCGCCGGCCCGGCGCGATCGGTCCAGATGGCCGTGAGCAGCCGCGTGACCTCACGGGGCGTGGACGCGTTGCTGCGGGCCGGGTCAAGCCAGGCCAGCGCACGGACCGGCTCGGGGTCGGCCGCCTCGAGCTGGGCGTCCAGATCGCGGGGTCCAGGAAGACCGAGGGCGCTGACCACGCGCATGTGGCCCCAGTGCATGTCCCCCCGCAGGTGGGTGCGGGCGAGCCCGAGCTCGGCGATCACCGCGTCGACCGCATCGCGACCGGTTCGCCCCAGGACGACGTCGGTGGCCGCGTTGTCCGAGACGCTCATCATCGAGACGGCGAGATCGCGCAGGCTCATCCGCACCGGATCCAGACACGCCGTCGTCCCCGTCCCGCCGACCCGCAGGAAGACCGGCACGTCCACGGGCTCTCGCTGATCGAGCTCACCGGCGGCGACGCGGCGCGCGAAGGCCAGGCAGATGAGGATCTTCACCACCGACGCGAGCGCGACCGGTTCATCGGCGCCGACGGCGATCTCGCGCGAGCCGCTCAGATCGGTGACGTGCAACCGGACCTGGGCGCCCACGCGCGCGAACCGGTCCTGCAGGCGCCGGCCGATCGCGTTCTCGCTCACGCTGCGATCATGCCCGCGATGACGGCGGACCGAGCCGCGTGAGGGTCAGCTCACCGCGGCGGGGCGGCCCGAGGCGGGGTGACCGCTGCGCCGCTGCTGAGGGTCGGGCACGATCAGCACGGGACGGCCGGCGTGATGCACGAGCGCATTGGAGACGCTGCCCAGCGGGCCGGCGGTGACGGCGGTGGCGCCCTGCGTCCCGCACACGATCAGCTCGGCGTCGAGCTCGTCGGCGATCTCGAGCACGGTCTGCCACACCGACGAACGGCACCGCTCGCCGCGCCGGGTGACGTCGAGACCGTGGCGGCTGGCGATCAGCTCGCCGTGCTCGAGGATCTCGGCCGACCGCTCGCGGGAGAACCCCTCCAGGCGCTCAAAGCTCATGGCGTGATCGCTCAGGTCGGTGGCGAACGCGTCGGGCATCACCCGGTCGGGCGGATTCCACACGTGCAGCAGCACGGCGGGGATGTCCCCCAGGGTGCGCGCGGCCACGTCGAGGGCGTGGACGGCGCTGGGGGAGTCGTC
Organism: Solirubrobacteraceae bacterium; assembly: GCA_035713465.1. GTDB lineage: Bacteria > Actinomycetota > Thermoleophilia > Solirubrobacterales > Solirubrobacteraceae > Palsa-465. The sequence continues at coordinate 58,550 of DASSZP010000101.1, read as the reverse complement.
AAAGCAGATGAGAACAGGCATGGCAAGGAGACGGGGTCGGGGAATGGAGGCCTGACCGTAGATCGCGGGCCCCGGGTCCGGCATCGGTGATGTTCCGCGCGGCGGTCCGGGCTTTGCCTCACGCCGACGTCCGTAAACTCGGGGGCCGATGGAGTTCGGCGTCGGCTACTTCCCCACCCACGACGCGATGGCGCCCGGGGCGCTCGCGGCTCTGCTCGAGGCGCGCGGGCACGAGTCCCTGTTCTTCGCCGAGCACACCCACATCCCGGCCGGCCGCCAGTCGCCATATCCCGGCGGTGGTGAGCTGCCGCGCAAGTACGTCCACACCTATGACCTGTTCGTCGCCCTGACCGCGGCGGCCGCAGCGACCTCCCGGCTGCGGGTGGGCAGCGGGATCTGCCTGGTCACCGAGCGCGACCCGATCGTCACCGCCAAGGAGGTCGCCTCGATCGACCACCTCTCCGGCGGCCGGCTCGAGTTCGGCGTCGGTGCGGGCTGGAACCGTGAGGAGATGCGCAACCACGGCACCGATCCGCGCACCCGCATGCGGCTGTTCGCCGAGCGCGTCGCGGCGATGAAGGCCATCTGGAGCCAGGACGAGGTCAGTTACCACGGCGAGTTCGTCGACTTCGAGCGGATCTGGTCCTGGCCCAAGCCGGCCCAGAAGCCGCATCCGCCCATCCTGGTCGGCGGCAACGGTCCGACCGTGCTCGATCGCGTGCTCGCCTTCGGCGACGCCTGGTTTCCCAACTACGGTCGCTCCGCGGACGTGATCGAGCGCGCCGCCGAGCTGCGCGCGCGGGCCGAGCGTCCGATCCCGGCGATGGCGATGGGCGTGCCCGCGGACCCGGCGGCGCTCGAGCCGCTGCTGCAGGCCGGCTTTGCCCGGGTCGTGCACTGGATCCCGTCCGGCGGGGCGGGGGTCGTGCAGGCGGCGCTGGAGCGCTGGGAGACCGCGGTGGCCCAGCTCCACGGCGAGGCGTGAGCCCGGAGCGGGCCCGCGCGCGCTTCGCCGCCGCCCGCGTCGCCCGGTTGGCCACCGCCGACGCCGACGGTCGGCCCCACGTCGTCCCGATCGCGTTCGCCGTGGCCGGGGATCGGGTCTATTCCGCGGTCGACGACAAGCCCAAGCGCACGCGGGAGCTCAGGCGGCTGGCCGACGTGGCCGCCAATCCGGCCGTCAGCCTGCTCGTCGACCACTACGAGGAGGACTGGTCGGCGCTGTGGTGGGTCCGGGCCGACGGCCGCGGGCAGGTGCTCGACGACGGCGCGCCCGAGGCCGGACAGGCTCGCGCGCTGCTCGCGGCCCGCTATCCGCAGCAGCACGGCGCGGGGACGGTGCTGGCGGTCACCGTGGAGTGGTGGCACGGGTGGGAGGCCAGCGCGAGCTGACCGCCCTCGGCGGCCGGTGATCGGTCCACCGCCGCCCGCGCGAGGCGCCGCGCGCGATCTCAGGCCGGCGCGGTCGAGTCGCGGCACACGAGCCGCGGCGCAACCTGGACGGTGGCGCGGGCACCACGTCGTGGCCGCCCGGCGATCGCGGCGGCCAGCAGCCGCCCGGCTTGCTCGGCCACGTCGGTCATCCCCCACGCCACGGAGGTCAGGGTGGGGTAGACGACCTGGGCGATCGGATGGTCGTCGTAGCCGGCCACGCTGAGGTCCCGCGGCAGCGAGATCCCGAGCTGGTGGGCGGCGGCGTAGACGCCGCAGGCGATCGAATCTGAGAGGCAGAACACCGCGGTGGGCCGGGGGCGGGCGCTGAGCAGGCTCCGCGCCGCCTCGGTGGCGGCCTCGATCGAGTGGCGGGAGTTGACCGTGACCACGTCGAGGGCGAGCGTGGCCGCGGCCTCGCGGACCATCGTCTCGGCGGGCCGGGCGGGGGTCTCGGGCCGACTCGGGGTGAGCACGGCGACCCGCCGGTGTCCGAGCGCGTGCAGGTGCTCGAGGACCATGAACACGCCCGCGCGGTTGTCGAAGATGACGTCGCCGACGGTCGGGCCGGCCAGCGCATCACCCACCGAGACGACCGGCAGCGTCTCACCGATTGCCGCCCACGCGGGGCTGGACGGATCCAATGGTGAGACGACCAGCGCGTCGACCATCTGGTCGGCCAGCTGACGGGCCAGCGCGCGTTCACGCTCGGGGTCCCCGGCCGAATCGGTCAGCACCATGTGCAAAGCATTGGCTTCCAGGGCCTGCCCGACGGACTCCACGAAGCGCTGCTCGCCGAGGTCCTCGAGCGAGCCGGCCAGGACCCCGACCAGGCCGGTGCGGCCCTGCGAGAGCGCCCGGGCCACGGCGTTGCCGGTATAGCCAAGCTGCTCGGCGGCCGCGCGGACCCGCTCCTGGGTCTCCGGGGAGGTCTGCACGCCCCGCAGGGCGTAGGAGACGGCGGCGGGGGAGAGGTCGGTCGCCGAGGCCACGTCCTTGATGGTCACGCGCCGCCGTGGGGACATCGTGTCGAACCGTAGCGGGTCAAGACACGCCGCAGGGCCAATGCGCAACCGCGCGGAAAAGTGCAATACTGAATCGGTTCACTGAACCGATTCACTGAATCGCTTCAGATACCCGGCCTGAGCCGGGGCGTCCTGTTGTGATCGATCTCCATCAACATCTGTGGCCACCCGCGTTCGTGCTCGCGCTCCGCGCGCGCCGTCGCCCGCCCCGCCTGCGCGGGTGGGTGCTCGAGCTCTACGGCGGCGACCGCTTCGTGATCGACGCGGCGCGGCACGATCCGCAGGCGCGGGCGGCCGCGGGGGAGGAGCTGATCGGCCTCGCTGCTTCGGCGGCGCTCGGGATCGACCGCCTGCCGGCCGCCGAGGCGGCCGAGCTGGCCGAGGCATGGCTCGACGGGGCTCTGCGCCTGGGGCCGCCGTTCGCCGTGTGGGCGACCGCGGGCACCGTGGCGCCGGATCCGGCGGCGCTGACCCGCGCGCTGGACCGCGGGGCGATCGGCCTGGAGGTGGCGGCCGACACGCTGGCCGCGCCGGACGGCCTGGACCGTCTCGCCCCGCTGATCGACGCGCTCGGCGACCGGCCACTGCTCGTGCATCCCGGTCCGGTGTCCGGACAGGAGGCGATGCGCCCCACCTGGTGGGCTCCGACCGTGCCCTACGTCGACCAGCTCAACGCCGCCTGGTGGGCCTGGGTCGACGGCGGCCGGGCGCGCTTCCCGCGGGTCCCGGTCTGCTTCGTGGCCCTGGCCGGCCTCGGGCCGCTGCACGGCGAGCGTCAGCGATCTCGCGGCGGCTCAGCGTTGCCCGTCGACCCGCTCACCTTCGTCGAAACCTCGTCCTACGGGACCCAGGCCGTCGACGCGGTCCTGCGCGTGCTGGGCGTCGACGTCATCTGCCACGGCTCGGACCGTCCCTACGCCGAGCCGGCCGCGCTCGAGCTCGATCCGGCGGCGCTGGCCGCCATCACCGACGTCAACCCCGCGCGCCTGCTGGCGCGCCGCCCCGAGGAGGTCCCCGCGTGAACGCATCACCCATTCCGGCTGGGCTCCCCGGCGACCTGGGCGGCCTGGCCCTGCCTGCCGGGCTCCCCGGCGAGCTGGGCCGCCTGGCCTCGCCTCCCGAGCCGGCGGGCCCCGGCCTGCCGCGTGACCTCGGTCTGCCCGGGCTCGGCGCCGAGCGCATCCTCACGCGCCCCGAGCTGGTCCGGCTCACCGCCGGGGTGGCCGCGCGTCCCGAGCTGTGGGAGGCGCGGATCGACCGGTGCTCGCGCCAGCGCATGTACGCGTCGCTGCACCGTGATGCGCACGTCGACGTCTGGGCGATCTTCTGGCGCCCGGGCAACGACACGGGCTGGCACGACCACGACATCTCCAGCGGCGCCGTGCACGTCGTCGAGGGCGAGCTGGTGGACTGTGAGCTGCGTCTCGGCGGCCCCGAGGGCCGGCGCGTCCACGGCGCGGGCGCCGGCTTCTCGTTCGACCCCACGCGCATCCATCGCCTGCTCTGCGAGCGCGGCGCCGCCATCTCCATCCACGCCTACTCGGCTCCGCTGTGGCGCCTGGGTCAGTACACGGTCGATTCCGGCGGGGCGCTGCACCGCCTGTCGGTCTCCTACGCCGAGGAGCTGCGGCCGCTGGAGCTGGTGGCGGCGTGAGCGGGCAGCGCGATCTGATCGTCGTCGGCGGCGGGGTGATGGGCCTGTTCTGCGCCCACCACGCGGCGGTGCGCGGCGCGCGGGTGACCGTGCTCGAGCGCGGCCGCATCGGCGACCCGATGACCGCGTCCTTCGGGCGCACGCGCTCGTACCGCAGCGATTATCTGGACCCCGCCTACGTGCGCCTGGCCCGCGAGGCCTACCGGCTGTGGGGCGAGTTCGAGCGGCGCACGAGCCGCGAGGTGCTCGTGCGCTGCGGCTGCATGAACATCGCCCGCCGCAGTGTCACCCCGGACCTCGACGCGACCTACGCCGCGCTCAGCCAGCAGGTCCTGGCCCAGCTCGGGGTCCCCACGGCCAGCTACCGCGACGATGCGCTGCGTGCGCGCTATCCGTTCTTGACCGCCGACCTCGCTCACGTCGACCTGGACGGCGGGGTGGTCAACCTGCCGGCGGTGACCGCGGCGCTGCTGGCCAGCCTGGAGCAGCACGGGGCCGAGATCCGGGAGGGTGCCGAGCTGCAACGCGCGACCCGCGAGCCCGGCGGTGTCCGCGTCGAGCTGGGGGGTGCGGCGCTCAGCGCCCGCGCGCTGGTCGTCTGCGCCGGGCACGGGACCAACGAGGTGCTCGACCGCCTGGACGGAGCGCGGCTGCAGGTGCCGATCACCCGCGACCGGCCGGTCGAGGCGCGCTACTACGCGCCCGCCCCCGAGCACCGCGCGCGCTACACCGCCGGCGCGATGCCGGTGATCGCCTACCTCGACGCCGGCATCTACTGCCACCCGATCGTCGACGGACTCGCCGACCGCGTGAAGATCGGCTACTACCACCCGCCCGATCTGCCGCGCACGGTGACCGGGATCGACAGCGTGGCCGCGTTCGTGGCCCAGTGCCTGCCCGGTCTGCGCGACGCGCCCTCAGAGCCGGTCACCGACACCGACGGCTGTGACTATGACCTCGTCGCCGACGACGAGTTCGTGCTGGGCCCGGTGCCCGGCTTCCCCGGCGCGCACGTCGGCGTCGGCTGGCGCGGCACCGGTTACAAGTTCGCCCCCTGGGTCGGGCGTGTGCTCGCCGAGCTCGCGCTGCAGCGGGGAACCGTCTACGACATCGCGCGCTTTGACCCGGCGCGCTTTGCGAAGGGAGATGAGCATGAGCCGACCGTCCGTGCGGACCCTGCAGCAGCGACTCGCTGACGGGGTGGTGCTCGGCGCCGAGGGCTACGTCTTCGAGCTCGAGCGCCGCGGCTACGTCAAGGCCGGCCCGTTCGTCCCCGAGGTCCTGCTCGACGCGCCCGAGGCGGTGATCGGGCTGCATCGCGAGTTCCTGCGCGCGGGCGCCGACGTGATGGTCGCCCTGACCTACTACGCGCACCGCGAGAAGCTCGCCGTGGTCGGCCGCGAGGACGACCTGGAGGCGATGAACCGCGCCGCCGTGCAGATGGCCAACCAGGTCGCCGCCGAGGGCGGGGCGCTCGTTGCGGCCAACATCTGCAACACGTGGTCCTATGACCCGGCCGACGCGGAGCGGACCGGCGCCGCGGTCCGCGCCCAGTACGAGGAGCAGCTCGGGTGGGCTCTGCAGGAGGGCGTGGACTTCGTCATCCACGAGACCAACGACTACCTGGGCGAGGCGCTGATCGGCCTGGAGGTGGCGACCGAGCTCGGCCTGCCCGCGATGGTCACGCTGGCCACCGTGCAGCCCGAGACGACCTACGACGGCGTCGACTACGTGGAGGCCTGCCGGCGGCTGGAGGCGGCCGGGGCGACGATCGTCGGGCTCAACTGCTCGCGCGGGCCGCAGACCATCCGACCGCTGCTGACCCGGATCCGGGCCGCAGTGAGCTGCGCGGTGGCCGCCCAGCCGGTCCCCTTCCACACCTCCGACGCGGTGCCCGCCTTCGAGGCGCTCACCCACGCCGACGGCAGCCACGCCTTCCCGCTGTCACTTGAGTCCTTTGCCGCCAGCCGCTTCGAGATGGCCGACTTCGCCCGCTGGGCGGCGGCGGCCGGGATCGATTACGTCGGCATCTGCTGCGGCGGCGGCCCGCACCACGTGCGCGCGATGGCCGAGGCGCTGGGGCGGGTCACCCCGGCCAGCCGCTACTCACCGGCCCTGGAGCTGCATCCCGTGCTCGGCGATGCCTCCGACGAGCACGAGGAGATGGGCGGCTGGGCGGTGCCCGCGGCGGGCTGACCGGGCGGGGCAGCCGCGCCCTCAGGCTGGGCGGTAGCGCAGCCCGTCGAGAGCGATCTGCAGCATGTGCCGGGTCTGCTCAGGCTCAAGCGCGGGGATCTTGGCGATTCCCCCGACGATCTGGATGACCTCGCCCAGATCGGTGTCCGCCCGCACGGCATGCTCGCGCTGAGCACGCTGCAGCAGCGGCTCCCCGGCCCGGAACAGCGAGGCGCGACAGGACCGGAACAGGGGCGCGTCGCGGTCGAAGTACTCCAGTAGCTCCTGGGCCAGCGCCTGCTTGGTGGCCAGGTAGCCGACGAGGCGGTCGACCCAGGTCGCAAACGCCTCCCAGGCGGGCAGCTCGTCCAGGCCGACGGTGGACTGGCAGAGGCTGTCGACCTCATCGACGTAGACGGCCTCCAGCAGCGCCTGGCGATTGGGGAAGTTGCGGTACAGCGTCCCGATCCCCACCTCGGCGCGGCGGGCGATCTCCTCCAGCGAGGCCGAGGTGCCGCGCTCGGTGAACTCCTCCCGGGCGGCCGTGACGACCTTGTCGTAGTTACGGCGCGCGTCGGCCCGCTTGGGCCGCGCGAGCAATGGCTCGGGAGCGGGTTCGGTGCCGGTGGAAGGGGTCGTGTTCATGAGATCTTGACAAAACGGAGGGGACCTCCGCTATATTCCATATCCGGAGGTAACCTCCAGTTAGCTTTCGGAGGGTTCCTCCAGTTTATCACCGCCCTCTTCTCCTGGGACGTTCTTCATGCACCGACTTTCTCTTGTCTCCCCCTCCGCCGACAGCGACCGCCGCCGCTGGCTGGCCCTCTCCGTCGTCTGCCTGGCCCAGCTGATGATCGTTCTCGACACGACGATCGTGAACGTCGCCCTGCCGTCGATTCAGCGCGACCTGCACTTCTCCCCGGGCAACCTGGCCTGGGTCATCGACGCCTTCCTGGTCACCTTCGGAAGCTTCCTGCTCCTCGCCGGCCGCCTCGGGGACCTGTTCGGCCGCAAACGCGTCTTCCTCTCCGGCGTGACCCTGTTCACCGTCGCCTCGATCGCCTGCGGAGTGGCGCCCAGCGCGGGCACCCTGATCGCCGCGCGCCTGGTTCAGGGCCTCGGCGCCGCCGTCCAGGCCTCGGTCATCCTGGCCATCATCGTCACCGAGTTCCCCGAGCCCGCCGACCGGGCCCGTGCCATGAGCGCCTACGTGTTCACCGCCGTCGCCGGGGGCTCGCTCGGACTGCTGGCCGGAGGAGCCCTCACCCAGGTGCTCAGCTGGCACTGGATCTTCTTCGTCAACCTGCCGATCGGGCTGGGCACGCTGGCTCTCGCCCGCGTTCTGATCCCCGCCGATACCGGCCACCGCGGCACCGGGCGCCTGGACTGGGGCGGCTCGCTGCTGGTCACGGGCTCCCTGATGACGGCTATCTACGCGATCGTGCAGGCCTCTGACCACGGCTGGGGCTCGAGCGACGTGCTCGGCTTCGGCGCCGCCGCGGTCGCCCTGATGGGTGCCTTCATCGCGCTGGAGGCGCGGCACGCCAACCCGATCATGCCGCTGCGCATCCTGCGCACGTCCGGCCTGGTCAGCTCGAGCATCGTCCGCAGCTTCCTGATCACCGCGATGTACTCCACGTTCTTTCTGGGCACGCTGTATCTCGAGCACATCCGTCACTACGGAGCGCTGGAGACGGGGTTGGCCTATTTGCCCTGGACGCTGACCGTGGCCGCCCTCTCCCTGGGCATCAGCGCCCGCCTGAACCGGCGCTTCGGCGCCATGCCGATGCTGGTCGCCGGGATGCTGAGTGTCGTCGTCGGGCTGGGCCTGATGACCACCGTCGACGCGAGCACGAGCTTCTTCCCGACGATCTTCTTCGCCTTCTTCGCGATCGGGTTGGGGATCGGGAGCGCGTTCGTGCCACTGCTGTCGATCGCGATGGCCAACGTACCCGCGGCGGACGCCGGCCTGGCCTCGGGCATCGTCAACGTCTCCCAGCAGGTCTCGGGCGCTCTCGGCCTGGCCGTGCTGGGGACGATCGCGGCCAACCACTCGCATGCGCTCGAGCGCGCGCATCAGTCGACGGTCACGTCGGTGCTCTCCGGTTACCACCTCGCCTTCACGATCGGCGCGTTGTGTGTCAGTGCCGGTGTCGTCCTCGCGCTCGTCGTGCTGCGCGCGCCGCGGCGGGCCGAGCCCGATGCGGCCCTCGCTCCCGCGCCGGCCACCGACCGAGACAGCGTCGCGGCGTTCGAGCAGCAGGCCGCCTGACCCGAACGCTGCCCCCGTCATTTGAACCCCCCACCTGAACCCGAATCCTGGTTCACCTTTCATCGTCGAAGTGTCAAGGAGCTCCATGTCTGATCTGACCATCACCCGCACCCGGCCGCCGACTCCGGCCCATCGCGCCCGGGTCCTGTCCGAGGCGGTCGTCTCGGCCTACCTGCGTGACATCTCCGCGCCGCGCCGGACGACGCGCATCGCCCCCGCTCTGGCCCTCGCGGTGCATGCCGCCGAGCCCGGCGTCGCCTCCGCGCCCACCGCGGACCGGCGGGCGCCGGGACCGCGCCGGGCTCGGCCCCGGTCCCGCGCAGCCCGGCGGCGATCGCCGCTGGCCCTGAGCACCGCCGCGGCCGTGCAGGCTCTGCGCCGGCCGTAGGCGATCTTCGGGGTGAGACAATGAGCCGATGAGCGTGGAGTCGGGCGTCGGACAGGTCACCGAGCACGTCGCCATCCGCTGGCTCCAGGAGGGCCGGCGCTTCGTGCAGGCGCTGCTGGTCGAGGTCGAGGGCTCGGCGCCGCTGCCCGCCGGCGCGATGATGCTCATCGGCGAGGACGGCGCGATCGAGGGGTCGATCACGGGCGGCTGCGTCGAGGGCGCGGTCGTGATGGAGGCCGAGGCGATCATGGCCGGCGAGCGCGGACCGGGTGTGCTCACCTACGGGATCTCCGATGAGCTGGCCGGGACGGTCGGCCTGATGTGCGGGGGGACCGTGCACATCTTCGCCCAGCTGCTGAGTGGCACGGCCGCGGAGGCCGAGCTCATCGCCCTGCGCGGGCACGCCGCCGGCCGTCCCGCCGCCGTCGCCACGCTGCTCGACGGAGAGCAGGCGGGTCGGCGACTGGCCGTGGCCGACGGGGTGGTGACCGGGTCACTGGGTGACACCCCGCTGCTTGACCGCAATGTCGCCCGCGAGACCGCCGGCCTGCTTGAGGAGGGCAAGACGCAGATCCGGCGCTTCGGCGCCGACGGAGCGACGCTCGGCGACGATCTGCGCGTCCACATACGCGCCTACGCGCTGCCGCCCAAGATGGTCATCTTCGGCGCGATCGACTTCTCGGCCGCCCTGGCTCCGTTCGCCGCCGCAATCGGCTACGAGGTGGAGATCATCGACGCGCGCGAGAGCTTTGCCCGCTCAGCCCGCTTCTCGCGCGCCGCCCGCGTGCAGATCGGGTGGCCTCAGGACGTGATGCGTGACGTCAGCCTGGGTCCCCGGGACGCCGTGCTCGTCTTCACCCACGACAGCAAGTTCGACGAACCCGCGCTGCTGGCCGCGCTGGCCACCGACGCCGGGTACATCGGCGCGCTCGGGAGCCGGCAGACGACACAGGATCGCGAGCGCCGGCTGCGTGCGGCCGGCGTCAACGAGGAGGATCTCGCGCGCATCCATGCTCCCTGCGGGCTGGACATCGGCAGCCGCACGGCGGAGGAGACGGCCGTCTCCGTGCTGGCCGAGATCATCGCCTCGCGGGCTCGGCGCGGTGGCGCGCCCCTGCGCAGCACCGCCGGCCCGATCCACGGCCGCGACGCCCGCGTCTGAGCCCGTTCGCGCCGCCGCCCTTTCGGGGGTGTGTCGACTCAGTGCTGATTATCAGCAGCACGCTGACACACCCCGGTGATCTGAGCCTTCGACGCTCCCGAGAGCCCGCCCGCCGGCCCCTAGGCACGGCCCCGCGCAGGAGTAGCGTTCGCGACATGCTACGGACGCTCATCACCGCGCTGATCGGGATCGCGTTGGTGGTCCTGGCCGTCACCGGGGTGATCCCGGGGCCGGCGGGGATCGTGCTCGGCGTCGCCGGTGCAGGCATCGCGCTGACCAACGGCGGCCGGCGCATCCCCGGTGATCCGGCGCGCGACGCCAACCCGCACGGCGGCGCCGCCGAGGCCCTGCCCAGTCAGGGTGCAAGTGCCGCTCACGCTGCGGCTCATCACGGCGCGATGCCGCCGGGCGGCTACGGCGGCGGCTAGGCGGCGGCGAGCCGGCGGCGAGTCGGGCAAAGACTCGCCCAAGTCCCGTGCGACGCGTGCGGACGCGTGATACAAGCGCTGTCACTGTCCATCGGAAAGCAAGGCACGGTGAAGCGATGAAGATCACGGTTGATGTCGACGTCTGCGAGGCCCACGGCGAGTGCGTCGCCGCCGCGCCGGAGATCTTTGACCTGGGCGACGACGACGACGTCGTCACCATCCTGCAGCCGGAGCCCGGCGAGGACCTGCGCGAGGAGGCCCTCGCGGCGCAGAAGTCCTGTCCGGTCGACGCCATCCGGATCGAGGACTGAGCCCCGCGGGTCACGGGACGATGGATCGGATCATCGTCGCCGGCGGGGGCGTGGCCGGGCTGCGCGCGGCCGAGACGCTGCGCGAGCGGGGCTACGCCGGCGAGCTCATCCTCCTCGGAGAGGAGACGCACCGCACCTATCAGCGACCGCCGCTGTCCAAGGCGCTGCTGGCCGGCACGATGGAGCCCGAGGCGTGCGGGCTGCGCGATTCGGGCGCGCAGATCGACTGGCGTCTGGGCTGCACGGCCACTGGACTGGACCTCGACGCGCGAGCGATCAGCGTGGACGACGGAACCAAGCTCAGCTACGACGGCCTCGTCATCGCCACCGGTCGCCGGCCCCGGCCGTGGCCGGGCGGGCTCCCGGAGCTCGCGGGCTTCCACGCCCTGCGCACGCTCGATGACGCGCTCGCCCTGCGGGCTGCGCTGGCCGCCCGCCCCAAGGTCGTGATCGTCGGCGCCGGCTTCATCGGCTGTGAGGTGGCGGCGACCCTGCGCGGCCAGGACCTGGAGGTGACCGTGCTCGAGATGGGCCCGCTGCCGCTGCCCGCCCTCGGTCCCGAGATCGGTCGTCGCGCCCAGGCCCTGCACACGGCCCATGGGGTCGACCTGCGGCTCGGGGTGACCGTGGAGGGCTTTGCCGGCGACGGGCGCGTCCGCGCGGTGCGGCTGGCCGGCGGCGAGGCGATCCCGGCCGATCTCGTGCTGCTCGCGCTCGGCTCGGTGCCCAATACCGAATGGCTTCAGAGCTCGGGGATCGGCCTGCACCGCGGGGCGGTGCTCGTGGACAGCGGCTGCGCGGTGCCGGGCACCGCCGGGGTCGTGGCCGCCGGAGACGTGGCCGCCTGGCCACACCCGCACAGCGACGCCCCGGTCAGCGTCGAGCACTGGACCAACGCGGGGGAGATGGCGATCGCCGCCGCGGCCAACCTGCTGCGCGCGCCCGCCGATCGCGAGCCGTTCTCGCCGGTGCCGACGTTCTGGTCCGATCAGTACGAGGTCAAGATCAAGTCGGCCGGGCTGTTCGGCCTGGCTGACCGTCAGGTGGTCGTCGAAGAGGAGACGGCCGACACGGGTGCCGGCTGGCGTCTGGTCCTTGAGGGGCACCGGGGCGAGCAGCTCGTCGGTGCCGTCACCTTTAACCGCAACCGTTCGTTCATCGACTACCGCCGGCGGATCGAGCAGGACCTGGCGCCGCGCCGAGACCCGGCGTCCGCAGGAGCCAGGGCTCCGGCGCCGCGGTGAGGACCCGAGTCGAGCGGCGGCTCTTGCCCCGGGCGCCGTGCGGGCCAGCGTCGAGCGGCGGCTCTTGCCCCGGGCGCCGTGCGGGCCAGCGTCTAGCGGCGGCCCTTGGCCCGGGTCTTGGCCGCCTTCTTGGCGCTGGCGCTGCGCTTGGCCGCATTGCGCTTGCGGGTGCGCGCGGCCTTCTTGGCCGCCTCGCTGCGGTCGGTCCCGCCGCCCACCCGATGCTCGAGCGCCGCGGCGGCGTTGCGGAGGTTCTGAATCGTGCTCTCAACCGTCGACGGTGTCTTGCCGCGCCGTGCTCGGCCGGCCGAACTGGTCAGCGCCTTGGCGACCTTCTTGCGCATTCCGCTCTCGCGCAGGGCGTCGAACAGATCTGCGTTGTGCTTGGTGCGGGCCATCGAATCGTTGCCTCCTGCTCGTGTGGACTCTGTCTTGGCTACCCGCGACGGGCCCGGATGAACGGGCGGCGGTCCGCAGGGGGACGTGCCGGTCATGCGCGGGCCGCGGTCCGCAGAGGGAGTCGGCACGGGCGGGCGGTGGTCCGCAGGGCGACGTGCCGGTCACACGCGCGTGGGCGCCGTCACGATGCTGACGCGGTCGCGCCCCTGCGCCTTGGCGGCGTACATCGCGGTGTCGGCGGCCGGAGCAAAGCCTGCGCGTCATGCCGCTCAGGAGTTCCCGGGGATGGTGGACAGCTGCGGACCGGTGGCCGGGTTGCGGGAGAAGGTCTCCCCGGCGGGCACCCGGGCCCGCCCGGCGAAGGTCGCGCCCTGATCGCCGGGGATGTGCGGATCGGTGGCCAGCAGCCGCCCCTGCGGATCGCCGTAGTTGAGCTTGTGCACGAAGCCGCGCTGCCCGGTCTCGCAGTCGGCGTGGCCCTGGTTGTCGACGGCGGCACCGTACACCTGGCCGTGGTAGTACTCGTTGCCGCCCGTGAGCGAGTCAGAGCCGCCGCCGTTGACGGGGGCGATCGCGCCCGCCTGGCCGACGTTGTTGGGCTGCGCGGAGTTGCCGACGTTGATCAGCACGCGCTGGGCAAAGCCGAAGTCCGTGGGCTGGGACAGGTGCTCGCCGAGATAGGTCCAGAAGTAGTTCCAGTCGTCGCACACCGTCTGGTAGGGCCCGAGGTAGCGGATCATCGGGTTCAGCGTCGTCGACGTCGCGGTGAGCGCGTTGATGGCCAGGTTGGTGCCCGGCGCTTGGGCCAGGTTCTGCAGCTGGTTCATCACCTGCTGCAGGTTGGCGTTCAGCGACGGCGTCCGCGCCAGCGTCCGCGTGCCGGTCTCGATCGCGGGGTTGATCGTCGGCAACGACTGCGCGAGGGCCCGCGTGGCGGGCGCAAGGTAGTGCCCAAGCGTGCTGAGGTCGGCCAGGAACGGCCCCTGGGCGCGCAGCGATTCCGTGGAGACCTGCTCGGTGGAGGGCGACTTGGCGATCGTCTGCTCGAGCGATCCCGGATCCCGGGAGATGGCCGCGAACGTGGTGGCCATGTCGGTGAACAGGCGCGCGTTGGTGCCCGCCACCGGCGCGATCGTCCCCATGAAGCCCTCGAGCGACCCGAGAAACCGCGTCAGCTTGGTGTTGGGATCGGCCAGATACGAGGTGACCGGCTGCAGGTAGTACAGCAGCCGCGGCAGGCTGGCGAACGTGTCGTTCAGCGCCGAGCCACGTGCGGCGAACGCATCCCCGAAGCCGACCAGGTTCTTGTCGATCGCCGAGCGGGTCTTTGCGTCAAAGGCCTGAAAGACATCCTCGAACTGCACCGGCACGCGGGTGTGCGTGATCGGCATCGTCGCTCCATCGGCGAACTGGCGGCGCGCGGATCCGAGGTGCAGGTCGATGTACTTCAGGCCCAGCACCGACCGCGGGCGGATCGACGCCGTGGAATCCACCGGCACGCTGCCGTGCGCCTGATCGAGCTGCAGGGTCAGCTGCGCCCCGACCTGGCCCGAGGGCAGACGGACCGCCTGCATGTCGGAGATCAGCCCGATCCGGAATCCGCCCTCGCGCACCTCGTTGCCGATGACCAGGTCCGAGCCCGAGGCGATATCGACCTTCAACTCCCGGGTGGGCACGAACGGCAGCCCGTTGTTGGCGTTATACGCCAGGAACACGCCGACGACGAGCAGCAGCACGGCCAGGGCCCCGACCAGGACCGGGCTGGCCAGCGCGGAGCTCGGCGCGGCGGCGACCGCCGCGGCCGGGGCCGGTCCAGACTCGTGGCGCAGGGCTCCGGCGAGGTCGAAGCCGGGCTGCTCCTGGCCGCGTTCCTCGCCGCGGGCGAACGCCTCCTCGGCCTCCTGCCACTGGCCGTGGGCGGCGAGCAGCAGGCCGAGGCGCAGGGCGGCGAAGCCGTTGCCGCGGTCGTCTCCGGCCCGGTAGGCGGCCAGCGCCCCCGCCCGGTCGCCGCGGTGCTCGCGCAGCAGGCCGAGCTTGGCCGCCGCGACCCCGTCCCCGTCGCCGCTGGCCTGCTCGTAGGCGGCTTGCGCCTCATCGAGCCGTCCCGCGGCCGCCAGCCGGTCTCCGGCCGCGTAGGGCCGGTCGAGCGTGGGTCCGTCCGCGGAATCGTCGGTCATGGTGCGAGGGCCGCCCCGCGTCACCCCGGGCGCAGCTTACCCGCCGGTAGTGACCAGTGCCGGGTGGACCTTACGCGGACGCTGCTATACCCGCACGGACCGGCCCGCCGGATCGGTGGACCCCCGCCGCCGGCCGGCCCGCACCCGTTCAGGATCGACGGTGAGAGGGGTACCCACTGCCCATGAGCGAGACCGACGCGCGAATCACCGAGGAGCCGGCTCCGCCGCTGGACAGCTTCGATCCGCCGACGAGCGAGATCACCTACGACGAGCAGTTCTATCCCGCCCGGCCGCGCCGGCTGCGCCCGTCGGCGCGCCGCCAGCTGCGCGACATCATCCGCTCCGGCCTCTCAGGATCCACCGACGCCGGCAATGAGGCCTACGTCAGCTGGCTGGTGGAGCAGTCGATGCTGCGCGACGCGGGCCAGCTCGCCTCCCAGCTCTCGGGGCAGGGGTCGATGTGGCAGAACCCGTTCGCGCACCCCGATCCGCGGGCGGCGGTCGAGCGCGCGCAGGTCTGGTTCACCGCCTACCCGCTGTCGTTCATGGGGCGCCCGGGGGAGACGTTCCTCTCCTCGCTGGCCAACCCCGAGCTGTGGAAGGCCTTCCGCCGCGTGGGGATCGACGCCGTCCACACCGGCCCGGTCAAGCTCGCCGGCGGGATCCGCGGCTGGAGCCTCACCGGCTCGGTCGACGGCCACTTCGACCGCATCTCGATGCAGGTCGACCCGGCGTTCGGCTCCGAGGAGGAGTTCCGGCGCGTCTGCCAGGTGGCCAGCGAGCACAACGGCACGGTGATCGACGACATCGTCCCGGGGCACACCGGCAAGGGGGCCGATTTCCGGCTGGCCGAGATGGCCTACTCCGATTACCCCGGCATCTACCACATGGTCTCGATCGCCCCTGAGGACTGGGACCTGCTGCCCGAGGTGCCCGAGGGGCGCGACTCGGCCAACCTCGACGCCGAGGGCGAGGCCGCGCTGGCCAACGCCGGCTACATCATCGGGCGCCTGCAGCGGGTGATCTTCTACGAATCCGGGGTCAAGGAGACCAACTGGAGCGCCACCGGCGTGGTCCGCGGCGTCGACGGGGTCGACCGCCGCTGGGTGTACCTGCACTACTTCAAGGCCGGCCAGCCGTCGATCAACTGGCTGGACCCGTCGTTCGCCGGCATGCGCCTGGTCATCGGCGACGCGCTGCATTCGCTGGCCGACCTGGGCTCGGGCGCGCTGCGCTTGGACGCCAACGGGTTCCTCGGGGTCGAGAAGAGCGCCGAGGGGGCGCCCGCATGGTCCGAGGGTCATCCGCTCTCCGAGGCGGCCAACCAGCTGATCGCCAGCATGGTGCGCAAGATGGGCGGCTTCTCCTTCCAGGAGCTCAACCTGACCATCGACGACATCAAGTCGATGTCGGAATCCGGCGCCGATCTCTCCTACGACTTCGTCAACCGTCCCGCGTACCACCACGCGCTGGCCACCGGGGACACGGAGTTCCTGCGCCTGACCATGAACATCGCGCT
The DNA here is from genome assembly GCA_035713465.1 of Solirubrobacteraceae bacterium. GTDB lineage: Bacteria > Actinomycetota > Thermoleophilia > Solirubrobacterales > Solirubrobacteraceae > Palsa-465. The sequence goes on along the minus strand of DASSZP010000101.1, from coordinate 42,365 downwards.
CGATCTGGGGGTCGACGCCGCCTCGCTCGTGCATGCCCTGCAGAACCACGACGAGCTCACCCACGAGCTCGTGCACTTCGCCACCCGGCACCGCGACGACGTCTATGCCTACGGCGGCGAGGAGGTGACCGGCGGTGACCTGGCCGAGCGCATCCGCGCCGATCTCACCGAGGCGCTCACCGGTCCCGACACGCCCTACAACCGCCCCTTCACGCAGAACGGCATCGCCTGCACGACCGCCTCGGCGATCGCGGCCATCCTCGGGATCCGCGACCCCGATGCGATGGGGGAGACGCAGATCGACGCGATCCGGCGCATCCACCTGCTGCTTGCCATGTACAACGCGCTGCAGCCCGGGGTGTTCGCGCTCTCGGGCTGGGACCTGACTGGGATGCTGACCATCGACGCCGCCCGCGTCGCCGATCTGATCGCCGATGGGGACACCCGCTGGCTGAACCGGGGCGCCCACGACCTGCTCGGCGTCAACCCGGCCGCGGTTCGCTCCGAGGGTGGACTGCCCCGCGCCCGCAGCCTCTACGGCACGCTGGCCGATCAGCTGCGCGATCGCAAGTCGTTCGCCGGCCGCCTGCGCCGGATCATCGACATCCGCCGCCGCTACGGGATCGCCACCGCGGCCCAGATCGATGTGCCCGGGGTCTCGCACAAGGCGATGCTGGTCATGGTCCATCGGCTGGAGTCCGGTGAGCACGAGGTCACGGTGCTCAACTTCGGCGGCGAGCCGATCGTCGGCACCGTGCGCTCCGAGCATCTGCTGCCCGGGGCCGAGGTGATCGACATGTTCACCGACGACCGGCTCGGGGTGGTCGACGATCTCAACAGCTTCAGCGTGCAGCTCGACGCCTACCAGGGTCTGGCCCTGCTCCTGCTCCCGCCGCCCGAGCCCACCGCGCGCGGGGCGGCCGCACCCTGACCGCAGCCGCGGCGGGCACGGCCCCGGCGGACGCAAGCCGGACGGCGATCGGCCTGCGCCTGTTCATCCTCGGCGTGCTCGACGCCACCTGGTGGGCGCAGATCGCGCTCATCGGCCATGACCTGCACCTCAGCTCCACTCAGCTGGCGGTGGCGCTGGCCGGTGCCCCGGCCGGCTTGCTGTGCGCGGTCCGCCTCGTGCCGCCGCTGGTCGCGCGCGGCTCCAGCGCGACCGTGCTCGCGCGCGCCATCGCCTTCTCCGCCGTCGCCCTGGGCCTGATCGGCGCCGCCGGGAGCCTGGTCACCCTCACCGCCGCGCTGGTGCTCTTCGGTCTGGGCAACGGCACGATCGACATCACCGTCAACGTCCAGGCGGTCGCCCTGGAGCGGATCCTGGGCCGGCCGGTCATGTCGCGCCTGCACGCGATGTGGAGCCTGGGCACCCTGCTCGGAGGTCTCGGCGGCTCGGCCGCGATCGCGCTGGGGGCAACTCCGGGGCTCTGGTTGACCGCCGTCGCCGTCGTCATGCTCGCGCTCGGGTCGCTGCGCCGCGGGGCGCTGCTCGGGCCAGAGGCCGATGCGGCCGCGCCACGTCTCGCCGTCCCGGGGCCCGCGGGCCCGCGCATGCTCAGCCAGCCGGGATTGATCGTGCTCGGTGCGATCGCCTTCAGCGGCCTGTTCGCGGAAGGGGCGGTGAGCAACTGGGCCGGAGTGCTGCTGCATCAGGTCCGGCACGCGTCGTTCGGGGTCGCGGCCCTGGGCGCCGCGGCCTTCGGCACGGGGATGCTGTGCGGGCGCCTGACCGGCGACCGGGTGCTGGCGCGGGCCGGCCGCCGGCGCACGCTGGGCTGGGCGGGCAGCGCGGCGGCCGTGATGATGGCCGTGGTCGCGCTCGTCCCCTCGGGCGGGGCCGCGCTCGCCGGCCTGGTCGTGCTCGGCGGACTGCTGGCCACCGTCGTGCCCACCGCCTTCTCGCTCACCGCAGCGGTGCCGGGACCGCCCCCGGCGTGGACGATCTCGCGCCTGACCACGATCGGCTACGCCGGCTCGTTCGCCGGCCCCGTCGTCGTCGGGGCGGTCGCGGGCGCAAGCCGGCTCACGGTGGCCCTGCTCATCCCGGCGCTGCTGCTGCTGGCGATCGCTCCGGCGGCCCGGATGACGCGGGGCCGGTTGGCCGGCTCCGGCTGATCGCTGCGCTCAGCCGCCCAGCGCGGCGGCGTACACGGCGACCGTCTGATCGGCGATCGACCCCCAGTCAAACGCCTCGATCGCCCGCCGGCGGCCCGCGCGGCCCATCTCCTCAGCGCGAGCGGGATCGGCCAGCAGCTGGTTGACCCGTTCGGCGAAGGCGCTCGCGAACGCGTCGGGGTCGACCGGGTCGATCGTTCCCGGCGCCTGCTGCAGCGGGACCAGCAGGCCCGTCTCCCCGTCGCGCACGACCTCGACGATGCCCCCGGTGGCCGAGGCCACGACCGCGGCCTCGCAGGCCATCGCCTCGAGGTTGACGATCCCCAGTGGCTCGTAGACCGAGGGGCAGGCGAACACGGTGGCGTGGCTGAGCAGCTGGATCACCTCCCGCTTGGACAGCATCGCCTCGATCCAGAACACCCCGTCGCGCCGGGCCTGCAGCGCCCGGACCCCGGCGGCCACCTCGGCCCCGATCTCCGGCGTATCGGGAGCCCCGGCGCACAGCACGAGCTGCGCCTCGGGCGCGAACTGCGCGGCGGCGCGGACCAGGTGCGCCACGCCCTTCTGGCGCGTGATGCGACCGACGAACACGACCGAGGGCCGGGCGGGGTCCACGCCGAGCCGGTGCAGCACGTCGGTCTCGGGATCCGGGGCGTACTCGTCGGTGTCGATGCCGTTGTAGACGACCGCGACGCGGTCGGGATCGATCCCCGGGTAGCAGCTCAGGATGTCGCGCCGTGACCCCTGTGAGACCGCGATCACCCGGTCGGCGTGCTCGAGCGCCGTCCGCTCGCAGAAGCTCGACAGCGCGTAGCCCCCACCGAGCTGCTCGGCCTTCCAGGGCCGCAACGGCTCGAGCGAGTGGACCGTGGTCACGTGCGGGATGCCGTGGATGAGCTTGGCCAGGTGGCCGCCGAGCTGCGCGTACCAGGTGTGGCTGTGGACGAGCTGCGAGGCGCCGGTGCCCGCGGCCATCAGCAGGTCGACCGACACCGCCTGCAGCGCCGCGAGGTGGGGCGCGTCGCCGTCCAGCGCCGCCCAGGGGCGGTGGGCGTGGACGGCCGGATCATCGCGGTCCGCGCCCCAGCAATGCACGCTCAGCTCGACGCGGCGGGCCAGCTCGCGGGCGAGGTACTCGACGTGGACCCCAGCGCCGCCGTAGACCTCGGGCGGGTACTCGCGGGTCAGCAGCGCGACGCGCACCTCTCAAGCTCCTCCCGAGCTCACTTCGGCGCGGGTGGGGCGGCCGTGACCCGCGCCCCCTTGGGCACCACCACGACGCCGCCCGCCGAGACCGTCCAGCGCTCGCGGTCGGCCTCGAGGTCGACCCCGACCGTCGCCCCGGGCTCGATGACCACATCCTTGTCGATGATCGCGTTGCGGATCACCGCGCGCTGGCCGACGTCGACGCCGCCGAACAGCACCGAGCCGCTGACCTCCGCGTAGGAGTGCACGCGGACCGCGGGCGCGAGCACCGAGCGCTCGACATGGCCCCCGGAGACGATCACCCCCGAGCAGACCATCGAGTCGATCGCGCGCCCCACCCGGCCCTCGTCGGCGAACACGAACTTGGCCGGGGGCAGCGGCTCGGGCAGAGTCAGGATCGGCCACTCGAGGTTGTAGAGGTTGAACACCGGGTGCACCGAGATGAGATCCATATGCGCCTCGTAGAACGCGTCCAGGGTGCCGACGTCGCGCCAGTAGCCACGGTCGCGGTCGGTCGCCCCGGGGATCTCGTTGGTGGTGAAGTCATAGACCTGGGCCCCGCCCGACGAGACCAGCATGGGGATGATGTTGCCGCCCATGTCGTGAGCCGATCCGCGGGCCTCGGCGTCAAGGGTGACGACGTCGACGAGCGTCTCGCAGCTGAACACGTAGTTGCCCATCGACGCGTAGACCTGATCCGGGGCGTCGGGCAGCCCGACCGCATCCTTGGGCTTCTCGCGGAAGGCGGTGATCGTGCGCCCGTCCGCTGCGGTCTCGATCACCCCGAACTGATGGGCCTGGTCCAGCGGCACGCGCAGCGCGGCCACCGTCACCGAGGCGCCGGACTCGACATGCTGGCGCACCATCTGGCTGGGGTCCATCCGGTAGATGTGGTCGGCGCCGAACACGATCACGATCTCGGGTCGCTCGTCGCGCAGCAGGTTGAGGTTCTGGTAGATCGCGTCGGCCGAGCCCTGAAACCAGTAGGGGCCGCGCCGCATCTGCGCCGGCACCGGGGCGACGTAGTTGCCCAGCAGTGGGGACAGGCGCCAGGTCGTGGAGATGTGGCGGTCCAGCGAGTGGCTCTTGTACTGCGTCAGGACGACGATCCGCCGGTAGCCGGCGTTGACGAGGTTGGAGAGCGCGAAGTCGACCAGCCGGTAGTTGCCGCCGAACGGGACCGCGGGCTTGGCCCGGTCCAGCGTCAGGGGCGACAGCCGCTTGCCCTCACCCCCGGCGAGCACGATCGACAGGACGCGGGACTGGTCGGCGTCCCGCCCGCCGTAGGTGCTCATCTCGGTCGCCTCGGCACCGCGCGTCTCCTTGGCTGGGGGTCTGGCTGTGGGGTCAGGCTGGGTCTGACCTGGGTCGATCCTGACGGCCGGGGAGTGCCCGCCGTGGGCGTAGCCTAATCTCCTGACCCCGATGCACGTGACCTCGAGCCCCGCCGCCCTGCGGCCCTGCGCGTGACCCTGAGCCCGGCGGCCCGGCCGCCCCGCGCGTGAGCGACACCGGCCGCCTGCTCGTGTCCTGTCCGGATCAGCCGGGCATCGTGGCCGCGGTGACCGCCTTCCTGCGCGACCGGGGGGCCAACCTCACGCACTCCTCGCAGTACTCATCGGACCCGGAGGGGGGCAGCTTCTTTTTGCGCGTCGTCTTCCACGGCGCCGATCCGGCCGAGATCGGCGATGCCTTCGCGACCGAGGTCGCGGCCCCGTTCGGGATGCAGTTCCGCCTCACCGACGTCGAGTCGCCCAAGCGGGTGGCGATCATGGTCTCGCGCTATGACCACGCGCTGCTCGAGCTGCTGTGGCGCTGGCAGCGCGGCTACCTGCCGGCCCGGGTGCAGCTGGTTGTCTCCAACTGGCCCGACCTGCAGTACGAGGTCGCTCGCTTCGGGGTGCCCTACCACCACATCCCGGTCACCGCCGAGACCAAGCCCCAGGCCGAGGAGCGCCAGCTCGAGCTGCTCGGCGGCGGCCAGTTTGACCTCATCGTCCTGGCCCGCTACATGCAGGTTCTCTCCGACACGTTCCTGGACAGCGTCGGCTGCCCGGTGATCAACATCCACCACTCGTTCCTGCCCGCCTTCGCCGGCGCGGCGCCCTACGCGCGGGCCAAGGAGCGGGGGGTCAAGCTGATCGGGGCGACCGCGCACTACGTCACCGAGGATCTCGACGAGGGGCCGATCATCGAGCAGGACGTGATCCGCGTCACCCACGCGCACACGGTCGAGGAGCTCAGCCGCCTGGGCGCCGACATCGAGCGGACCGTCCTGCAGCGCGCCGTCACGTGGCACTGCGAGGACCGCGTGCTCACCGACGGCAACGCGACCGTGGTGCTCTAGGCGAGTCGCGCGCCGCCCGGGACGGTCGGGCGCGCCGGTCCGGCGGCCCTAAACGCCCGGGGCGAGCCCGGCCTCGGTGTCGGCCAGCACCTGGCGGTGGGCGATGCCCACCGTCTTGAGGAAGCGCTGCTGGCCGAGCGTGAGCGCGATGAAGTGTCCGAGCTCGATCAGCTGGGGCTCGGTGAAGTGCGCGTGCAGGCGGTCCCACATGTCATCGGCGGCCAGCGCCGGATCCCAGGCGATCGCCTGCGCCCACTCCAGTGCGGTGCGCTCGCGCTCGTCGAAGCGGTCCGAGCGCTCGAAGTCGAGGATCGCGTCCACCTGCGCCTCGGTCTGGCCCTGATCGGCGGCCAGGGTCGAGCGCTGCGCGCCGCAGTACTCGCACTGGACCGACTTGGAGATGTACAGGCGGCACAGCTCCTTGATCGCGTGGTCGCAGAGGCCCTGGCGGAAGAACACCTCCCACGCCTGGTTGAACGCCTTCATCACCTCGGGGTGGTGCAGGCGGATGGCCTGGCTCTCGGGCCGCGGTGTCCCCTGGGTCCGCGCCCGCTCCATGATCGCGATCAGCTCGGGATCGGTGACGGTGGCCGGGTCGACGTAGCTGATGTGCGGGCTCACGGTTTCATCCTCTCAGCGGGCGATGGCCAGGTAGCGGGTCTCCAGGTACTCCTCGATCCCCTCGCGGCCGCCCTCGCGGCCGATCCCCGAGTGCTTGACCCCACCGAACGGCGCGGCGGCGTTGGAGACGATCCCCTGGTTGACCCCGAGCATCCCGGTCTCCAGCTGCTCGGAGACCCGCAGCGCGCGGCGCAGGCTCTCGGTGTAGAGGTAGGCGACCAGCCCGTACTCGGTCGCGTTGGCGGCGGCGATCGCCTCGTCCTCGTCGGCGAAGCTGCGCAGCGGAGCGACCGGCCCGAAGATCTCCTCATGCAGGACGCGGGCCCCGTCGGGGACGTCGACGAGCACGGTCGGGCGGTAGAAGAAGCCGGGCCGTTCCAGCGGCTCGCCGCCGGCCAGCGCCGTCGCCCCGCCCTCGCGCGCGTCGCGCACCAGCGCGGCCACCTTGTCGCGCTCGACCGCGTCGATCAGCGGCCCGACGTCGACCCCGGGCTCGGTGCCCCGCCCGACGCTGAGCGCGTCCATCCGGGCGGCGAGCTTCTCGGCGAAGGCGTCGAACACCCGCTCGTGGACGTAGAAGCGGTTCGCCGCCGTGCACGCCTCGCCCCCGTTGCGCATCTTGGCCAGCAGCGCCCCCTGCACCGCCGCGTCGAGGTCGGCGTCCTCAAAGACGATGAACGGGGCGTTGCCGCCCAGCTCCATCGAGGTGCGCAGCAGCTGCGTCGCCGACTGGGCCACCAGTGCGCGCCCGACCTCGGTCGACCCGGTGAACGAGAGCTTGCGCGCGCGCGGGTCGGCGATCAGCGGGCCCATCACGCGGCTCGCGGAGCTGGCCGTGATCACGTTCAGGACGCCGTCGGGCAGCCCCGCCCGCGTCAGCACGTCGGCCAGCGCGAGCATCGACAGGGGCGTCTGCTTGGCCGGCTTGACCACCATCGTGCAGCCGGCCGCGATCGCCGGTCCGATCTTGCGCGTGCCCATGGCCAGCGGGAAGTTCCACGGCGTGATGAGCAGGCACGGGCCGACCGGCTGCTTCATGACCAGCAGCCGGGAGCTGCGGTTGGGCGCCTCGGCGTAGCGACCGTCGATCCGCACCGCCTCCTCGGAGAACCAGCGCAAGAACTCGGCCGCGTAGGCGACCTCGGCGCGAGACTCGGCCAGCGGCTTGCCCATCTCCAGGGTCATCAGCAGGGCGAGCTCGTCGGTCCGGGCGGTGATCTCCTCAAAGGCGCGGCGCAGGATCTCGCCCCGGTCGCGGGCCGGCGTCTGGGCCCAGTCGCGCTGGGCGCGGTGGGCGGCCTCCAGCGCGGCCAGCGCGTCCTGCTCGGACGCGTCGGCCACCTCGGTCAGGGTCTCGCCCGTGGACGGATCGCAGACCGCGAGCGTCTCCGGGGTGCTCAACCAGTCGCCGTCGATGAACAGCCCAGTGGGGACGCGCTCGATCAGCGCGTTCTCGGTGGCCAGCGCCATCACGCCACCACCCCGGCGCGCTCGCGGACAGTGGCCAGGATCGCCTCGGCGTCGGGGATGAATGCGTCCTCCAGCGTCGGGCTGTACGGGATCGGTGTCTCGGCCGTGGTCAGCAGCCACGCGTCGTCGAGCTCGTGCAGGCCGGCGGCGGCGACCGCGCCGAGCAGGCCGGCCGCCCAGCCGCCGGTCATCGGGCCCTCCTCGACCGCGAGCAGGCGGTGGGTGCGGCTGACCGATTCGAGCACCGTGTCGACGTCGAGCGGGCGCAGCGAGCGCAGGTCGACGACCTCGACGTCGACGCCCTCGCCGGCCAGCGTGTCGGCGGCGGCCAGGGCGTCGGAGACCGACTTGCCGATCGTGGCGATGGTCAGGTCGCGGCCCGCGCGCGGGATGCCGGCGGTGCCGATCGGGATCACCTCCTGCTCGGGGGGCGGGCCCTTGACCGAGTACAGACGCTTGTGCTCCAGGAAGATGACCGGGTTCTCGTCGCGGATCGAGGCCTTGAGCAGGCCCTTGGCCTCGGCCGGGGAGGAGGGGAAGACGATCTTCAGCCCGGGTACCCCTTGAAACCAGGTGCCGTGCGTTTGGGAGTGGATCGCGCCGAACCGGCCCCCGCCGCCCACCGCCGAGCGCACGACCAGCGGCACGCTGGCCTGCTCGTTGGAGATGTACCAGAACTTCGCCGCCTGGTTGACCAGGCTGTCCATGGGCAGGGCCATGAAGTCGCCGAACATGATCTCGAACACCGGGCGCAGGCCGGTGACCGCCGCCCCGTAGGCCATGCCGGCCAGGGCGAGCTCGGAGATCGGGGTGTCGAACACCCGCTCGGGCCCGTACTTCTCGGCCAGGCCCGGGGTGGCCTTGAACACGCCTCCGGCGGCCGCCACGTCCTCACCGAAGAACACCACGGCCGGATCGCGTTCGATCTCCTCGGCGATCGCGTCGCGGATCGCGACGCGGAACTCGAGCACGCTCATGCCCGGAACTCCGTGGCCGCGTCGGCGACCGGGTCGGGGTACTCGGCGGCGCGGGCGGCGGCCACGGCGGCCTGCATCTCCTCGGCGATGCGCTGCTCGACCGACTCGATCTCCGCTTCGCCCACCCCCTCGGCAAGCAGCCGGGCACGGGCCACGGTCAGGGGGTCGCGCTCGCGCCAGCGCTCGAGCTCGCCGTCGGGGCGGTACGCACCCGGATCGCTCTTGGAGTGGCCGTAGTGGCGGTAGGTCTGACACTCGAGCAGGGTCGGCCCCCCGCCTCCCCGCGCCCGCTCGGCCGCCTCGGCGACCGCGGCCTGCACCGCCCACAGATCGTTGCCGTCGACGACCGCTGAGGGGACCGCGTACGCGCGGGCGCGGCCGGCGATGTCGGCGCCCGCCGTCGCGTCGGCCAGCGGCGTGAACTCGGCGTAGTAGTTGTTCTCACAGCAGAAGATGAGCGGCAGCGCGGCCACGGCGGCCAGGTTCAGGCACTCGTGGAAGTAACCCTGGTTGGTCGCGCCGTCGCCGAAGAAGGCCAGCGCGACGCGGCCCTGGCGACTGGCCGACAGCGCGGCGCCCAGCCCGGCGCCGATCGACCCGCCGACGATGCCGTAGCAGCCAACGAGGCCGTGCTGGAGGTCGATCACGTTCATCGAGCCGGCTCGTCCCCCGCACACGCCGCTGGCGCGGCCGAGCATCTCGGCGATCAGCGCCTCGGCGCTCGTGCCCTTGGCCAGAGCGTGGCCGTGACCACGGTAGGTCCCGGTCACGTAGTCGTCCTCGCGCAGGGCCAGGCAGGCGCCGACGGCGACCGCTTCCTGGCCGGCGTAGAGGTGGGTCGTGCCGTGCACCTCGCCCTCCAGGAAGAGCCGGTGCATGGCCGTCTCGAAGGCCCGGATGAGCAGCATCCGCCCGTACGCGTTCAGGTAATCGGCCCCGTCGATCCGGTGACCGCTTGCCTCGGTCTGCTGCGCGCTCTGCAGGTTGGCCACTGCCGCCTCCTCGGTTTCGACCCTCGTGTTACGATCGTATCGCAAACGTTTGCAGTGATCGTCCTGGGAGGCCTTGTGGCGCGCGAGATCGTTATGCCCCGCCTGTCGGATTCGATGGAGGAGGGCACCATCCTGAAGTGGCTGGTCGCCGCCGGCGACACGCTCGCGGAGGGCGACCCGATCGTCGAGGTCGAGACCGACAAGGCCGTGGTCACCCACGAGGCCGACGCGCCCGCCACCGTGCTCGGGCTGCTCGCCGCCGTGGGGGAGAGCGTCGCCGTCGGCGCGCCGATCATGGTCGTTGGCGCGCCCGGCGAGGCGATGCCCGAGCCCGTCGCCTTCGAGCACCAGGCCCCCGTGCCGGCCGCCGCCGCGTCGGTGGCCACCGCGACCGCCGCCGCGGCCGGAGAGGCCGCTGCGGCCGGAGAGACCGCCGGGGCGGGAATCGGGGCCCGCGTCAAGGCCTCTCCGCTGGCCCGCCGCATCGCCGCCGGCCTCGGCGTCGATCTGGCCACGCTGGCCGGCTCGGGGCCGCAGGGCCGGGTGATCCGCTCCGACGTCGAGGCGGCCGCCGCAGGCGCTGGCCCCGGCAACGGCGCCAACGGCCATCGCGGCGAACTCGCCCCACCCGTGCCGGTCGGCGCGGGCTCCGCCGCCAAGGGGGAGACGACCGTGCACGCGCTGACCACGATCCAGAAGACGGTCGCGCGCAGGATGTCGGAATCACGGGCGACCGTGCCCGACATCGAGCTGCGCGCCGAGGTCGACCTCAGCGCCGCGGTGACCCTGCGCGCCCAGCTGCGCGAGGTGGCCGCAGAGCGGCTGCCCTCGCTCAACGACTTCATCGTCAAGGCCTGCGCCCTGGCCCTGCGGGACTTCCCCCGCGTGGGCGGCGCCTACCGCGACGGCCGCTTTGAGACCTACGGCCGGATCAACATCGGCATCGCCGTGGCCGGCGAGGACACGCTTGTCGTCCCCACCGTGTTCGACGCCGACCGGCGCTCGCTGGGCGAGATCGCTGCCACCACCCGGGCGCTGGCCGGCCGGGTGCGCGACGGCTCGATCACTCCGGCCGAGCTCAGCGGCGCGACGTTCAGCATCTCCAATCTCGGCATGTACGGGATCGACGGCTTCTCCGCGGTGATCAACCCGCCCCAGGCCGCGATCCTCGCCGTCGGCGCGGTGCGCAAGCGCCCGGTCGTGCTCGACTCCGGGGAGATCGCCGCCCGGGAGACAGTCCAGCTCGCCCTGGCCTGCGATCACCGGATCGTCTACGGGGTCGACGGGGCGCAGTTCATGGCCCGCCTGCGCGAACTGCTGCAGGCGCCGCTCGGCCTGCTGCTCTAGGCGGCCGGCGCCGAGTGGTCCACGGCCCCGGGTGCGTGGCCGTTGCCCGAGACCAGGGGGCTGAGCCCGTCGTCGACTTCGGCCTGCTCGGATTCGAGCTCGAGCCCGGAGGCCCGGGCCACGAGCTCGAGCAGCGCGGCGAAGTCGACCTCGTCGCCGGCCACGCCGAGCATGCCCTGGACGATCTGCTCGGTGGCCGCCGCCAGCGGCATCGCGACCCCGTGCGCACGGGCCGCCTCGAAGCCGAGATGGAAGTCCTTGAGCAGCAGCGACGGCGTGAACGTCGGAGTGAAGTCGAGGTTGACGTAGGCCGGGCTCTTGTAGCGGGTGAAGGTCGAGCCCATCACGCTGTCGTTGAGGAAGGCGAGGAAGTCCGCGCGCGAGACGCCGCCCTTCTCGGCCAGCACGGTGACCTCCGCCATGCACTGCGCGACGACCCCGAGCATCAGGTTGTGGCAGATCTTGACCAGGCGGGCCCGGTCGTCCTCGCCGACGTAGGTCACGCTGCGGGCCAGCAGCTCGAGGTACGGGCGGGCCTGCTCCCAGGCGTCCTTCGGCCCCGAGGCGACGATCGTCAGCCGCCCGCTGGCCACGACCTTGGGGTTGCCGCTCACCGGCGCGGCGAGCATGGCCGTGCCGCGGGCCGCCGCCGCCGCGCGGATCTCGGTCGCCGCAGCGGGGGAGATCGTCGTCGAGTCCACGATCAACCCGGGCGTGGCGTCGTCGCGCGAGAGCAGACCGTGCGGGCCGGTCACGACCTCGGCCACGTCGGCCGAGCCGGCCACCATCGTGAACACGATGTCGCAGCCGGCCAGCTCGGCGGGGCTGTCGACCAGCGTCGCGCCGCGGTCGGCCAGCGGCTGGGCCTTGGCCCGCGTGCGGTTGTAGACCGAGACGTCATGACCGGCGTCGAGCAGCCGCGAGGCGAGGGCCATGCCCATTCGTCCCAGGCCGATCCATCCGAGCTGCCGTTGTTCCACGCCACCGTCCATAGGTCGCTCCCAGTTGCTGCAATCGTTTGCAGCAATCTAGCCGAAGTCCGCTTGAGGCGTCAAGCGCGACCGCTACCGCGGCGCGATATGCTGCCACCTGCAAACGTTTGCAGGCGCAAAGGGAGCGTGACGGCGATGGGTATCCACAGCTACGGCAGCATGGCGGTCGACTGGGAGGAGCGGATCCGCTTTGACCGGTTGCGCGACGAGCGTCTGGCCCGCATCAAGGCGCTGCTGGCCGAATCCGAGCTCGGGGCGCTGCTGTGCTTTGACATGACGAACATCCGTTACGTCACCGCCACCCACATCGGCACCTGGGCGGCGGACAAGCTCAACCGCTTCTGCCTGCTGCCGCAGGGCGATGAGCCGATCATGTGGGACTTCGGCTCGGCCGCACGCCATCACAAGCTCTACAACCCCTGGCTGGGGGAGGAGCGCTCGCGAGCCGGGATCTCGACCCTGCGCGGGGCGATGTCGCCGCAGTCCGGCCGGGCCGAGGACGTGGCGCGCAAGATCCGCGTCGAGCTCGAGCAGCGCGGGCTGCTCGCCGAGCCGATCGGCGTCGACGCGATCGAGCCGCAGGTCCTGTTCGCGCTGCAGGCCGAGGGCATCACCGTCGTCGACGGGCAGCAGCTGATGCAGGACGCGCGCGTGATCAAGACCCGCGACGAGATCCTGCTCCTCAACCACGCCTGCGCGATGGTCGACGGCGCCTACGAGGAGCTCTACCGCGCGATGCGACCGGGCTTTCGCGAGAACGACTGCGTCGCCCTGGTCAACAAGTACCTGTACGAGAACGGCTCGGAGTTCGTGGAGGGCGTCAACGCGATCTCCGGCGAGCGCTGCAGCCCGCACCCGCATGTCTTCACCGACCGGGCGCTGCGCCCCGGGGACCCGGCCTACTTCGACATCCTGCACAGCTACATGGGGTACCGCACGTGCTACTACCGCACCTTCGCGGTGTCCAGCGCCTCGCGCCCCCTCGTCGACGCCTACAAGCGCTGCCGCTACTACCTCGACGCGGCGATCTCCCTGATCCGACCCGGCGCGACGACCGGCGAGGTCGTCGAGGTCTGGCCCAAGGCGCAGGAGTTCGGCTTCCCCGACGAGGAGGCGGCCTTCGCGCTGCAGTTCGGCCATGGCGTCGGCCTGTCGATCTGGGAGAAGCCGGTGTTCAGCCGGCTGGTCTCCGTCGACCATCCCGAGGAGATCAGGGAGGGGATGGTGTTCGCGCTGGAGACCTTCTGGCCCGCCTCCGACGGCTGGTCGGCGGCGCGGATCGAGGAGCAGCTCGTGGTCACCGCCGACGGCTGCGAGGTGATCACGCGCTTCCCCGCCGAGGACCTCGTCATCGCCGGCAAGCCCTACTACACGGCCGGCGGCACCCTCTCGCTGGAGCGCGAGGTGACCTCCGAGCGCAACACCGTGCTCGACCACGAGGCCAAGCAGGCCACGCCGCGGCCCGCCGGCGCCTGACGCGCCGCGGGGCGTTCTTTAGTCCGCTGCGGCGCGGGCCTCGGCCACCGAGCGGATCGCCGCCACGATCCCCGCGTAGCCGGTGCAGCGGCACAGGTTGCCGGCGATCGCCTCGCGGATCTCGCTCTCGCTCGCGTCCGGGCGGCGGCGCAGCAGCGCCTCCGCGGTGATGAGGAAACCGGCGGTGCAGAACCCGCATTGCAGCGCGTGGTGGGAGACGAAGGCACGCTGCAGATCCGACAGCTCACCGTCGGGGGACGACAGCCCCTCCACGGTGCCCAGCGACCGGCCGTCGGCCTGCACGGCCAGCATCAGGCACGAGCGCACCGGCTCGCCGTCCAACGCCACCGTGCACGCGCCGCAGACGCCGTGCTCGCACCCGACGTGGGTCCCGGTCAGCCCGGCCTGGTGGCGGATGAAGTCAGACAGCAGCGTCCGGGGCTCGACCTCCCCGTCGTGCGCGGTCCCGTTGATGGTCACGGAGATCCTCATGGCGCGCTCATCCGCTCCCGGGCCCGGGCCAGCGCCCGCGCGGTCATGGCCCCGATCAGGGCCCGCTGGTGGCCGCCGTCGTCGCGGTGACCGGTGACCGCCGCGGCGGCGAGGGCCGCCACCTCGGCGTCGGGCGCGCCCGCGGCCAGCGCCGCCTCGGCCTCGGCGGCGCGCACCGGCGTGCCGGCCGCGCCGAGCAGGGCGACGGCGCAGGCGTCGGCGGCGCCGGGGGCGATGACCACGGCCGCGCCGGCCAGCGCGAAGTCCCCGTGCGTGCGGGCGTACTCGCAGAACGCGCTGCCCGCGCCGGCGGGCAGGGCCGGGACCTCGATCGCGCACAGCAGCTCGCCCTCGGCCAGCGTCGTGGTCAGCGGCCCGTCGGCCAGCTCGGCGGAGCTCAGTGTCCGCGCCCCCGCCGCGGAGCGCACCTGAAACCGTGCCCCCAGCGCGGCCAGCGCGACCGGAAGCTCGGCGTTGGGATCGGCGTGGGCCACCGACCCGCCGACCGTGCCGCGGGTGCGGATCGCCGCGTGGCCGACGAGCGCGACCGCGTCGATCAGCAGCGGCCAGCCGGCAGCGATCTCCACCGAGCGCTCGAGCTCGACGTGGCGGGTCAGGGCGCCGAGCCGCAGGTCGCCCTCGGGGGTGATCGTGATGCCGCCCAGCTCGGCGGCCAGCGGATTGAGATCGACCACCAGCTCGGGCCGGGCGAGACGGAAGTTGAGCATCGGGACCAGGCTCTGGCCGCCGGCCAGGGCCGTGGCCTCCTCGGGTCCGGCCAGCAGCGCGAGGGCCTCGGCCAGCGAGCGCGGCGCCGCGTAGCGGAAGGGGGCCGGCTTCACGACGCCCGCCCGTCGCCGCTGCCGCCGCCGTCCCGTGGGTCGTCGCCGCGCAGACCCGCGCCGCTGCGCCCGGCCTGCAGCGCACGCCACACCCGATCGGCGGTGTAGGGCGGGTCCAGATGCCGGCCGCCGAGCGCGTCGGCGACGGCGTTGGCCACCGCGGGCAGCGCGCCGACCGCGCCGCCCTCGCCGGCGCCCTTGGCCCCGAGCGGGTTCAGCGGGGACGGCGTGACCACCTCACCGGTGAGGATTGGCGGGACCTCGGCCGCGGTGAGCAGGCTGTAGTCCAGCAGCGAGCCGCTGCGGTTCTGGCCGTCCTCGTCGAACACGACCTCCTCGGTCAGGCACTCCCCGAGCGCCTGCACCGCCCCGCCGATCACCTGCCCGTGGACGAGCAGCGGGTTGATCAGCGTGCCGGCATCGTCGACGGCGATCAGGCGCGTGACCGCGGTCGCCCCGGTATCGGGCTCGATCGCCACCTCGGCCACGTAGGCGCCGGAGGAGAAGACGTTGGCCGAGGCAAAGCGCGCCTGACCCCGGAGCGGCTCCCCGTCCCCGCCGGCCAGCTCGGCCCAGCTGACCGGATCCGGCCCCGGCCCCCGGAAGCCGTTGTTGCCCAGTGCCACGTCGCCCGCCGGAACCCCGAGGTGCCGGGCCGCGCGTGGGCGAGCCGCGGCGATGAGCTCCTCGGCGGCCAGCGCGACCGCCGACCCCGCCTGGGCTGTCGAGCGGCTGCCGAAGGTGCCGACCCCGGCCGGCCCGCGGCTGTCGCCGTGCTCGATGCCGATCAGCCCGGCGGGGACGCACAGCCGGTCGGCGGCGATCTGGGCGAAGGTCGTCTCGTGACCCTGGCCGTGGGCGCTCGCGCTGGTGGCCACCGTGAAGCGCCCGCCGGGCCCCAGGGCGATCGTCGCGCTCTCCCACGCCCCGCCCGCCCGCTCGACGTACATTCCCACGCCGCGGCCGATGATCGGACCTGCGCCGTCCTGCGCGGGGCGCTCGCCGGCCATCTCCAGGGCCAGGTCCAGGCAGCGGGCGTAGTCGCCGGAGTCGTACTGAAGCCCGGTGGCGGTCGGGTAGGGGAAGCTGCGCACGAGGTTGCGCCGGCGCAACTGCACCGCGTCGGCGCCGAGCTCGCGCGCGGCCTGCTCGACCAGGGCCTCGATCATGTACGCGGCGTCCGGGCGCCCGGCGCCCCGGTAGGGACCGGTGGGCACCTTGTGGGTCTGCATGCCGGTCATCCGCACCTCGGCCACCGGGATGTCGTAGACGCCGCAGATCAGGGTCGCGGCGGTGTGGGGCGGAATCGCCGTCGTGGTCAGCAGGTAGCCGCCGAGATCGGCCCACAGCCGCGCCCGCAGCGCGAGCATCCGTCCCTCACCGTCCAGCGCGAGCTCGAGGTCGCCCTCGATGCCGCGGCCCTGATAGCTGCCGACGAGGTTCTCCAGGCGATCCTCGGTCCACTTCAGGGGCCGGTCGATCAGCATCGCCGCGGCGGCGACGGCGGCCACCTCGGGGGCGATCACCCCCTTGGAGCCGAACGCCCCGCCGACGTCGGGGACGATCACGTGGATGCTCGCGGGGTCGCGGTCAAGGATGTGGGCGAGCTGCTCGAGCGGGCGGTGCGGATCCTGAAAGGAGCCCCAGACGGTGAGCTCGTCGCGGGCGCGGTCGTACGCGGCCACGCAGCCCCGGGCCTCCATCGGGACCGCGGCGAGCCGCGGCAGCGCGTAGCGGCCGCGCGCGACGTGGGTCGCGCGGGCGAAGGCTGCCTCGACGTCGCCGGTGCGCCGCGTCCAGGCCATCAGCTCGCGCTCTGATTCCCGGGGCGCCACGACCGCATCCTGGGGCTCGTAGTCGACCTCGACCAGCTCGGCTGCGTCCTCGGCCTGCGCGCGGCTGCCGGCGATGACCAGCGCCACCGGCTGGCCGGCGTAGCGGACCTCGTCGCCGGCCAGCACCGGGTGCGGCTCGTCGGCGAGCACGGCCCCGGCCGGCTCGGTCAGCGGGAAGGCGCGGACGCGGCCGCGCAGGTCCGCGGCGGTGATCACGGCGATCAGACCGTCGGCGTGCTCGGGCACCGACACGCCGGTGATCAGCGCCCGCGCGTGCGGGCTGCGCACGACGGCGACATGACCGGTCCGGACCGGCTCGATGTCATCGATGAAGCGGGTCGCGCCGCGCAGCACGCGGTCGTCCTCGCGACGGGGCACCGGGGCGCCGATGCTCATCGCAGGCGCTCGCTGACCGGGCCGGTGCTCATCGGAGGCGCTCGCTGATCGGACCGGTGCTCATCGCAGGCGCTCGCGCATCCAGTCGGCCACCAGCGGCCGGTACTTGTAGGGGATGTTGTTGCACACATGGGTCCCGTCGGGGTACAGCACCCACTCCGAGCCCGGAACCGCATCGGCGATCCGCCTGGTCTCCCGCCAGCCGATGACCCGGTCGCGCTCGCCGGTGACGACGAGGCACGGCTGGGTGACCGTCTCGGCGACGCCGCTGAGGTCGAGCTGCCGGGCGCGCTCCCGCGCCTGCCCGGCGTCGGTCGCGCCGGTGTGATGGGCCACGGTCTCGCGCGTGAGCTCGGGCATCGCCTCCCAGTCATCGCCGAAGCGGAACGGCCCGCTGACCCCGGCGATCGCGATCAGCCGCGGCTCAAAGGCGGCGGCCCGCACGACGTAGTGGCCGCCCAGGCTGACCCCCGCCGCCCCGATCCGCGCGTGGTCGAGGTCGTCGCGATCGGCGATCGCGTCGAGGATCGCCCGCACCGCAACCTCGTAGTCGGGCCGGATGTCGAGCTGCAGCCCGGTCTCGCCCTGTCCGGGGCCGTCGAGTGCGAGCGTGGCCAGCCCGCGATCCAGGAAGGTCGACTCCCAGCGGAAGAACTCCTCCTTGGTCGAGTCAAGGCCTGGGATCAGCACCACCAGCGGCGGCCGCCGGACCCCCGCCGGGCGCCGCAGGTTGGCCACCACGTGACGGCCGTCCAGCGGCGCCTCGATCCGCTCGGCGCTGGGATCCAGAAGCTGGTGGGCGGCGTACATGGCGCGGACGGCCGCCTCGGTGTTGGCGCGGTTGCGCTCGGGTTCGAGCACCCAGACGAACTTGGAGAAGTGGTAGCTGACCGCTGCCTGCAGATAGGCCTCTCCGGCGCTGCGGTGACGGCCGCGGGCCAGCGCGTTCTCGGCCAGCTCCATGTGGATCTCGGCCGTCTCGGTCCAAGCGTCCAGCCATTGCGCCCAGGTCGTGATCGCGCTCGTCGTGCGGGTGAAGTCGTTGTAGTCGATGCCGTTGGCGATGAAGCGACCCGCCCAGTGCGTGATCGCCGCCTCGATGCGCTGGTCAGCCATGACCGGCCCCCGTGTCGCGGGGTGCGGTGCGCAGCAGCTCGCGCTCGGCGTTCCCGGTCAGCACCGCGGCCTGTGCCCGGGCGTCCAGTCCGGCCGCCTGCACTGTCGCGACCGGGTCGGGATCGGCCATGTCGAACGGGTAGTCGGACCCCAGCAGCACCCGGTCGGCGCCGACGTACGCGATCAGATCGGCGAGCAGTCGCGGATCGTGCGTGACGGTGTCAAAGAGAAAGCGCCCGATCAGCGCGTCCGCGGCGTCCTGCGCGGTGGCGGGGGGCGGGCCGGCGGCGGCCACGTGCTGCTGACCGTGGCGCAGCCGGCCGGCCAGGCTGACGATCGCGCCGCCGCCATGGGCGAGCAGCACGCGCAGCCCGGGGTGGCGCGTCAAGGTTCCGCTGAGGATCAGGTGGGCGGCGGCCAGCGTCGTCTCCATCGGGTTGCCGACCAGGTTCCAGAGGTAGCGCTCGGCGAACGCGGGATCGCTGAAGCCGCGCGTGGTGGGATGCACGAACACGAGGGCGTCGCACTGCTCGGCCGCGGCCCAGAAGGGCGCAAAGCGCGGGTCCCCGATGTAGATGCCGTTCACGCTCGCGGTGATCTCGACGCCGGCGAACGTGCCGCCGGCCATCAGCACCCGCAGCTCGTCCGCGGCCAGCTCGGGATCCTGCAGCGGGACCGCGCCCAGCACCGAGACGCGGTTCGGCTCGCGGCTGTGCAGTCGGGCGAGCCCTTCATTCTGCAGCCGGCAGCGGGTCTGGCCGGTGGCCGCGGGCACGTCGTAATACAGCAGCGGCACCCACGGGCACAGCAGCACGCGGTCGACCCCGGCCGCGGCGCGGTCCTCGAGGATCTGCCCGAGGTCAACGAACTCGCGCACGGCCGAGAGGATCTCCCGGCCGTCGAGCGCCACCACCTGCCGACCGTCGCGTCGCGTGACCGAGGGACGCCATGACGCCTCGGTGCCGGGGTCGCTGTCACGCAGCAACTCGGGCACGATCACGTGGGCGTGAGCGTCGAAGGCGGTCATCGGAGCAGTCGCTGCCGGCATACTATTGCAATCGTTTGCAGTCTGCGCGCGACCGGGGTACGCTTCCGCCCGTCGGGGCCTCCCCGGCTCAGCCGGTGCACGCGTCCGCCCACCGGTCCCCCGAGCACCGGCTGAGCCCCCCTGTCCGAGGATCTTCGTTCACCGTGACCACCACCGCCACCTCCGACCACGTCGCCCGCCTGGCCGACCGGATTCGCCTGCGCGCGGTGCAGATGGTCGCACCCCACGGCTTCGGCTATCTCGGTCAGGCCTTGTCATCGGCCGAGTTGCTGGCCGCGCTGTTCGCCGGCCCCTACCGGCCCGGGCAGGACCGCCTGGTCTGCTCGCCCGGGCACTACATCATCGGCGTGTTCGCGGCCGCCGGGGAACTGGGCCTGCTCGACGCCGACGCCCTGAGCAGCTACGGCCAGGACGGCTCGTCGCTGGAGGCGATCGGCACCGAACGCTCGCCCGCGGTCGACCTGGTCTGTGGGTCTCTCGGCCAGGGTCTGTCCGGCGGCGTCGGCCTGGCGCTCTCTGATCAGATGCGCGGCGACGGCGACGCAGCGGTGTTCGTGCTGCTCAGCGACGGCGAGCTGGAGGAGGGGCAGGTCTGGGAGGCGGCGATGTTCGCCGGGCACCGGAGCCTTGATCGCCTCGTCGTCCTGCTCGACGCCAATGACTCCCAGGTCGACGGCCCGGTGTCGGGCATCACCACGCTCGAGCCGATCGCGGCCAAGTGGGAGAGCTTCGGCTGGGCGGCCTTCGACGTGGATGGGCACGATCCGGCCGCGGTCAGCCGGGCCCTCGCCGCGGCGCTCGCCGCCCCACGACCCGCGGTGGTCATCGCCCGCACGTCCACGGTGCACGGCCTGGACTGCCTGCCCGACGATGCCGACGGTCATTTCATCAAGCTCTCACCGGAGCTGGCGCAGGCGGCCATCGCCGAACTGCAGGCCCGTGATGCGTGAGCCTGCGCCGGCCCGGGAGGATGTGATGCGTGAGCCGCCGTATCCCACCGTGCTCAAGCCCTACGGGCGTGCCCTGGTCAGGTTGGCGCGGGCGCGGCCCGAGGTCGTCTGCCTGTCCGGGGACCTCACCCGGCAGTGCGAGATCGACCTCTTCGGAGACGAGATCCCCGATCGCTTCATCAACGCCGGGATGGCCGAGGCCAACATGATGAGCATGGCCGGCGCCCTGGCCCGGCGGGGGCACCTTCCGTTCGTCCACAGCTTCGGCGTCTTTGCCACCCGCCGGCCGCTGGACCAGATCGTCAACTCGATCGCCTACCCCAACCTGCCGGTCAGGATCGTCGGCTTCATGCCCGGCGTCTCCAGCCCGGGCGGACCCAGTCACCAGGCGATCGAGGACGTCGCCCTGATGCGCGCGCTGCCCAACATGACGGTGATCGACGTCGCCGATGCCGTGGAGATCGATCAGGTGGTCGGCCTGATCGCCGATCTCCCCGGGCCCGTCTACCTGCGCCTCAAGCGGGGGGAGATCCCGGTGATCTTCGCGGACGACCACGAGCTCTCGCTCGAGCGGGCGGCGACCGTCAGGACCGGCGGCGACGTCGTCCTGATCGCCAGCGGGATGATGCTGTCGGCCGCGCTGGCGGCGGCGGTCGTGCTGGACGGCGCGGGCGTGAGCGCGAGTGTCGTCAACGTGCCCGTGATCAAGCCGCTGGACCGCGACACGGTCATCGCCGCCGCCCGCGGCGCGCGCGCCGTGATCACCGCGGAGAACCATTCGGTCATCGGCGGCCTGGGCTCCGCGGTGGCTGAGGCGCTGGCCGAGGCCGGCGTCGGCGTGCCGCTGCGCCGGATCGGTCTGCAGGACACGTTCGCCGAGGGCGCACGGACCGCCCCCTCGCTGTTTCGCAAGTACGGGCTGGGCACCCAGGACATCGTCGACCGGGCCTGGGACGTGCTCGGCGGCTCGGGGCCCTCGCCGCGGGCCGCGGCCGTCGACGCGCCCGCCGGCGCCTACTCCCCGGTATGAGCGACGCCGCCCACCGCGCCGCGGACGCCGCCCACCCCGCCGCGGGCCGCAGCCCCGACGCCGCCGCGGGCCGCAGCCCCGACACCGCCGCGGACGGCGGACCCGATGCGGTGGAGGGCCGCAGCCCCCTGCGCCTGGGCTGGCTCGGCACCGGGCGCATGGGTGCCGTCATGGCCCGGCGGCTGCTCGACGCCGGTCACGAGCTGGCCGTGTTCAACCGGACCCGGGCCAAGGCTCAGCCGCTGGCCGACGCGGGGGCCACGCTCGTCGGCGCGGTGAGCGAGCTCGGGCAGTCGGACCTCGTGTTCGTGATGGTGTCGCGCCCCGCCGACCTGGAGGCGGTGGTCACCGGCGCGGCCGGCCTGCTGGCCGGGCCGCGGGCGCCGCAGATCATCGTCGACTGCTCCAGCGTGGACCCCGGCACCTCCGCGCGGGTCCGCGCCGCGGCCGCCGAGCACGGGACGCAGTTTCTGGCCGCTCCGGTCAGCGGCAACCCGCACGTGGTGGCCGCCGGTGAGTCGGTGATGATCGCCTCGGGCCCGAGAGAGACCTTCGACGCCGCCGAGCCGTATCTGCGCAGCATCGTCAAGACGGCGGTGTGGGGGGGAGCCGATGAGCAGGCCCGGCTGGTCAAGATCTGTCACAACCTCTACCTCGGGCTGCTCGTCCAGTCCCTGTCGGAGGTGACGACCCTGGCCGAGAGGTCCGGTGTGCCCCGGGCCGCCTTTTTGGACTTTCTCAACCGCACCGGTCTGAGCACCGACTGGGTGCGGCGGCGCACGCCCGACCTGCTCGCGCTGGACTGGACGCCGACGTTCACCACCGAGCTGCTGCGCAAGGACTTCGACCTCGGGCTGGCCGCCGGGCGCGAGGCCGAGGTCTCGATGCCGCTGACCGGCCTGCTCATGCAGGTGATCCAGGCGTCGATCGCCACCGGTCATCGCGACGATGACTTCCTCTCCCTGTTCGCACACCAGGCGGCGGCGTCCGGGATGACGGTGGAGCCCGCGCCGCACCCCGGAGCCGACGCACCCCCGGCCGGCGACCCGCCGCCCCGCACCGACCACTGAGAGGAGAGGGTCATGTCATCCCAGCAATTCGTGCCCACGCCGAAGTTCGACGAGTACCGCGAGCTGTTCAAGGACTTCTACACGCTCGAGCGCCGCGAGGACGGGGTGCTGCTCGTCCAGGCCCACACCGACGGCGGTCCGATCCGGCTCAACGTGCAGAACCACCGGTCGCTCGGGCAGCTGCTCAAGGTGATCGGCGCCGACCCTGAGAACGAGCTGCTCATCCTCACCGGCTCCGGCGAGGACTTCATGATGGCCAGCGACGAGGGCGGCTTCGCGCTCGAGGACGAGGACATGGAGTACTGGGCCTACGAGTACGCCTACAAGGACGGCCGGATCAACGTCAGCGCGCTGATCAACGACCTGGAGATCCCCACCATCGGCCTGCTCAACGGCCCCGGGTTTCACACCGAGATCGTCCTCATGTGCGACCTCACGCTGTGCGCGCAGGACGCGGTCATCTTCGACCTGCACTATGACATCGGCTCGGTGCCCGCCGACGGCATCCACAACGCCTTTCAGGAGCTGCTCGGCGTCAAGCGCGCCGCCTACGCGCTGCTCACCGGGGAGGCGATCGACGCCGCCAAGGCGCTGGAGTACGGCCTGGTCAACGAGGTCGTCCCCCGCGAGAAGCTGATCGCGCGGGCCTACGCGATCGCCGACCACATCATGTCCCAGCCGCGGGTGACGCGCCGGCTCACGACCCAGATCGTGCGCCGGCCCTGGAAGCGGCGGATCGTCGATGACCTGGACGGCGGCTTCGGCATCCAGATGTTCGGTCACCTGGCCAAGAAGAAGTCGATCCACGGCAAGCAGGCGATTGCCTCGACCGTCGAGTACGTGCGCCAGGGCCGTCGCAACGGCTTCGACTGACGCGCGGGGGGCGGGCGTTACCCGCCCGGGCACTCGGCGCCGGCTCGCCGGTTGCTATCCGGCTGGGCGCTCGGTTGAGGCCCGGACGATCAGCGACGGCTCGAGCAGGATCTCGCGCGGGGGGGCGGACGGGTCGGCGAGCTGCTGCAGCAGCAGGTCGGCCGCGGCCGTGCCGATCTCGCGCTGGGGGACCCTGACCGAGGTCAGTGGCGGTTTCAGCCGGTCGACGAACGGCATGTCGTTGAAGCCGACGACCGACACGTCCCCGGGGCAGTCCAGCCCCCGCGCGGCCAGGGTGTCGTAGCAGCCGATGGCCAGCCGGTCGTTGCCGGCCACGATCGCGGTCACCTCGGGCCGGCGTTCGAGCAGCTCGGCGCTGGCCCGCGCTCCCTCGGACTCGGTCAGGGCGGCCGTGAAGCTGACCGCGCCGTCGAGGACCTCGAGCCCGTGGGCACGCATGGCGTCGAGGAAGCCGACGTAGCGCCGGTGGCCGGTGGAGACGTTCTGCGGCCCGGCCAGGTGTCCGATCCGCCGGTGCCCGAGCGCGGCGACGTGGGCGACGGCGAGCTCGATCCCAGCGCGGTCGTCGACGCCGACAGCCGGCACCGAGCCGTCCTCGAAGCTGCGGTTGACCAGCACCAGCGGCGTGCCGTCGACCTCGTCCAGCAGTTCCTGGTCCAACCGCGCCGTGGCCGCGATGAAGCCGTCCACCTGCCGGGCGCGCATGGCCGTGATCTGGCTGCGCTCGCGGCTGCCGTCGTTGTCGGTGTTGACGATCAGGGCGGTGTAACCCGCTTCGGCCAGCCGGTCCTCGATCCCGCGCATGATCGGGGGAAAGAGCGGATTGGTCAGGTCGGGGATGACCACCCCGACGGTGAACGACCGGTTGGTCTTCAGCCCGCGGGCGATCGGGTTGGGCCGGTAGCCGAGCTCCTCGGCGGCCCGCAGCACGCGTTCGGCCGTCTCCGGGTTGACCAGCGCACGGGTCTGCTCGTTGAGCGCGCGCGAGACGGTGCCGGGGTGGACCTCGGCCACGCGAGCCACATCTCGGATCGTCACGACGGCACGCACCGGCAGATTATGCAAGCGATTGCATCAGGGCGAGGCCATCGCCGCACCCCGGCGTGTGACCGCCTGCAGATCCTGCCCGAAGTCCGACAGCATCACCATCGCCGCGTTGCGGCCCGGGCCGCCCGTGACCGAGCCGCCCGGATGGGTGGTCCCACCGGTCTGATAGAGGCCGGGGATCGGCATCCGGTGCGCCGCCCACCCCGCGGCCGGACGCAGCGCCCCGCTGCGGGCCACCGAGCGGTCGCCGCCGTGGAAGGTCCCGTGCCACATGTGCGGGTTGGACTGTTCCAGGTCGACGGGGGAGACGATCAGCTCGGCCAGGATCGTCTCCCCGGTCAGGTTCGGCGCCACCCGCTGCAGGTGGCTCAGCTGCACGGCGGCGATCTCCTCGCGCAGCTGCTCCCACTGCTCGGGGCCGAACCCCGGGTCATAGGGCTGCATCCCGAGGATCTTCACGGTGTGCTGTCCGGCCGGGGCTCGTGACGGATCCGCCACGGTGGGGGCGGGGAACAGAAGCCACGCTCCGTCGCGAACCAGGCGTCCCTCGCAGACGTCGCGTCCCATGCGCAACAGGTCCTCCGGCCATCCGGCCACGCCGGCCGAGACGCACTCGAGCGTCCCGCCCCCGGAGACCGGATACCGGGGCGGCTCGGTCGTGGCGTAGTGGGCGGCGAACGCGCTGACGCCGGGCTCGTAGGTGTCGATCGCGTAGCGGAAGTCCGGGTCCCAGAGCTCGGGCGAGGCCATCGTGACCAGGTCCTTGATGTGGATGCTCGACAGCACGGCCTCGCGCGCCCGGTGCTGCTCGCCGTCGGCGCAGGTGACGCCGACGCAGCGGCCGTTCTCCACGATCAGCGCGGTCACGCGCCGGTCGCAGCGGACCTCGCCGCCGTGGGCCTCGATGTCGGCGACCAGCGCGCGGGCCAGCTCACCGGATCCTCCCACCGGGAGCGTCCAGCTGCGGCGCTGCCGGCCGAAGATGATCGAGTAGGCCAGTGAGGCCGAGCCCGCCGAACCCACCGGCTGCCCGGTCTGAAAGGCCATCCACAGCATGAAGGCGCGCACGTGGCGGTCAGAGAACTCATGGTTGACGACCTGATAGGCGCTCATCGCGGCGCGCTGGCGCCAGCGGGCCGCACCCGGTCGGTCGCCGAGCAGTTCATCGAAGCTCGGGCCCCACCCGACGGGGGTGAAGCGCTGGCGCGCGAACACGTCCTTGACGGCGTCGTACTCGGCCAGCAGCCGACGGTAGGCGGCGGCATCCGCGGCTGAGAACCGCGACAGCTCTTCACAGGTCCGCTCGAGGTCGAGCCACATGGTCAGCGACTCCCCGTCGGGGAACACGACGTGGGCCACCGGATCGGGCGCGATGTAGGTCAGGCCGTGCACACCGAGCAGATCGAGCTCGTCATCGATCAGCAGCGGATTGGTCTGGATCAGGGTGTGCCCGGTGGAGCAGGAATCGAGCTTGAATCCCGGCAGCAGCAGCTCCTCGGAGGCGACACCGCCCCCGGGTGCCGAGCGGGCGTCGAGCACCCGGCAGCGGTGCCCGGCGCGGCACAGGTAGGCCGCGGTGATCAGGCTGTTGTGGCCGGCCCCGGCGACGACGATGTCGACGACGTCGTCGCTCACGGCGTGGCGCCGCTGCCGGTGACCGCGCCACCGAGGTACAAGGCGCCGATCTCCGGGTGCTCGAGCACCTCGCGGCCCGAGCCGGTGAGGCGCACCACCCCGTTCTCCAGGACGACGCCATGCGTGCTGAGCTTCAGCCCCGCCCGGGCGTTCTGCTCGACGAGCAGGATCGTCTTGCCCTGGCGGTTCATCAGTCCGATCATCTCGAACACCATCTGCCGCGTCTGGGGGTCAAGGCCCATCGACGGCTCGTCGAGCATGATCAGGCTCGGGTCGAGCATCAGGCAGCGGGCGAACTCGACCAGGCGCTGCTGACCGCCGGACAGCGCTCCGGCCTTTTCGTGGGCGCGCTCGCGAACGATCGGGTAGAGCTCCTCGACGGCGGCCAGGCGCTTGCGCACGAGCGTACGGTCGTGGACGGTGAAGGCGCCCATCTCGACGTTCTCGCGCACCGTCATGTCGGCGAACAGGCTGTGGGCCTGCGGGATCTGGGCCAGGCCGCGGCCGAGGATGTGCCGCGGCGAGGAACCCGCGATCGCCTTGCCGTCAAAGGTGATCTCGCCCAGCCGCGGGCGCAGCAGCCCGCTGATCGTGCCCATCAGCGTCGACTTGCCGGCTCCGTTGGGCCCGACCACGCAGGTGATGCTGCCGCGCGGCACGTCGAGGGTGACCGCCTTGAGGATGTCGCCGCCGCCGTACCCGGCCGTCACGCCGCGCAGGCTGAGCAGGCTGTGGGACTCCCCGAGCCGCTCACGGTCGTGCCGCATCGGGGTGACCGACAGCACCGGGGCGTGGGCGGCCTGCCCGGCGAGCTCCTGCTGGGTGGCCGCGTCGTCCTCACCGCCCAGGTAGGCGTCGAGCACGGCCGGATCGGCGCGCACCTGGTCCGGGGTCCCGGAGATGAGCGCGGTGCCCTGGCGCAGCACGGTGATCCGCGAGCACAGGCTCATCACGAACTCCATGTTGTGCTCGACCACGAGGATCGTCTTGCCGTCGCGGTTGAGGTCGCGGATGCGGTCGGCGAGGTGGCCGATCAGCGTCGGGTTCACGCCCCCGGCCGGCTCGTCGAGCAGCAGGATGGCGGGGTCGGCGACCAGCAGCGAGGCGAGCTCGAGCAGCTTGCGCTGGCCGTAGGAGAGGTTGCCGCCCGGCTCGTGGGCCAGCCGCGCGATCCCGACGAAGTCCAGCAGCTCCAGCGCGCGGCGCTTCTCCGAGGCCGAGCCGGCCAGGCGCAGCACCCCGCGCAGCCAGCTCTCCTGGCGCTGGGTGGCGACGAGCATGTTCTCCAGCACGGTGAGGCGCGGGAACATCCGCGTGAGCTGGAAGGTGCGACCGATGCCGAGCTTGAACACGCGGTCCGGCGGGGCGTTGGTGATCTCGGTGCCGCGGAAGCTGACCGTTCCCTGCTGGATGCGCTCGTAGCCGGTGATGACGTTGAACAGCGTCGTCTTGCCCGAGCCGTTGGGACCGATCAGGCCGTTGATCTCGCCCTCGCGGACCTGCAGGTTGCAGTCCGACAGCGCTTTCAGGCCGCCGTAGGACTTCGAGACGCCCTGCACATCGATCAGGTTGGTCATCGTGCCGCTCCCGCCACGCCGCCGGGGATGGCCGTCTCACCGCTGGCCGAACGCTGGTCCTCGCGGACCCGGCGCTTGGCCAGCCAGGCCGAGACGCCGGGCACGACGCCGCCGGGCATGATCAGGATGACGACCAGGAACAGGACCCCGTAGGCGATCAGGTAGGTCGCGCTGGAGGAGAACGTCTGGGTCAGGTACTGCTGCAGGGACTCGAGCACGGCGGCCCCGAGCAGCGGACCGGCGATCGTGCCCATCCCGCCCAGGAACCCCATCAGGGCCAGCGAGACGTCGAACAGCGGGTCGAAGGCGAACTGCGGGTAGATCTGTCCGACGAAGTAGAAGTACAGGCCGCCGACCATGCCGACCGGGATCGCCGAGATGACGAAGGCGGTCAGCTTGACCCGCCGCGTCTTGACCCCCAACCCGAGCGCGCGGTCCTCGTCGTCGCGAATGGCCAGCAGCTGCAGGCCGAAGCGCGAGCGCCGGATCGACCACGACAGGATCACGGTCAGGACGAGGATGACCAGGGTGACGTAGTAGAAGGGAACGTTGTAGTTGGCGGCCGAGAACGGTGCGAAGGGCAGCGTGATGCCCGACGTGCCGCCGGTGAAGCCGAGGTTGAAGGCGGCCAGCTGGAAGATGAAGAAGATCGCGATCGTCACCACGACGAACGTGTGACGGCGGATCCGCAGAGCGACCAGCCCGACCGGGATGGCGATCAGCCCGGCCACGATTCCCGCGAACGGGAGCAGGGCGAACACGGGCCAGCCGCCGGCCACGTGCCAGTCGCGGGCGGCCAGGGCCAGCGCGTAGCCGCCGCAGCCGAAGAACACGGCGTGTCCGAGGGCGAGATAGCCCGAGTAGCCGCTGAAGATGTTCCACGAGGACGTGGCGACCATGAAGACGAGCGTGAACACTGCGATCGAGGTCGTCGACGGGTCGGTGACGCCGAGCGGGAACAGGATGAGCAGCGCCAGGATCGCGATCACCACGCCGATCACCGGGCCGCGGCCCGCGCCGCGGCGGCCGGCCGGAACCGCGGGCGTGTCGGTCATCGTCGGCTCGGTCATTGCGCTCGCACCGCCGTGCGCCCGAACAGACCCTGCGGCCGGACGGACAGGATGATCACCAGCGCGGCGAAGAACACCAGCGGCGCCCACGTCGGCGACCACGCCACCGCGACGACGTCGTTGACGACGAGCAGGAAGACCGCCGCCGCCATCGCGCCGCCGATCGAGCCCATGCCGCCGAGGATGACGATCGCCAGCAGGCGGGAGATCAGGTCGTAACCGGAGTTGGGGTTAAACGAGTTGGTGGCACCGAAGACCATCCCGCCGACCGCGGTCACCGCGACCCCGAGGCCGACCGAGAGCATGCGCACGCGGTTGACGTCGATCCCGATCAGGTCGGCGGCGGTGCGGTTCTGCAGCGACGCCCGCACGGCTCGGCCGAACTTGGTCCGGTACAGCCCGTAGTACAGGCCGGCGAGCAGGGCGAGGGCCAGCCCGAAGCCGATCAGGTAGATGTAGGCCAGGTAGAAGCCGAAGATGTGCAGCGACGAGTTGACGTAGGACGCCGACAGCTGCTGGTAGTCGACGCCGAACACGGCGATCAGGACGCCCTCGATGATGATCGCCACCGCGTAGGTGACCAGGATCGACATCTGCGTGCGGTCCTGATCGCGCACCCGGCGCATGAAGCAGAACTCGATGCCGACGCCGAGGGCGAACATCACCGGAATCGTGATCAGCAGCCCGGGGAGCAGCGAGATCCCCAGGTGGGCCTCGAGCTCATAACTCAGGTAGGCCCCCAGGATCACCATCACGCCCTGGGCGATGTTGATGATGTCCATGACGCCGAAGATCAGCGTCAGACCGGCGGCCATGAGCGCGTACACGCCGCCGGTCAGGACACCGTCCACGACCGCCTCGATCAATGCCGTGGACGACATCGGTTATCCGTGCCAGGCGGGCTTGGGGTAGATCGGGGGCTTCACGCCGGCGTCTCCGGCGGGCAGCGTCTGCACCAGCGATCCGTTCTGCCACTGGAACCCGAGCGTCTTGCCCGCCGTGTTCTCACCCAGGGCGTCGAACTTGACCGGCCCCATCACCGTGTCGAGCGTGACGCCGCTGTGCAGGTAGGCGATGATCTTGGCGTTGTCCAGGCTGTGGGTCGCCGTCACCGCCTGGGCCATCACCTGGCCGACGGCGTAGGCCTCGGCCACATCGGCGTTGACATCGGAGGCCGTCCCGCCGTACTTGGCGATGTACTCCTTGACCATGGCCAGGCTGTCGGCCTTCTGGAAACCGCCGAACCACGGCCCGGGCACGAAGATCCCGTTCTCGTTGCCGGCGCCGACCGCCTTGACGAACTGCGCGCCCTGATCCGGCCCCGCGGTGGCCACGAACGCCTTGGGGTTGTAGTGCTGCTGGATGAACGCGTGGGTGAAGGCCGAGACGGTCGGGACGTCGACGGCGCCGAGGATGACCACGTCGGCGTTGGTGGAGGCGACCTGGCTGGCGATCGGGGTGAAGTCGGTCACCTCGGCCGGGAAGACCTTGGAGAGCACGGTCTTGACCCCGGCCGCCTGCAGGATCTTCTGCGCGACGGGGATCTGCGGCTGGGTGAACGGGTCGTCGACGGTCGCGTAGGCGGCGGTCTTGGGCCGCTGGGCCGCGGGCAGCGAGGCGATGTACTGCGCGGTGCTGACGAGGTCGTTCTTAACCGGGATCTGGACCGAGAAGACGTTCTTCAGGCCCTGCCCGAACACGGCGGGCCCGGCTCCGGCCCCCTCGACGAAGGCGTAGCCGTAGCGGGCCGCGATCCTCGCCGAGGGCACGGTGAGCAGTGTCGAGAACGGACCGAAGACGAGCTGATCCTTGTTGGAGCCGATCAGCTTCTGGTAGTTGCTGACCACCTGCGAGGCGCTGGAGGAGTCCGAGAGGACCTGGAGGTTGATCTTGCGCCCGAGCAGGCCGCCCTTGGCGTTCTGATCGCTGGCCCACAGCTGATAGCCCTTCTGGAAGGCCTGGCCGTCGGCGGCGAAGTCACCCGACAGCGACAGCGAGGTGCCGATCGTGATCGGCGCTCCGCCCGACGAGCTCGATCCACCGGATGCCCCGGCGCTCGAGGAGCTCGATCCACCGGAGCCCCCTCCGCCCGATGCGCTGCTGCTGCTGCTCGATCCGCAGGCCGCGAGGGCCAGCGCTGCCGCGACGGCCGGAACGGCCAGCCGCCACCCACCAAACTTGGCCATTGACGTCTCCTTCACCTCTCCGTGATTGCAGCCACCCGGCCGCTGCAATCGTTTGCAGTAATCACACTACTGCCCGACGCCGGATGCTGTCAACAACGATTTGTTAGGGGCGCGCGAACGGTGCCAGCATGGTCTGGTGCCGGCACGATCCCATTCCTCCCCCCGGTGATGGCGGCGCGACCCGACCACGGTTCACGCCGGGATGACCCGGCCGAGCACGCGGCCGATGCGTTCGCAGCCTGGGCGGCGCTGCAGCGGCGCTTCGGGCGCCCGCCGGGGCGCCGCCCGGGCTACCGGCGCAGCGCAGGCCGGTCGTGGCCCGGCGCCGACGAACATGTCTGGCCGCTGGCCCGGGCCTTCGTCGCCGCGCTGGACCTGGCCGGGATCCCGCCGGCCCGCCGCCCTCCGGCCGCTCCCGATCCCGACGCCGTGATCGGCGCGCACCTGGACGCGCTTCAGCGCTATCTCGACCCGGGCCAGCACCCCGTCGCCTACCGCTCTGACCCGGTCGGCGCCCGGTGGGGCGGTGACCGCTACTACGACGACAACGCCTGGATTGGCCTCGGGCTGGTCCAGCTGCAGCGGCTGCGTCCCGGCCGCGCGGGGCTGGAGCGGGCGGGTGAGCTGTTCCGCTTCGCCTGTCACGGCTGGGACGAGCGGATGGACGTCCCGGTGCCCGGTGGCGTCTTCTGGGTCGAGCAGGGCCGCGGCGTGGGACGGCGCAACCACGACCGCAACACGGTCTCCAACGCCCCCAACGCCCAGCTCGGGCTGCATCTCGCCCTGCTCGGCGCGGCTGGCGAGCGAGAGATCGACAGCGCCGAGCGGATGATCGACTGGGTGCACCGCGCGCTGGCCACCGAGGGGGGGACGCTGTTCCGCGACAAGATCCGCGGCGACGGCTCGGTCGACGTGGCGCTGTGGAGTTACAACCAGGGCAGCATGGCCGGGGCCGAGCTGCTGCGCCACCGCCTCGGCCGCGAGGGCGCGCTGGCCCGCGCTCAGGCCATCGCCCGCGCGGTGCTCGCCTGGCCGCCGGCCCGGTTGCGCTCCCAGCCTCCCGCCTTCAACGCGATCCTGCTGCGCAATCTGCTCGCGGTGGCCGCCGCCGGCCCGGACGCCGCCCTGACCGCGGCGGTGCGCGAACAGCTGCGCGGCTACGCCGGCTGGCTGACCGCGCAGCCCCGTGACCGCCACGGCCTGACCCGCGCCCGCGGCCGGCGGCCCACCGTGCTGGATCAGAGCGGTCTGGTCTCCGTGCTCGCGCTGCTGGCCTGGGACCCGGAGGACTACGGGCACCTGGTCTAGGCGGCCAGCGCGCTCAGCGCCTCGAACTGCTCGTCGCTCAGCTCGAGCTGAGCGGCGGCGAGGTTGTCCTCCAGGTGCGCCACGCTCGAGGTGCCGGGAATCGGCAGCATCACCGGCGAGCGCCGCAGCAGCCACGCCAGCGCGAGCTGCGACGGGCTGGCGCCGTGCCGTTCGGCCAGCTCGGCCAGCGGACCGCCGCTCTTGGCCAGGCCGCCGGTGGCCAGCGGGAACCACGGGATGAAGCCGATCCCGTGCTCGCTGCAGTGGTCCAGCAGCGGCTCGGCGTCGCGCTTGGTCAGGTTGTAGAGGTTCTGCACGGTGACGATCTCCGCCGTCTGCTGGGCCTCCTGCAGCTCGGCCACCGACACCTCGGAGAGGCCGATGTGGCGGATCTTGCCCTCGCTCTGCAGCTCGGCCAGCACGCCGACCGACTCGGCCACCGGAACCTTGGGGTCGATGCGGTGCAGCTGGAAGAGGTCGATGCGCTCAAGGCCGAGCCGGCGCAGGCTCATCTCGCACTCCTGGCGCAGGTACTCGGGCCGTCCCAGCGGGTGCCACTGCCGCGGTCCGGTCCGCAGCAGACCCGCCTTGGTGGCGATCACGAGATCGTCGGGGTAGGGGTGCAGCGCCTCGCGGATCAGCTCCTCGGCCACGTAGGGGCCGTAGGAATCGGCGGTGTCGATCAGCGTGACGCCCAGCTCGACGGCGCGCTGCAACACGCGGATCGCCTCGGCGCGGTCGGCGGGCTCACCCCACACGCCCTCGCCGGTGAGCTGCATGGCGCCGTAGCCCAGCCGGTTGACGGCCAGGTCGTCGCCGATGGCGAAGGTGCCGGCGGCCGCGGTCGGTGTACTCATGTCGTTCTCCTTGCGGTTTCGTT
Organism: Solirubrobacteraceae bacterium; assembly: GCA_035713465.1. Classification (GTDB taxonomy): domain Bacteria; phylum Actinomycetota; class Thermoleophilia; order Solirubrobacterales; family Solirubrobacteraceae; genus Palsa-465. The sequence goes on along the minus strand of DASSZP010000101.1, from coordinate 9,443 downwards.
CTCCACGAGTGGTCGCTCACCGTCGCGGGGCGGGGCTAAACCCCGGGAAGTCAATATGTGTAGAAGCCGCGGCCGGTCTTGCGGCCGTGGTGGCCGGAGACGACCATGCGCTTGAGCAGGGGAGGCGGGGCGTATTCGGGGCGCTTGAACTCCTCGTAGAGCGAGTCGCAGACCGCGTAGAGGACATCGAGGCCGATGAAGTCGCACAGGGTCAGCGGCCCCATCGGGTGCCCGGCGCCCAGGCGCATGCCCTGGTCGATGTCCTCGCGGGTGGCGAAGCCGTCCTCGTACATGCGCACGGCGGCCATCAGGTAGGGGACCAGCAGCATGTTGACGATGAACCCGGAGCGGTCCTTGGTCCGGATCGCCCGCTTGCGGATCTGCTCGGCGAACGCCTCGGCCGCGGTGATGGTCTGCTCGGCGGTGTCGAGGGCGACGACGACCTCGACGAGCTTCATCACCGGGACGGGGGAGAAGAAGTGCAGGCCGATCACCCGCTGCGGCCGTGAGGTCCATGCCGCCAGTTCGGCGATCGGGATCGAGGAGGTATTGGAGGCCAGAAAGCGCGCGTCGGGCAGCCGGCGGTCCAGCTCGGCGAACAGCTTGCCCTTGACCCGGGGATCCTCGGTCACCGCCTCGCACACGGCATCGACGTCGGCCAGGGCGTCGAGCTCGGTCGTGTGAGTGATCCTCCCGATCAGCGCCTCGCCGTCCTCGCGCGACATCTTCTCCCGGGAGACGGCTCGTTGGACCGACGTGTCCAGGGCGGCCCGCGAACGCTCAAGCGGGGCGGGTTCCGGTTCGTAGAGGAGGACCTCGACGCCTGCTGCGGCGGCCGACTCGGCGATCCCCGAGCCCATGAATCCCGCGCCCACGACGCCGATCGTGCTGATCTCGCTCATCCGGGCCAGTCTCGCAGACGCCGCTCAGCAGGCGCCCAGGGCGCGCAGGCGCCGGCGGTAGATCTGCATATCGGCGTGGACGAAGTCACTGTGGGTCTGGTGGCGCAGGGCCGGCTCGTCCTCATGGTGGTAGGGGCTGGACAGGCTCTCGTTGTGGCCGATGACATCGGCGACGGGAATGTGGAAGCGGCAGCGCAGCCACTGCACGAGGTGCAGGCTGGAGCGCATCTGCGCGGCGTCGCCCAGCACCTGGGCATCGCTGTAGCCGACGTGCTCGATGCCGAGCGCGGTCCAGTTCAGACCCACCGTGTGCCGGGCGATCGTGCCGACCGAGACGAGCTGATGGATCGTGCCGTCGCTGTCGACGATGAAGTGCGCCGAGGTGGCGGGCAGCTCGTGCAGCTCGGAGTCGGGCACATCGTTGGCGAACGTGTTGAAGGCCGAGCTGTAGCTCGACTCGGTGTAGTGGATGACGATCACATGCGGATCGGTCAGCCGCCAGGTGGGCGTCAGGAACGAGCCGTAGTGCCGGCGGGTGTAGGCGACGGTCTGCGCCTTGCGCACGGCCCCGAACGGAACCGGATCCCAGACGATCCGCGGCTTGACCGGGCCGCTCGTACGCCGGGCCGGGCGCGCCGCGGTACGGGGCGGGGGCGCTGGCGTCCGTGTGCGGGAGCCCGACGCCGTCGTCTCTGCGTCGGGCCGGCGCGCCGTCTGCGGGGTGCGGTGGATGGCGACCGTCCGCACCAGTGCGGTGCGCGTCACCGTCGGCGCCGTCGGGTGCGCGGCGCCGGCGCCGCAGCCGCACAGCCCGGCGGCCAGCAGCGTGGTGACGGCGGCCAGCAGCGTGACGACGGGGGGCGGCGCTCGCCGGCCCGGCATGGGCCTGACCGCTGACGGTCCCCGTGGCCTGGGCCTCACCTCTGCCCCCTCACTCGGTCCGGGCCTCACCGCCGCCCGCCCACGAAGCGCAGCCGCGCCCCGGTCAGCCCGTCGCTGGTGAAGGTCGCCGTGGCTCGGTTCAGGGCAAAGCGCAGACGGGCTCCGTCCTCGGTCTCGACCTCGATCCGCCGGTCGTCGGCATCCACCACGATCACCGTCCCGTGCACCGTGGCGCCGAGGTAGTCGACGAGCACTTCGCCGCCGACGACGGGCATCGCGCGCGCGGGCATGACGCCAGTGATAGCAGCGGGACGAGCGTCGCGGCGCCGTCCCGGGCGCCGGGCGGTGTCCGGGAGCGAGCATCTAGCATCGGCACGCGTGTACGCCGTCCCCAACGAGAAAGCGAGGGCCGAGATGCCCACCACAGCGACATCGCGGCCCTCCGGCGCCGGGACGGTGCCGGCATGAGCATCACCGTCGTCGGCTCGATCGCCTATGACGCCGTGGAGACGCCGTTCGGTGTCCGCGAGCGCATGCTCGGCGGGGCCGCCACGCATTTCGCGCTCGCGGCATCGTTCTTTGACGAAGTGCGCGTGGTGGGACCGGTCGGGGACGACTTCGGTGACCAGGAGCTCGCCGTCCTGCGCACGCGCGGCACCAACACTGACGACGTCGAGCATGTGCCCGGCGGCAAGACCTTCTTCTGGAAGGGCAAGTACGGCTGGGATCTCGGCACCCGCGACACGCTCGACACCCAGCTCGGCGTGTTCGAGTCCTTCTCGCCCAAGCTCTCGGAGGCGACCCGCCGCTCCGAGGTGCTGTTCCTGGCCAACATCCAGCCCGGTCTTCAGCTCGAGGTCCGGGCGCAGTGCACCGAGGCGCGGTTCGTCGCCCTGGACTCGATGAACCTGTGGATCGACATCGCGCGCGACGAGCTGCTGGAGATCATCTCGCGCGTCGACTGCCTGATCCTCAACGACGAGGAGCTGCGCCAGCTCACCGCCAAGCCCAACCTCGTCTCGGCCGCCCGCGAGATCCTCGACCGCGGACCGTCGATCGTCGTGGCCAAGCAGGGCGAGCACGGCGCCGCGCTCATCACCCAGGATTCGTTCTTCGCCCTCCCGGCCTATCCGCTGGAGACCGTGATCGATCCCACCGGGGCCGGCGACACGTTCGCCGGCGGCTTCGTCGGCTACATCGCCCGCCATCTCGAGTCAGGCCTCAGCGCCGACGTGCTGCGCAGCGCGATGGCCTACGGGACCGCGCTGGCCTCGTTCAACGTCGAGGGCTTTGGCACCGAGCGGGTGGCCGACGTGAGCGCCGACGCCGTCGCTGAGCGGGTCGCGGCGCTGTGGGAGTTCACCCACTTCGAGCACGTCGTGGTCGAGCTCGCGCAGTAGCCGGCTCCGCCGCCGTGGCCGCCCCCGCGGCGGGCAGCCCCCGTGGTGGCGAGGCCCCCGCGGTCCCTCCACCGTCTCGGACCTACCGGTCGCGCGGTGGCCGGTGGGTGAGGGCCCCGACGATCCCGGTGCTGAACAGAACGAGCACGAGCACCGCGAGCACGTCGAGCACGGTCAACCCGTAGCGGGAGATGTCGACCGCGGTCAGGGCGCCGAACCCGCCGATGAAGACCAGCGCGACGATCAGCAGCACGGTGCGCATCAGCTCACCGCCATGACCCGGGTGGGGGGCGTGGCCTTGCGGCGCCGGGCCAGCCAGCGGATCGTCAGCAGCCCGAAGACGAAGCCGCCCACGTGGGCGAAGTAGGCCACCCCGCCCGTGCTCGTCGAGGTCAGCCCGGCGGCCCCGAACACGGCCTGCTGGACGAACCAGATCCCGAGCATGACCAGCGCGGGCAGCTCGATCACGGTGAAGAACAGCAGCACGAACACGAGCGAGAGCACGCGCGCGCGGGGGTACAGGACGATGTAGCCGCCCAGCACGGCGGCGATCGCGCCCGAGGCCCCGATCGTCGGCGCCGTCGAGTTGGGATCGATCGCGGTCTGCAGCGCGAGCGCGGCGACCCCGCCGAGCAGGTAGAAGGCGATGAACCGCAGCGGCCCCATCGCGTCCTCGACGTTGTTGCCGAAGATCCACAGGAAGAGCAGGTTCCCGGCGATATGCAGGATCGAGCCGTGCACGAACATGCTCGTGAACACCGTCTCCCACCAGGGCAGGCCGCTGACCAGGGCCGGGTGGTGGGTGCAGCCGAACTCGTTGGTCATCCCCCGCACGAACCCGCACTGCTCCCCGGGATGGGTGAGCGCGTAGGGGATGGCTCCGAAGCGCAACACCTCGTGCGTGTCGGGTCCGGAGATGAGCGATCCGCCGTGGGCCACCGAGGCCACGTAGGCGATCACGTTGGCGAGGATGAGCAGCACCGTGACCACCGGGAAGCGGTCGGTGGGGATGTTGTCCTTGATCGGGATCACGCGGTCAGCGCGGGCCGGTGACGCTCTCGCTCGCGCCGCCGCAGGCTAGTGCAGGCGCGCGACGTCCGTCGCCGTCGCGCGCGCGGGAACGGTGGCTAGATCAGGCCGACGGGGGCGGTCACGGCGGTGATCCGCCACGGCTGCTGCTCGTCATCGGTGAGCGACAGCGTCCAGCGCTCGGTGAAGCCGATCACCTTGGAGCGGCTGCCGGCCACGACCGCGGTCGTGTTGCGGTTCTCGATGTAGCGCGCTCCGGACAGGTCGACCTCGATCGTCATCGTCGGCGGCTCGGCGGCCGCGTCGAGGCCGACGACCCGGATCCGGTTGACCTTGGGACCGCGCACGACCATCCGCATGGTCTGGCTCGTATCCCCCGCGTAGAGCAGCTCGCGGACGGCGGCCGGGGTGGCCACGGCGCGCAGCGCCCCGTCGTCGCCGTCGATCGCCTGCGCCCAGCCGGCCACGGCCCGCCGGGCGGCGATCTCGAGCAGATCGGGGGCAAAGCGCCCGTCGGCGAGGCTGAGGTCGTTGGCCGCGGACTGCGCGTCACCCTCGAACTGAAGGTCGGCGACCTCGGCGATCTTGGTCCCCTCGGGCACGGCGTCGGCGACCGCGGCCTGGACCATCGCCTCGTCGTGCATCGCCTTCTCGTCCGCCCACGGGGTGGCGACGATCTCGTCCTCGAGCGCGTGCGCGCCCTCTCGCCCCTGCTCGATGCTGATCAGCGTCCAGCGTCCGCCGCGGCGCCCGAGGGTCCAGAACTCGCGGATCCGCGTCACCTCGGAGAAGCTGTCGGTGCGCTTGAGGTGCTGCCCGTAGGCGTCGGTGACGTAGTCCTTGATCCGCGCGTCGATCTTGACCACGACGCGGTCGGTCTTCTCATCGCCGGTGCGGTGCAGGTTGACGTACTCGATCTTGGGCTCGCCGATCGGCTCGGTGTGGTTGTGCCAGCCCTTGCGGTCGAAGTCGTCCAGGCGGCGCTCCCACTCGACGAGCAGGTCGGGCGCCACCAGCGAGCGCAGGGTCTCACGGTCGCCGCGGCCCCAGGCGCTCTGGATGGCGAGAAACAGCTGCTTGGCGTTCTCGCGCACCTTCTCGGGCCCGAAGTCGGGATCCTCGTCGGCCGCCTCGGCGGCGGCGAGCTCGACACGGCGTTCGCGCTGGGAGGTCTTGTGCGGGCCGGGGGTCCGCTGCGCGGCGCGCTCGGCGGCTGCGGCCTGCATCTTAGGCAGGACCTTGCGGAAGAACCAGTAGGCCAGCCCGAGCGCGATCAGCACCACCGCGCCGAGGCCGTGGCCGAGCAGGGCGATGTGGAACAGCAGATCGAACACGAGATAGATGGCAAAGCCGCTGCCGTGGCCGCCGGAGCCGCCGCCACCGCCGCCCCCGCTGAACCCGGCCGAGCCGCCGCCGGCGCCGGCCAGTGCGGCCGGAGCGAGCACGGCGGCGAGGATGAGGGCCGCAAGCAGCGCGACCAACAGGCGATGGCGTCTCATGCGACTGCCTCCCGGAGAGGGCCCGCGCCGGGTTGGCGCTGGGCGACGTGTTGATCGGCGTGGTAGCTGGAGCGGACCAGCGGTCCCGCCGCGACGTGGGTGAAGCCGAGCTCGTTCGCGGCGGCCTGGAGCGCCGCGAACTCGTCGGGGTGCCAGTAGCGGACGATCGGCAGATGGCGCTCGGTGGGGCGCAGGTATTGACCGACGGTGATCACCTGCACGTGGTTCTCGCGCAGCTGCCCCAGCGCGTCGACCATCTCCTCGAAGGTCTCCCCGAGGCCGACCATCAGCCCCGACTTGGTCGTCACATCATCGCCGCCGTACTCCTTGGCGTTGCGCAGCACCCGGTTGGAGCGCTCCCAGGTCGAGCCGCGGCGGGCCACGGGGTACAGGCGGGGCACGACCTCGACGTTGTGGTTGAACACGTCGGGGCGCTCGGCCACCACCTTGGCCAGGGGCATCTCGGCTCCGCGGAAGTCGGGCGTGAGCACCTCGATCTGGGTGCCGGGCGACTGGCGGCGGATCTGGCGGATGACCCCGACGAAGGCACTGGCGCCGTAATCGGGCAGATCATCGCGGTCCACGCTGGTGATGACCGCGTGGCGCAGACCCATCCGGGCCACGCTGCGCGCCACCCGGGCGGGCTCCAGCGGGTCGTTCCAGGTCGGTTTGCCCGTCTTGACGTTGCAGAACCCGCAGCGGCGGGTGCAGGTGTCCCCGAGGATCATGAACGTGGCCGTGCCGCGCTGCCAGCACTCACCGATGTTCGGGCACGCCGCCTCCTGGCACACGGTGTGCAGGTCCTCGGCCTCGATCAGCTGCGCCAGCTCCCGGTAGCGCGTCCCGCCGGGAGCCGGGACCTTGAACCACGGCGGCTTGCGACTGCGGTGGGGAAGCACGTCGGGTCCGAGCACGCTGAGCACGTCGGTGATCCCGCCCGGATTGGCCCGTGAACGGGTCTGGTGGGTGCGCTCGGACATTTCCTGCTCTTAAGGGTATCGCTGGCGGGTCGCGGGCCTGCCGCGGCCCGCGCCGCGGCCCCGTGCGCCGTCTTCGCTGCGGCCCCCGTGACCCGGCACGGCCCGGACCCCGAAACCCGGCACGGCCCGCACCCCGTGACCTGGCACGGCCCGCACCCCGTGACCTGGCACGGCCCGGACCTGTGACCCGGCACGGCCCGGCCCGGACCCGGCACGGCCCGGCCCGGACCCCGTGCGTAGGGAAACTGCTGACTATCAGGTGCCAGACGACACACGGGGGTGAATCGACCGCCCGCCGTTGCTCTCCCGGGATGTGTGTGCGGCAACCCCTGATTATCAGCGCTTAGACGACACACATGCCGCGCTCGCCGCTCTGGCGCTCCGCCAGCACGCGGTGTTCAGACCCGATCACCTCGAGGCGATCGGGATCAGCCGCTCGGCGGCCGCCCAGCGTGTCGCCGCCGGACGTCTGTTCCGCGTGTACCACGCCGTGTACTCCTTCGTCCCGGCGAACCTCCTCAGCATCGAGGGCCGCTATCTGGCCGCGGTGTTCGCCTGCGGTCCCAGCGCTGTGCTCTCACATCGTTCCGGCGCCGCCCTGCACGGTCTGCGGCCCAGCCGCCAGGCGCGGATCGAGGTGACCGTCGTCGGCAGCGGCACCCGCTGCCATCCGGGGATCCAAGTCCACCGCAGCCGGACGCTGGATTCAGCGCGCGACGTGGTCGAGGTCCGCGGAATCCCCGTGACTTCGGTCGCCCGGACGCTGCTCGACCTGGCCGAGGTGATCACGCCGCGTGGAGTCACCCGCGCGCTCGATCAGGCCGAGATCCTGCGCTGCCTGGACGTTGTCGCCATCCGGGACCAGCTCAAGCGCAACCACGGCCGGCACGGCGCGCCCGTGCTGGCCGAGCTGATCCAGTGCCACCACGGCGCCGACACCCTGACCGCCTCCGAGCTCGAGGAGCGCGTCCTGGCCCTCATCCGCCGAGCCAATCTGCCCGCCCCCGAGGTCAACGCGATGATCGCGCTGCCCGAGGGGGAGCCGATCTACGGGGACTTCGTGTGGCGGGCGCAGCGCCTGATCGTCGAGACCGACGGCCGGGCCAGCCACGGCACCGCCCAGGCCTTCGAGGGCGACCGGACCCGCGATCAGCGGGCTCTGCTCGGCGGGTGGCGGGTCGTGCGCTTCACCTGGCGCCAGGTCGTCGAGGATCCGGCCCGGGTCGCGGCCACGATTGCCGCGCTGCTGAGCCCCGCGGGTTAGACCGTGGTCAGCCCCGCCCCGAGCGCTGCCTCGAGCCGCTGCGGGGTGATGATCCGCTGTCGGCGCCCGAGCGCCTGCGCGACCCGGTAGGCGATCCGCTTGCGGAAGCAGCGCATCCGCTCCTCGCCGCCCCCGGTCTCCCGGATCAGGGAGGTCATCGCGACGCCCTGAAGCCCGCAGGGGACGATCCAGGAGAACGGCTGCAGGTCGTTCTCGACGTTGACCGCGAAGCCGTGGGTGGTCACGTGGCGGGAGAGGTGCACGCCGATCGAGGCGATCTTGCGCTCACCCACCCACACCCCGGTGAAGTCGGGGCCCTCGTCCGAGCGCGCCCGGGCCGACACCCCCTCCTCGGCCAGTGCGGCGACGATCCCCTGCTCGAGCGCACGCACGTAGCCCAGCACGTCGGGCACCTCGACGATCGGGTAGCCGACCAGCTGCCCCGGCCCGTGGTAGGTCACCTTGCCGCCGCGGTCGGTGTCGACCACGTCGATGCCCTGCCTCCGGTACCACTCCTCGCCCATCGGCAGCTCGCCGTCGCCCGAGCGCCGCCCACGCGTGTACACCGGCCAGTGCTCGAGCAGCAGCATCACGTCGGGCACCGCGCCGGCCTGGCGAGCGGCCCGCACGCGCTCCTGCAGGTCGAGGCCCTCGCGATACTCGACCGCCGGCAGCGTGCAGACCCAGAGCTCGGGCGCGGGCGATGGGGTCATGCTCTGAGCGTACGCGTCCGCGTCCCCGGGCTCACCGCACGCCCTCCAACTCGCGCTTGACCGCGGCCAGGAACTGGGCCGACAGCGCGCCGTCCAGCGCCCGGTGATCCCAGCTCAGCCCGAGGATGGTCATCGGGCGGATGGCGATCGAGTCGTTGCCGTCGGCGTCGGTGAGCACCACCGGTCGCTTGACCACCGCCTCCAGGTCGAGGATGCCGACCTGGGGCTGGTTGATGATCGGCGTGGCCATGATCGAGCCGTACTGGCCCGGGTTGGTGATCGTGAACGTGCCCCCCCGGACCTCATCGGGGGTGAGCTCGCGCGAGCGCGCCCGCCGGGCCAGGTCCCGGATCCGCGCGGCCAGGCCCTCCTCGGAGAGCTCGTGGGCGTTGTGGATGACCGGCACGATCAGCCCGTCGTCGCCGAGCGACACGGCGATCCCGAGGTTGACCGCCTCGACCTGCTCGTAGCGCTCACCGTCCAGCCATGCGTTCAAAGCCGGATACTCGCGCAGCGCGGCGATCGTCGCTCGGGCCACGAAGGCCAGGGCGGTCACCCGCAGCCGGGTCCGCGCCGCCTCGACCCGGCTCATGTCGACCTCGATCCAGGTCGTGCACGTGGCCGCCGTCTCCAGCGAGCGCTTCATGTGCGCGCCGATCTGCCGGCGCATCCGCGACAGACCGTCGCCGACGGGCCGCCCCCCGGACGCCGGAGCGACGGGAGCCGGCGGGTCGGGTCGGTAGGGACTCTCGATGTGCAGCGGCGGCTCGGCCG
>DASSZP010000100.1:0-72785 GCA_035713465.1 Solirubrobacteraceae bacterium | reverse complement strand
CTGGTGGCGGCGCCGCTGCTCCACGACACCGCCGACGAGATCGCCCAGCCCCTGGGCGAGGTCCGCGACTGGCGCGCCGGCGAGTGCGAGCCGGTGCCGGGGGTGTCGATGCCCAACCTGCAGGTCGTCGAACGCGACTTCGGCGCGGTGGCCGAGCAGTTCGCCTCGCTCGGCCCGCTGATGGAGACGCTCGGGTCGACGGTCAAGAGCGCGAGCTGGAAGCCCGTCGACGAGGTCGCCTGGCTCGCCGCCACGAACGGCGTCGCGGCCAACGGCCGCCCGTCGCTCGAGCGTGCGCAACAGGTCGCCGAGGCGATGCTCGCGCTCTCGGGGGTCACCAACGGGCGCATCGCCACCGAGGGATTCCGTGTCCTGCAGGAGCGCTGCGGTGTCCCGCTGACCGACCTCGCCGAGCGCTCGGAGGAGACGCGCATCACCTTCCAGGACACGCAGGTTCAGCCGCGGCGGGTGATCACGTCACCGGAGTGGTCGGGTATCGACGAGGCCGGGCGCTCGTATGCCGCGTTCACGATCAACGTCGAGCGGCACAAGCCGTGGCACACGCTGTCGGGGCGGATGCACTGCTACCTCGACCACGAGTGGATGCTCGAGTACGGCGAGGCGCTGCCGGCCTACCGCCCGCCGATGGCGTTCAACCGCATGCTCGCCGGCGAGACCCCGGCCGGGAGCGGCGCGCTGGAGATCGAGCTGCGCTACCTCACGCCGCACTCGAAGTGGTCGATCCACTCCGAGTATCAGGACAACCTGCACATGCTGACGCTGTTCCGGGGCGGCGGGATGCTATGGGTCAGCCGCGAGGACGCCGCAACGCTCGGGATCGCCGACAACGATTGGGTCGAGGTGGTCAACCGCAACGGAGTGATCACCTGCCGGGCGGCGGTGGCGCATCGCATCCCCCAGGGGACGTGCCTGATGTACCACGCCAAGGACCGCCATCTCAACGTCCCGCGGTCAGAGCTCGAGGGCAAGCGCGGTGGCACGGACAACTCGGCGACGCGGATCGTGATGAAGCCGACCCATTTCGTCGGCGGCTACGCCCAGCTGTCGTTCGGCTTTAACTACTACGGGCCGACCGGCTCCCAACGCGACGAGGTCGTGGTGCTGCGAAAGCGAGAGTCCAAGGTGGTGTTCTGATGAGGATCCGTGCACAGGTGGGGATGGTCATGAACCTCGACAAGTGCATCGGTTGCCATACGTGCTCGGTGACGTGCAAGCAGGTGTGGACCAACCGCCCGGGGGTCGAGTACATGTGGTGGAACGACGTCGAGACCAAGCCCGGCCTCGGCTATCCCCGCCGCTGGGAGGACAACGAGCACTGGAAGGGCGGCTGGGAGCTGGACCGCAAGGGGCGCCTGCGGCTGAAGGCGGGCGGGCGGATCAAGAAGCTCCTGACCATCTTCGCCAACCCGAACCTGCCCCAGATCGACGACTACTACGAACCCTGGACCTACGACTACGACAAGCTGATCACCGCCCCCCTGTCCGACAGCGACCCCGTGGCCCGCGCCCGCTCGCAGCTGACCGGCAAGGAGCTCGACAACCTCACGTGGGGTCCCAACTGGGACGACAACCTCGCCGGAACGGCCGAGCGGATCGATCAGGATCCCCTCGTCTCCGGGATCGAGGCGCAGGTCAAGGCCACCTACGAGAACGTGTTCATGTTCTATCTGCCGCGGATCTGCGAGCACTGCCTGAACCCCTCGTGCGTCGCGTCGTGCCCGTCGGGGGCGATGTACAAGCGCGAGGAGGACGGGATCGTGCTGGTCGACCAGGCCAAGTGCCGCGGCTGGCGGTTCTGCGTGTCGGGGTGCCCGTACAAGAAGGTGTACTTCAACCATCAGTCGGGCAAGGCCGAGAAGTGCACGCTGTGCTACCCGCGGATCGAGGCGGGACTTCCCACCGTGTGCTCGGAGACCTGCGTGGGCCGAATCCGCTACCTGGGGATCGTGCTCTACGACGTCGACCGCGTCGAGCAGGCCGCCTCGACACCGGACCCCCGCAAGCTGCTCGACGCCCAGCGCGAGGTGTTCCTCGATCCCTTCGATGAGGCCGTCTGCGCGCAGGCGGCGCGCGACGGGATCCCCGACGACTGGCTCGAGGCCGCGCGGCGCTCGCCGGTGTATGCGCTCGCGCACCGCTACCGCGTCGCGCTGCCGCTGCATCCCGAGTACCGGACGCTCCCGATGGTCTGGTACGTACCGCCGCTCTCGCCGATCGTCAACACGCTGGAGACCGACGGCTACGAGGCCGATCCCGACGACGTGTTTCCGGCCATCGAGACGCTGCGGATCCCGGTCGACTATCTGGCCAACCTGCTCACCGCGGGTGACGGCGAGGTGATCCGCGATGTGCTGCGGCGGCTGGCCACGATGCGCGGCTACATGCGCAAGCGTGAGGTGCTCGGCGAGCGCGATGCCGCGATGGTCTCCCGCGCCGGGATGAGCGTCGAGGACGTCGAGGACATGTACCGGCTGCTGGCGATCGGCAAGTACGAGGAGCGCTATGTGATCCCCAAGGCTCATGCGGAGCTCGGGGCGATGCTCATGCAGCAGCAGGGCACCTGCGGCCTGGACTTCGAAGGCGGACCGGGCAACTGCGGAATGGTCGTCCCGGAGTCGGCCGCCGAGGTGCAGGGCTTCATGCTCGGCGACGAGCCGGGCCAGCTCGACATCATCAAGATGGCGGGCCGGCGGCGCGCCGACGAGGAGCAACCATGAGGCTGCGCGACCGCCACGCGGCCGCCGCCGCGACCACATACAAGCTCTGCTCGCTGCTGCTCTGCTACCCCGACGCGGAGCTGCTGGACGCGCGCGCCGCGCTGGTGACGGCGGTGGAGGCTCTGGCCGGCGATGCCGCACGCCCCCTTCAGTCGTTCGCGCGCTGGTGGGCCGGCGAGGATCCGATCTCGCTGCAGCAGCACTACGTTGAGACCTTCGATCTGCACAAGCGCTGCGGCCTCTACCTGACCTTCTACGGCGAGGGGGACCGGCGCGCCCGGGGCCTCGCGCTGCTGCGGCTCAAGCGGATGTATCGCGCGGCGGGCCTGCCGCTGCACGGAACCGAACTGCCCGATTACCTGCCGGTCATGCTCGAATTCGCCGCCACCGCCCCCGCTGGGCAGGGCCAGATCGTGCTCCGCGAGCACCGGGCCGCGCTTGAACTGGTGCGTGAGAGCCTGCGCACCCGCGACAGCCCGTACTGGCAGGTGCTCGAGGCCATCTGTGTCACCGTCGGTGAGATCTCCGCCGCCGACCGCGCGCGGGCGTTCACGCTGGCGGCCGCCGGCCCCCCGCACGAGCTCGTGGGCCTGGAGCGCGTCGCCCCGCCCGGGGTCATGCCCCACGCGGAGGCGGGACGATGAGCGCGGGCAAGATCCTGCTGTGGATCATCATCCCCTACGCCGCGATGGCGATCTTCATCGTCGGCCACTGGTGGCGCTACCGCGCCGACCAGTTCGACTGGACCACTCGCTCCACCCAGCTGCTGGACCGGCGCATCCTCGGCTGGGCCAGCCCGATGTTCCACTACGGCGCGCTCGCAGCGGTGGGCGGTCACGTGCTCGGGCTGTGCATTCCGGCCGCGGCCACCAACGCGATCGGGATCGACGAGCAGGCGTACCGCTGGATCTCCGCCATCGCCGGCGGCGTCGCCGGAGCCGTGACGCTGATCGGCTTCGTCGGCCTGGTCTACCGCCGGATCACCTCAGACCGGGTCCGCCGCAACACCACCCGCGTCGACTTGCTCACCTATCTCCTGCTGACCGTGCTGATCGGACTGGGCTGCGGGATGACCTTCGGCCACAACCTGCTCACCCACGCTCCGTACAACTATCGGATCACGATTGCGCACTGGTGGCGATCGCTGTTCTACCTCCAGCCCGACGTGCGCGCGGCCTCGGGCGCCCCGCTGGTGTACCAGCTGCACGCGATCATCTCCTGGCTGTTCTGGGCCACGTTCCCGTTCAGCCGGCTTGTGCACGCCTGGAGCGTCCCCCTTCAGTACGTCGGGCGGCCGTACATCCTGTACCGCCGCCGTTTCCCCGCCGCTCCGTGGTCCACGCGCGGCGCGCCGTACCGGAGCCGGTGAGCTCGCCGCCGCCGGACGGGCCCGACCTGCCCGCCCGTCTGCTGAACGCGGTCCCGCCCGCGTCGGGCGCGGCCGTGATGGGGACCGGCATCGTCTCCATCGCGCTGCTGCTCGACGGCAATACGACCCTCTCGCTGGTGCTGCTGATCATCGACGCCGGCCTGTGGATCGCGCTCGTGGAGCTCCTTCCGGCCCGTGCGTTGAGCGACTGGACCCGGTTCCGCGTCGATCTGCGCAGCCCCACCGCCCTGACCTCGATCGCCGGCACCGGCGTGATCGGGACCCGGCTGACGCTCGCCGGCTGGACCGGCACCGGTGCCGCGCTGCTGGTGATCGCCGTGATGATCTGGCTCGGTCTGGTGCCCTACGTGCTGCGCCACTGGGAGGCGCCGACGATCGGCGCGTCGTTCATCCTCACCGTCTGCACGGAGTCGCTGGCGCTGCTGGCCGCGGCACTGGCCCTGGCCGCCCGGGACCCCTGGCTGCTGTACGGGTCGCTGGTCCCGTTCGGCCTCGGACTCGTGTTCTACCTCGCGGTGCTCGTCCGCTTTGACTACCGCCAGCTGCTCATTGGCCGCGGCGACCACTGGGTGACCGGGGGAGCGCTGGCGATCAGCACGGTGACCGCAGGGCGGATCACGACGGCCGCGGACCACCTGCATCTCCTGACCAGCGTCCACGGTGCCCTCCGTGACCTCTCGCTCGCGCTGTGGGTGGCGACGATGGTCTGGCTGCCGTTCCTGCTGGCGGCCGAGGCCATCCGGCCGCGTCTGAGCTACAGCGTGCGGCGGTGGTCGACGGTGTTCCCGGTGGGGATGTACGCCGCGTGCAGCTTCGTCGTCGGGCAGGGCACGAACACCCCGAGCATCACCGGGTTCGCCCGGGTCTGGGTCTGGGTCGCCCTCGCGGTCTGGCTGGTCGTGTTCGCCGCGATGCTCGGTCGCGCGCCGCGGCTCGTCCGGGGCCGGCCGTGCCCGGTCCACGGTTCAAGCCGGACCTAGTTTTTCAAAGCCCCCATGGGTAAACTGCGGGAGCATGGACGCGCCGTTCGGCATCGACCCTGACGACGTCCTCGCCCAACCCACCCGGGCGCGGCTGTTCGCGCTGCTCGGAGAGCTCAAACGGCCGGCCGGCACGGTTGAGCTCGCCGAGCGCCTGGAGCTGCACCCCAACGGCGTGCGCATCCACCTCGAGCGGATGCAACAGGCCGGTCTCGTCGAGCGAGTCCGGCTTCGGCACCGAAGGGGCCGGCCGCCGGACGTGTGGACGGTCTCGGCGCAGGCGCGCCCCGGTGGCAGCGCGCCGCGGGGCTATCAGGACCTCGGTCGATGGCTGGCCCGCGCCCTGCAGGCACCCCGGGGCGGGCTGCGGGGCATCGAGCAGACCGGCCGCGAGATCGGCCGTGAGCTGGCCCCTGAGGACGCCACCGCCGAGAGCGGGGTTTTCGAGGCCTCGCTCAGCGCGCTCGGATTCCAGCCCGTCGCCGAGCGCCGCGAGGACGGCGTGACCTACTGCTTGCGCAACTGCCCGTACCGGGACGCGGTGCGTGAGAACCCGGCAGCGATCTGTGCGCTGCACAAGGGCATCACTCAGGGGCTGCTCGAGGTCGTGGCCCCGGAGGCCGAGCTGGCCGGGTTCGTCCCCCACGATCCCGACCGTGCCGGATGCCTGATCGAGGTCCGCGGGCTCGACGCGAAGGCCGCGCTCAGGTGAGCGCAGGCCCACCCCCGCCGACCAGCACTCCGGTGCCGCCGCGGCGCTGCCGCCGTCGCCCGATCTCCCCCGGCGCGGCCCGCCCGAGCGAGCAGTTGCGCGTGTTCTTCGCCTGCGCCCTGTCGTTCCTGGTGGCCGCCGCCGTAAGCGGAGCGGCCTTCGCGGTCACCGGCGTCGATTGGCTGCACTGGCTGGCGCTGCACCTCCTGTTCCTCGGGGGGATCTCGCAGCTCGTGCTCGGCGCGGCTCAGTTCTTCGTCTGCGCGTTCCTCGCCACCGATCCGCCGCCCCGGCGTCTGATCGGCGCGCAGCTGGCCGCGTGGAACCTCGGCACGGTGCTGGTCGCGATCGGCGTCCCGACGGGCGTGGGGCCACTCGTCGACGCGGGGGCGGGGCTGATCGCGCTCGGCCTGATCCTGTTCGCCGTCGCGTTGCGGGGGATGGAGCGCCGCTCACTGCAGCGCATGCCGTGGGCGCTGCGGTGGTACCGGGCCTCCGCGGCCTGCTTGGGGGTTGGCGGGCTGATCGGCGTGCTGATGGCGCGCGGGACACCGTGGTCGCACGGCTACCTGCTCGGCGCGCATCTCGCGCTCAACCTCGCCGGGTGGATCGGCACCGCGATCATCGGAACGCTGCACACGTTCTTTCCCTCGCTGACGCAGACCCGGTTGCGCTTCCCGCGCCTGCAGAGGCCCACGTACATCCTGTGGCTGCTCGGTGTGGGTGAGCTGGCCCTCGGCGCGGCCTTCAGCAGCCGCGCGGTGCTCGCCGCCGGGTGGGCGGACCTGCTCGTCGCCGTCGCCCTGCTGTGCGCGAACCTGCTCGCATCGCTGCACGCCGCTCCGCCCCCGCTGTCGCTGCCGGCTCGGCTGCTCGCCCTCGCCCAGGCGTTCCTGCTCGCCGGCCTCGCGCTCGCGCTGGCCGCCACCATCCAGACCGGAGTCTACGGACCGTTCGCCGGAGCTTCGCGAGCCGCGCTGGCCGTGCTCCTGCTGACCGGTTGGATCGGACTCACCGTCACCGGAGCGTTGCTGCACCTGCTGGCGATCCTCGCCCGCATCCGCCGGTTTGCGATCTCCGTGCCCCTCCCGTACCCCACCCGGGATCGCATCACCGCCGTGGCCGCGGCGATCGCGATCACGACGCTGGCGCTCTCGAAGGTCTCGGGACTCACAGCGCTGGCCATGCCCGCCACGGCCGTCACGCTGGCTGTGGCTGCCTCACTGGCCGTGAGGCTGTTCTCGCTCGCGCTGCGCGCGCTCACGCCGCACCGCGCAACCGGTCACTGAGATGCCGCCGCCCGAGCGCATCACCGTCGCGACCTGCATCGGCTGCGGTGCGATGAGCCGTCCCGGCAGCTGTGACACCGGTTGCACCGAGCGCAGGCTCGAGCTCGTCCGCGCCGCCGCCCTCGACGGGCTCGCCGACGCCGAAACGACCCTGCGCGCCGACCTGGCCACCCTCTCGGCGTCCGCCGACGAGCTCCGGGCCGGACCGTCGCCCGGTCACCAGTGGCCGGCCGCCTACGCGCAGGTGCAAAAGCACGCCCGGCAGGCCCTCCAGGACGCCCGGGAGGATCCCACCAGCGGCACGCTGCTCGCGGAGCCGGCCGAGCCTGCGATCACCTGGTGGTGTGAGCGTTGCGACGGCGTGGACGCCCCCCAGCCGTGCCTCGGGATCTGCGTCTGGCGGCCCGTCGACTGGGCCCGTCTCGATATCTACGACGAGCTGCGCGAGCGCGCCGTGGCCGAGCGCGACCGCGCGCAGCGCCTCCGCGGGCTGCTGCAGCGTCTCGTTCACACCACCCCGCACACCGGGCAGCACGAGCGCAGCTGGCAGGCCCTGGCCGAGCAGGCCTCCGGCGTGCGCGGGGCAGACGCCCTCAGTGCGCCTGCGACCACGCGTGGCGGGCCTCGCGCAGCCCGTAGACGAGGATGACCAGGGCCGAGACCGGGTCGGCCCACCACCAGCCCAGCGCAGAGTTGAGCACGACGCCGGCCAGCACCGCCGCGGCGAGGGCACCGTCGATCACGGTCACCCGCGACTCGGCCCGCAGCACGGGATTGCCCAGGCGCCGCCCGGTGTCGTGCTTGCCGGCGGCGAGGGCGAACATGGCCACGACGGTCGCGGCCAGCCAGCCGATCCCCAGGGTCGAGGGTCCGGGATGCGCGTTCGTGCCCAGGGTGACCGAGCTCTGAACGGCGATGTAGATGGCCAGCAGCACGAAGCCGACGGCGATGATGCGCAGGGCCCGGCGCTCCCGCCCGGAGCCCGCCTCGCCTCTGAGCTGCCAGACCACGACCGCGGACGCGACGATCTCGATCAGCGAGTCGACGCCGAAGCCGGCCAGCGCCACCGAGCCCGCGCCGACGGCGGCGACGAACAGCACGCCGGTTCCCACCACGTTCCAGGACAGTGTCGCGTACTCGAGCCTCAGCCCACGGCGCCGCAGCACGGGCTCGGGCACGGTGTCGGAGCGGCCGCTCATCGAGGCCTGAGCCTACGTGGCCGCCGGGCGCCCGGCTGCGCCCGGCGGGCTAACGGGTGACGGGAAGACCCGCGCGGTTCCAGGCCATCATTCCGCCCCGCACGTTGACGGCGTCAACGCCGGCCTTGATCGCGATCCGGGTGGCCCGCGAACTGCGCGCGCCGGAGTGGCACAGGAAGGCCACCTGGCCCGTGCGATCGAGCTCGTGCAGACGATCGCCGAGCTCGGTGAGCGGAATGTGCACCGACCCGGGCACCCGGCCGCGTCGCCGCTCGGCGGGTTGCCGCACGTCGACCAGCACGAGCGAGCGCTCCGCGACGGCGGCACAGGCCTGCTCGGCGGTGATCGATGGGGTGCGTGTGAACAACATGGCCGGCGGCCTCAGACGGCCGAGGCCGTCGGTCGCGCCGCGGCCCGCGCGACGACACGCGCGAGGCGACGCTGCACCTCAGTGGCGGTCTCGGCGAGCGCGTCGTTGCCGACGATCGAGAGCATCCGCTCGGCGTCGATCGCGGCGATGTGCGTCTGACCGTCCTGCGCGTAGACGACGAGGTTGCAGGGGAGCAGGGTGCCGAGCTCGGGTTCGGTCTCCAGCGCGGCGTGCGCGAGGGCGGGAACGCAGGCCCCGAGGATCACGTAGGGATCGCGCTCGACGCCGAGCTTGGCCTGCAGCGTCGCCTGCACGTCGATCTCGCAGAGCACGCCGAAGCCCTCGGCGGCGAGCTCCTCACGGGCGCGTGCGAGCGCGTCGGCGAACGGGAGGTCGGTGATCGTGCTCACGGTGTACGGGCTCTGGGCTGGGGACATGCTGCCTCCGGTGGTCAGTGATCGCCGCGCGGGCGCTCTCGGGTATCACGGCTACACAACTGTAAAGTGGTCAAGACGTGAGAATAGCGGCTCCGGCCCCCGGCGTCAACGCACCGCCAGGGCCCGGGGCTGCGGGCGCGGCCGCGCCGGCCGCGTCGACGCCGGCGGCGGGTTGCCTCCCACGAGACGGTTAGCTGCATAGCTATGCGGATATGCTGGGCCGATGCCCGACTCTGGAACTCATGCTGCGCATCAGGCCGGCAGTCACCTCAACGACGACGCGGTGTCCGCGATCGCGGAGACGATGCAGGCTCTGACCGCCCCCTCGCGGGTGCGGCTCCTGTTCGCGTTGCGCGACGGCGAGCGGACCGTGGGCGTGCTCGCGGAGGCGGCCGGGATCACCCCCGCTGCCGCGTCTCAGCAGTTGCGCGTGCTGCGGCATCTCAAGCTCGTGGTGGCGAGCCGGGAGGGGCAGTCGATGCTGTACCGGCTGCATGACGAGCATGTGATCTCGCTGCTGGACGAGGTCCGCAACCACGCCGAGCACGCGGCCCGCGGTTGGGCGAGCGATGCGGCGGCGATGAACCGGACGGGAGCGGGACGATGAGCGCGGGCTCCGATCAGCGGCCCTGGCCCGGCGGCGACCGCGGCGACGCGCGCGGGGGTGACACGGAGCACGGCCACGCGCACGGAAGCGACACCGAGCACGGGCCCGCGCACGGGGGCGAGACGGAGCACGGCCACTCCCATGCGCACGAGGACGGCCACGGGCACGGTCACAGCCACGGTCTCGTGGATCGCTCGATCATGCGCTCGCGCGCGGGCCTTCGCGCCGTGTCGTGGAGCCTTGCCGTGCTGCTGGTGACCGCGGGCGGGCAGGCGCTGGTCTTCGTGCTCACCGGCAGCGTCGCGCTGCTGGCCGATCTGATCCACAACTTCGGCGACGCGCTGACCGCCTTACCGCTCGGGATCGCGTTTGCGCTGCGCTCCTTCCGGGCCGAGAAGCGGGCTGGGCTGTTCGTCGTGCTGGCCATCTTCGTCAGCGCCTGCGTGGCGTTCGCAGAGGCGGTCAACCGGTTGATCAATCCGCATCACGTCGGCCACCTGTGGGCGCTTGCCGCTGCCGGCCTGCTCGGCTTCCTCGGCAATGAGATCGCGGCCCAGGTGCGGCTGCGGGCCGGGCGCCGGCTGCAGAGTCCGGCGCTGATCGCCGACGGATATCACGCCCGCACGGACGGGTTCGTCAGCCTCGCCGTGGTGGCCAGCGCGGTCGTCGTCGCCCTCGGGGCGACGGTGGCTGATCCGATCATCGGGCTGGTGATCTCGCTGGTGATCCTGCGCATCACCTGGATCTCGTTTCAGACCGTGCAGGCCGATCCCGGGCCCGGCGAACCGGTCGCCGACGGCGGGACGGTGCACGGTCCGGCGAGCGGGACGGCCGATTGAACCTCGGCGCGCTGCTCGACCGTGCTCCGGCCGTGCGAGCCGGGCCGTCGACAGCGGCCAACCTCGCCCGCAATGCGCTGGGCGATGCGGGCGATCGGGCGCAGCGATGGGCGGCGGCACGCCACGCCGCATGGCTCTTGCTCGAACGACACGTCGGCTCCGGCGCGCGGGTCGCCGTCATCGGCGCGGGCCACGGCAACGATCTGCCGCTCGACCGGCTTGCCGCTCGCGCCGGGACCGTCGATCTGCTCGATCTCGACCGTCGCGCTCTGCGCCGGGCGCGCAGCAGTTGCCGGGCCGAGTTGCGCTGCCGCGTGCGCATCGTCGCCTGCGACGTGACCGCCGGCGCGGCCGACCGGATTACGCGCGCGGTCTGTCTCGGACGGCCGCCGCGGTCCTCCGGGCGCGCTCCGGGGCCCCTGGCCGGCGGAGGGTATGACGTCGTCATCGGAGATCTGCTCTACAGCCAGCTGCTGTATCCGGCCCTGCTCGACGCGGGCGTCGGCGCCGCGCGGACGCGGCAGGCTCTGGCCCGCTTGGGCCCCGGTCTCACCGACGCCGTCGTGTCGCGGATGCACGCCTCGGCCCGGCCGGGCGGTCGCGTCGTGCATCTCCATGACGCCGTCGGTTGGTGGGCCGGTCACGAGCAGCCGGTGGGGGTGGGGGTGATCCTCGCCCAGGAGCGGCTCGACGACGCCCTCGCGCTGATCTCGACCTGCCGGCAGCCGGTGGGAGCCGACCCGCGCGAGAGCGCCCGTCGGCTCGGCGCCAAGCCGATCGAGACCGCGTTGTGGGAGTGGCCCTTCGCGGCCGACGCGCGCTATCTCGTCTGCGCGACGGTCACCGAGCCCGGGTGACGGCATCCGTGGCCGCAACCGCGGCGACGGGTTACGATCGCGCCGTGGCGGGGCTGCTCGAGCGTGAGGATGAGCTCCTTTGGCTGGCGCGAGCCGTGCAGGACGCGGTCGGCGGGACGGGATGCGTGGTGCTCCTCGCGGGCGAGGCCGGCATCGGCAAGACGTCGTTGGTGCGCGCCTGGCGCGACGGGCTGGCCGCAGGGGTCAGCTTCGTGTCGGGAGGATGCGAGGCGTTGTCGGTCCCGGTGCCGCTGGCACCGCTGCGCGAGCTCGTCGAGGCCGCCGGCGGGGACGCTGCGGAGATCGGTGGCGGCGAGGATCGCGTGAGCACCGCGCGTGCGGTGCTGGGTGCGCTGGCCGAGCGAGCGCCGATGGTGGCCGTGATCGAGGATGCCCACTGGGCTGATCCCCTGACCCTCGACGTGCTGCGGATCCTGGCGCGCCGGGTGGAGGCGTGCCAGATCGTCGTCGTGGTCACCTATCGCGACGACGAGGTGGGCGCCAATCCCGCGCTGGGACTCCTCCTGGGAGACCTGGCGACGGCGCCGGCCGTGCGGAGGATCGCGCTGGGGCATCTCTCGCCGGCCGCGGTCGGCGAGCTGGCGGCGGGGAGCGGTCTTGATCCGCTGCGGCTCGTCGACGCCACGGCCGGAAACCCGTTCCTGGTCGTGGAGGCGATCGCCGCCGGAGGCCGGCTGCCGGCGTCGGTGCGGGACGCGGCGCTGGCCCGAGCCGGCCGGTTGAGCCCCTTGGCCCGGCAGGTGGTCGATGCGGCCGCGGTGATCGGGCAGAGCTTTGAATCCGGGGTGCTGGCCGCGCTCGCCGGCGAATGCTCAGCTGCGGTACAGGAGGCCCTGGCCCGAGGCGTGCTGATCGCCGACGGGACAAGGCTCGGGTTCCGGCACGAGCTGATCCGGGAAGCCCTCGAGGGCGCGATCGCCCCGCCGCGCCGCGCGGAACTGCACGCGCGGCTGTTCTCCGTGCTCGCCGGGCGCGGGCTGGCCACGGACAGCGCGCGCCTTGCCCATCACGCCGAGTTGGGCGGGCTGACCGAGGAGGCCGCGCGCTATGCGATGCTCGCCGCAGCCGAAGCGGAGCGGGTGGGGGCCCCGCATGCGACCTTCCTGCAGGCCGAGCGCGCGCTGCGGCTCGGGCACGCGCTTGAGCCGGCCGACCGGTTCGAGCTGCTCGTGCGGTACGCCCTGGCCGCCAATTTCGCCAATCCGCACCTGCAGGATGCCGTGGACGCGGCCGAGCGGGCGGTTGCGTTGGCCGAGCGGCTGAACGACGACCGCCGCCGCGGCCGGGCCCTGACGGTGCTGTCGTACGCGCTGTGGTCGCTGGAGCGCGTGGTCGAGTCGCGGGCGGCGGCTCAGGGCGCGATCGACGCGTTTGACAGCACCAGCGACGTGGCGGCGCGGGCGTGGGCGCATGCGACCCTGCTCAGGATCGAGGCGACATCGTTCGATCCCGGCGCGGCGGTGGCGAAGGCCGCGGCGGCGCGCGAGCTGGCCGAGGCGGCCGGGCTGGAGGAGGTCGGGCTCGACGTCGAGATCAGCGTCGGCCTGGCGATGGGTCACCGGGGCGACGGTGCGGCCCTGGCGGTTCTGGCCGACGCCCTGAACGCGGCGCGGCGCGGGGGGTTCACGATCCGGATGGTGCGCAGCTACGTGAATCTGACGACCGTTGCGGTCGCGTTGCGCGAGCACGCCTGGGTGGACCGGGTCGTCGCCGAGGCCCTTCCGCTGCTGGACGAGCTGCACGTCTCGGCGTTGCCGATCATGGGCATCCGCGCCTTTGCCGCGCGTAGCCTGCTCGACCGCGGTCGCTGGGACGAGGCGCTCGCCGTCGCCGCGTCCCGGGAGCGCTGGTGGCAGGGGGAGCACCCGGTCGCCCGCGCGATGGAAGGGCTGATCAAGGCCCGCCGCGGGCAGGCCGGCGCCGACGATCTGCTCCGGGACGCCTGGACGGAGATCGTGGAGCTGGTCGGGGCCGAGAGCGCTCGGCACGGCATGATCCGCCTGGCCCGGGTCGAGAGCGCCTGGCTGCGCGACGATCGTGCGGCGGCGACCGACGAGCTTCGTGCGGCCCGCGCGTCTCCGGCGGTGGCGCGCTTTGCCCGCTCCGGCGGCGAGCTGGCCCTCTGGGGTGCGCGCCTGGGGGTCGCGTTGGATGTGCCGGCCGGGATCCCGGAGGCGGTGGGGCTCGAGCTGAACGGTGACTGGAGGCGCGCCATCGACGCATGGCGCGAGCGCCAGGCACCGTACGAGGCCGCGCTGGCCGCATTGCCCGGGGACGATCGCGCCGCGGGCCAGGCCATGGCGACACTGCACCAGCTGGGGGCCGCCGCCGCGGTGCGGGCCTTTGCCCGCGAGCGCTCGGCTCGCGGCGGCCGGCCGGCCCGCGGCCCGAGGCGCTCGACGCTCGCGCATCCGGCCGGTCTGACGCGCCGTGAGCAGGAGGTGCTCGAGGCGCTGCTGCCCGGGGCGTCAAACGCCGAGATCGCGACGCAGCTTCACCTGTCTGAGCGCACCGTTGCCCATCACGTGTCCGCGATCCTGGCCAAGCTCGGGGCGCGCAACCGCCACCAGGCGGTTGACCAGGCGCGCCGCCGGGGCCTGCTCGCCGGCGAGCCAAGATAGGCCGTCCGGCGGGGCAAGATGGGCACCGCGACCGATGCGGGGCCCGAGCCCACGCTGGGACGCTGCCGGGAGTTCCCCTCAAGGAGGCAGCGATGAGTCACTACACGGTCAGGGCGATCGAGGAGATGGAGGAGATCCACCACGGCGTGGTCAAGCTGGCCGGCGCCGAGCTGGGCGTGCGGGCCTTCGGGATGCAGGTGCTCGACCTTCCCGGGGGCTTCTCCGAGTACCCCGAGCACGACCACGCCGACGACGGTCAGGAGGAGGTCTACCTCGTGCTTGCAGGCTCGACCGTGTGTCAGATCGACGGAGAGGCAGTCCGGCTCGGCGCTGGTCAGATGATCCGGGTCGAGCCCGGCGCGAGACGCAAGCTCCTACCGGGCGCCGAGGGGGCCAGGGTGCTCGCGCTCGGGGCGGCACCGGACCGCCGGTATGAGCGGCCCGAGGCCTTCCGGATCGGGGTGGGCTCATGCTGAGCACGACAGGCCCCCGACGCGGTGGGCCCCCGAGCCCGGCCAGCCGTGAGCCCGAGCGGCTCGCCGAGCCGCAGATCGTCAGCGACAGCGAGCGGCTGTGGTTTCTGGGCACGCTTGCCCGGATGAAGCTCGACGGCCGGCAGACCGGCGGCAGGTTCTCGCTGTGGGAGGGAGTGCTTCCCCACGGAGCGGCACCGCCGCTGCATTCCCACCCTCAGGATGAGACGTTCTACGTGCTCGACGGCGAGCTGACGGCATGGCTGGTCGACCTCGAGGGCGCGCAGGATCACCTCAGTCCGCCGGCCTGGGTCACGACGCACGCCCAGCGCTGCCGCGCCGGCGCCGTGGTCTTCGCGCCCGCCGGCACCCCCCACAGCTTCCGCGTGGAATCCGACACCGCGCGGATGCTGTTCCTCTCCACCCCGTCC
This sequence comes from Solirubrobacteraceae bacterium, assembly GCA_035713465.1. Classification (GTDB taxonomy): domain Bacteria; phylum Actinomycetota; class Thermoleophilia; order Solirubrobacterales; family Solirubrobacteraceae; genus Palsa-465. Next base: position 57,821 of record DASSZP010000100.1, on the reverse strand, counting down.
GGGATCGAGGAGTACGTGCGAGCGCTCGGTGAGCCGGCCCAGTGGCCATGGCTTCAACCTCCGCCCGAGGAGCCGCGTGTGGCGGCCGAGCGGATCGCCGCGGTCGAGCGCGAACTGGGCGTCGTCCGCCACGGTCCGCCGCCCCCCGCGGCGATCGACCCGGCCGCGTGACGATGGACGCACATTCGGTCGACGTCTGAGGGGGTGAGGACGGCTCGGCTCGTCCCGGGCGGCCATTGCCGGCTATCCGCGTGATGCGTGCGGGCTATTGCCGATGCGCGCCCTGGCGGGCGGGCCGATCCTCGTGTCGAGGATTCCGATTGACATGACGATTGCTCATACCAGCACGCATTCGACGGTGTGGCGGCGCGTGATCTGCGCGAGTGATCTGACCGCGGCCAGCGTTCAGGCTGCGCGCCAGGCGGCGCAGCTGATGACGCCGGACGGGAAGCTCATCCTCTGCACGGTGCTCAGCCCCGACGCGATCGAGGGTGGGATGCTCTTGGACTCGGCGCTCACGCGTGACCCGCAGGCGGGATTCGACCTCGTGCAGAACGAGCTTGAGCCGTGGCACGACTCAGAACTGCACCTGCGCGAGGGTCCACCGATCCGGCGGCTGCTGGAGGAGGTACGGGCCGAGCGGGCGACGTTGGTGGCGGTCGGCAGCCACGGTCACGGCCGCGCGATCGGGATCGCGCTCGGAAGCGTCGCGAGCGCGATGCTGCACGAGGCACCCTGTCCGGTGCTGATCACGCCCTCCGAGGTCCCCGCCGACGGTGACGTCGTCGTCGGCTTCGACGGCTCCGGCGCTGCGCGCCGCGCGTTGCTCACCGGCCGTGAGCTGGCGGACCGCCTGGGGCTCCGGTTGCGGGTGATCGTCGCCGGCGGGGATCCGCATCCACCTGGTCCCGGCTGGTCGCGCGAGGAGCTGGGAGCGGAGACGGCGGTCACCGAGGATTCGCGCCCGGCCGTTGAGGCGCTCGTCGACGGGTCGCGCTCGGCGCGGTTGCTGGTTGTGGGCAGCCGGCACCTGCGCGGCGTGCCGGCACTGGCGAGCGTGAGCGAGCGCGTGGCGCATCGCGCGAGCTGCCCGGTGCTCGTCATGCGCTGACTGTGTGTGACCCGCCGCCTCAGCCGCACCCGAGAGAACCGCAGCGATAGGAGCGCGCGCAGAGGCCATCACCGGTCCGGTATCGAGAGTTTCGCTTCCCCGTCGAGGTCCTCTAAAACGGCGGCCGGATCGTGCCTGTCGGTGACGATCGCCGCCCTGGCCGAGCGCGAGCAGCTGCCGCTGCGTGGCCTGAACCGATGCCGCCCGGAAAGGATGTTCCCGGGGCCGACCAGGAGCAGATCCACCCGCATCGCCCGCCACAGGATGACTCCCGCCGGCGTCAGCCGGCGCAGAGGCAACCCCAGCAGCAGGTAACCGGCGATCGCGGCGGTCCCGCCCCCAACAGCAGCCCGACGGTCCGCTTCAGCCGGCCCACGGGGCTCCTACGGAGATCCGCGCAGAGCGGCGCGAGCGGCCGCGTCACCCGGCACGCCGTGGACGGCACCGCCGGGGAAGCACGCCGCGCTGCCGAGGTACAGACCCGACAGCGGGGTGCGGTACGGCGAGTAGGCGGGAATCGGCCTGAACACGGCCTGGCGCAGCGTGTAGCTGCCGCCGCCGACGTCACCGTGGACGAGGTTGGCGTTGCGCGCCTGCAGGTCAGCCGGGGTGAGCAGGTGACGGGCGAGGATCCGCTCGCGAAAGCCCGGCGCGAAACGCTCGACCTGCGCCTCGACGGCGTCGGCGTGGGCTTCGGCGCGCCGCGCCCAGTCGGCCCCGGCCGGTCCGTGCGTGTACGCCCAGGCCGTGTGCTGGCCCTCCGGGGCGCGGCTGGGGTCGGCGACGCTCTGCTGGCCCAGCAGCAGGAACGGCCGAGCCGGCAGGCCACGTGCGCTCTCGGCGACCGCGGCGAGCAGCTCGGTCTCGGTCCCGGCGACGTGCACGGTGCCCGCCTCGCGCACGTCCGGGTGCAGCCACGGGATCGGACCGTCCAGGGCCCAGTCGAGCTTCAGGGTCGCGGGACCGTACACGTAGCGGCGCAGGGCCGCGCGGTACCAGCCGCTGAGCGCATCGCCGGCCAGCGCGAGCAGCGCCTGGGGCATCACGTCGGCGATCACCACGTCGGCGGGGTACTCGTTGCCGCCGGCGACGGCCACGCCGCGGACCCGGCCGTGCGAGGCGATGATCCGCTGCACCCGCGCTCCGGTCTCGGTTCGGGCCCCGAGGCTGTGCAGATAGGACACGAGCGCGTCGGTGAGCCGCTGGGCGCCCCCGCGCGGGCTGGGCCAGCCCACGGCGTGGCCGAGCAGGTTCAGGTAGAAAGCGGCGATGCCCGACCCGGCGCCCTGCGGCGGCGTGTCCCCGTGCATGGCGGCGCCGTACAGCCAGGCGCGCGACCCGCCGCCGTCAAACAGCCGGTGCCCCAGCCCGACCGCGGAGCCCGAGAGCAGCCGGGTGAAGTCCGCCATCGCCCGCGGGCCTGCTCCGGTGGCGAGCCGCAGCGCGCCGCCGACGGGCGGAAAGCCGCCGAGCATCGTGTCACGCACGGCGTCGAATGCCCTCAGGTAGCGGATGGCGTACCTGCGCCAGCTCGCGCCGTCGCCGGGGCGGATCCGGTCCAGCGAGGCCGCGGTGGCGTCGAGGTCGGCGAACAGCACCGCCGCCTGCCCGTCGGGCAGCGGGTGGGCCATGCACGCCCGCGGGTGCACCCACTCCAGGCCGTGCTCGGCCAACGGCAGCCGCGCGAACACGGGCGAGGCCGCACCCGCCGGATAGACCGAGGAGAACGTGTCGTGGTGAAAGCCCGGCAGGGTCAGCTCCTCGGTGCGCACCGCACCGCCCAGGGCCGGGGCCGCCTCCAGCACGGTGACCGAACGGCCGGCCTGCGCCAGGCGGATCGCGGCCGCGAGCCCGTTGGGCCCGCTGCCGATGACGATCGCGTCGCTCACGCCGAGATCCGCGCGGCGAGCTGGTGCAGCATGCTCTGGGCCACGACGTTGCCCTGGCCCCAGAAGGCGTGCTGAGCGTCGTGCCCCGCGGTCCGGTACGCCTGTGCGATATGCCACGGCATCGGGTCCCAGGTCCCCGCGGCGCGCACCCATGCCTTCCCCTCGTGCGTGAACAGGAGCAGGCGGTTGTGTCCGTTGCCCATGAAGTGGCCCTGGTGGGTGGTCAGGTCAAAGCCGACGACGGGTTCGCTGCCGGGCGGGAGGGCGGGCGGCTCGTTGGCGCCGTAGCGAGCCAGCCCGTCCTTGAGCTTTGCGCACCAGGCGGCGAGGGCGGCCGGATCTTCCGGCGTGACCAGCGTGGTGATCGTGACGTAGCCGCGGGTGAACATCGGCCGCCCGGATCCGGTCCCGGCCGCGACCTCGATCTCGAACGTCTGGCCGGCGAGCCCGCCGGGCCGCAACGGCGTGAAGCGGCCGATCTCACTCGTGTAGTCGGGCCAGGTCTCGGGCGCGGTGAGGGCGGCGATCACGGCCGGCACCGACGGCATCTGGACCGCGGGGTAGGTGTGCCAGGTCTGCTCGTGGGCCGGGGCGCTCTCCGGCGTCAGCTCGCCCAGGCGGGCCAGCTTCATCCGGCGGCTGTGGTCGTAGGCGGCCCGATCCTCCGCGGTCGGAAAGGCGATCCCCCACCCGCGCCGCGTGTCGTCGGCATAGGCGTCCGCGAACCAGTCGCCGATCAGGCGCTGGGCGCCGGCCTGCAGCTGAGCGTGGTCCAGCGTTCCCCGGCTGGAGTGCTCGGTGGCGAAGCGCTCTTTGCCGAAGGCGGCGTGGAAGGGGCGCAGGTCGTTGAGGTGCAGGCGTTGAGAGGGCTTGCGGTACCAGTATGTGGTCAGGATGTCGAAGGCGAGACGCAGGTCCTTGACCGCGCGCTCGGCGGCCGGCCGGCGGTAGTAGGCGGCGTTGAGGAAGTCGGTCACCCAGAACGCACTGTCGCGAGCGGCGATCGAGGATCCGGTCATCCGCGCGAAGCGCAGCACGCCCGAGCGGGGGGAGGGGACGGGGGCCTCAAGATCGTCGAGGTGATCGGGAAGGTCGGGGCTGGCTGTGCTCACCGGGGGCTCCATTGCGTTGAGGGGCGCGGCGTTCGGCCGCGAGGTCAGAGGCAGAGACAGCCAGCCACGTTAGGTACGCGCCCCGGTCCGGTCATCGGCCCTGCGCCCGACCCCTGCTGAGGGGATGCGCGCAGCGGGCTGCGGGTAAACCGCAGGCGGGTGTCGGGGATGCGGTTTCCGTAGTCCTCACCGCGAGCACCGTGAACTCCCTGATGGTTTGCCGTCCCGTGGCCCCGTAGTGTGCCGCGCCATGGCGGCCATCGTGAACCTCAACCACCACGCCTCGTACGTGACCTGGCATTTCATCTCGATCTCCGTGCCCAACGTGATCGTGATCGTGACCATGTTCGCGGTCTTCCTGCTGGCCATCGTCGCGCCGTTCCCCAAGGCCGAGCGGGCCGGAGACGCGCCGTGAGCTCCGTTGATCGGTCATGGACCGGGCGCCTGCGCCGGCAGGCGGTGGCGGCGCTCCCCCCCGAGAGGCTGCTGCCCGACCGCCAGCCGTCCTACGTCGCGTCGTGGATCTACGTGTTCGGGGTGCTGTCGCTCTCCAGCCTGGCCGTGCTGATCGGCTCCGGCACGATCCTGGCCCTCAAGGGGCCGGGCTGGTGGCACGTGACCGGCATCGGGCACTTCTTTAACTCGGTCCACCTGTGGGCGGTCGAGCTGTTCTTCTTCTTCATGGTCGTCCACCTGTGGGGCAAGTACTGGATGGCGGCCTGGCGGGGCGGGCGCGCCCGCGTGTGGGTGACCGGCGCGGTCACCTTCCTGATCGCGATCCCGTGCGCGCTCACCGGGTACGTCTCCCAGCAGAACTTCGACGCCCAGTGGATCGCGACGCAGGCCAAGGACGCGATGAACGCGGCCGGGGTCGGCGCGTTCTTCAACCTGCTCGATTTCGGGCAGATGTACAGCTACCACGTGCTGCTGCTGCCCCTGGCCGTGGTCGGGGTGGTGGTGGCCCACATCCTGCTCGTGCGCCGCCACGGGGTGGTGCCGCCGTTCGCTCTCGCCGAGCTGTCCCCCGCGCCGGCCGGGGCCGAGGGCGCCGGGGCCAAGCCCGCCGGATCCGCGCCCGCCGGGGCCGAGGGCGCCGGGGCCGAGCCCGCCGGGCCCGCCGGGGCCGAGCCCGCCGGATCCGCGCCCGAGGCACGGACATGACGCGGCGCGAGCGCCGGGCCGCGGAGGAGGCGCGCTACCGCGAGTGGCAGGGCGGCTACCGGTCCTACGACATCGTCAAGGAGGGGGCGATCGCGCTCGGGGTCGTCACCGCCCTGTGCCTGCTGCTCGCGATCCTGTTCTCCTCGCCCGACGTGGCGCCGAGCACGGTGCGCAGCTGGGCGCGCACGGACCCGGTCGATTTCGTCACCACCGCGACGACCGAGCTGGACGGCTCCAGCGGCGCCGGCGGCTACGGGCCGCCCTACAACCACGCGTCCGATGGTCAGCACATCGCCTTCCTGCGCCCGCAGAAGTGGCTGGGCGTCAGCCACCCCGTCAACACCGCGCAGGATTTCGTCCTCGCCCCGCTGCGGGCGATCCCCGGGCAGCCCGCGCTGCAGTCCGCGCTCAGGACCTATGAGGCCGCTCCGGCCAAACAGCAGAGCGCCTGGACGACCGCCTACGAGAAGGGGCTGGGCAAGGCCACGGCGGCGGGCGGGAGCGTCACCGTCCCCGGCTCCGGCTATGGCCCGCTCCCGGTGATGATGAGCGATCTGCTCAGCTTCGCGCAGAGCGGGGGTCTGGACGGCACGCTGCTCAGCAACCGGCAGTTCTTCGCCACCGACTACACCAAGCCGCTGCTGTTCATGGCCGACGGCGGCGTGCTGGCCTCGCGCGCCCAGGCCGAGCACCTGCAGGGCACCCAGTGGGGGATGATGAACGAGACCGGCAGCTACCCCGGACAGGTGTGGCTGTGGCTCTACACGTTCTGGTACCAGATCAAGCCGTTCTCCACCTCGTCCAACGCGGACATCCTGGTCATGGCGATCATGGGTGCGCTCAGCCTGGCGCTGGTGCTCATCCCGTTCATCCCCGGCGTGCGCGACATCCCGCGCCGGATCCCCCTCTACCGCCTCATCTGGCGCGAGCACTACCGCGGACTGTCGGGCTGAGCGTCCCTCGGGCTGACCGCGATCCGCGGATCGACGTGGATCTTGGGGCCGGGCCCGGCGCCGGCGGGACGCCGGCCACCGAGCACCGCCGCCACCGCCTCCAGCCCGACGGTCGCCGCCACCAGCGGCCCGGGGTCGACCGTGCCGTCCGCGTAGGCGGCGATCGTGTCGGCAAGGCCCGGAGACGCCGACAGGATCCCCACCGCGGTCACGTCGCCCAGGACGAGCCGGCGGGTGTCGATCGTGCTCGCTGATCCGGCCAGTCCGATGTAGACGACCCGGCCGCCGGGCTCGACCCGGTCCAGGGCGAGCGCGGGCAGGCGCGCGTCGTTGGAGGCGTCGACGACGGCGTCGAAGGCCAGGGCGGGCAGCTCGTCCGCAGCCCAGCAGTCGGCAAAGCCGAGGCTGCGCGCGAAGGCGATCGTGGGCTGATCGCGACCCATCAGGTGGACCTCGGCCCCGGCAGCACGCAGGAACAGTGCCGTGAGCAGCCCGATCGTCCCCGGCCCGAGGACGAGCACGCGGTCACCCGGCCCGGCCGCGCTGGCCCGCGCCGCACGCAGCGCGTTGCCGCCGGGCTCGACCAGCGCCCCACACCGGGCGTCGACGGTGTCGGGCAGCGGATGCAGCGAGGTGACCGGGACGGCCAGCTGCTCGGCCAGGGCACCGGGCCGATTGCCGCGAATGCCGACCTCCTGGCGGTGCTCGCAGACGTGCGGGCGTCCCCGCCGGCAGCGCCGGCAGACCCCGTCGCCGAGCATCGTGTCCCCGGTCACGCGGCGCCCGACCCACGCACGGTCCGTCTCCGGGCCGACGGCCGACACGGTTCCCGACCATTCGTGGCCGAGACGCATCGGATAGCGCGCCAGCCCGTCGTGCAGGTAGGCCATATCCCCGGTGAAGAACTCGACGTCGGTCCCGCAGACACCGACGCGCTCCACCTCGATCACCGCCTCCCCCGGCGCCGGCACCGGAGCCGGTACGTCCCGCACGGCGCCGGTGCGCGGGCCGGTGAGCACGAAGGCTCGCATCAGCCGGTGCCGAAGCCGGCGGCACCCGACCACGGCACGACGGGAAGGCCGGGCGCCGGCGCGCGCGCGGTGAAGATCCGGCCCGAATCGGGCCACGTCCGCTGCTGGGCGTCGGTCAGCTCGTCGCGCGCGGTGGTGATGACCAGCGTGCCGAGATCCGGCCCGGCCAGGGCGACGCTGGTCACGCACGGCGCGGGCAGCTCAAGCCGGCCGGCCGGCGTGCCGTCGGGCGCGTAGCGCCGCAGCTCCCCCGATCCCCACAGGGCGACCCAGAGATGGTCGGCGGCGTCGGTGAGGATGCCGTCGGGCAGCGCCTCGCCGAGGGTGAGAAAGGGCTCGCGCGGACCGGCCGCTCCGGTGGCGGCGTCGTAGCTGCGTACCCACACGACGTGGTTGGGCGTATCGGCGCTGAACATCCGCGTGCCGTCGGCCGACCAGGCCAGTCCGTTGGACAGGCCGAGATCATCATCCAGGGTGCTCAGCCGCCCGTCGGTCTCCAGGCGCACGAGCGTCTCCGTGGTCGACGCGCCGTCCAGGGACATCGTTCCGACCAGGAACCGCCCGGCCGGATCGGTGGCGCCGTCGTTGCACCGCCGGTGTGCGCCGTACGGGATGATCCGCGGGCCGGGCACGGCGGGCCGGCCCTCACCGGGCAGCAGCCAGAGGCGCTCCTGTCCGGCCACGAGCATCGCGCCGCCGGCGCTCGGCACGACGGCACCGGTCATCTCGCCCAGCGCGGTCCGGCCGCGCGGCGTGATCCGGCCGTCGGCGAGGCCTCCCTCGTAGACCAGGCCGGCCGCGATGTCCACCCACAGCAGCCGCGCGCGCGGGCCATCCCACACCGGGCCCTCGCCGAGCTCAAAGCGCTCCGCCGTGGCGACGGTGGCGTCCGGCGATGGTGTAGACCTTGCCTGCAACCCGAGGGAGACGATATGCCACTGCGCAGCTCGGCCTGGTACGCCGGAGAGGATCGCAACGCCTACATCCACCGCGCGTGGATGCGCCGTGGCGGGCCCGAGGATGCCTTCTCCGGGCGGCCGCAGATCGCGCTGGCCAACACCGCGTCGCAGCTGACGCCGTGCAACGCGCATCTCTCAGAGCTCGCGCAGGCGGTCGGCCACGGCGTCTACGAGGCGGCGGGGATCCCGCTGGAGATGCCCGTCGTCTCGCTCGGGGAGACGCAGGTGCGGCCGACCGCGATGCTGTGGCGCAACATGGCGGCAATGGCCGCCGAGGAGTTGCTGCGCGCCAATCCGATCGATGGCGCGGTGCTGCTTGGCGGTTGTGACAAGACGATCCCCTCCCTGTTGATGGCCGCCGCCTCGGTTGATCTGCCCGCGGTGGTCGTGCCGGGCGGGCCGATGCTCACCGGCACCTTCCGCGGCGTGCCGCTGGGCTGCGGCACCGACGTGTGGCGGCTCAGCGAGGAGGTCCGGGCGGGCACGCTGCCGGCCGAGGAGTTCGCCCGCTCGGAGGCGGCGATGATCCGCAGCCGGGGCCACTGCAACACGATGGGCACCGCATCGACGATGGCCATCGTCGCCGAGGCCCTGGGGATGGTCCTACCCGGGACCGCGGGGACCCCGGCCGCCGACAGCCGCCTGCTGCAGGCCGCTCATCACACCGGCCGGCTTGCCGTCGAGCTCGTCGCCGAGGACCGCCGCCCCAGCGCGATCCTCACCCGCGCCGCCTTTCACAACGCGATCGTCACGCTGGCCGCGGTCGGGGGCTCGACCAACGCCGTCGTCCATCTGCTCGCTCTGGCCGGGCGGGTGGGCGTGCCCCTCACGCTGGAGGACTTCGACCGCATCGGCTCCCACGTCCCCCTGCTCGTCGATCTTCAGCCCTCCGGGCGCTTTTTGATGGACGACCTGTACCGGGCCGGCGGACTGCCCGCGGTCATGCACGAGATCGTCGATCTGCTCGATTCCGACGCGATCACGGTGACCGGGCGCCCGCTCGCCGATCACCTGCACGAGGCGCCGATCCACGACGCCGAGGTGATCCGCAGCCGTCACGCGCCGCTGGTGGCCGAGGCCGGCATCGCCGTCCTGCGCGGGAGCCTGGCTCCGGACGGGGCGGTGATCAAGCCCTCGGCGGCCACCGCGGAGCTGCTGCGTCACCGCGGCCACGCCGTCGTCTTCGACAGCATCGAGGACTTCCACGCCCGGATCGACGATCCGCATCTGGACATCGACGCCGGCTCGGTCATGGTCCTGCGCGGGTGCGGGCCGCGCGGGTACCCGGGCATGCCCGAGGTGGCCAACATGCCGCTGCCGCGCAAGCTGCTGGCGGAAGGCGTGCGGGACATGGTGCGGGTCTGCGACGGCCGTATGAGCGGGACCGCGTACGGGACCGTGGTGCTGCACGTCGCCCCCGAGGCCGCGGCGGGCGGGCCGCTGGCCCTGGTCCGCGACGGCGATCCGATCGTGCTCGACGTCGCCGCCCGGTGCCTTGACCTGGACATCGCGCCGTCCGAGCTGGCGCGGCGCACACCCTCCGCCCAGGCCGCCTCGGCCTACGCGCGGCCGACGCGCGGCTGGGAGCGGCTCTACGTCGACCACGTCGGCCAGGCCGATACGGGCGCCGACCTGGACTTCCTGGTCGGGGCCAGCGGACCGGAGGTGACCCGTGAGTCCCACTGACGCGCCGCCCGCCGCCGAGCGGATCGCATTGGTGACCGGGGGCGCCCGCGGGCTCGGTGCCGCCACCGCGCAGCGGCTGCGCGCCGACGGGGTGACGGTCACGACCGCCGATGTCGGGCCCGGCGCCGACGCGCAGCTCGACGTCACCGACGCGGACGCCGTCGACGCCCTGTGCGCGCGCCTGGGGCACGTCGATGTGCTCGTCAACTGCGCGGGGATCGTCGGGCCGGGTAAACCGATCGAGCAGACCACGCCGCAGGAGTGGCGGGCCGTGCTGGAGGTCAACGTGCTCGGCACCGTCAACACGATGCGGGCCTGCGTGACCGGCATGCGCGAGCGGGGATGGGGGCGGATCGTCAACTTCGCCAGCATGGCCGGCAAGGACGGCAACCCGAACCTGTCGATCTACTCGGCCTCCAAGGCGGCGGTGATCGCACTGACCAAGTCCGCGGGCAAGGAGCTGGCCCGCACCGGGGTGCTGGTCAACGCCGTCGCCCCCGGCGTGTTCGCCACCCCGATGAACGACGAGACCGAGCCCGAGGTGCTGGCCCACATCACCAGCCTGATCCCGATGCAGCGGGTCGGCCAGCCGGCGGAGGCGGCCGAGCTGGTTGCCTTCCTGGCCTCCGAGCGGGTCAGCTTCTCGACCGGGGCCGTGTACGACCTCAGCGGCGGTCGTGCCACCTACTGACGCTCCGCGCCCCCGGTCGGCCGCGGCCGGGCCACCGGCCGACGCGCCCCGCACGTTCGTGATCACCGGCGCGCTGGGCGCGATCGGCGCCTGGACGATGCGCAGCCTGCTCGACCGCGGCCACCGGGTGATCGCGCTGGATCTCGGCGGTGACGGCCACCGCCTCGCGCTGGCCCTCACGCCCGAGCAGCGTGAGGCCGTGGTGCGCGTCGACGGTGACATCACCGAGCTGGCCACCGTGGAGACGGTGCTCGCCGAGCACGAGGCCGACGGCGTCATCCATCTCGCGGCGCTGCAGGTCCCGTTCGTGCGCGCGGACCCGGTGCGCGGGGCCGCGGTCAATGTGCTCGGCACGGTCAACGTGCTGGAGGCGGTCCGGCGCCGCGCAGGCATGGGCCCGGTCGTGTACGCATCGTCGATCGCCGTCTACGGTCCCGGCGGCACGCGGCACGCCGGCGATGCCCCGGGCACCCTGTACGGAGTGTTCAAGCGGGACAACGAGGCCACGGCACTGCGCTACCACGAGGACTTCGGGGTGAGCTCGATCGGTCTGCGGCCCCACACCGTCTACGGACCGGCCCGCGACCAGGGCGTGACCTCGGCGCCGACCGTGGCGATGCTCGCCGCGGCGGCTCAGACGCCCTACCGGATCCCCTTCGGCGGCACGTTCCAGCTGCAGTACGCCCCCGATGTCGGCGAGGTGTTCGCGCGCGCGGCGCTGCTGAGCTACGCGGGCGCCTGCGTCCACGACCTCGATGGCGACGCGGTGACGATCGGCGAGGTGGTGGCGATGATCGAGGCGGCCGCGCCCGAGGCCGCCGGGCTGATCTCAGTCGGGGACGGGGCGCTCCCGCTCGTCGGAGCGGTGGACGGATCGAGCCTGGTCGCGCTGCTCGGCGGCTCGGCGATGCGTCCCGCACGGGAGGGGATCGCCGACGCCATCGCTCGCTTCCGGCTCCTGCTGGACGCCGGGCTGGTCACTGTTCCGGAGCTCGCGTGAGCGACGAGGACGGCCTGGCCGTCGGTCCCGACGGGCGCCCGCGCTGCGCCTGGGGCGACGCGACCGAGGACTACCGCGCCTACCACGACCACGAGTGGGGCTTTCCCGTCGACGACGACGTGCGGCTGTTCGAGAAGCTCGTGCTCGAGGGCTTTCAGTCAGGCCTGTCCTGGCTGACCATCCTGCGCAAGCGCGAGAACTTCCGCCGCGCCTTCGCCGGCTTTGACTACGCCCGGGTGGCCGCGTTCGGGGAGCCGGACGTGGCTCGGCTGCTCGCCGACGCCGGGATCGTGCGTCATCGCGGGAAGATCGAGGCCGCGATCAACAACGCCGCCCGCGCGCTCGAGCTGGTCGCCGACGAGGGCTCGCTGGCCGCCTACGCGTGGAGCTTTGCGCCGCCGGCGCGCGAGCGGGCGCTCACCCTGGCGCAGCTGCGCGCGCGCACGACGTCACCCGAGTCGGTCCGGATGGCCAAGGACCTCAAGCGCCGGGGCTGGCGGTTCGTGGGGCCGACCACCGTCTATGCCTTCATGCAGGCCATGGGCCTGGTCAACGATCACCTGACCGGTTGTCACGTGCACGCGCGGGCCGCGCGGGCGCGCGAGCAGTACACGCCACCGACCCAATAGATCAGTCCCGGCCGTCGGGCGAACCGTGTTTTCTGTGGCGCTCGGGGTGATACGTTGCGCGCCGTGAGCACCCCGCACGGCAAGGCCTGATGACGACCGGGAAGATCCTCTGGACCCCGCCGGCCGATCTCGCCACGGGGACCGAGATCGGTCGCTACATGACCTGGCTCGCGCGTGAGCGGCAGTTGGAGCTCGGGTCCTACCACGAGCTCTGGCAGTGGTCCGTGGACGACCTGGAGGGGTTCTGGTCATCGATCTGGGAGTTCTTTGCGATCCGTGCCCACACCCCGTATGACCGCGTGCTCGCCGCGCCGACGATGCCGGGTACGCAATGGTTCACCGGCGCCCGTCTCAACTACGCCGAGCACCTGCTCGGAGGCGAGGACGACGCGGATCGATCGGCGGTGGTGGCCCGCTCCCAGACCCGCCCCCCGATCGAGCTCAGCTTCGGTGAGCTGCGTGCGCTCGCGGCGCGGGTTCGCGTGGGCCTGCAGCGGCTCGGGGTACAGCCCGGTGATCGCGTCGTGGCCTACCTGCCGAACATTCCCGAGACGCTCGCCGCGTTCATCGCGACCGCGAGCCTCGGGGCGGTCTGGGCCGCCTGCGCCCCCGAGTTCGGCGCCCGCAGCGTGGTCGACCGCTTCGCCCAGATCGAACCCAAGGTGCTGCTCGCCGTCGGCGGCTACCGCTATCGGGACCGCCATACCGACCGGCGCGCCGAGGTGGCGACGATCCGAGCTCGGATGCCAAGCATCGAGCACGTCGTCTGGGTCCCGTACGGCGAGGCGGAGATCCCTGACGCCGTCAGCTGGGATGAGCTGACCCGTGAACAGGCACCGCTCGAATTCGAGCCGGTGGCCTTTGACCACCCGCTCTACGTCCTGTTCTCCTCGGGCACGACCGGTCTGCCCAAGGCGATCATCCACGGGCACGGGGGACAGCTCCTGGAGCACCACAAGAACCAGGGCCTGGGCTGGGACCTGAAGCCCGGGGGCCGGCTGCTGTGGTTCTCGACCACCGCCTGGATGATGTGGAACGCACTCGTCTCCGCGCTCCTGCTCCGAAGTTCGATCGTGATGCTCGACGGCGATCCGACCTGGCCCGACCTGCACGAGCAGTGGCGACTGGCCGAGGAGCTTTCACCATCGGTCATGGGTGTCAGTCCGCCCTATCTGATGGCCTGCCGCAAAGCGGGGCTCAGGCTCGGGTCCGACCACGATCTGAGCTCGCTGCGCGTGCTGTGCACGGCAGGATCGCCCCTGCCGGCCGAGGGGTACCGCTACGTGTACGAGCAGCTGGGTCCCGACGTGCTGCTGAACAACGGCTCGGGCGGAACCGACGTCTGCACCGGGCTGGTGTCCGGGTCGTTCGCCCAGCCCGTGTACGAGGGTGAGATCTCCGGCCCATGTCTGGGTGTCGACGCCCACGCCTTCGACGACGACGGCACGGCGGTCATCGACCAGCTCGGAGAGCTGGTCATCACCAAGCCGATGCCGTCGATGCCGGTTGGCTTGTGGGGCGATGCCGACGGCAGTCGCTACCGCGCGTCGTACTTCGATCGCTATCCCGGCGTCTGGCGCCAGGGCGACTGGATCAGGTTCGCGGCGCGCGGGAGCTGCGTGATCACCGGCCGCTCCGACGCGACGCTGAACCGGGGCGGGGTAAGGCTGGGTACGGGCGAGTTCTACGCGGTGATCGAGGAACTGCCGGAGATCGTCGACGCGCTCGTCGTGCACCTCGAGGACGCCGGCGGCGGCGCGGGCGAGCTGCTCCTGTTCGTGGTCACCGCCGACGGGACGGTCATGGACGAGACGCTGCAGCGCAGGATCGCAGCGACGTTGCGCAGCGAGCTCTCGCCGCGGCACGTTCCCGACGGCATCTTCGCCGTGCCGGTGATCCCCCGCACGCTCACCGGCAAGAAGCTCGAATCGCCGGTCAAGCGCATCCTCCGCGGGGAGTCCGAGGAGCAGGTGGCCAGCCGGGACTCGCTGGTCGATCCGGCTGCCCTGGACGCGTTCGTCGCGCTGGCGGCCCAGCGCCGCAGCGGCGATGCTGCGCGCGCGTCTGCTCTACCATGAGCGGCCGGTTCGGACGCCACTGTCCGTGAGGAGCAGATGAGAGGACTATCGAGCCCGGCCGCCGTTCCGGCGGGTCTGCATGACGCCACCCCGCCGGGTCGCGAGCCCGAGCGTTGGCGGACGCAGGGCGCCACCGTCAAGCGACGGCTGGAGTCGTGGGCGGAGATCCTGGCCGAGACCCATCTCGCCTTCGACGTGGGCCAGACCGCGCACACCCCGGTTGATTTCGAGGGGGCGGTGATGCGGCGACGGATCGGCGACCTGATGTTGGTCGACTGCGCGGCATCCCCGTTTCTCGGCTCCCGGGGCCGAGCGATGATCGCGCCGTCGGTGGCCGCCGGGAACGAGAACATCCTCGGGTTCCAATTCGTGTGCCGGGGCGTCGAACTCGTGCGCGAGGCCAGTCGCGACGTGGCTCTGACCCCCGGCGACGTGGTCCTGTGGGACGGCCTGCAGCCCACCGAGGTCGAGATCATCGAGCCGTTCTACAAGCGGACGCTGATGTTCCCGCGACACGAGGTGCTGGCCCTCTGCCCGCGCCTCGCCGACGCCGATGCGCTGCCGGCTCTCAGCCGCAACGGCCCCGCCCACCTGCTCGTCCGGTACATGAACGCGCTCGCCCTGGAGCTGCCCCAGCTCGAGACCGCCGCCCGGGCGGCGGCGGCCAGCGCCGCGCTCGAGCTGCTCAGGGCGGTGATCGAGCCGAGCCTGCCGACCAACCGGGCCGCCGGGCGCGCCGCCCTACGGGCGGACGTGCGCCGCTACGTGCGCGCGCATCTGCAGGACCCGGCGCTGGGCCCGGTGTCGATCGCGCGGCAATATTCGATCTCGGTGCGAGCGCTGCACGCGCTGTTCGAGGATGCCGACGCCTCCGTCGCCGCGCTCGTGCGCGGTGAGCGGCTGGCGCGGTGCCTGGAGGACCTGCGACGCGTCAACGGTGGCTCGGTGACCGAGATCGCCTTTCGCTGGGGCTTCTGCGACGCCGCTCACTTCTCCCGCGTGTTCAAGCGGGAGTACGGCGCCACTCCGAGCGAGATCCGGCACGCGGCGATCGCCGCGCAGACCTCAGCCGGCGACTGACCGGCGATCGAGGATGCGGGTGGCCTTGCCGGCGCTGCGCGGGAGCTCCCCGGGCGCCACCACCTCGACGCCGATGCGCAGACCCGTGTGCTCGCGCAGGACCCGGGCGACCCGGTCCCCGAGCGCCGCGTGATCGTGCCCGGGCACGGGCTCGAATTCGAGCGTCAACTCATCCAGGGCCCCCCGGCGTTCGAGGATCAGACGGTAATGGGGCGAGGCACCGTCGACCCCGAGCAGCAGCTGTTCGACGTGCGAGGGGTGAAGGTTGACCCCGCGGACGATCAGCATGTCGTCATGGCGTCCGCGCAGCCCGAGCAGGCGGGCGGTCGTCCGCCCGCAGGGGCACGGCGCGAGGTCGACAGCGCCGATGTCGCGAGTCCGGTAGCGGATCAGCGGCATGGCCTCTTTGCTCAGCGTCGTGAACACCAGCTCACCCTCCGTGCCCGGCGCCACGGGCCGACCGTCATCCGGGTCGACGACCTCGACCAGGAAGTGATCCTCCTGCACGTGCAGTCCGGCGCGTGCCTGCAGACACTCGGTCGCGACGCCCGGTCCGCACAGCTCCGACAGGCCGTAGAAGTTGACCGCGGCCAGCCCGAGCTCGTCCTGCAGCTGGGCGCGCATCGGCTCGGTCCAGGGCTCGCCCCCGAACAGGCCGAGCGCGAGCGGGAGGCCGGCCGGATCGATGCCGCCGTCGCGCAGGGCCTGGGCGATCACCAGCGCGTAGGACGGCGTCGAGACCAGCACCTCGGCGCGAAGATCCGACAGCAGCATCGCCTGTCGCGCCGTGAACCCCCCCGAGACGGGTACGACGGTGGCTCCGAGTCGCTCGCCGCCCTGATGGAAACCCAGGCCGCCGGTGAACAGCCCGTAACCGTTGGCGTTGTGGATCGTCATCCCGGCCCGGACGCCGGCCATCGTCATGCCGCGCGCCATCAGCTCGGTCCACGTCTCGAGATCGGTCCGGGTGTAGGCGGCCAGCGTCGGTTTGCCGTGCGTCCCGCTGGAGGCGTGGACACGAACGAGGTCTGATCGCGGCACGGCGAGCAGTCCGAACGGATACGCGGTGCGCAGATCGGCCTTGGTCGTGAAGGCGACCCGCCCGAGGTCGGTGAGCGAGCGGACGTCCTGCCCGGCCCCGATCCCGGCCTCCCGCAGACGGCGGGCGCCGGCCGGTTGGCCGCGCAGCACGCGGTCGACCGTCTCGCGCAGGCGCCGCAGCTGCAGCTCGCGCAGCTGCTCGCGCGGGAGCGTCTCCACGGGGTCGCGAATCAGCGGCTCAGACGGTTCGCCGTGCGGCATCCCAGTGATGTTCGAGGTTGGCCACCAGCGCCGGGCTGAGATGGCAGTCGGCCTGCTCGCGAGCGTACGTGGCCATGTACTGCCGAAAGACGTCCAGCGGCTCCTGGCCGACGCGCAGCGCGCGTCGGTTGGCGGCGGCGTTGATCAGTCCTGAGCTGGTCAGCAGCTCGATCCTCGCCTCCAGCGCGCGATCCATCGCCCCGGCGTCGATCACCTCGTCGACGATCAGGTCGGCGTCGGGCTGACCCGCGGTCCATTCGCGCCCGGACAGGATCGCCTGGCGGGCGGCGCGATCGCCGACGGAGCGGGGCAGGCGGAGGTTGGACGCCCCCGGGATGATGCCTTCCTTGCGCGCGGGCAGGTACAGCCGCGAGCCGCGGATCGCGATGACGTGGTCGACCACGTGCAGCAGCTGGCAGGCGCCCCCGATCGCATAGCGCTCGACGGCCGCGATCCACAGCTTCTCGACCGCTCCCGCGCCGGTGTTCAGGCCGCGGTAGATCTTGTTCACGTAGCCGAGGTCGCGGATCAGGTAGAAGAGGAAGTCGATCTGTCCGCGGTAGAGGTGAGTGAGGTTGATGCCCGATCCGAAGACGCGCTGACCGGCATACCGGGGGTGCTCCACGACCGTGCCGCGTATGACACCCACCTCGATCTGGGGGTCGAGCAGGACCAGGTCGACCGCGGCCTCGGTCGGTTCCAGCGTCGTGCCGTCCTCGGCGTTGAGGTGGCGCGGGTTGCAGAGCTCGACGATGCCCGCCCGTCCGCGGCGCGTCACCCGCGCCGACCCGAGATCCAGGGACCCGCGCGACTGAAACTCGGCCTGGGCCTCGAGCGCTCGCGGCGTCGGCGCGAGCATCGCGTTGACCAGGTGGCGCCCCTGGCGCTCCAGACCGAGCACGTGACCCAGGAGCAGGCCCTGCGCGCGCTCGACGCCGCGCTTGTCGGCCAGAGCCAGCGAGCGCTCGGCCGCCATCTCGCTGCGGCTGGGGACCAGTCCCGGGATCAGCTCGGCCGCGTCGTAGACGAGCTGCTCGACGCCGATCGTCTTCACGCATCCCCCCGTCAGGGCGTCGTACAGCGACGCCGCATGCCGCTCCAGAAACGCATCGCGCGCGGCGTTCAGCGCCCCGGCGAGAGCCCTGCGCGCCGTCGTCCGGGCCTCGGAGCCGTCGGCATCACCGAGCCGGCGATCGAGCGCGGCGCCGCGCCCCAGGTACCCGCGCAGCGCGGCGGCGGCGGCCGGGAACGAGTCCTCCCGCAGCCCACCGGCGAGCGCCCAGGCCTCGATCTCCTCCGGCGACAGGCCGGCCCGGGCCAGGGCCTCGGTCGCGGCCGTAATCGTGTCCTGCATGCCCGGAGGATAAGGTGGCGTTCAATGGGCGGTCTGATGGCAGGCAAGGCGGGTCTGGTCACGGGTGCCGCCAGCGGGATCGGCCGCGCCTGCGCCCTGCGCTTTGCCCGCGAGGGGGCGGCGGTGATCGTCGCCGACCTGGCCGGCGCGCAGGCCGGTGCGCTTCAGACCGTCGCCGAGATTCACGCCGCCGGCGGGCGGGCGGAGTACTTCCCCTGCGACGTGGCCAGCAGCGCGGATAGCGCTGCGCTCGTCGCCTATACCGTGGAGCGCTTCGGAAGGCTCGACTTCGCCCACAACAACGCGGGCATCGGTGTGCATCAGCGCCTTCACGAGACCACCGACGACGATTTTGACCGGGTGATCGCGGTCAACCTGCGTGGCACCTTCCTCGGGCTCAAGCATCAGCTTCGGGCGATGCTGAGCAACGAGCCGGCGCGCGGTGGCGCGATCGTCAACACGTCGTCGAACGCCGGCCTGCGGGCCGTGACGATGCTGAGCGCCTATGCGGCCAGCAAGCACGGGATTCTGGGCCTGACCAAGACCGCCGCCGTCGAGTACGCCGAGGATCAGATCCGCGTCAACGCGGTCTGTCCGGGGGCGATCATGACCCCGCTGATGTCGGATCAGTCCGCCGAGCGCCAGCAGGAGATCCTGGCCCCCCAGGCGATGACCCGCTTCGGAGACCCGGCCGAGGTCGCGGCGGCGGTCGTCTGGCTGTGCTCGGAGGAGGCGTCGTTCATCACCGGGGTCGCGCTGCCCGTCGATGCGGGCTCGGTGGCATGGGTTTCCGCGCACCGGAGCTGAGGCTGGTGCACCGCTGGGCAACCACTGCTGCGCGCAATGACTGGCAGGTTGGGCTCGCCGCGGATAGATTCGTGCGCGGCCCGCAGCGGCGAACCGGCAACGGGCTTTGACACCCAAACGCGAGGGGCGGATCACATGGCCAACGTAATCGGACAGCGAGTTCGCCGGCGCGAGGATCCGCGCTTTTTGACCGGCGCAGGCAACTACGTCGATGACCAGCGGACCGACGGCGCTCTCCACGTGCAGTTCGTCCGCTCCTATCAGGCGCACGCCAAGCTCGTTGGCATCGACACCACCGACGCGCTCGCGGTCCCCGGGACGCAGGTGTTCACGGCCGGTGACGTCGATCTGACGGTGAGCGCGCCGCCGCCGTTCATCCCGATCGATCCGCAGATGTTCCGTCCGTTCCTGGCCTCGGAGAAGGTCCGCTTCGTCGGCGACATCGTTGCGCTCGTGCTCGCCGAGAGCAGCGCGGGCGCCGTCGACGCCGCGGAGCTGGTGGCGGTCGAGTACGACCCGCTCCCGGTCGTGACCGACGTCCGCGCCGCGGCGCGCGACGAGGTGCTGCTGTTCGAGGGCCTGGGCACGAACACGTGCCTGCACGTCCCCCCGGCCCAGGCCGACCCTCAGCTGTTTGACGGTTGCGACGTCGTGATCGCGGGCTCAGTGCACAGCCAGCGCCTCTCGGCGCTGCCGATCGAGCCGCGGGCCACGATCGCGCAGTTCGGCGATGACGGCCGGCTGACCATCTGGCTGTCGACCCAGACGCCCCACACGGACAAGATGGTGCTGGGCTTGGTGCTCGGACTCGAGCCCGACCAGGTCCGGGTGATCGCCCCGGATGTCGGCGGCGGCTTTGGCGGCAAGGGTCTCGACGTCGAGGACGTGATCGTCGCGTGGCTGGCGCGGGCCACGGCCAGGACGGTGCGCTGGACCGAGACCAGAAGCGAGAACCTGGTCGCCATGCACCAGGGACGGGCCCAGTGGATCGACTTCGAGCTCGGCGGCAGCCGGGAGGGAATCGTCAAGGCGCTGCGCCTGAAGATCCTCCAGGACGCCGGGGCGTATCCCGGCCTGGGCGCGATTCTGCCCAACTTCACCGCGTTGATGGCCAGCGGCGTGTACGCGATCGACACGATCGAGACCGAGGTCAGGTCGGTGGTCACCAACACGACGCCCACGGGGCCGGTGCGGGGCGCGGGACGCCCGGAAGCGACCCAGATGCTCGAGCGGGCGATGGACCTGTTCGCCGCCGAGCTGTCGCTCGACCCGGCCGAGGTCCGCCGGCGCAACCTGATCCCCGCCAGCGCGTTCCCGATCCAGACCGCCGCCGGCGCCCAGTACGACGTCGGCGACTATGCGACCGCACTGGACCTCGTGCTCGAGAAGGCCGGCTACCAGGAGCTTCGCCGCGAGCAGGCCGATCGGCGCCGAAGCGGGTCGACGCTCCAGCTCGGGATCGGCGTCAGCACCTACGTCGAGATCACCAACGGCCTCAACGAGACCGAGTACGGAGCGGTGGCCATCACCGCCGACGGCGAGGCGATCGTCCGCACGGGCTCGTTCTCGCAGGGTCAGGGCCATGAGACCACGTTCGCTCAGATCGTCGCCGACCGGATCGGTCTGCCCATCGCGAAGATCACCGTGCTCAAGGGTGACACCGATACGGTCCCGCGCGGCACCGGGACCTACGGCTCAAAGTCGACCCAGATCGGCGGGGCCGCGGCCGGCCGAGCGTCCGAGGCGCTCGTGGACCGGGCCAAGGAGCTGGCCGCCGATCAGCTGGAGGCCAACCCCGAGGACATGGTCCTCGACCTGGAACGCGGGAGCTTTCACGTCGCCGGCGCCCCTGAGCCCGCGCTCGCCTGGGTGCAGCTGGCCCGCCGGCTCGAGGGCGACGGCCGGCTCGAGGAGCTGAGCGTCGAAGCCGACTTTGCGGCCGCGCAGCCGACGTTCCCGTTCGGAGCTCATGTCGCCGTGGTCGAGGTCGACACCGAGACAGGTTCCGTGCACCTGCGACGGATGATCGCCGTCGACGACGCCGGCACGATCGTCAATCCGCTGATCGTCGAGGGCCAGATCCACGGTGGGCTCGCGGCCGGCATCGCGCAGGCGCTGTTCGAGGAGCTCCGCTACGACGAGGACGGCAACCCGCAGAACGCCAACCTCGTCACGTACTGCGTGCCGGGTGCGACCGAGCTGCCGACCTTCGAGGTCGTCGAGATGCAGACGCCCACGCCGGTCAACCCGCTCGGGGCCAAGGGGATCGGCGAGTCGGGCACGATCGGGGCGACGCCGGCCGTGCAGAGCGCGGTCATCGACGCCGTGTCGCACCTCGGGGTGCGCCACATCGAGATGCCGTGCAACGGACAGCGCGTCTGGGAGGCGATCAACGATGCGGCCGCGCGCTGATCTGGTCAGAGCAGCGCCAGCAGCTCCGCCACGCCGTCGATCACGGTGTCCGGCCGACGCCGTTCCGGCACCCGGGCGAGGTCGATCGCGCCACTGATTCCGCTCCGGACCAGGATCGTCGCGCAGCCGCCCATCCGCCCGAGCGCGATATCCATGTCCAGGTCATCCCCGACCACGGCCAGCTCGCGGGTCGGCACCCCGAGCCGCGCGTGCAGCGCCTGAACCGCGGCGCGGGAGGGCTTACCCAGGACCCGCGGTCGCACCGCGCTCACCTTGGCGATCGCGGCCGTGATCATCGCGCCGCGGCTGAAGATCATCCCGTTGGCGCCGGCATAGCCGGCCACATAGCTGCTCGTGAACAGGGGGGCGCCCCGCCGCACCGCCCGGGCCGCGCGCTCGATCGAGGACAGCTGCACCTCCTCCTGGTGGGCGACGAACACCGCGCCGGCATCCTCATCGTCGGTCACCGTCACGCCCGCCCGCGCCATGTGCTCGCGGATGGCCTCGGAGGCGAACAGCAGCACCCGCGCCTGAGCGTGACGGGTGCGCAGGAAGGTGATCGCGCTGTCGGTGGGCGTCAGCACCTCATCGTCGGCGACGGGCAGGCCGTCGTCGCGCAGGCGGGCGGCGACGGCCGCCGACGGGACATGGCTGGCGTTGGTGAACAGCACCAGCTTGCGCCCGCTGGCCCGGATCTGCTCCAGCACCTCGACCGCGCCGGGCTGCGGCCGGCCGCGGCCGTCGGGGCCGCGGTGAAGCAGCGTCCCGTCGACGTCGAACATGAACCCGCGGACCGTGTCAAGCACGGCGCCACACGATCCGGTCGGTGCCGGCGTCGACCTCGACGCTGGTCAGCTCGCGCCGCCGGGCGAGCTCGGCTAAGAGGGTGACGATCGGCGCGCCGGCCGCGTCGGCGGCGGACCCGTTCCCGGTGGCCGCGCGGACGGGCGCCTGCGGCGTGGCCACGGGCGCCTGCGGCGCGGGAGCAGGCGCCGGCGCCGCCGCAACGGGCGCGCCGGCGCCGTCACGCGCCGCGACCATCGCATCGACCTGCTCGGCGGGCATGGTCAGTCGCAGCAGCAGTTCCTCCTCGGAGATGCGGGCCCCGAAGCGCTCGCGGGCGCCGTCCAGGCTGAGCGGCTCCAGTTCGGCCAGGCTCCTGGCCTGGGGGCGGGCGAGAACGCGATCGGCGATCTGCGGATCGACCGGCGCCGGAGGCTCGCCGTAGTGGCCGAGGAAGTAGCGCACCGTCTCATCGGACACGTGGGCCCAGCGCTCGCCGTCGATCACGTTGCGCGTGGCCTGGCTGGCGATGAATTGCGACACGGGCGTGACGATGATCGGGTAGCCCATCTCGGCGCGGACCCGGGTGACCTCGTCGAGCACCCGATCGAACAACTCCGGCCGGCGCAGCTCCTCGAGCATCCGCCGCGTGGTGGTGACCATTCCGCCGGGAAGCTGGTGGCGGTAGTAGACCGCGTCGAACTCCTGCGCGACACCGGCCGGCAACCCCTTGCGGTCGGCGAGCTGATCGAAGTAGTCCGACACGATCGCCTGCTGCTCGAGATCGAGTGTGTGCGCGTAGCCCGACGCCTCGAGGTTGCGCAGCGTGGATAGGACGTCGGGCTGCGAGGTCGAGCGCGACAGGGCCCCTGACGCCGTGTGCAGCACCCCGAAGCCGGCCTTCAGTCCCTCCATGTAGACCAGCGGGGCCAGGCCGATCGTGCAGTGACTGTGCAGCTCGACCGGCCGCCCCCGGGCCGCGGCCAGGAACGGTGTCGCCAGCTCGCGCACGGCGTCGGGCGTCAGCAGGCCGCCCGGGTCCTTGAGGTACAGCCGGTCCATGTCGGCGCAGTCGGCGAGGGCGGCGGCGCGCTGCGCGTAGTAGGAGTGGGTGTGCACCTCGCTGATCGAATAGGTGAGCCCGATCACCACCTCATCGATGCCCTCGGCGCGGGCCATGGCCGCGAGCCGCTTCAGGCGCGCGGGGTCGTTGGCCGGGTCGGCGATCTGAAAGCGGCGGATCCCGTTGCGGGCGACCAGGCGGAAGGAGAGCCGCATCAGCTCCTCGTCGGCCGGTATCCAGGAGATGAAGCGCATCCCGGTCGTGATCATCCCCAGCGGCGTGTCGGGCATCGCGGCGCTGACGAGCCGGATCCGCTCCCACGGATCCTCCCGGTGAAAGCGCACCGACACGGCCATGTGCGTGCTGGAGGTGAAGTCAAGCGCGTGGTACCCGACCCGGTCCAATGTCGGAGCGATGGCCAGAACGTCGGGCGTGGTCAGCCCGGTCGCGCTCCACAGGCTCTGGTTGCCGTCGCGCAGGCTGGTGTCGATGAACTCGATCATCGGACCGCGTGCTCGAGCCAGTCGGTGGTCACGAAGCCGGCGCGAAAATCGGGATGATCGAGCACCCCGCGCAACAGCGCGCGGTTGGTCGCCACGCCCTGGACGTCGAGCCCGTCCAGCGCGGAGCGCATGATCTCGATCGCGGCGCCGCGGTCCTCGCCGTGAGCGATCAGTTTGGCCAGCAGCGAGTCGTAGTAGGGCGGCACGGCGGCGCCCGGGTGGCAATGCGTATCGACGCGAAGCCCGGTCGCCGCCGGGACCGTGAAGGCGGACAGTCTCCCCGGCGAGGGCATGTAGCCCCGGGTCACGTCCTCGGCGTTGAGGCGGCACTCGATGGCGTGCCCGGCAATCGCGATGTCCGACTGCGAGAAGCCCAGCGGCGCACCGTCGGCGAGGCGCAGCTGCAACGCCACCAGGTCACGGCCGGTGACCGCTTCGGTCACCGGATGCTCGACCTGGATACGGCAGTTGATCTCCAAGAAGGACCAGCGGCCGCTGTCGGCGTCGATCACGAACTCGACCGTGCCGAGGTTCCGGTAGCCGATCGCCGTGGCCAGCGACACGGCCGCGGCCCGCAGCTGCTCGCGCACCGCCCCGGGCAGCGCCGGCGCCGGCGCTTCCTCGATCACCTTCTGAAAGCGCCGCTGCACGCTGCAGTCGCGCTCACCGAGGGCGACCACCGCGCCCGCGTCGTCGGCGGCGATCTGCACCTCGACATGCCGGGCCCGGACCACCCGTCGTTCGATGTACAGGCGATCGTCGGCGAAGGCGGCGGCCGCCTCGCCGCGGGCCAGGCCCAGCAACGCGGTCAGCTCATCGCCGTCACGCACGTGCTTGATGCCGCGCCCGCCGCCTCCGCCGGCCGCCTTGATGAGCACCGGGTAGCCGATCTCCGCGGCCAGCGCGCGAGCCTGGTCGGCGGTCCGCACCTCACCGCCTTCCAGCACCGGGACGCCCGCCGCGCGGGCCGCGGTCCGGGCGGCCAGCTTGTCACCGGCCAGCGCGATCGTCTCGGTCGGCGGCCCGACGAACACCAGTCCATGCTCGCGCGCGCGGGCGGCCAGGCGGGTGCTCTCAGCGAGAAACCCGTAGCCGGGGTGGACCGTGTCACAGCCGGTCCCGAGCGCAGCCTGCACGACGATGTCGTCGCGCAGGTAGCTGTCACCGGCCGGTCCCGGACCCAGCACCACGACGCGGTCGGCCCGGCGCGCGGCGAGCCCGTCGCGGTCGGGCGCCGAGGCTCCCACCGCCGACTCCAGGCCCAGTTGCGCACAGGCGCGCACGATCCGCAGGGCGATCTCCCCGCGGTTGGGGATGAACACCCGCTTCATCCGGGCTGCACCCGGAACAGCGGCGCGCCGTACTCGACCAGCTCACCGTCGCGAGCGCACACCTCGACGACGGTGCCGCTCACTCCCGCCGGGACCGAGTTCATCATCTTCATCACCTCGATGATGCAGACCGTCGTCTCGGGCCCGACCTCGGTGCCCACGTCGACCAACGGCGTCCCCCCCGGGGACTCGGCGCGATAGAAGGTGCCGAGCATCGGCGACGGGATCGCCAACCGCTCATCGACTCCTCCGTCTCGTCTGACGTGCAGTGAGAATCCCTCGGTCTGGACCCGCAGCTCGGCGAGCTCGGACGTGTCGATCAGGTGCAGGATCTCGCGCACGTCGTCGTGACTGAGCCCCACGGTGATCAGCGCTCCTCGCCGGTTTCGCGCGGCCGCACCCCGAAGGTGCTCATCACCAGGGACAGCGCCGAGGCCGGCGCCGCCGGCGCTTTCGCCGGCGCGGCGACGGCGGTCACCGGTCGCGACTGCACCACGAACAGGCTCTCGGCGGCCGAGCCCTCGCGTCCGATCGCCCACTCGATGTCCTGGTGGCTGCCGAAATGAGCCTGAATCCGTTGCGCCAGTGCCACCAGCGCTCCCAGCGCATCGGCGTCCAGACATGGGCGTGCTCGCAGGTGGGCGGGAACGTCGATCAGCGTCGTGCCACCGCCGTTGGGGTCCGGGACGCACTGCACGTCCTTGCTGGCGATCCGCTCGCGGACGACCTCGCCGGTGACCTTGCTGACGAGATAGTCATCCGGCGTCACCTCGCCTCCGACGACGGCGGCCCCGAGGCCCCAGCTGGCGTTGATCGCAACCATGCTGGGGTCGCCGCTGACCGGATTGCACGTGAACATCACCCCGGACACGCTGGCGTCGACCATCAGCTGCACGGTCACGCCCATCGCGGCTCTGACCTCCCCGAGCCTGGCGCGATAGGCGATCGCGGTGGTGCTGTACAGGCTCGCCCAGCAGTCGCGGACAGCCGCGATGACCGCGCCGGCGCCACGGACCCAGAGGTAGGTGTCCTGCTGCCCGGCGAAGGTGGCGTCGGTGCTGTCCTCGCCGACGGCGCTCGAGCGCACGGCCACGGCCGGGTCCTGTGCCTGGGTCCCCTCGGCGAGCGCGCGGTAGGCGGCGGTCAGCTCCTCGCCGATCCGGGCGGGCATCGGGGCCGCTCGGATCGCGGCCGCAGCCGTCACACCGGGCTCGATGCACGACTCGCGCATCAGCTCGGTGAGGGCCGCGGTGGCGAGTGCGAACCCGGGCGGCACGGGCACATCGGCGGCGAGAAGCTCGCCGAGACCGGTGCTCTTACCCCCGAAGGCGGGCTCATCGGCACCACGCAGTTGCCCCAACGGCCTGGTGTATCCCACGGCCGAGCCGGCCGTGTTCATGGCCGGTGATCGAGCAGCGTCACGACGCCGGCCGAGCCATCGACGCGAATCGTCTGGCCGGTGTGGATCCGGGAGGTCGCGCGGCCGGTACCGACCACCGCCGGCAGTCCGTACTCGCGACACACGATCGCCGCGTGCGACATCACGCCGCCCACGTCGGTGACCGTGGCTCTGATCTTGGTGAAGATCGGGGCCCAGGCCGGTGAGGTGCTCCCGCAGACGAGGATCTCGCCCTCGCGGACATCGGCGATCTCGTGCACCGAGCGCACCACTCGCGCAACCCCTTCGACCACGCCCGGCGACGCTGCGGCTCCGTTCAGCTCCCGGCCTCCGTCCTGCTGGCGCGCCCATTCCCGGACCCGATCGGTGGTCACGCCCCAGAGCATGATCGTCATCGGGTCGGTGATCACCTCGGGCGTGATGCCGAGCGCCGGTGGGGGCGTCCACTGCGCCAGACGCTCCAGGATCCGCTTTCTGCGCTCCACGATTTCTGGCCAGTGCATGGGACCGAGCGGCACTCCGCCCGTCGCCCAGGTCAGGACCAGCTCGTCCAGAGCCGTGCTCACCTCATGGCGCGAGAGCTGGAAGATGTCCTCGCTCTCGGACAGGAAGCGATGCCGGGCCAGCAGCGCCCCGAACTCGCGCACCTTGTTCCACCATCGGGTCAAAAACCAGTAGTCGCAGAAGAACTTGTGTTCCTCCACGTAGGGGAACACCATGCGCGCCAGCGCCAGCAGATCGTGAAACGGCTGGCGCGCCGACTCGTCCAGCAGCGCGCCGTACGCGCTCGCGAGCCGGTCGCGTTCGGCCTGGATCTCCTCGGTCGGGCGCTCGATCAGCTCGCCGGCGCGCAACGCGGCGATGTGACCGATCAGCGCCGCGTAGGGGATGCTCGGATCGTCGAACCAGCTGCGGTAGTAGTGGTAGAGGCCGTCGCCGGTCGCCATGTTGAACCACGGGTCCTTGACCTGCGCGAGCTCGGTCAGCCAGCTGCGGCCCGCCTCGCGCTCGGACAGCGCGGCGTCGATCTCCGCCGGCGTGCGGCCCTCGACGAAGACGTCATCGACGCCGGTGGCGATCGCGAGCCGAGCGAGCCGGCGCAGCTCGGCATCGGGCTTGAACAGCAGCACGTCGATCCCGGCCACCATCTGCGCGATGTGCTGGTCGGGGATGTCGGGCAGGTTGGCCTTGCACAGCTCGGCGAACGTCGCGTAGGCGCCGTAGCCCAGCAGCAGGAACTCGAAGTGGTGCTGCCACATCAGGTCGCACATCCGCAGGCAGCGGCCATAGGCGTCGAGGACCTCGTAGAAGGCGGTGTTGCGGTCATCCCCGAACGCGACCTCGTCGGGCTCGTACTCGGGCAGGTCGGGGACCTTCAGGTCATCGAGCTCGGCGATCAGCGCCTCCATCTTGGTCCGCCACTTGCCGTACAGCTCAGGCCAGTTCTCGTAGTAGTAGCCGGCGCGCTTCTCAAAGAACCGGGCTCGCTCGGCGATCTTGTCCGGATCGGTGACCGGGTTACCGGAGATGTAGATGTAGCCGTTGACCGCTCGGTAGTCGATGCCCATCGCGGGGGGGACCGCGAACACCCGGTTCTGCCAGGACCCGACCGCCTGATACGGGGAATCGATGCAGATCACGTCGAACGCCGGCATGGGCAGCGGGAAGTGCATCGAATTCCAGAACCAGAACCGCGGCTCATCGTGCTCGCGCCGCCGCTCATCGAACAGCGCGTAATAGGGGTACATCTCCTCCCAGCCTTCGCACCCGGGTGGGGTCTGCACCGAGTAGGGGCTCGGGAACGCGCTGACCGCAGGCTCCGTGCTGCTCATTTGAAACCTCCCTTGGGATCAGGGGTCGGCTCACGCCGTCGCCACGCCCGCCGCCCTTATACGGCAGGCGCGCGCCACAAGTCAACCGCTTTGCTTCTCAGCGCAGGCGGGCTTGCGCGCTGGCGCTTGATCCCGCCGGCCGGGACGCACGCGCGCGTACGATCGCGCGCCACGCAGTTCGAGCTGGAGGTTGACCTGAGATGGCGAGGATCGTGCTGGTTCACGGAGCGTTCGCCGGCGCCTGGTGCTGGGAGCCGGCCCTGGCCGGCCTGCGCGCGGCCGGCCACACGGTGGAGACGATCGATCTGCCCGGCGCCGGAGCGGACACGACCCCGGTGGCCGAGGTGACGCTCGCGGCCTACGGTGAGAAGATCTGCCGGGTCCTGGCGCAGGGCCCACCGGCGGTTCTGGCCGGGCAGAGCATGGGCGGCATGGCGGTCACCCAGGGGGCGGCACGGTGCCCCGAGCAGGTTGTCGCGCTTGTCTACATCGGCGCCTTCGCGCCCGCCGAAGGCCAGAGCCTCGGTGAGCTGGTCTCCTATCCGGAGGCCGCCGGCGATCAGGTCCAGGCCAACCTCGTCGTCGAAGGAGATCCCCCGGTGGGTCGCCTGCCGCCGGCCGCCGCGGTTCACGCGATGCTCAACTGCTGCACCGAGGAGCAGGCCGCGTGGGCCGTGAAGCGTCTCGGGGCCCAGCCGATCGCTCCCTTTGGCGGCGTGATCGAGGTGCAGGATCGTGTCCGGGACGCCTTTCAGGCGCTGCCGCGCGCCTACATCCTCTGTGGCCGGGACCACTCGATTCCGCCGGCCATGCAGCGCCGGATGCTGACCGAGCGTCACTGCCATCCGGTGATCGAGATCGACACCGACCACTGGCCCTGGCTGTCGCGCACCGACGAGTTCCTGGCCGCGATGACCGAGATCGTCAACACCGTGGCCTAGCGCCTCGCGCCAGCGCCGATCGGCAACAAGGCCTGCGCGCGATGGCTGGCCCGGGGCGCGGCTCGGCGCTAGCGTGGCGCTTGCGAGCTGAGAGGAGACCGATGGGCGAGATCGAGCTGGTGGACCTGTATTGGACCTCGGCGGGGCCGGTGGACGTGCACTACGGTCGCGAGTGGAGCACGTTTGACTGGCGTGAGCGCTGCACGCACGCGGCCCGGGTCGGGTTCCGGGGCCTGGGTCTGTGGCACGCCGACGTCGCCCACCAGCTCGAGACCCGAACGCTGAGGGAGATGAAGCAGATCTTCGACGACGCCGGGCTCGAGCATCTCGAGGTCGAGTTTCTGGCCGACTTCTTCCTCCCCCCGGGTCAGCCGGCCCGCACCGAGTCCGATCGCCTGCGCCGACAGCTGTTTGCCACCGCGGCAGCGTTCGACGCTCACCACATCAAGGTCGGCAACATCCCCGGCGCCACCTGCGAGATGGGCCGTTTGACCGACGAGTTCGCCGCTCTCTGCCAGGACGCGGCGGCCCACACCGACGCGCGGATCGCCTACGAGTTCATGCCGTTCGACGTCAACGTCAACACGCTCGACGCGGCGCTGACGCTGGTCACCGACGCCGCGCCCGGCAACGGAGGCCTGGCCATCGACACGTGGCACATGTCCAAGCTCGGCATCGCGCCCGACGAGCTGCGCCGGATCCCGGCGCGATACCTGACCTGGGTCGAGCTGTCCGACGGCCAGTTCCAGGACATGGCGGACCCGATCGACGAGACGATCAACCATCGCCGGCTGCCGGGTGACGGCGAATTCGAGATCCCGGCGTTCGTCGATGTCTGCCGCGAGATCGGCTACACGGGCCCATGGGGTGTGGAGGTGCTGTCCGCGGCCCTGCGCGGCCTGCCCATCGACGAGCAATTCGACCGTGCCTACGAGGCGACCGCCGCGCAGTTTCGCGCCGGTGTCGCGTGAGAGGAGCCCGATGAGTGCCAACCCGGCCACGCTGGACGGCGACCGTCTGATCTGGATGTTCACCCAGATGCTGCGGATCCGCGAGTTCGAGGAGCGCGTCAAGCGCACCTTTGAGGAACACCCGGGCGTGATCCGGGGCCACACCCACCTGGCCGACGGCGCCGAGGCGTCGATCGTCGGTGCGCTGGCGGCGCTGCGCGACGGCGATCAGCTGATGGCCACCTACCGCTGTCATGGCTACCCGCTTGTTCTCGGGACCGACGCCAAGGCGATGATGGCCGAGATCTACGGCCGCCGCGACGGACTGTGCGGCGGCTACGGAGGCTCGATGCATCTGGTCGACCCCGACCGTGGGTTCATGGGGACATCGGGCATCGTGGGCCAGGGCATCCCGCAGGCGACCGGGGTCGCCTACGCCGCTCAGATCCGCCGGCAGCGCCAGGTTGTCCTGTGCTTCTTCGGCGATGGAGCCTCCAAACAGGGCGCCTTTGCCGAGTCACTGAACATCGCGTCCCTGTGGAAGCTGCCGATCGTCTACGTGATGGAGAACAACTCCTACAACGTCGTCACACGCGTCGAGCAGGAGGATGCCAACGCGGCGGCCGGTGAGCCGCTGGCGGTCAAGGCGAAGGCCTTCTCGATGCCGGGAGTGACGATCGACGGTGGCGACCCGGTCGCGGTCCATGAGGCGGTCGGGGCCGCGGTCGATCGCGCGCGCGGTGGCCAGGGGCCCACGCTCGTGGAATCCAAGCTCTACCGGCTCTCGGCCCACGGCAACATCATCGCGCCCCCGGGCGTGCCGCTGCACTTCCCCGAACACGAGGCGGTGGAGGTGTTCGGCAACGCGGCGGAGTACGAGGCCGCCAAGCGCGGTGATCCCGTCCCTCGGTTCCGCGCGCGGCTGATCAGCGACGGAACGCTGTCGGCCGAGCAGGCCGATGAGATCGCCGCCGAGGTCCGGGCGGAGATGCAGGCGGCGGTGCAGTTCGGACTCGACAGCCCGTTCCCCGCGCCCGCAGCGGCCCTCAACCACGTCTACGCGTAGGCGCAGAAGGCGGTTTCCCATGTCCCACGAGATCCCCTACATCGCCGCGATCAACGAGGCGATCCACCTCGAGATGGCACGCGACGACAGCGTCCTGTACTTCGGCCAGAACCTTGCGACGACCGAGAACGACGAATTCCTGACGGCGTTTGGCAACGACCGTGTGCGGGTCACGCCGATCTCCGAGACCGCCGAGATCGGCATGGCCGTCGGCGCCGCCCTGGCCGGCATGCGCCCGGTGGTCGAGCTCTACATGGCCGAGTTCATGCTCGTCGCGATGAACCAGGTGGTCAACGAGGCGCCGCGGTTGCGCTACATGAGCGGCGGCCGGGTCACGGTGCCGCTGGTCCTCAAGGCCGGGTACGGCTTCACCGCCGGGTGGGCCGGTCAGCACACGGGTTCGATCTACGGCATGTTCCTGGGCGTTCCGGGGCTCAAGCTCGTCCTGCCGGCCACCGCGGCCGACGCCAAGGGGCTGATGGCGACCGCGATCCGAGACGACAATCCGGTCTGCTTCCTGCACCACTACCTGCTGACGCTTGAGCCGGGCGAGGTGCCCGACGGCGAGCATCTGGTGCCGTTCGGGGTGGCCGATGTCCGTCGCACCGGCGGCGACGTGACGATCGTCGCGACCGGCTGGATGGTCGGCAAGGCGCTCGCCGCCGCCAGTGCGCTCGCCACGGAAGGCATCGAAGTGGAGGTGATCGATCCGCGGACCCTGGCGCCCCTGGATACGGACACGATCCTCGCCTCGGTCCACAAGACCGGGCGCGCGGTCCTGGTCGATCAAGCGCCCCGGCATGCCGCCGCCTCGGCGGTGATCGCCGCCGAGCTCGCCGAGTACGGCTTCTCGTCGCTGAAGGCACCCATCAAGCAGGTCACCGCACACGATGTCACCGTCCCCTACAGCGAGCCGATGGAGGCGTTCGTGCTCCCGGACGAGGCGAGGATCGCCGATGCCGTGCGCCAGGTGCTCGGGACTGCGCCGGTGGTGGCCTGACTCCGGTGGATCGAGCCCGGCGCCCCACCGCGGTGAACCCGGGCGAGCTGAACCGAGACCAGGCGCTGGCGTTGCTGGCCACGATGTGGCGGATCCGCTGCTTCGAGGAGCGCGTAGCGAAACTGCACCGCAGCCTGCTGGTGCACGGGCTCGTTCACCTCAGCATCGGCAGCGAGGGCGTGGCGGCGGCCGTCTGCGGGGCCCTGCGCGTGGACGATGCTGTCTACAGCGGCCACCGGGCGCACGGCCATGCCCTCGCCAAGGGTGCCCCGATGCCGTTGGTGATGGCCGAGCTGATGGGCCGTTCCGGCGGTCTGTGCCGCGGTCTGGGCGGTTCGATGCACCTTGTCGATCACGCCCACGGGCTGATGGGGGCGACCGGGGTCGTGGGCGGCAACCTTCCGTTGGCCGCAGGGGGCGCGCTGGCCGCCAAGCTTCAGGGTTCAGACCGGGTGACGGTCGTGTTCTTCGGCGACGGCGCGGTCCAGGCGGGGCACTTCAACGAGACCGTCAACCTCGCCGCCCTGTGGGAACTGCCGCTGATCCTGGTCTGTGAGAACAATGGGTTTGCCGAGTTCACCCCGCGTTCGGCTCACACCAGGGTGGCTTCCGTCTGCGACGTGGTGGCGCCGTATGACCTCGAACGGCGGGCCGTCGACGGTAGTGACGTGACGGCGCTCCGGCGAGCGGCGGGCGAGTACCTCCAGGCGGCCAGATCGGGCCACGGGCCGCTCCTGCTCGAGTGCATCACCCACCGCCGGCGCGGACACTACGAAGGCGACCGGCAGGCCTACCGCGACGCCCTCGATCAGTCCGACTGGGCGCGGCTTGACCCGATTGCGCGGTTCCAGGAGCACGCGATCGAGCGTGGCTGGCTCGATGCCGACGGCGCCCGCGCCGAGGAGCTCGCCGCACGCGCCGAGGTCGAGCAGGCCGTGCGGTTCGCACGCGCCAGCCCGGTCCTCGAGCCGGATGTCGCCGCCGGACTCGTCTACGCCCGGGCACCATAGATGCCGGCCGCGGAGACGACATTCATACGCGAGGTCAGGGGCGCGCTCGCCCGCGCGATGCGAGCCGATCAGCGGGTTATCGTGCTGGGCGAGGACGTGGCGCAGGGCGGCCCCTACGAGGCGACCGCCGGGCTCGCCGAGGAGTTCGGCGTCAGCCGGGTGATCAACACACCGATCAGCGAGGGCGCCGTCTGCGGCGCCGCCATCGGGGCGGCCCAGGCCGGGCTACGCCCGGTCGTCGAGATCATGTTCATCGACTTCATCACCCTGGCGCTCGACCAGCTCGTCAACCAGGCCGCGAAAGCGCATTTCATGTCCGGCGGTCAGCTGACCGTCCCGCTCGTGGTGAGAACGCAGGGTGGGGCCGGAGCGCGGGCCGGGGCCCAGCACTCGCAGAGTCTCGAGGCCTGGCTGACCCACGTTCCCGGCCTGAAGGTCGTGATGCCGTCCAGTGCTGCCGACGCCGCGGGGCTGCTCGCGAGCGCGATCGCCGACCCCAATCCGGTCGTGTTCATCGAGCACAAGTCACTCTACTTCCGGCGCGAGCCCGCGGTCCTGGATCCGCCACCCTTACCGCTCGGACAGGCCCACGTGGTGCGGCCCGGGCGCGACCTGACCATCGTCGCGATCTCACGGCTCGTGGGAGAGGCGCTGATCGCGGCGCAGCGGCTGGCCGCTGACGGGATCGAAGCTGAGGTGATCGACCCCCGGACGCTGGTTCCGCTTGACATCGAACCGATCGCGGCGTCGGTCCGCAGGACGGGGCGCGCCGTCGTCGCCCATGAGGCCGTGCGCTCCGGCGGGTTCGGAGCCGAGCTGGCCGCCGAACTGCAGGCCCGAGCGTTCGATTGCCTGCACGCGCCCATTCAACGCGTCGGCGCGCCCTTCACCCCGGTGCCGCTCAGCCCATCGCTGGAGGACGTCTACCGCCCGGGCAGCGAGGACGTCTACGCGGCGGCTCAGGCGGCGCTCGATTGGGACCGGCCGGATGGCGCCCCTTGAGTCCCCGCCGCCACTTTGGGGGCGCGCGCGATCAGCGAGCC
Organism: Solirubrobacteraceae bacterium; assembly: GCA_035713465.1. Classification (GTDB taxonomy): domain Bacteria; phylum Actinomycetota; class Thermoleophilia; order Solirubrobacterales; family Solirubrobacteraceae; genus Palsa-465. The sequence goes on along the minus strand of DASSZP010000100.1, from coordinate 23,645 downwards.
TCCGGGCACGCGATCGAACGCATCGCTGTGCGCCATGACGATCTCCAGATTCGTCAGCGCCAGTCTCGCGTGCTCGCGGCCGAGACCCTCGGCGCGGGCACTCTGCCGACCCTCGATGGCCTCGATCAACGCGCTGTGATGCCGATGCGCAACGATCAGGATGTCGCGCGAGGCCGGCAGCCGCGCTTCGGCGAGGATCAAGGCGCTGGGGGCGGCGAACGGCAGGGCGAGGACCCCCTCGATCGCGCGCTCGAGCACCGAGCTGCGCGCGATCTTCAGCAGGCGCGCGTGGAAGCGCTCGTTGAGGTGAAGATAGCGCTCGAACGATTCGTAGTCGGCTCGGTGGACCACGGCCTCGATCGTTGCGTTGGTTGCGCGCAGCGCGTGCAGGTCGCGCGCCGGGACGCCGCGCTCGGCGGCGAGCCGCGCGGCGGTGCCCTCCAGTACGCCGCGCAGCTCGATCGCGTCGCGGACATCGTCCGGCGTGAACTGGCGCACGATGTAGCCGCCGCCGGGAAGGGCACGCAGCAGTCCCTCGTGCTCGAGCTGGGACAGCGCGAGTCGCAGCGGCGTTCGCGAGACACCGAGCCGCTGCACCAGCGGCAACTCGGACATCCGCTCCCCCGGGACGATGGCGCCGCTGAAGATCAGCTCTCGCAGCTGCAGGAGGGCGCTGGTGATCTGGGTTCGGTTTCGTGGCATGGACAGCTTCGATCCACGCGGCCCACGGCTGCGACAGCCGCACGAACCCGGTTGTTCGGGCGGTTGTCCGGGCGCCGGGCAAGTCTACTCCCGGGCCAAAACCTGCATGCAGACACACCCGGTCCGGGTTCTGCAAACGGTTGGCGGGGGCCCGCGTTACCCGAGGTTGCATGCAGCTAGGTCCGCAATTACTATCGGCCGACCTCGGGGAGCCCCGGGGCCGGGTTCACACTGAGAGAGGAGACAGTCCGTGAGCACCAAACACGTCGTGCCCAAGCTGAGGGCCGCTGTCGCGTTGCTGGCCATGCTTTCCCTGATCGCGCTCGCGGGATGCGGGAGCAGCAGCAGCAGCAGTAGCAGTAGCAGCAGCAGTAGCAGTAGCAGCGGTTCGAGCGCCGCGACATCGTCGGCGGCGACGAGTTCGAGCTCGGGCACGTCGGTCTCCACCGACACGTCGTCCTGTGGGCCAAAGCCCGGCGTCGCGGCCACCGGCTCGCCGATCAACATCGGCACGATTGATACCCACCAGCCGGGCACCGATTTCACCGACGGGCCGAACATGATCAAGGCGTACTTCAGCTGCGTCAACGCCAATGGTGGCGTCAACGGCCACCCGCTGAAACTGTTCGTGCAGCTCGATCAGACGCAGCCGGCGCAGGTCGCGGCCGCCGCCAAGCAGCTGATCCAGGGCGACCACGTGGTCGCCATCAACGGTGTCTTCGACCTGCTCGAATGCACGATCGACCAGGGATACTGGAAGCAGCTGGGGATCTATGAGATGGACGCGGGAATCGCGCCCGAGTGCTGGTCAACCCCCAACAGCGCGGCGGTCAACATGGGGCCGCGCTACAGCTCTGATGGTGCGGTGCAGTACGCGCTGGACCAGCTGCACGCCTCCAAGATCGTGTTCGTACAGTCCAACGTCCCGGGAACCGGCTACATCGCCGCCGGCCCCACGGCGCTGGCCAACGCGGCTCATGTGCCGATCACCACGCTGACTGAGAACGTGCCGATCACCGACGCAAACTCGGTGGCTCTGAACCTGGTCGACAAGGCTGGCCCCAACGGGTCTGTGGTGCTCAACTTCACCCCGCCCGAGGCACTGGTGATCCTGCAGGCCGCCCAGAAGCTCGGCCTCGAGGATCGGGTGAAGTCGTGGGGTTGCTCGACGCCGTGCAACACCGATTTCCTGGCCAAGGCGCTGGGACCGAAGTGGAACCACAAGCTGTTCGTCAACGCTGAGCTGACCGACCCCGACGATCACAACGGTCCTGAGATGCAGCTCTACAAGGCGATCCTGGCCAAGTACGGATCCAGCGTTGCCGGCGGCATCGGCTCGTTCAGCCAGATGGGCTTCGTGCTGGCCAAGTTCCTCACCACGGCGCTCGAGACGGTCAAGGGCCCGTACACGATCAAGAGCGTCAACGCCGCGATCGTGGCCCTCAAGGATCAAAAGACCGAGATGCTCTGCGACCCATGGACATACGGGAAGGTGGCCCTGCACATCCCCAACCACACCGATTACACGACCACGCCCGAGAACGGAAAGATGGTCACAGCTCAGGGATGCACCAACATCTCCTCCGCGGATCCGCAGATCGCCCAGTATCTGAAGGCGGCGAAGGCGGCCGGGATCTCGACCGGGGGTTGATGGCGAGCATGCGGTCGGGGTGCTGAGCGTCCGTGCACATGCATACGTTCCTCCTCATGGCCCTGTCGCTTCCCCGCTGGCAGGATGAGCAGCCGTTCATCGTCACCGGGCTGGCGCTCGGAGGCGTCTACGCCCTCTCGGGCGTGGGGATGATCGTGCTCTACCGGACGACAGGGGTGCTGAACCTGTCGTTCGGTGCCGTGGGGGCGTTCGGCGCCCTGATCGCATGGCAGTTGATCAATCACTCAGGCATGAACCAGTGGCTGGCCTACCTGGTGGCCGTCCTGATCGCCGGTGTGCTGACCCTGGGCTACGGAGTGGTGTTCGGCCGGGCGCTGGCGGGTCGTGACCCCTTGGTCAAGACAACCGCCACGCTCGGTCTGACGCTGATCCTGCTCGGGACGATGGACCTGCTGTGGACCTCCAACGGCGGCGCGTCGCGTGCGATCACCCTGCCGACCGACAACCACGGCTTCATGATCGGCCAGGTGCAGGTGACCACCACCGACGTGATCGGCGTGGCGATCGGCGTCGCGATCACGATCCTCACGACGGCGTTTCTGCGCTTCAGCAAACTGGGCACCGCGATGCGCGCGATGGCCAATGACCGCGAGATCACCGCCACGCTCGGCGTGCCGGTGCGGCGCGTCGAGGCCGCAGCCTGGTTTGGGTGCGGGCTGGTCTCGGGCGTGGCCGGGATCCTGCTCGCCGACCTGGTGGCGCTCGATGCGACCACCTTGACCTTTCTGGTCATCTCCTCGCTCGCGGCGGCACTGATCGCCCGGCTGAGCTCGATCGTGGTCACCTTCGTGGCGGCGATCGTGATCGGCGTGGTCGACGCGATGATCACGCCGATCAACTCGTTGAGCTCCTACCGGGACATGACGCCGTTCGTGCTCGCCGCCGTCGCCCTGCTGGTCCTCAACCGCCGCCGGGTCATGTCGCTGGCGCGACAGGAGTTCTGACGTGGCCACGGAGCTGGCCAGTCCGGCCCAGTCCTCACCGCCACCGTCGGCGCCGCCTCGTCTGGAACGCGGCTTCTTCGTGCGGGCCGCGGTCATCGGCGTGCTGCTGCTGTTCGTGCTGATCGCTCTGCCGCAGATGCTCAGCATCTACTACATCGACGCGATGACGCAGGTCGCGGTGTACGCGATCGTCGCCCTCGGACTGGGTGTGCTCGTCGGACGGGTGGGGCTCGTGTCCCTGGGCCAGGCGGCGGTCCTGGCCATCGGGGCCTGGGTGTCGGCCCGGCTGCTCTTCGCCACCTCGCTGCCGTTCGAGCTGGTGATCCTGATCTCCGGCATCATCACGATGGCCCTGGGGACATTGGTCAGCCTGCCCGCGATGCGCATGCGGGGTCTGTTCCTGGCCCTGATCACGCTGATGCTGGCCGGTGCGATCACCGTCGTCCTGGCCTCGCTGAACTTCCCCAACGGCGGCCATGGCTTCAGCGGCTACAACGGCGGCGCACTCCATGCTCCGCAGATCCGTCGCCCGAGCATCGCCGTCTCAGACCCTGCGTACTTCCGCTACGCGGTGATCGTCGCCGTGCTGATGTTCCTGCTCGTCCTGCTGCACGTCCGCACGCGGCCGGGGCGGGCGTGGGCGGCGATTCGCCAGAGCGAGCCGGCGGCCCAGGCGGCCGGGATCAACACCACGCTGTACAAGCTGTGGGCGTTCGCCCTGGCAGCGTTCGTCACCGGCGTGGCCGGCGGGGTGCTGGCGGGGGCGGTGCGCTACCTGTACTCGATCGACTTCCAGACCCAGGACTCGATCACCCTTCTGGCCGTCGTCCTGATGGGCGGCGCCTACAGTGTCTGGGGGGCGATCGTGGCCGCGCTGCTGCTGCAGCTGCTACCCGCGATCCTCAACAACGCAGGGGTTTCCCCCGACTGGTTGGTGATCCTGTTCGGCATCGGCGTCCTGCAGGTGCTGACCACCGCTCCGACCGGCCTGGTCGACCAGGTGCCGCGTGACCTGACGCGGCTGTACCGCTTCGTGACTCGGAGCCTGCGGGGTGCCGCTCGCGGGGACGGGAGCCGATCATGATCGAGGTCTCCGATCTGACCGTTCGCTTTGGCGGGGTCACCTCGCTGGACGGCATGAACGTGACCTTCGAGAAGGGCACCTGCGGGCTGATCGGACCGAACGGGGCGGGCAAGACGACGTTCTTCAACGTGCTCAGCGGCTTCGTGCGCCCGACGACGGGAACCGTCAACGTCGACGGCGAGAACCTGCTCAAGATGGCGCACTTCCGCCGCGCCCGGTGGGGGGTTCGGCGCACCTTTCAGACCGAGCAGGCGATCGAGGGGCTGTCGATCTATGAGAATGTGGCGATGATCCACGAGCACTCAAAGCTCGGGGGAGGCACGCGCCGGGAGGATGTGCTCGGAGCGCTCTCGATCGTCGGCCTGGACGTCGAGCCCGAGAGCAAGGTCGGAACCCTCGGTGCCGGGGCACGCCGGCTGGTCGAGGTGGCGCGCGCGATCGTGGGCAGGCCGCGGGTCGTCCTCCTAGACGAGCCCGCCGCCGGGCTTCCCGAGCGTGAGACCGAGCACCTGGGCGGGGTGATCCGCGAGATTCCGGAGCGCACCGGCGCGCTGGTCATCCTGGTCGATCACGACATGAGCCTCGTGTCCTCGTGCTGCGCGGTCACCGCCGTGCTGGACTTCGGCAAGCTGATCGCCGCCGGCCCCACCGCCGAGGTGCTGCGCAACGAGCACGTTGTCCGCGCCTACCTCGGCGCCGAGGATGACCCGCAATGAGCGCACTGAAGCTCACCGGGCTGGTGGTGGCGCGCGGCGGCCGCGACGTCGTCCGCGACGTTTCCTTGGAGGTCGCTCCCGGGGAGGTGACCGCGTTGCTCGGTCCCAACGGGGCGGGCAAATCAAGCATGGTGCTGGCCGTTGGTGGCGTGCTCGCGCTCAAGGCGGGGTCGGTCAAGCTGGGCGAGCGAGAGCTGGCCGGCCGCCGCCCCGAGGTGATCCGTCGGGCCGGCCTGGCCATCGTCCCGGAGGGGCGGCGGCTGCTGCCCGACCTCAGCGTCCAGGACAACCTCAAGGTCGCGACGTACTCATTGACGGCAGGCGACGCCAAGAAGGGCCGTGCCCGGGCGCTCGAGCTGTTCCCCGAGCTGGAGAAGCGGCTGAGCAGCCCGGCACGCGCGCTGTCCGGCGGCGAGCAGCAGATGGTGGTGCTCGCCCAAGCGCTCGTCTCCGAGCCCAGCTTCATGATCATCGACGAGCTTTCCCTCGGGCTGGCCCCGGTCGTCCTGCAACGCCTGATCCCGACGATCCGTCGTGCCGCCGAGAGCGGTACCGGCGTGCTCCTGATCGAGCAATTCGCGACTGTCGCCCTCGGGCTGGCCAATGACGCCTATGTGATGGAGGGCGGCCGGATCCAGTACTCGGGCACGGCCCGGGACCTGCGCGAGAACCCCGACAAGCTGCATTCCGCCTATCTGCTGCGCGGCGTCTCGGGCGACATGATCCCCGCGCCGACCGACCGCCTGCCGGCAGGCGGATGACCGCCACCGAGGGTGTCACCGGACTCGAGCACGTGTTGGTGCTCAGCGATGACATCGACCGGGCGGCCGAGTTCTACGCCCGGACGCTCGGGCTGCGCATCGGCGACCGTCCACGGTTGCAGTTCACCGGCTATTGGCTGTACGCAGGACCGATGGCGTGCCTTCACGTCGGCGGCCGCGCCTCCTACCGCGCTCACGCTGCGACGCTGGGGATCGAGGTGCCCGCGCGCCTCGACGGTCGGGGCCCGGTCGATCACGTCGCCTTTTCCGCGGCTGACTACGCCGCGATCAGCGAGCGTCTTGAACGAGCGGGCGTCGACCCGATCCGCAGAGAGATACCCGGCGGCGGTCCGCGACAGCTGTTCTTCGAGAGCCCCGACGGGATCCGGATCGAGATCAACGTCCCGGCCGGCGCACGGGCCTGAACATGTGGGCCGCGGTGACCGAGCGGGTCGGCGTGATGTCGGTGATCGACCGGCCCGACCCCCCCGAGCCCGGCCCGGGAGAGGTGCTCCTGCGGCCCGAGGCCGTCGGCGTCTGCGGTTCGGATTACCACTTCTTCGCCGGCGAGCTGTCCGACGCGGCGGGGGGCTCGCAGTTCCCACGCGTCCAGGGACACGAGGTCGGCGCCACGATCGCGGCGCTTGGCCGCCAGTGCCGCCCGGACCTGGAGGTCGGTCAGCGGGTGGCTCTGTGGCCGCTGCGCGCCTGCGGTCACTGCTACCCGTGCCGCGTCGCGCGGCCCAACGCCTGCGACAACTTCACGCTGATCGGAATTCACGTCGACGGCGGGTTGCAGGAGCTCCTGTGCACGAGCCAGGATCAGGTCTTCCCGGTCGCCACCTCCGACGGGGCGCTGGCCGCGATGGTCGAGCCGGTGTCGATCGCCGTACGGGCGGTGCGGCGCGCCGGGATCACCGCCGGTGAGCGGGTCGTCGTGCTGGGCGCCGGCCCGATCGGCCAGTGCGTGACGCTCATCGCACGGCAACGTGAAGCCGAGGTCCTGGTCATCGATCCCCAGGAGCGCCGGCTGCAGTGCAGCGCACAGCTCGGAGCGGACGTGCTGCGGTGGTCCGATGCCGGCGAGGCCGTTGCCGGCGCCCGTGAGTGGAGCGGACCGGGTGGACCGCCGGTCGTGGTTGACGCGACCGGGGTGCCCGACGCGGTACGGGCGATGGTCGACATGGTGGCGTCCGCCGGGCGCGCGGTCCAGGTCGGCATGTCGACCGACGAAGTCCCGCTGCGGATCGGCAGTCTGACCGAGAAGGAAATCGATCTGCTCGGCGTCAGCTGCTGCGACGCCGATGACTTCGCGCAGGCCGTCTCGGTCGTGGAGAGCAACCCGGTGGCCATCGGGCGCCTGATCAGCCATCAGTTCCCGCTCGGGCAGGCGCCCGCTGCGCTGCGCTTCGCGATCGACAACCCGACCGAGGTGATGAAAGTGGTGATTCGAGGTGAGTGAGGCGTTCGACTACGTCGTCGTCGGGGCGGGTTCGGCCGGCTGCGTGCTGGCGGCGAGGCTGAGCGAGGACCCGGACACGCGCGTCGCGCTGCTGGAGGCCGGCGGCGAGGACACCCAGCCCGAGATCCACATCCCGGCCGCGTTTCCGGCTCTGTTCAAGTCGAGTCTCGACTGGGATCTGCTCGGCGAACCGGAGCCGGGGCTGGACAACCGGCGGCTGTACCTGCCCCGCGGGCGGATGCTCGGCGGTTGCAGCTCGATCAACGCGATGATCTACATCCGCGGCAACCGCGCTGACTACGACGCCTGGGCGGCCGCGGGCTGTGAAGGCTGGGGCTACGAGGATGTGCTCCCGTACTTCAAACGCTCGGAGGACAACGAGCGCGGGGAGGACCTGTTCCACGGCGCCGGTGGACCGATGGCCGTCTCCGAGAGCCGCTCGATGCACCCGTTGGTCGACACGATGCTGAAAGCCGCCCGCCAGGCGGGCCACGAACCCAACCCGGACTTCAACGCCGGCCGCCAGGAGGGCGTGGGTCGATTCCAGCTCACCCAGCGAGACGGGTTGCGGTGCAGCACCGCTGACGCGTTCCTGGTCCCGGCGGCGGGGCGGTCGAACCTCCGGGTCATCACCCGTGCGCTCGCGTTGCGAATCGTGTTCGAGGGCGATCGTGCGGTCGGCGTCGAGATCGCCCGCGATGGAGCGGTGGAGGTGATCCGTGCCGAGCGCGAGGTGCTGCTCGCGGCCGGCACCTATCAGTCACCGGTGCTGCTGATGCTCTCCGGGATCGGGCCCGAGGACCAGCTGGCCCCGCTCGGGATCGAGATGCGGTCCGATCTTCCCGTCGGCCACGGTCTCCAGGACCACTGCATGGCTCAGCTCAATTATCTGACCGACGAGCCGTCTCTGTTCGGCGTCACCACGCCGGAGAACTTCGCGCTTTTGGAGCAGGGGCGCGGGCCGTTGACCTCGAACATCCCGGAAGCGGCCGGCTTCTTCCGCGCGCGCGCGGGCGTCGATGCCCCCGACGTCGAGTTTCACTTCGCCCCGTCGATGTTCTTCGACGAGGGTCTGACGGCGCCGCACGATCACGGCTACTGCTTCGGCCCTGTGGTGATCAAGCCCACGAGCCGGGGACGTGTGATGCTGCGCGCCCCGCTGCCGGACTCAAAGCCACGCGTGCTGTGCAACTTCCTCACCACCGAGGACGACCGCGCGAGCATGCTGGCCGGGATGAAGCTCGCGATCGAGATCGCGCGGCAGGAGCCGCTCCGTGCCGTGGAGCGGGCACCGTTCAGCGTGCCGGAGTCCGATTCCGATGCGGATCTGCTGGCCTTTGCGCGCCGCGCCGGGCAGAGTGTCTATCACCCCACCTCCACCTGTGCGATGGGCTCCGTCGTCGACGCGCAGCTTCGCGTGTACGGATGCCAGGGGCTGCGGGTCGTGGACGCGTCGGTGATGCCGGAGATCACGCGCGGCAACACGAACGCGCCCGTGGTGATGATCGCCGAACGGGCCGCGGACCTGATCAGGGCGGCCTGACCGGACCCGGTCCCCAGGCGAGGCGCGCATGCTGATTCTCGATCCCCACCGCTCACACACCGTCCGGCGGCTGTGCGAGCTGATCGTGCCGGGCTCCGGGCGTGTGGGGCCCGAGGTCTACATCGACGCCCTGCTGGCGCGGATGCCCGACGCGCCCAGGGCGATGGCGCTCGGGGCGATCGCGGCGCTCGAGCCGGCCGCCGCGGCCGGGGCCGCGGCACTCGCCGCGCACGCCGCGACGCCGGAGTTCATGCTCGTGCGCGCGCTGGCCTGCGAGGCGTTCTACAGCGACTTCGTCGCCCCCGGCGCGCCCGGCCCGGGGGCGTGGGAGGAGATCGATTTCTCACCGCCCCAGGCGGCGCGTCTGGACAAGGACTGGTCCTATCTGGGCGTGACCGGATGAGCGGGCGGTGGGAGGTGATCGTCGTCGGCTCCGGCGCGGGCGGGGGAGTGGTGGCGGCCGAGCTGGCCCAGCGCGGCCGCAGCGTGCTGCTGATCGAGACCGGCCCGCATCGCACCGCGGCCGATCACGTGCGCTGGGAGGCACGCGCCAACCACGATCTGTGGTGGCCGATCGCCTTCGCGCAGCCGGCTGCGGGTGCGGGCGAGCCGCCGCTGCCCCTGTTCCGCGGGCGGTGCGTGGGCGGGACGACGGTGATCAACACCAAGGTCGCGCTGCGGCCCACCGATCAGGACTACGAGAAGTGGCACGCGGCGGCCGGGCTCGTCAACGAGAGCGGCGAGCCGTTCGGCGAGCGCGATCTGCTCGCGCATCTGGAGCGGGTGGAGCGACGGCTCGGCGTCCGCGAGCGCAGCGACTGGCAGACGTGCGTGCACACCGCCCGGCGCGGCTTTCAGGCCCTCGGTGCCGATCTGAAGCCGGTCACCGCCTACACGGACACGAACTGCATGCGCTGTGGATCGTGCCTGCAGGGATGCCCGACCAACGCCGGCAAATCCACGCTGAACACCTACATCCACCCGGCCTGGGTGCAGTCCGGGCTCGAGCTGGAAGCCGACTGCGAGGTGCAACGGGTGCTGATCGAGGATCGCGGTGACGGCCCCCAGGCGGCGGGCGTCGAGTTCACCGGATCCGATGGCCGGCGCCACCGGGCGCGGGCCGACGTGGTGGTGGTGGCGGCGGGCACGCTCGCCACCCCGGGCCTGCTGATCCGCTCGGGCATCCGCGAGGCGGCGCGAGGGTCGGCCAGCAGCGAGCTGATCGGCCGCAACATCGGCTATCACCCCGCGCGGCTCGTGGAGGGGCTGTTCGACGAGCCCCAGGACGCACACATGGTCTATCCGATCAGCTCTCACTGCCTGAAGTTCCAGCGCGACGAGGATGGCGGCTTCATCGTCGAGGCGGCGACGGTGCAGGATCCGATCGCCTTCGCCACCGCCCTATGCGACGAGCACGACCGTCCGCTGTGGGGCGAGGAGCTGGTCCAGACGATGCGCCGCTATCGCTACTTCACCGGGCTGCTGACGATGGTCAACGACGAGAACCACGGCACGGCCTGGGTTGATGCCGCGGGGCAGGACCAGTTCACGTTCGCCTGGAGCGCGGCGGAGCGAGACCGGATCGAGCGCTCGCTGCGGTTCGCGCGCGACGTGCTGGAGGCGGCCGGCGCCCGGCGCGTGTTTCACACCGGCGTGCTCAGCACCCACGTCCAGGGCAGCTGCCGGATGGGCAGCGATCCGGCACGATCGGTCGTGGGGCCGCACGGAGAGTCCCACGACGTGCGACGGCTGTTCGTCGGTGACGGGTCGGTCGTGCCCCGGACGCTGTCGGTGAACCCGTCGCTGACGATCATGGCGCTGGCCAGCCGGCTGGCCGAATACATCGACCGCGGGGAGCACGGCTACTTCAGCCGCGTGGCGGCGAGCGTCGCGGTCTAGCTCGACGTCAGGCCGAGCAGGCGGATCGCGTTCTCCTTGAGGACCAGGGGCCGGACCTCGTCGCGGATCGGCAGCGCAGCGAAGTCCGCCAGCCAGCGGTCGGGGGTGATCAGCGGGTAGTCCGAGCCGAACAGCATCTTCTCTCGCAACAGCGTGTTGGTGTAGCGGATCAGGTTCTCGGGAAAGTACTTCGGCGACCAGCCGCTGAGGTCGATGTAGACGTTGGGCTTGTGGACCGCGATGGCCAGCGCCTCGTCCTGCCACGGGAACGAGGGGTGGGCGATGATGATGTCCAGCTCGGGGAAGTCGGCCGCGACGTCGTCGAGGCACATCGGGTTTGAGTACTTCAGGCGCACGCCCCCGCCCCCGGGCATTCCCGCCCCGATCCCGGTGGTGCCCGAGTGAAACAGGGCGATCAGACCCGCGTCCGCGATCACCTCGTAGAGCGCATAATGCTCGCGCTCGTTGGGCCAGAACGCCTGCGTGTTGGGGTGAAACTTGAACCCGCGCACGCCGGCGGCGATCAGCTCCCGGGCTTCACGCACGGCGAGCTTGCCCTTGTGCGGGTCAACCGACGCGAACGGGATCAGGACGTCGGGGTTCGCCCGGGCGGCCTCGAGCACCCCGTCGTTGCCGATCCGGGGCCGTCCCATCCCCGCCTCGTCGTCCACGGTGAAGATCACCGCGAGCATGTTGCGCTCGCGGTAGTAGTCGGCCACCTCCTGCGCGGTCGGCTGGGGCGGGCTGCCGCCGAAGTACGCGGCCGCCGCCTCCAGGATCTCGCTCGTGACGGAGTCCTGGGGCTGGTCCGCGGCGCGCTCGGCGTGCGTGTGCACGTCGATCGCGACGATCCGCTCGAGGTCGACGACGCCGCTCATGCCCGGCCGCAGCCTACCAGCCACACCGCGTCGCTAGGGCGCAACGGCCACCTCGATCAGGAGCGGCTGATCACGTCCGCGCAGGGTCGGGATCACCTCGTCCAGCGTGCTCAGCAGCTGCTCGTGCGTCTGCACCCGCGCGGAGGGACAACCGAACGCGGTGGCGATCGCCGCGATGTCGATGTGGCCGAACGAGCCCCAGGCACCGCTGCCTCCGTGATCGCGGGCCAGGGCGTCCATCACCGCGTAGCCGCCGTTGGCCATCACCAACAGCAGCACGCCGATGCCGTACCGCGCGGCACTCCACACGGCCTGGATCGTGTACAGCGAGGCCCCGTCCCCGAGCACCGCGACGACCGGTCGGTGCGGGGCGCCCAGGCGCAGGCCGATCGAGCCCGACAACCCGAAGCCGAGAGCTCCGTTGGCACCGCTGACAAAACCCATCGGCGCGCGCGCCGGAATGCGCCGGTGCAGCTCGGTGCGGCTCGATGGCGTCTCCTCGACCAGGATCACGTCGCGCGGCAGGCGCTGCGCCAGGGCCGCGAACACGTGGCCCGCCCGCAACGGCTCTCCCGGGCCCGGCGGGGCGGGGGCGGGCGGGGTGGGCGGGGCCGCCGGCCGCTCGCGCTCTCGCGCGCGCACGCCCTGCGCGACCGTCGCACAGGCGGCGGCGACCGGCGCCACGAGGGCGAGATCGCAGGGGCTGCGCAGTGCCTCGGCCGACACGTCGGTGAGCACGGCCACCCGGGTTCCCGGCGCCACGAGCGGGACCGGCTCGTCGAACAGATAGCCGCGGAAGGCGTTGGTGCCGATCGCGACCACGAGGTCGTGACCGCTGAGCGCCTCCTGCATGCGCCGGCGCATCCACGGCAGATGACCGGCGAACAGCGCGTGGTCCTGCGGGAAGCCCGCGCGGCCCCCGAACGCCTCCTGCCAGACCGGGCAGCCCAGCCGCTCGGCCAGCGCGACGACGCCGTCCCACCCGTCCGGGGTGTCAGCGCCCGCGCCGACGACGAGCGCGGGAGCGTCGGCGGCCTCGAGCAGATCGACGAGCGCCGACACGTCCTCGGCGGCCACCGCGCGCGGGCGCACGACGTGGGCGGGGGAGCCGGCCGCGAGCTCATCGGCGGGCTGCGACCAGTCGCCCATCGGCGCGATGACCAGCGTCGGCCCGCCGGCGCCGGCGGCTTCGTGGTAGGCACGCGCGATCGCGCCGGGCAGGTCCTGCGGGCGCAACGGGGTTGCGGTCCACACCGGGTACTCACCCGCGAGGCGTTCCAGCGACCGCCCGGTCAAAAACGGCTCGAAAGGGAGCGCCCGGCGGTCCTGCTGCCCCACCACGATGACCAGTGGCGCCCGGCAGTCCCGGGCGTTGGCGATCGCGTTGACGGCATTGCCGAGCCCGGGTGCCGTGTGCAGATTGACCAGCGCGGGCCGGTCACGGGCCAGCGCGTAGCCGGTCGCCATGCCCACGACGGTGCCCTCGTGCAGGCCAAGCACGAACCGGATGTCGGCGGGGAGATCGGTGAGAAAGGGAATCTCGGTCGAGCCGGGATTGCCGAAGATCGTCGTCATCTCGCAACGGCGCATCACCTCGAACGTCGCGTCGCGGACCGTCACCATGAGAACCTATCCGATCGCCTCGCGCGCCGCGCTCGATCGCATACGATCGGCCTTTCAGGGCTTCTCACACGACGCGCAGGAGAGGGCACGATGCAGGCGGGATCTGAAGGGCGGCTCACCGGCAAGGTCGCACTGATCACGGGGGGCGCGGGAAGCATCGGCCTCGCCACGGCCCAGGCGTTCGTCGCCGAGGGCGCGCAGGTCATGATCGTTGACCTCGAGCCGGCCGGGCTCGAGCGTGCGGCCGCGACCCTGGGCGCGGAATCATCGGCCTGGTCGGCAGCCGACGTGACGATCTCAGACCAGGTGCACAGCGCTGTCGCGGCCACCGTCGAGCGCTTCGGACGCCTTGATGTGGCGTTCGCCAACGCCGGCATCTTCGGCGCCTTCGCGCCGATCACCGAGTACCCGGAGGAGGTGTTCGCGCGCGTGATCGCGGTCAACGTGATCGGCAGCTTTCTGACCGCCAAGCACGCGCTCGCGGCGATGGCGCCGGGCGGGAGCCTGATCATCAACTCGAGCGTTGTCGGACTCACCTCCGACGCCGGGATCAGCGGCTACGCGACGTCCAAGCACGCGGTGGTGGGGCTCATGCGGACCGCCGCCAAGGAGGTGGCATCGCGCGGTATCCGGGTCAACTCCCTGCACCCGGGGCCGACTGACAACCCGTTCCAGCACGCCATCGAGGTGGAGGCCGTCGGAGCCTCGGTTGAGCAGGCGGCCCGGGCGTTCGAGGCGATGATTCCGCTCGCACGCCATGCCACGCCACGGGAGATCGCGCAGGCGGTCGTCTTCCTGGCCAGCGACGAGAGCGCCTTCATGACGGGCGCGACGCTGGCGCTGGATGGCGGGCTGAGCATCTAGCCCTGGGCCGCCCGTCCGCCAGCCTTCACGATCAAGCCCTACCGGCTGCCCATGCGCCAGCCCTCCGCGTACTGAAGCCGCGCGGTCTCCGAGTACGGCGCCGGGCTGACGACCGCCCTGACCGTCAGCTGGCGGTGGGCATCGACGGTGGTCTTACGGGTCTGGTCGGGTTCGCCCCAGACGACCTGCACCTCGGTGCCGAGCTCGATCCCGGGGTCGACCGTGGCCAGTGAGAGCGCACGCTTCTCGTTGGCGCTGTAGCCGCTGAACATGGACAGGCCGACCACGTTGCCGTCCCGGTCTGAGACCGAGTCGTAGCCGGCCGCTCCGTAGTTGGCGATCGGCAGATCGAACGGTTGATAGCCCTCGGGTTCGAACAGGGACGCGAAGATCCTCGTCACGTCCTCGCTGTCCCAGGCCAGCGTGACCTTGCGGCGCTGTTCGGAGGGCTCGATCTCCCGCAGCGCATCGCGGCCGTGGAAGTCGTGGTCGAACTTGACGAGGTGTCCGTAGCCCAGCTCCCAGGGGTTGAGGTAGTAGTCCTCGATGTCTGTGGAGACGAAGCTCCCGTACAGCGAGGCCGTCGCCTCGTAGCCGGAGGCCGGGAGCCACTCGCGATAGGCGCGCAGCTGCTCTCCGGTGTAGATCGCCGGCAAGGGGGACGGGATCCAGCCGGACTCCAACGTGTTCGATGCGTACGCGCGCGCTCCGCAGAGCTCGAGCCCGAACTCCTGCCCGGCCTCGAAGATCGCCTCGCGAACGCGATCGTAGGTGTCGTAGGGGCCCCAGAGCTCGAGGCCCGGCTCGCCCGCCATCCCGTGCCGGAGCGTGCGCACGCGCTGTCCGGCGACGTTCATCTCCGCCATGCGGAAGAACTTCAGCTGCTGCACCGGGCCGCCGTTGACCTTCTCGATCACCTGCCACGCGTTGGGTCCCTGGATCTGAAAGCGCCAGCACGCGCGGGTGACGGCCTTGCCGTAGGGCCGCCCCGGGGAGCGATTGTCGTAATCGAACTCGACGTCGTAGCCGCCGGTCTCGGCGTGATGGTGCAGCCAGTTGGCCGCCGGGTTGCGCCCGACGAACACGAAGTGATCCGGCTCGAGGTGGAACAGGATGCCGTCGCCGATCACATGACCGGCCGGAGTGGTCGGCACGTACTGCTTGGCCATGTTGACCGGGAAGTCGGCCACGCTGTTGACGGCCGTATCCGAGATCAGCTTCAGGGCGTCGGGTCCGCTGAAGAAGAAGTTGGCCATGTGGTGCGTCTGGTCGAACAGCACGGCGGTCTGCCGCCAGGCTCGCTGCTCGCGCCGCCAGTTGGTGAACTCATAGGGGACCACCGGGTAGATGTAGGCCCCGATCTGCGAGTTGCGCAGCAGCGCGACGGTGTCGGGGGCGGCGTCGAGGACTTCTTGGAGGTTGCTCTCGGTCATTGCGTGCTTCCTTCCTGCGGCCGTAGCGGCCGGTGGCTCTGGTTGAGTTCGATGCTGCGCGCGGAGCGGTCCCACGTCCAGGTGTCCAGCAGCTGATCGAAGGTGAAGTAGTGAAAGCCGGCGATCTTCAGCTGCGGATCTCTCAGCGCTTCGGTGACCCCGTCCAGCAGCCGGTCCGCCGAGGACGTGCCGCGCAGCAGCTGGCCGACGCCTCGCTGCCGGCGCACGAAGCCCAGCGAGGGGCCGACGCCAACCCGCAACGAGACGTCGAGCAGCCGACGACGGTCGACCTGGCCGGGCAGCCCGATCAGGACGGGCAGCTGCACCCCGCGCCGCCGGAGCTCGGCGATCCACCCGAGCACGGCGCCGGGGTCAAAGCACATCTGTGTCGTGACGTAGGTGGCGACCCGGCTGTAGGCCGCCATTGCGCCGGCGAGCACCTCCGGCGCGATCTTCGGGTGGCCCTCCGGATAGCCCGCGATGCCGAGCGAGGCCGGCCGCCGGGGATGGTCGGCGATCAGCGCCAGCAGTTCGCCGGCCGAGTCGAACTCGCCCTGGGGATCGCCGTCGCCCCCGATCACCAGGGCATCCGTGATGCCCGCGTCGGCCATGATCTCGAGCGTGCGGTCGAGGTGGCCGGCGTCCCGGATCGTCCGGGCGGCCAGGTGAACGGCAACGTCGTGGCCGAGCCCGCGCAGCCGGACGGCGGCCGCGACGGAATGATCGACCCCGTGCCGTGGCGAGCACGTCACGGTCAGCCTCGTCGCCTCAGGGAGCCGCGCCGCCTCTTCAAGGCCGCGCGCGAACGGAAGGATCTCGAAGCGGGAAATCGTCACCGGTACGCCATTTCAGCTTGTGACAGCCGGGTGTCCCGGCGATCCTAACTGGACAAAGCTTTGCATGCAATACCCCGCTGATTCACGGCAGGATCGGCGGTCAGGGTGCCGGTGGAGGGCAATCCTGCATGCAGACCGCCGCTCTCGGGGGGTGCATGGGGCCTCAGCCGCGGCGTCGGCGCAGAGCGCGGCGTTCCTCGCGCGGGGGTCTCAGTTGCAGCGGCCGGCCCCGGGACCGGCGCAGGATGAGGAAGGAAACGGTTCCCCAGACGGCCGGGATCCACAGCGCGATCGCGTGGTAGACGACGGTGGCCGCGGTCGAGACGGTGGCCGTGGCGCCGTAGATCACCAGCATGCCGATCAGGCTGCCGTCGAGCACGCCGATGTTGCCCGGGACGGGGACGAGGTTGGACAGGTAGCCGATCTGGTAGGCGAGCACGAGCGGGGCCAGCGGCGGGACCGTTCCAGCGGCGGCGAAGCAGGCCGCGAGGACGCCGATGTCGCACCAGAGGTAGGCGATCGCCCCGATCGTGCGCCAATCCGAGGAGAACAGCACGCGCTCGGTCAGCCGGATCGTCGTCGCGGTCTCGTTGAGCAGCAGGCGCACGCGTCCCGGCTCGCGTCCGGCCGCCAGCCGCTCGGTCATCCGCGGGAGCAGCATCACCCCGACCAGGACGACCACTCCGACGGCCGCCGGGACGACACTGAGCAGGGGATTGGACGGGCCGGGGAGCAGCCCGGTCCACAGCGCCAGTCCGGCCAGGGCGAGGGTGATCACGTTGATCGCGCTGGTGAGCAGGAACAGGACGGCCGAGCGCTCGGCGATGCGGCCCGGGGGAGCGCCGCGGTCGACCAGCAGCCATGCGCCGACGGCGACGCTGCCCGCCCCGCCGAGAGAGACGGCCGCGCCGAAGGCCAGCTCGCTGAGCGCGACACGGGCACCGAAGCGGACCGGCGCGCGGTCAAAGACCTGCAGGAAGGCGAGGATGTAGCCGACGCAGGAGAGGATCTCCAGGCCCACCGCGACGATCAGCCAGCCGCCGCTCATGTCCGAGACCTTCTCGGCCACCCCGTGCAGGCCCGGCACGGCGAGCAGCAGCCCGACGACGATCGCGACGAGGATCCCGAGGGAGATCAGCCCACGCCACAGACTGCGGCTGGGCTCGCGCAGGCCGGGTTCGGGGTCGGGGCCACCGGAGATGGGTTGGTCGGTGGCCGCGGCCATGGTTGACTATTCAATCAGTGCCCTCCGTCGAGCTTTTTGACACGGACGCGCTCGGGCTCCGGGCCGAGAACCCCAGCGCCTTCACGCTGGAGGGGACCAACAGCTGGCTGGTCGGCCGCGACCCGGCCGTGCTGATCGATCCCGGGCCGGCGCTCGACGGTCACGTGCAGGCGCTGGTGGCCCACGCGCGGGCCCGCGGGGGTCTGGGGGCGATCGTGCTCACCCACGACCACATCGATCACAGCGAGGCGGTGCCGGCGCTGCGAGCGGCGTTCCCTCAGGCCCGGCTCGCCGCGGGCCGCGGGGATGTCGACGTGCGCCTGGAGGCGGGCACGCGGATCGGTCCGCTGCAGGCCATCTTCACCCCGGGCCACGCCCCCGACCATCACGCGTTCGCGGCCGGCGACGTCATCTTCACCGGCGACGCCGTGCTCGGGTGGGGCAGCGTCTTCATCGCGCCGGACCCGGGTGCTCTGACCGGGTATCTGCAGGGCCTCGAGCGGCTGCGGGCGCGCGCACCGCGGCTGCTCGCCCCCGGCCACGGGCCCGTGGTCACCGATCCCGCCGCGCGGATCGCCGAGTACGTCGCCCACCGCATGGATCGCGAGCGGCGGCTCATCGAGGCGCTGGCCGCGGGAGCCCGGACGGTCGACGCGATGCTCGACGCCGCCTGGCCCGAGGTGCCCGAGCCGCTGCGTCCGGCCGCCGCGGTGACGCTGGCCGCCCACCTGGACAAGCTCGCGGACGAGGGGCGCCTGCCCGCCGGAGTGCAGCGGCCGGAACCGATCGCGCTGCGCGCGCCGTGAGCGGTCAGCCGCAGCCGGCTGCCGTTGCCGCCGGCTGAAGCGGTCAGGCTGGGGCGTCGCCGGCGAGCCGGCGGCGGGCCAGCTGCAGCGCGGCCGCCAACGGCGTCACCCCGAAGCGCTCGGCCTCGGTGAAGATCTCGCTCAGCGTGGCCGCGATCTGGCCGACTCGCCGGCGCGCCGCGGCAGGCTCATAGCCGCCCATCTCCTCGGCGATGTTGATCAGACCTCCCGCGTTGACGACGAAGTCCGGCGCCCAGAGAATGCCGTGGGTGGCCAGCAGATCGGCGATCCGGTCCTCGGCCAGCTGGTTGTTGGCCGCCCCGGCGATCACGCGGCAGCGCAGGCGCGGGACCGACTCGTCGTCGAGGAAGCCACCGAGCGCGCACGGCGCGAGCACGTCGACATCCGCGGTCAGGGCCCGCTCGGGGGTCGTCCATTCCGCGCCGAGCTCGGAGGCCAGGGCGCGCTTGTCCTGTGCGACGTCGGCGACGATCAGGCTGGCGCCGGCGCGGGCGACCCGCCGGGCCACGCGGGAGCCGACATGGCCGAGGCCGATGACGGCGACGCGACGGCCGGCCAGGTCGGCGGAGCCGAAGGCGCGCTGGCAGGCCGCGCCGATCGCCGCCTGCACGCCGAGTGCCGTCGAGGGACTCGGGTCGCCCGAGCCGCCCCGGCTGCGGGCCAGCCCGGCGACGTGCGTGGTGCGTCCCGCGATCAGGCTCATGTCCCGGCTGGAGGTCCCGACGTCCTCGGCGGTGATGTAGCGCCCGCCGCAGGCCTGCACGGTGTCGGCGAAGTCCAGCAGCGCGTCGCGCCGGCGGCGCGAGCTCAGCGCCACCCCGGTCGGGGTCATGATCACGCCCTTGCCGCCCCCCAGAGCGAGATCGGCGACGGCGGCCTTGAGGGTCATCGCCCGAGACAGGCGCAGCGCGTCGCGGATCGCGGCGCGGGAGTCGTCGTAGGCCCACATGCGGCAGCCTCCCAGCGAGGGGCCGCGCTGGGTGGAGTGGATGGCGACGATCGTGTAGAGGCCCGAGCGCGTGCCGCGCCGGACGTACAGCTCTTCGTGATCGAGGGTCTCGAGGTAGCGCTCTATGGGGTCAGCAGCGTACCGAGCGTGAACCCGTGCGCGTGCCTGCGGTGGTGCGTGACCAGGAATCTGATCACCTGGCCGCCGGTGCCTGCGCCGGCTGCCACGGTGCGGGCGACCGAGGATCCGGTCCGGTCCAGGGTGCGGGCCGGGACCGGGGTGTTGGTGCCGGTCACGGCCCCGGCGCCCGTTCCCGTGCGGGTCGCGCTGCTGGTGCCCGACGTCGTGCCCGCACCGGCCGCGGCCGTGCCGCCGACCGCCGCGGTGCTGCCGGCCGCCGCGGTGCTGCCGGCCCCCGCGGTGCCCGCGGGAGTCCCGGCGCTGCCGGCGCCGCTCACCGTGCCCGCGCCGCTGCCGGCCGGGGCCGCTGCGTCCGGGCCGGTTCCGGTCGCGCCCGGGGCCGTCATCCCGCCTGTCGCCGTGGTTGAGCTCCCATCGGCGGTTCCGGTGCTCCCGGTGCCGTCCGGGGCCGGAACGGTCGTGCCGCTCAGCGGCAGGCCCGAGGTGACCGGAGGGAGGATCGGGACGGGGGCTGGAGCTGTGACCGGCGGTCCCGAGGTCGTCGCCGGGCCGCCGGCGGTGGCGCCGGTCGATCCGCTCGAGGCCGGTGCCGTGGTGTTGCCCAGGCTCGTGCCGATGAAGACGAGATGGTCGGGATCCAGGAGCTGGGTGAGCGGCAGCCGGGCGGGGGCGTGGCCCGCGGGAGCCGCGGGAGCGGCACTGACCGTGGCCGCCGTCACCATCATCGCCGTCCCCGCCGGACCCGATGCCGCCGGGACCGAAGCGGGCGCTGCCCCGGGAGCGGGCGCGCCG
Organism: Solirubrobacteraceae bacterium; assembly: GCA_035713465.1. Taxonomy (GTDB): domain Bacteria; phylum Actinomycetota; class Thermoleophilia; order Solirubrobacterales; family Solirubrobacteraceae; genus Palsa-465. The sequence goes on along the minus strand of DASSZP010000100.1, from coordinate 3,294 downwards.
CCGCCCGCGCTGTGGCCGCCCACGCGGACGAGGTGATTGCGGGCGTGATGAGTGGGTGGGTCGATGATCGTCTTCTGCAGCTCGACGGCGCCGCCGGCCGTGACCACGGCGGCGGCCAGCAGGGTGACGACGTGGCCGCCGGCGAACAGGCCGGCCGAGGCCGCGGCGCCGGCGCCCCCGGCGACGCCGCCGGCGGCCGCCGTGCCGCCCCCCACGCTTGCGCCCCCACCACCGAAACCGAGCAGGTTGGCGATGACCCCGAGCGGACCGAGCGTTGGGGTCAGAGCAGCGAGCTGGCGGCTGACCCCGCGCATCTCGGTGCGGAACTGGCGGCAGCCGGCGCACTCGGAGAGGTGGCGCCGGGCCAGGCCGCTGGCCCGCACCTTGCGGTCGTGCGCGAGGATCAGCTCTTCGCGGATCTGGCTGCAGCCGGTGTCACGGGCCTCGGTGGCCTGAGCGAGACCGACCCGCGCCCGGACGAGCAGCGACTTGACCGCCGGCACCGAGACCCCGAGCGCGTCGCCCACCTCCTGGTAGGTCATCCCGCTCAGCTCGCGCATGAGCAGAGCCGAGCGCTGCTGGTCGGGCAGGCGCTGGACGTCGCTGATCAACCGCCGCAGCGCGTCGCGCTGCTCGACCTGCTCGGAGGGATCCAGCGTCTCCCCGGCGACATTCTCGTCGGGTTGCACGAGGGCCAGCGGCGGCCGGCGCAGCTCGTCGACGCAGCGGTTGTGAGCGACGCGGTACAGCCACGGCCGCAGGGCGAGATCGCGGCGGTTGGTCCGCAACCCGAAGTACGCGCGGACGAAGACCTCCTGCAGGGCGTCCTCGCAGTCGTGGGCAGAGCCCGCGAGCATCTGGCGCGTGTACGCGTGCAGGCGCGCGCGGTAGCGATCGTGGATGACGCGGAACGCATCCTCGCTGCCGGCCCGAAACAGGGAGACGAGCTGGTCGTCGGAGCGGATCCGGAGCAGCGAGGCGCCGAATGCGAGCCGGGGGCGCACCAGGCCTACCGAAGCTGGGAGTGCGGAGGCTTCCACTTGAGGACCTTGACCATCCTAACGGCTGATGCGGGTGAAAGTTCCGCGGCACGGCACAAACGCCGGGCCTTTTCTACCCTTGCCCGGTTGCCCGCCCGAAAGGACCTCATGACCGACGTCGTCATCGCCTCCGCCGCTCGCACCGCGATCGGCTCCTACGGACGGGGACTGGCCTCCGTCCCGCCCTCTGAGCTCGGGGCTGCGGCCGCGCGCGCGGCGATCGATCGGGCGGGGATCGGCGCTGACGCGGTCGACCACGTCGTGTTCGGCAACGTGATCCACACCGAGCCCGCCGACGCGTACATGGCCCGTGTCGTCGGGATCAAGGCCGGCGTTCCGGAGACCGTCCCCGCATACACGGTCAACCGCCTGTGCGGGACCGGGGTGCAGGCCATCGTCTCCGCCGCGCAGGCGATTCAGACCGGGGAGGCGGCGGTCGCCCTGGCCGGCGGGGCGGAGTCGATGAGCCGCGGCCCGTACTGGCTGCCGAGCGCGCGCTGGGGTGCGCGCATGGGCGAGACCGAGCTGATCGACCCGGTGATGGGCGCGCTGACCGATCCCTTTAACTCGATCCTGATGGGGGTCACGGCCGAGAACCTCGCCGAGCGCGGCGCGATCTCGCGTGAGCGCCAGGACGAGTTCGCCGTGCGCTCGCACCGCAAGGCGGCCGCGGCCCGTGCCGCCGGTCGCTTTGACGACCAGATTGTGCCCATACCGGTCAAGGTCAAGCGCGAGACGGTCGACTTCGTCCGCGACGAGCACATCCGCGAGGACGCCTCCCCCGAGTCGATGGCCGCCCTGCGCCCCGTCTTCAAGGCCGGGGGCACGGTGACGGCCGGCAACGCCTCGGGGATGAACGACGCCGGGGCCGCGCTCGTGCTCATGCACGCGGACCGGGCCGCCGAGCTCGAGGCGCCCGTGCGCGCGCGGATCCTCGCCTACGCCAGCTGCGGCGTGGACCCCAGGATCATGGGCATCGGACCGGTGCCCGCCGTGCGCAAGGTGCTCGAGCGCTCCGGCCGCTCACTTGCAGACATCGGGGTGATCGAACTCAACGAGGCCTTCGCCGCGCAGGCCCTGGCCGTGATCGACGATCTCGGGCTCGACGAGGAGCGCGTGAACCCCAACGGTGGCGCGATCGCCCTCGGTCACCCGATTGGCGCGACCGGAGCGGCGATCACGGCCAAGGCGCTGGACGAGATGGAACGCCGCGACCTCGAGCTCGGGCTGGTCACGCTGTGCATCGGCGGCGGTCAGGGGATCGCGCTGCTGCTCGGGCGCGAGTAGCCCGGCACGGGCCGCGCGAGTAGCCTCAGAGGCTCGCCCATGGTCGACGCTGCGTCAGGCATCGGAATCCCCGTCGCCTTCGGGGCCGGTCTCATCTCCTTCTTGTCGCCGTGCGTGCTGCCGCTCGTTCCCGGCTACATCTCGGCCGTGGCCGGAGTCGAGCCCTCGGAGATCCGCATCCGGCGCGTGCTCGGCCCGAGCCTGACCTTCATCGGCAGCTTCTCGTTCATCTTCATCGCGCTCGGCCTGCTCGGCCAGCGGGCGCTGCACACCGCGCTCGTCGGGCCGACGGCGATGAAGATCAGCGGCGGCCTGATCGTGCTCATGGGGGCGCTGTTCATCCTCGCCCCGCTGATCCCCGCCTTCGGCCGCGAGTGGCACGTCGGCGCGCTCATGCAGCGCGCCGGCCGCGGCGGTCCCGCTCTCACCGGGGCGGCCTTCGCGCTGGCCTGGACGCCCTGCACGGGCCCGACCCTCGGAGCGATCCTCAGCCTGGCCGGGACCTCGAACTCGGCCTCGCACGGCGCGATCCTGCTCGCCGTCTACTGCCTCGGTCTCGGCCTTCCCTTCCTGCTCACCGGCCTGGCCTTCGGCACCGCCACCTCGGCCTTCGCCGTCATCAAGCGCTACTACCCGGTGGTCATCGGCCTGGGCGGGGCGGTTCTGATCACGATGGGCGTGCTCATCTTCACCGGGGAGTTCACGCAGCTGAACATCACGGTCAGCAACTGGCTGACCTCGCTCGGGCTGCCGGACCTCAACGCGAACACCTAGTGGTAGGCTGAACCCAGCGCAAATTAGGGTTCCCTAACCACCGCTTCTCATTTGTCCTTCGCACAGACCGCAGTCCTCGGCGCCGTCGCCGGCCTGACCATCTTCATCGGGCTGCCGGTCGGGCGCATGCCGACCCTCTCGAGCCGCTCGCGCGTGGCGCTGGCGATGTTCGCCGTCGGGATCCTGGCCTTCA
>DASSZP010000099.1:0-2067 GCA_035713465.1 Solirubrobacteraceae bacterium | reverse complement strand
CTCAACCTGGTCCTGACCGTGCTCGAGTTCGCCATCATCGGCCGCGCGTTGATCTCCTGGTTCGACCCGACCATGAGCAGCTCAATCTCCCGGATCCTGGTCCAGATCACCGAGCCGATCATCGCGCCGCTGCGCCGGGTGCTCCCGACGGCCGGCATGATGGACTTCTCGCCGCTGGTCGCGATCCTCTTGATCTTCGTGCTGCAGCAGATGCTCGGCCGCGCCATGGCCTACTGACCCCGAGGCACGACCACGGAGCGGACACGACGACGGCGGGGCCAAACGGCCCCGCCGTTGTGATCCCGGCTTATCGAGACGCGCCGACCCGCTTCGCGAGGATGTCGCCGCCGTTGACGCCGGGCAGGGGGGTGAAGGGGACCTCCGGGAAGCCGAATGCCGCCGGACCGATCACCGCCAGCGCGCGCTCGGTCTTCAACATGGCTGGCGCGGGGATCCCGAGCACGGCGACGCGGAGCCCGTAGCGCACCACCTCGGTCGTGATCGGCGCGGCCGTCTCGATGTCCACCAGACAGACGAGGTCGGGGACGACCGCAACTACCGCCCCGTCATGCCGGGCGATCAGGTTCTCGTTCTGGAATTCGACCGTCATGTGGCTGCCGTGATCGTCGGCGAGCCCGTCGAGCGCCAGCGAGCCGCGGGCGAAGCCGGCGGCCATGCGTCGCTGAACGTCGACGACCTTGCCCTGGAACAGCACGCGGCCCCCTGTCACCTCCAGCGCGGCGTCGACCGGGCTGCGATGCGTCCGGCGGGCGGCGCGGACGTTCGCCCCGATGCGCTCGGCCAGCGTCAGCGTCATCGGGACGGCGGTTCGGCGCGCCTCCGCGCCGCTCATCGCCGGGAAGGCGTAGCCGGCCGCGCCGCCCATCTGCACCGTGACCGCCCGGGCGTAGCGCTCGAGCGTGACCGCGTCCTTCAGGTGCGGGAAGACGACGGTGTTGTGGAAAATATCGGCCAGCGCCGCCGGGGTCACGTTGACGCCGTAGATCGCGAAGGTGTCCATCTGGAGTTCGGGGAAGGCCCGGCCCATGCCGTCGCCGTCGATGAGCGGCAGCCCGGCCATCGCGCCGATTGCCATGGGGCGCGTCGAGTTGCCGCCGCCGATCTCGCCCGGGATCAGGTGGGTGGCCCGGCGGCCGAGGTGCGCCTCGAGCGCGCGGAGCGCGACCAGGGGTTCGTCGCCCCGACCGATCCGCTCGATGCCGACCGTTGGCGCACCCATCCCGCCGACCGACACGACCAGCGCGTCGTCGGGAACCGCCGCGGGTTCGACAACGGCGACTTGCGCACCCTCGTCGAGCAGCCGCCGGACATGTAGCTTGCCGTAGTACGGGTTGCCGCCGCCACCGGTACCCAGAATCCCGGCGCCGATGGCGACGTTCTCGAGTTTCTCCGCGTCCACGTACCACACGGTCGACTACCCCCTCAGTTCCCCGACGGCCTTCATACGCACCCGGAGCGCGCTCGACGGCAGGTAGGCGAGCGGGATCTCGTCCACCTCGACGATCTCCACCGTCGCCGGATCGGCCCCGGCCTCGGTGGCCAGGCTTACCGCCTCCGCGCGCGCCGCGCCCAGCACCTCGTCACGGCCCCGTCCGTCCATGGCGTAGATGCGGTCGATCTCGCCGCTCACCTGGGCGATGGCCGCGCCGATCGCGTTGGCGACGGCCGCGTGCTCCGGGCGAATTACCATGGAGGCGCCCTCGATCGTGCCGGACACGAGGATGTTGCCGCCGCCGACGACGATGACCGGCACGTCACCGGAGCTGGTCTTGAGCGAGTCGACCAGCCGCGCGACGCGATCGTCGATCTCGCGCAGTGCCCGCTCGACGAAGTCCCGGGGCAGGCCGGCAACGCGCGCGCGATCGCCGACGGCAGTGCGCCCGGCCGCGACCGCGACGTCGGTCGCAGTCGGCGTGTGGCCGCCGAAGACGAGCGCCTCGTCGGCGATGCGGAAGCCGACGCTGAACGGTCCGACGCGGCCCCCATCCTCGGTCACGATGCTGCCTCCGCCGAGGCCGATGCTGGCCACGTCGGGCATCCGGAAGT
>DASSZP010000098.1:0-10396 GCA_035713465.1 Solirubrobacteraceae bacterium | reverse complement strand
CAGCGGATCAAGGCCGTCATCAAGGACGTCTCGAACTCGACCAAGGGGCCGAGCATCATCGTCTCGCGCCGTGACCCCGAGCTGATCAAGTCCCTGTTCGAGCTCGAGGTCCCGGAGATCGCCGACGGGCTGGTCGAGATCACCGGCGTCGCCCGCGAGCCCGGCTACCGCTCCAAGATCGCCGTCGTCTCCCACGTCGACGGTGTCGACCCGGTCGGCGCCTGCGTCGGCCCCCGCGGTTCACGCGTGCGAATGGTCGTCTCCGAGCTGCGCGGCGAGAAGATCGACATCATCCCCTACAACGAGGAGCCGGCCCGGTTCGTGGCCAAGGCGCTCTCCCCGGCGCGCGTGCGCGAGGTGCTCGTCGACGACGCGGGCAAGCAGGCCACGGTCATCGTCCCCGACGATCAGCTGTCGCTGGCCATCGGGCGAGAGGGTCAGAATGCGCGGCTGGCCGCTCGCTTGACCGGCTGGCGGATCGACATCCGCTCCGAGACCGAGTTCGCCGCCGAGGAGGCCGAGCACGGCTACGAGGAGGACGACGTCCTGCAGGGTCGCTGCGCGGCGATCCTCTCCAACGGGCGTCGCTGTCCCAACGCCGCGCTGCCCGGCTCGCGCTACTGCGGAATCGATTCCCACCAGGCCCTGGCCGACCAGGACACCGACCAGCTCGGCGACGAGCCCGGGGTCGCCGTGCCGGACCCGTCGGCCGCCTCCGCCCCGGAGGCCGAGGGCGACAGCGCAACCGCGTGACCGACGTACACTCACTGATCAGATGAACAAGCGCGTCCACGAAATCGCCAAGGAACGGGGGGTTCCGGCCAAGCAGGTCCTCGCCCAGCTGCAGTCAGCCGGCGTCGACGTGACCGCGCCCTCGTCCTCGGTCGACGAGGCACTGGCCCGCCGCGTGCTCGCGCGGGTCGCCGCCAAGGCGGCCAACGGCGGCTCGACGGCCGCCCGCCCGGCGCCCGCCGTCGCCCAGACGCCGGCCGAGGCGGCTCGCGCCGCCACCGCTCCGCCGCCTCCCGCGGCGGCCCGCGACCCGCGTTCGGCCGCCAACCGCCCGCAGGCCACCGGGCGCCCGACGGCCACGCCGACGGCGATCGAGGGTCAGCCCAAGCCGCCCCCGCGCGAGCCCGAGGCTCCGGCGCGCGGCGGCAAGACCGCCAACGGCAAGGCTCCGGCGCGCGGCGCCAACGGCAAGACGACCGGCCACGCCGATGAGGCCAAGGCCGACGGCGCCGCTGCGGCCGGCGAGACGTCCGGCGACGGCCAGGGCAAGGCCGGCGATCAGCCCAAGCAACGCCCGACTCGAGATTCCCTGCAGGGTGAGCGTGCCCCCGCCAACTCCGGCGGCCGGCGCCGCGTCGTGATCGACTCCCAGGCCTCGCGCCGCGCCGGGGGCGGGCCTCCGCAGTCCAACCAGCCCCCGCGCCGCCAGCGTCGCGGCCGCCGCCGTCGCGGCGTCTATGACGAAGAGGCCGAATCGCGTCCCAAGCAGACCGACACCGGTCCCGCCGCGGTCCAGATCAACTCGGGCTCGACGGTCAAGGACGTGGCCGAATACCTCAACGTCTCCACCTCGGAGATCATCAAGAAGCTGATGGCCCTGGGCGAGATGCGCACGCTCACCCAGACGCTGTCCGACGAGACGATCGAGGTGCTCGCGGTCGAGCTGGGCAAGGACGTCGAGATCGTGCACTCCGAGGACGAGGCGATCTCCGAGCCGGTGTTCGATGACGCCGAGGAGGATCTCGTCGAGCGCGCGCCCGTGGTCACGATCATGGGCCACGTCGACCACGGCAAGACCTCACTGCTGGACGCGATCCGCTCGACCGAGGTGGCCGCCGGTGAGGCCGGGGGCATCACCCAGCACATCGGCGCCTACCAGGTCCACCACGACACCCACACCGTCACCTTCCTGGACACGCCGGGTCACGAGGCCTTCACGGCCATGCGGGCCCGCGGGGCCAAGGTCACCGACATCGCGGTGATCGTGGTCGCCGCCGACGACGGCGTCAAGCCGCAGACCCAGGAGGCCGTCGACCACGCCAAGGAGGCGGGCGTCCCGATGCTCGTGGCCGTCAACAAGGTCGACAAGGAGGGCGCGCAGCCCGACCGGGTGCGCACCGAGATGACCCAGCTCGGCCTGCAGCCCGTCGAATGGGGCGGGGACACCGAGTTCGTCAACGTCTCGGCCAAGACCAAGGAGGGCCTCAGCGACCTGCTCGACACGATCATCGTGATGGCCGAGGTCGAGGAGCTCAAGGCCAACCCGTCGGTGCCCGCCTCGGGCACCGTGATCGAGTCAAAGCTCGATCCCGGCCGCGGCCCCGTGGTCACGATCCTGGTCAGCCGCGGCACCCTGGAGGTCGGCGACGCGCTCGTGGCCGGCGCCCAGTGGGGCCGGGTCCGCGCCATGCACGACTTCCGCGGCGAGCGCATCGCCCGCGCCCTGCCCGGTGAGCCGGTCGAGGTGCTCGGCTTTGACGGCGTCCCCGAGGCGGGCGAGCACGTCCGCGTTGTCGACCACGAGCGGCGCGCGCGCCAGCTCGCCGGTGAGCGGGCCACCCGCCTGAAGGCCGAATCGCTGGCCCGGGTCGGCTCGGGCAAGCGCGTCTCGCTGGAGAACATCTTCGGATCCGACATCGCCGAGCTCAACCTGGTCGTCAAGGCCGACGTGGCCGGCTCGCTGGAGGCGATCGAGGACGAGGTGGCCAAGCTGCCCCAGGACGAGGTCTCGGTCCAGATCATCCGCCGCGCCGTCGGCGCGGTGACCGAGTCCGACGTGATGCTCGCCGCCGCCTCGGAGGCGATCATCCTCGCCTTCAACGTGCGCCCGGTGGGCGACGCCCGCGCCGCCGCCGAGCGCGAGGGGGTCGAGATCCGCAGCTACTCGGTGATCTACCGCGCCATCGACGAGCTGCGGCTGGCCATGCAGGGCATGCTCAAGCCCGAGGAGGTCGAGGAATCGCTCGGCAGCGCCGAGGTCCGTCAGATCTTCCGCGCCTCGCGCGTGGGCACGATCGCCGGCACCCACGTCACCGAGGGCACGATCACCCGCGGCTCCAAGGTCCGCCTGGTCCGCGACGGCACGGTCGTCTACGACGGTGAGATCGGCAGCCTGCGGCGCTTTAACGAGGACGCCCGTGAGGTGAGCGCCGGCTACGAGTGTGGCGTCGTCCTGCGCGACTACGCCGACGTCAAGGAAGGCGACGTGCTCGAGACCTACGCCACGCGTCAGGTCGAGCGCGAGCTGGCCTGACCGGGCCTGTGCCCGCCTCGGGCGGATTCGTCGCCGTGGTCGTGATCGAGTTGCACTTTCCCGATGCCGGGAGTCTGAAGGCCAAGCGCCAGGAGCTGCGCTCGATCAAGGCGCAGCTGCACGGACGGCTGGGCGCCACCGTGGCCGAGACCGGCCATCAGGACCTGTGGCAGCGCGCGACGCTCACCGCCGCCCTGACCGGCGGGTCGCTGCGCCGCCTCGCCGCGTCTGTCGATGAGCTGGAACGCTGGGTCCTGGCCCGCTGGCCCGAAGCCGCCTCGGTGCGCCGCATGTATGCCTCGGTAAAGGACCTGGGCGGATGAGTACGCGCCAGCTCGTCGCCGCGGGGGAGGGGTAGGATTGCGCCGCGCACGCATGCGGCGCGTCGACGAGGCCATGCGGGCCGTGCTCAGCGACGCGATCGCCACCGACCTCAAGGATCCCCGCATCGGTTTCGTGACCGTCACCTCCGTCAAAACCAGCCCCGATCTGCGCCACGCCAGCGTGTATGTGAGCGTGCTCGGAGACGAGCCGACCCGCCAGGCGAGCATCGACGGGCTGCGCTCGGCCCACGGATATCTGCAGCGGCGCCTCGCCGCCGAGCTGATCCTCAAGCACACGCCGACGCTCGACTTCGAGTACGACCCCTCCGTCGACCACGGGATGCGGATCACCGAGCTGCTGGGCGAGATCGGCGTCGACACCGACCCGGGGCCCGAGCGGCGATGAACGGCCACGGCCACACCTGCGACCCGGGGCCCGAGCGGCGATGAGCAGCAACGGTCACGCGTCGGACCGCGACCTGGTCCTGGCCGAGCTGAGAGCGGCCGCCAAGCTCGTCGTGGCCACCCACGAGAACCCTGACGGCGACGCGCTCGGCTCGCTGGTCGCGATGCACGGCATCCTCACCGAGATCGGCAAGGACTGCCTGATGTTCATCGACGCCCATGAGTTCCCGCTGCCCCAGGAGTACCGCTTCTTCCCGCTCGACGACCTCGTCTCCGAGCCCCCCGATGACCTGGACGAGCGCACGGTCGTGTTTTTGGACTGCGGCAACCTGGACCGCAACCCCGCCGAGGCGTTCCGCCGGCCCGAGGTGCACCTGCTCAACATCGACCATCACCACGACAACACGCGCTTTGGCACCTACAACCTGGTCGTGCCCGATGCGTCGTGCACCGCCGAGGTCGTGTGGGACCTGATGGGCGAGCTGGGCGTGCGGCCGTCGCGGCTGGTCGCCGAGGCGCTGTACGTCGGGCTGATCACCGACACCGGCCGCTTCATGTACGAGAACACCGGCCGCCGCGCGCACCTGATGGCCGCCGACCTGATCGATGCCGGCGTCGATGTCCACGAGATGTACCGCCGCGTCTACGAGGGCGTCCCCTACGGCAAGCTCGCTCTGCTGGCCCGGGGCCTGGCCAACGTCGAGCGCTACGACGGCGGCCGGCTGACCATGACCGCGCTGAGCGCGTCGGACTTCGCCGCCTCCGACGCCGAGGAGAGCTACTCCGAGGGGGTCGTCGACCACCTGCGCGCCGTCCAGGGCACCGCCGTGGCTGCGCTCGTGCGCGACAAGATGAACCCGGCCCAGGACGGCCTGCGCAAGGTTTCCCTGCGCGCCTCCGACGCCCGCGTCGACGTCTCGGCGATCGCGAGGGCCCAGGGCGGAGGCGGGCACCGCCAGGCGGCCGGCTTCACCACCGGGCTCTCCCACGACGAGCTCGTGGCCTTCCTGCGCGACCAGGTCTCCGCGCAGCTCTGAAGGCCACCCGGTCCTCTGCGCCCGCTGGTTGGCGAATCCCATGCCATTAACGCAGGAGATCCGCCAACCTGGCGGTGGGCGCGCGCCGACCGAGCGGGCTCGAGCGGCGGGGTCTCCGGGCACTACGCTGCTCGGCGGATGCCCGACGACTACGTCCTGCTCTACGACAAGCCCGTGGGGATCACCTCCCATGACGTCGTCGCCCGCGTGCGGCGCACCCTGCCGCGCAAGACCAAGGTCGGCCACGCGGGGACGCTGGACCCGTTCGCGAGCGGCCTGCTGCTCGTGCTCGTCGGCCGCGCCACCCGCGCCCAGCGCTTTCTCATGGGGCTGCCCAAGCGCTATGAGACCACGGCGCGCTTCGGCGCCGTGTCCAGCACCCATGACCCCGAGGGCGAGATCACCGAGACCGGCGTCGTACCCGCCGGCGAGCTCGAGCTGCCCACCGGCACCATCCGCCAACGCCCGCCCGCCTACTCGGCCGTCAAGGTCGGCGGCCGGCGCGCCTACGCGCTGGCCCGGGCCGGTGAGACGCCGGAGCTGGCCGAGCGCGAGGTCCACGTCTACGCCTTCACCGAGACCGGGCGCGACGGCGACCGGCGCTCGTTTACGATCGAGTGCTCGGCCGGGACCTATGTGCGCAGCCTGATCGCCGACCTCGGTGACGCCTACTGCGAGACGTTGCGCCGGACCCGGATCGGCGCCTTTGACGTCGCCGACGCCGACCCCGAGCGCCCGATCGCGCTCGACACGGCGCTGGACTTCCTGCCCGCGGTCGCGCTCGACGCCGAGACCGGCGCCCGCGCCGGCCATGGCCAGGCTGTCGCCCGGCCGGCCGGACTCGCCGCGGTGGCGGGCCCGGTACGGCTGATCGATCCCGCCGGCTTGGTCGCCCTGGCCGAGCCGGGCCGTGAACCCGGCACCCTGAAGCCGATCCTCGGCCTGCGGGGATGATCGCCGGCCAGCCGCCGACCTCCCGCCCGGGTCCGTAGCCTGTCCTGGCCATGGACGTGACCATGCTCGCCGACGTCGCCCCCCGCCCGCGCCGCGTGGCCGTGGGTGAGTTCGACGGAGTCCATCTCGGTCACCGCAAGGTGATCGCCGGCAGCGACACGGTGCTCACCTTCGAGCCCCACCCGCTGGCCGTCACCCGCCCCGAGGCGACGCCGCGCCTGCTCACCACCCTGGACACCAAGGCTGAGCTGATCGCCTCGCTGGGCGTCTCGGAACTGGTGGTCATCCCCTTCGACGAGACCTTCGCCGCCCAGAGCGCGCAGGCGTTCATCGACGACGTCCTGCTCGGCCGGCTCGGGGCCACGCACGTCTCGGTGGGGGAGAACTTCCGCTTCGGGCACAAGGCCAGCGGGGACACCGCGCTGCTGGCCGCCGACGGACGCTTTGCGACCCGCGTCGTCAGGCTGGTCGAGGCCGACGGGGAGATCGTCTCCTCCAGCCACATCCGCGGGCTGATCCTGGCCGGCGACGTCGGCGCCGCCGCGCGCTTCCTCGGGGCGCCCTTCATCATGCGCGGCGAGGTCGTCCCGGGGGACCAGAGGGGACGCACGCTCGGCTTTCCCACCGCCAACCTCGTGCCCGACGAGCATCTCGTCTGCCCCGGCCACGGGGTCTACGCCGCCCGTACCCCCGACGCCTGCGCGGCGGTCAGCATCGGTGTGCGCCCGACCTTCGGGGCGGGCCGTTCGCTGCTCGTCGAGGCCTACCTGCTCGACCGCGACGTCGACCTCTACGGCACCGAGCTACGCCTGGAGTTCCTGGAGCGGCTGCGCGGCGAGAAGCGCTTTGACAGCATCGAGGCGCTGATCGCGCAGATGCACGACGATGTCGCGCGCACGCGGGCGATCTGCGGGTGCTGATCGCCGGCCGGCCCGGCGATGTCACACGCTCGCGACGGATCGGCGGGCGCTGATCGCCGCGGCGCTCTGCTAGCCTGACCGGCCGCATGAATCTGACTTCTGAGCGCAAGCAGGAACTGATCACCCAGTTCGGTGACAGCGACACCGATACCGGCAAGACCGAGGTGCAGGTCGCGCTGCTGACCGAGCGGATCAACCTGCTCACCGAGCATCTGCGGACCCACCGCAAGGACCATCATTCGCGTCGCGGTCTGCTGATGCTGGTCGGCCGCCGCCGCCGCTTTCTCAACTACCTGCAGAGCTCAGACCTCGAGCGCTACCGGACGCTGATCCGCGAGCTCGGACTGCGCCGTTGATCGAGGCCGGGCAGCCGGCTCCCGAGTTCACCCTGCGACGGGGCGACGGGAGCGAGTTCACACGCGCCGACCTGCAGGGGACGACGACCGTCCTGGTCTTCTATCCCTTCGCCTTCAGCCCGGTCTGCACCGATCAGCTGAACCTCTACGAGGAGGTGCTCGGCGACCTGCGCGAACGCGGCGCGGTGATGTACGCCGTCTCGTGCGACGCGGCCCCGGCCCAGACCGCGTTCCAGGAGAAGCTCGGCGTCAGCATCGAGCAGCTGTCGGACTTCGAGCCCAAGGGTGAGGTGTGCCGCGCCTTCGGCGTCTATCACCCGGGCGGTTTTCCCCAGCGGGCGCTGATCATCACTGGTCCCGACGCCGTCGTGCAGTGGAGCTATCAGGCCCCGTCACCGGGCGACCTGCCCGGGGCCAACCTCATCTTCGACGCGCTCGACGCGCGCTGAGCACCGGATCCGTCGGGTGAGCGAGCTCGGCTCGGCGCCCGTCCCCGCCCCGGCGCCGGATGACCACGTCCGCGGACCCGAGGGTGCGCCGCTGCTGATCGAGTACGCCGACTACGAGTGCCCGTTCTGCGCCGCCCTGCACCTGCGGCCGGCCCTGGCCGGCTTTCGGGTCATCTTTCGCCACTTTCCCGTGCGCTCCAGCCACCCCCGGGCGTGGGCCGCGGCCGCGGCCGCCGAGGCGGCGGGTCGCCAGGGCGCGTTCTGGCCCATGCACGACGCGCTGATGGCCGACCAGGCCCGGCTTGAGGATCCACACCTGTGGGAGCGCGCCCGCGGGCTCGGGCTCGACGTCGAGCGCTTTGACGGCGACCGGCGCAGCGAGGCGGTGCAGGCGCGGATCAAGGCCGACTTTCAGAGCGGGATTCGCGCCGGCGTGGTCAGCACCCCGGCCCTGTTCCGCTGGACCGACGCGGGAGCCGAGCGCGTCGAGCCGGCCGAGCTGAGCTAGACCGCGCGGCCGGATACCGCAGCGGCGGCGGACCCGGGGCCGACCGGCCAGCGGTTGCTGGTGTCGGTCAGCGCAGCGCGGACGAGCTCGAGCTGCCGAGCGGTGATGCCGGGGTCGAGGTGCGCGAAGTGCCGTGAGGCCTCACACACCCCCTTGGTCATGCACAGGACGTCGATCGCCGTGACGTCTGAGCGGATCGTCCCCGCCTCTTGGGCGCGGGCGACGAGCGCGTCGAGCACGGCCATCAGCTCGGCGTGCCCGGCGCGGATCTCCTCGTTGTCCATCCACTCGTCGTCGAGCGCCTCGAACAGCGCCCGGTCGGTCTGCTGCTCGGCTCCGACCGTCTCGTTCAGCAGGGTGAACAGCGCTTCACCGGGGTCATCGTCGTGCAGCCGGGCGCGGCCGCGCTCGGCCATCTCGCCCATTCGCTGCACGACGATGGCCGCGATCAGGTGCTCCTTGGTGGGGAAGTTGCGAAACAACGTCCCCCGGCCGACCCCGGCGTGTTCGGCGATCTCACCGACGCCGACCTCCAGGCCCCGGGCGCAGAACATCTCGGTGGCCGCGGCGATCAGCCGCTGCCGGTTGCGCTCGGCGTCGGCCCGCATCGGCTTGCGCTCGCAGTCCATGTCACCTGCATTCTGGCTCATGGCAACCTCCGGCGCCACCGGGCGGACCATCGCCGGCCGGCCTGATGGGAAATGACTTTGGGATCAAGCAGCGGCTGGTTGAAGGGTGACGGCGTGTCCGAGTTGTTGGAGGCGAGCGACGAGTCGTTTGGTGGCGCGTTCGGGGTCGCGGCGTTGGAAGTAGTCGCCGCCGAGTTCGCGGTAGGTCTCGCCGGTGGTGAACATGTGCCAGTAGGCGATCAGCATCGAGTGTTTGACGGCTCCGAGCGCGCGGCCGTGCCCGATGCGGGGGCGTAGGCGTTGGTATTGGGCAGCGAGATATGTGTTTTTGGAGCGGGTCGCGGCCAGGGCGGCTTCTTCGAGTGCGATCCCGAGCCATTTGCTGCCTTTGCGGGTGCGTCCGGATCGGCGTTTGCCGGCGGATTGGTCGTTGCCGGGACAGCCGCCGGCCCAGGACGCGAGGTGCCGGGCGGTCGGGAACACGGTCATGTCGATTCCGATCTCAGCGACCATGACCTCGGCGGTGCGCCGGGCGACGCCGGTCAGGCTGCTGGCCAGTTCGACGCCCATGCCGAAAGGGCCAAGCTGGTCCTCGATCGCGTCAGACAGCCGGGCGATCTGCTCGTCAAGGAAATCGAGGTGGGCGAGGATCGCGCCGATGACCAGCGCGTGATGCGCTTCAAAGCGGCCCTCAAGCGCCTCTCTGAGCGCCGGGATCTTCGCGCGCAGGCGGCCCTTGGCGAGGTCGGCGAGGATCTCAGGGTCGGTCGTGCCTGCAACGAGCGCGTCGAGCATCGCCCGGCCGGACTTGCCGAGAATGTCGGTGGCGACGCAGTCAAGCTTGATGCCGGTGTCCTCCAGTGCTTTGTGCAGCCGGTTGGCTTCGCGTTGACGCTCAGCGATCTGCGTCTTGCGATATCGGGTCAGAGTCCGCAGCTGGCGTTGGGGTTTTGGCGGCACGAAGCTGCCTCGCAGAAGGCCGGCCTCCATCAGCTGACAGAGCCATTGCGCGTCAGACACGTCGGTTTTTCGACCCGGGACCTGTTTGACGTGCCGGGCGTTGCAGAGCGTCAGCTCAAAGTCGTCTTCCAGGATGTGCCACACCGGCTGCCAATACACGCCGGTGGCTTCCATCGCGACATGCGTCACGCGATATGCCGCCAGCCAGTCACGCAACGCCACCAGGCCCGCGACCGTGGTCTGAAACTCTGCCAGCGCCGGCTCACGGCGCCCTGCAGAATCCGGGACCCGCACGCACGCGGTGACCTGCGCCTTGTGCACATCCAGCGCGCCGACGCGCTCATAAATCGTTTCCACCCCACAGCCTCCTGCAATCGATCACGGACAGGACCGTTGCCTGCAGGAGCTTCCAGAACAGACGAGTCTGATGGTCGCGCTCACAGCGGCAGTCCGGGGATCCGGGGGAAGCTCCCACGCCAAACTAGACACGGGCGCACAGGCACCAAGAACGGATCGGCGTCAGCAGGCAACCACCACATCCTCGCCCATTTCACCCGCCCGCGGGAGCCCGCAGGGCAGCACAACTAGAC
>DASSZP010000097.1:0-127465 GCA_035713465.1 Solirubrobacteraceae bacterium | reverse complement strand
AAGGCGAGCGCGGCGGCGATCGCGGTGTGGCTCATCGACCCGCTCCGGCGACGGAGGCGGCGGAGAGTATCGACGTGGGGGTGTGGCTGAATGCCATCGCCAGCCCCGGCGCAACGAGACGCAGGAACTCGCGGAGGCCTCAGCTCATCACCAGAAGGAGGCGCAACAGATCCCGGCCGCGCTTGGAGTCCGTCCTTGGCGCGGGTAAACTGCTCCGCAGATCACTTGTTCGGCGCGGAAGCGCCTATGAAGGACCAAAAGACCTGGGCGGCAACCCGGGTCTTTCTCGTTTAAGCCAACGGAGCGGAGGGCCCCGGGCCCGCTCCCGCCGCCGGCTCAAACGCGCGCCCAGACGGCGCTCGTCGAGGCGCGAAAAAGGGAATGAAAAGGGAATGAACTGCGTGAAACGGGGGCCTACGCTGGCCCGCGTTGACCCACGCGACCCACCCTCCGCAGCGGTCTCCCGACCGCCCCAATCCCCGACCGATGCAGGGGAAACCCAGGAACTGAACGGAGAGGGGGGGATTCGAACCCCCGATGGACTGAAAGCCCATACCGGTTTTCGAGACCGGCGCATTCAACCGCTCTGCCACCTCTCCAAGGTGCAGCGGGACAAAGTTAGACGGTCGCGCCCGGTGGCGTTTCGCCGCCGCCGGCGGCGGGCGGCGGAGGCGTCCGGTCAACGTCGCGCGGCGAAGAAGGCGCGCAGCTGGGCGGCGCATTCCCCGGCCAGGACGCCGGCGGTCACCTCCGGGCGGTGGTTCAGCGCCGGCTGGGCGAGGACATCCATCACGCTGCCGGCCGCCCCCGCCTTGGGGTCGGTGGTGCCGAACACGACCCGCGGAACGCGGGCCAGGACGATCGCGCCCGCGCACATCGCGCACGGCTCCAGCGTCACGTACAGGGTGCTGTCGAGCACCCGCCAGCTTCCGAGGACGCGCGCAGCCTCGCGCAGCGCGACGATCTCCGCGTGGGCAGTCGGGTCCTCGCGCAGCTCGCGTTCATTGTGGCCGGCGGCGATCACCTCGCCGGCGCGGACGACCACCGCGCCCACCGGGATGTCGTCATGGGTGACGGCGCGCTCGGCCTCGCGCAGGGCCAGGCGCATGAAGTACTCATCCCCGGGAATGAGGCGCGAGCCGACCGTCGAAGTGTGCGAGTTGATGTCGATACCGTTCAGATGGGGCAACTTCGGTACTGCCGATGATGTCTTAAGCATCAGTCGCGGGCGCGACGCCTGATTTCCGGGCCTTCGCTCCCGCTCGGTCCGTATCCGTGTCTCCTTCCGCCATGACCCCCCGCCGCGTCGCCGTCACCATGACGAGCGCGCTCGCGCTCGCCCTGGGGGCGGCCGGTTCGCCGGCGGCGGCGCACACGACCACTCCGGGCCGGTCCGTCCTGGGCCCGGCGCGCCCCCCGGCGCGGATCCTGGCCGCCCCGGCGTGGCGGCCCGGCGAGGTGATCGTTGGCTACCGCAGCCTGAGCGGGTCGATGCGCGCCGCTGCCGCCTACCGTCGGATGGGCGTGCGGCAGGCCGGTCCGGCCTCGGCGCCGCGCTCCCGCGTGCTTCGACTGCGCCCCGGGCAGAGCGTCTCGGCGACCATCGCGCGGCTGCGCCGCCAGCCCGGGATCGCCTACGCGGAGCCGGACTACATCGCGCACCAAGCCGGGGCGTGGATTCCCAACGATCCCGGCCGCGGTCACGTCGCCCAGGGCTGGCAGAAGATGCAGTGGAACCTGCTGCCGCTCACCGGGGTCGATGCGCCTGACGCATGGGGCAATCTGTTCGGCGCCCGTCACCCGGGAGGCCGGGGGGTGACCGTCGCCGTGCTGGATTCCGGGATCGCGTACCGCAACTGGAAGCAGTTTCACCAGTCGCCGGACTTCCGCGGCACCCGGTTCGTGGACCCGTACGACTTCGTGGCCCACAACAAGTTCCCCCTGGACCGCAACGGTCACGGCACGTTCGTGGCCGGCATCATCGCCGCGGCGACCAACAACGGCGTCGGCCTGACCGGGCTGGCCTACGGCGCGACGATCATGCCGGTGCGGATCCTGGACGCCAGCGGCCTGGGCGATGAGGTCACGATCGCCCGCGCGATCCGCTACGCGGTCAATCACGGCGCGCAGATCATCAACCTGAGCCTTGAGTTCCTGCCCAACGAGGTGTCCTCCGCCTCCGACATCCCGGAGATCGTCTCGGCGATCAGCTACGCGCACGCGCGCGGCGTGGTCGTGGTGGGCGCGGCCGGCAACGATCAGGCCTCGGAGATCGCCTATCCGGCCCGCGCTCGTGGGGTGATCTCGGTCGGGGCCACGACACGCGACGTGTGCCTGGCCGACTACTCCAACGGCGGAACCGGGCTGGATCTGGTCGCGCCCGGCGGCGGCAGCGATGCGATCATGCCCGCCGATCCGCTGTGCCATCCCGACCGGGGCCTGCCGTCGATCTCGCAGCTCACCCTGACGCCGCCCCGCTGGGGGCGCTTTGGCTATCCCGGCTACTACATCGGAACCTCGATGTCCGCGCCCGAGGTGAGCGCCACCGCGGCGCTGGTCATCGCCAGCGGCGTGATCGGGCGCCATCCGTCGCCCGCGGCGTTGCTCACGCGACTGGAGGAGACCGCGACGCCGCTCGGTGGCTCGTCACCGAACATGGACTACGGCTACGGCATCGTCAACGCCGCCAACGCGACCTCGCGCCGTCCGGTCATCAGCCCGGCCTTCGCTGGTCGCGTCCCCTGACCCGCGTCAGGTCGTGCGGACGATCAGCACCGAGCAGGGGGCATGGTGCGAGACCTTGTTGGGCACCGAGCCCAGCAGGAAGCGGGTGGCCCCGGTCATCCCCTTGTTGCCGACCACGATCAGGTCGCAGCGCTGCTCCTCGGCCACGTCCACGATCGCGTCGGCCGCGTCCCCCACGCGGGCCACGGTGTCGACCACGGTCACCCCGGCCTCGCGGGCCTGACGGGCCGTCTCGTCGAGCAGTGCGAGCACATCCTCGCGGGGATTGAACGCCCACTGCACGTCGGAGGGCGCCGCCAGCCGCTCGTCCCGCAGCCGTCCCTCGGGCACCGGTTCATAGGCGCTGACGACGGTCAGCCGGGCCCTGAGCGCGCGGGCGATGCCGATCGCCTCCCCGACGGCGATGGCCGCGGTGTCAGAGCCGTCGGTGCCGACGATGATCGCTCCGATCATGGCGCGCACGATACCGGCGGACTGGGCGCGGCCGCCGGTTCAGGCCAGCGCCGGTCGCCGGTTCAGACGACGGGAGATCGCCCGTTCAGACGACGGAGGTCGCCGGTTCAGGCCCGGCGAGGTTGCTGGCTCAGACCAGGCGGGTGACGGCGATCACGATGCCCGCCAACACGAAGACGACGATCAGGGCCTGGGTCCACAACAACAGCTTGGGCATGTCCCGCCCACGGTAGCTGTCTCGGTCTCCCGGTGCGCGTGACGGTGCCCCGCCGCCCCGGGCCGGCCGGCACCGTCACGCTGCCCCGCCGCCCCGAGCGCAGGACGGGCGAGCGGCCCGGCCGAGGTCGCGCCGGGGTCCCACCCGGCTCGGGCCAGGTCGTCGAGCAGGCCGATGGCTCGTGGGGGACGCTCGTCCTCGATCAGCACGGCGCCCCCGGGCCAGTACGGATTCGGAGGCTTGCCGCGGCCGGCCAGCAGCGCCTCGTACTGCCAGCTGCCGGTGTTCAGGACCATCGGCTGCGTCCCCCACGGCGCGCGGTTCTCCCCGGGGAGCGGGCCAAGGCGGTGCACGTGGCCGAAGATGGCGTAATCGGCGTCGATCCCGAGGTCCTCGAGCACCCGGAGCTGGGCCGGTATCGCGTGGTGGCGCATCTGGCGATCGAGCGTCCGGGCGATGAGCGGGGCCGTGCGCGGGCGCAGCAGGAGCGGGGGCAGGGTGAACAGCACACGCGCGCGGACCCGGGCGACCGCGCCGGCCAGGCCGGTCCGGCGTCGCCGGCGAGCCGGGCGCAGGCGGTGATCACGCTCGTACCCGGCCGGCCCGACCGAGGCCGGCCGGCGGCGGCGCAGCCGGCCGATGGCTGACTCCGGGCGCAGCTGGCGATCGGCGTAGTGGCCGTGGCTGGCGTACACCCGGGGGGCGAGCCACACCCCCGGGTAGCGGACGGTCACCCGCGCCGGGGCCAGGGCGGCGAGGACCCGGGCCAGGCCGGAGGAGGCGCCGGGCGCGACAATCTCCTCGACGCCGAGCCGGTCACCGCGGTCGCGCACCCAGCGTCGGATCAGGTCGTGATCGTGGTTACCGGGCACCAGCACGATCTCGCGACCGGCCATCGCGGCCCCGATCGCCTCCAGCACGGGCTCGGCGGCGAGCAGCGCTCGCTCGGCGTGGCGACCGTGGTACTCCAGCGTGTCGCCGAGCAGGACGAGCCGGTCCACGCCGTCCAGCGTGGCCACGAGCCGCGCCAGTGCGGCCGGCTCGCGCAGCACGTCGCGGCGGCCGCGATTGCCCAGATGCAGGTCGGAGATGAGCAGGGTGCGCACGGCGGGGCGGGACGTTAGCCGCCCCGCCCGCTCCGGCCTTGGTGATGCTCGCCGCCCGCGGCCCCGTCGCGCGCGGCGGGAACCGGGCTCCGGCCGCGGACGGGCCGCGTCAGGCTGTGACGAGCGTGTCGAAATGCAGCGCCACGCCGCGGGCGACGACGAGCACGGGGCAGGTCGCATCCTCGATCGCGTTCTGAGCGCTGGCGCTGATCGAGACCACGCCCTCGGCGGCGTCGCGCCGTGAGCCGACGATGAGCAGGTCGACGTTGTGGGCGCGGTCCACCACGGAGGCTTCGAGCCGGGCGGCGATCGAGAAGGCCGTCTCGATCGCGGCCTCGTCGGCGGTCCCGGGCAACACGCCGACGGTCGCGATCTCCCGCGGGGAGACCCGATAGCCGGCCGGCGCGATGGCGACCGCGGCCGGGCTGCGCTCGAGCAGGCGCTGCGCCGAGCGGCAGGTCGACACGTGTCCGTGCGGGGTCCGGTACTCAGAGCCGAACACGACGACGTCGGCTGGCTCGTTCGCCGCCAGCCAGGCCAGGCCCTCGGCGGTCGAGCCGCTGAGCACGACCCGGCTCTCGGCCGAGGCGTCCTGGAGCCACGCGGCGCCGCGGGCCAGCAGGGCATCAGCGGCGCCGGCGTCGAGGCGCTCGTGGTCGGGCCGGTCACGGGTGGTGTGACGGACGTAGGCGAGCGTCAGGCGGGCGCCGATCTCGCTGAGGACGTGCCCGAACATCAGGGCGTCGTGGTCGCTGAGCGAGTCGTCGTAGGAGATGATCGCGTTGATGGCCATCGGGGTCTCCGATTCGTTGTGAGCAGCAGAAAACTGGCTTCGCCGAGGCGAATTCGAGCGAACGATCGCATCCTCCTGCCATCACGACTAGTGAACCTGATCATCGGTCTAATAAGATTTGCTAATGCTGCACATGGGGCGCCTGCACGTGTTCTGCGAGGTCATGGCGCGGGGCTCGTTCTCGGCCGCCGCCGAGGCGCTCGCCTACACCCAGTCCGCGGTCTCGCAGTCGGTCGCCCGGCTGGAGGCGGAGACCGGAGCAACCCTCGCGGTGCGCGACCGGCGGGGCGTGCGCCCGACGGCGGCCGGCGAGGTGCTCCTGGCCCACGCCGAGACGATCTTCGCCGCGGTCGAGGCGGCGGAGGCGGATCTCGCCGCGGTGCTCGGGGTGCGCTCGGGCCGTCTGCGCGTGGCCTCATTCCCCTCGGCAGGGGCGACGCTGATGCCGCTCGCCGTCGCCCGCTTCCGCCAGGCCCATCCCGAGGTGCGGCTCACCCTGGCCGAGGACGAGCCCGAGCGCATCGGCCCGCGGCTGCGCTCCGGAGAGTTCGACCTCGCGCTGCTGTTCGAGTTCGCCGGGATGCGCGAGCGCCCCGGGGCCGGGCTGCGCTCGGTGACGCTCCTTGAGGACCCCATGCACGCGGCGCTGCCGGCCGAGCACCCGCTGGTCGGCAAGCCGGCCCTGACCATCGGCGACCTGCGCGATGAGCAGTGGGTCCAGACCTCGGCCTCCAGTGCCTGCTCGCGCCACGTCGTGCGCTGCTGCCTGGCCGCCGGCTTTGAGCCCTACGTCGCCTTCGAATCCGATGATTACGACACGATCCAGGGCCTGGTCGCGGCCGGCGTCGGGGTCGCTCTCATCCCCCGGCTGGCCCTGACCCGGATCCATCCCGGGATCGTCGTCCGGGCGCTGTCCCCATCCAGCCCGGCGCGCAAGGTGACGGTGGCCACCCCGAGCGGGCCCGGCCTCTCCCCGGCGGCGCGGATGATGATCGCCGTGCTGCGCGACGTGGCCCGGCGCTATCTGGACAGCTCACCGGAATGAGGGGGGTCCGCGGCGGCTCGAGGGTCCGCGGTCGCTCGAGGGTCCGCGGTCGCTCGAGAGTCCGTGGTCGTTCGGGGATCCGTGGTCGTTCGGGGATCCGTGGTCGTTCGGGGATCCGTGGTCGTTCGGGGACCCGCGGCCGCTCCGTGCCGATCAGCCGCGGGCGGCGACCTCGCGGGCGAGCTCCTCGGCCTGGTGGCCCATCACGATTGGGCGGATCGCTCGCTCCAGGGGGCGGGCGAGAATCCCCACCGGCCCCGGGTCGACGGACAGCGTGTAGGTGACCCGGGTGCGGTCGGGGCCGATCGCCTCAAGTTCCCAGCCGCCGTCCATCCCGTCCAGATCCTCGGAGGAGACCATCGTCCAGGTGACGCGGTGCGGCGGCGCGTAGGCAAAGCGCACACGGCAGCGGATCGAGCGCAGCCGTGCGTCGTTGACGGTGTCGGCGACGAGCGGGCGGCCGTGGCTGTCGCGCTCGAGCACCTCCAGCGCGGTGAGTGTCCGCTGCCACTGCGGAGCGTGCTCGACGTCGGCCGCCACCGCGAAGCAGCGTTCGATCGGGTACGAAATGTCGGCCTGGCAGGAGCCCGACAGGCGGGTCACGAGCGCACCCGGGGCACGATCCGCACGCCGGAGCGCCCGCCGCTGGCGTCGGTCAGCAGGATCGTGACCGCGCCGCCGCGCACCGCGCGTGCCCCGCGGCCGGCGACCAGGCTCAGCCCGCGCGGCCCGACGGTCACCGTGATTCCGTGGGCGGGCCGGCGCAGCGTGAGGATCAGCGTCCGCCCGGCGCGGCGCGGGCGGACGGCAATGCGCCGCCGCCCCGAACGGACGACAACGCCACGCACCGAGTCCAGGGTCAGCGTGCCGGGCAGCGTGAGCCGCAGCACCGATAGAGCCGGGGAGCCCCTCCCCGCCGAGGCCGCGAGCGACAGCACCGGGGCGTCGCGGCGCGTCCCGTTCAGGCTCGCGTTGCCGACCACGGCAGGGGTACCCACCGTCCAGACCAGGCGCCGGCTGATCGCGCCGCTGGCGTCGACCGCCGCCACGGTGACCGCGTAGCGTCCGTGGCGGGTGGGAGCGCCGCTGATGATCCCGCTCCCCGCGGCGAGCCGCAGGCCGGGCGGGAGCCCGCGGGCGTAGTAGTGAAAGGCGGTCCCCGGCGCATCACCGCCGTGCAGGTGCAGGGTCACCGCGGCGTGCGCGGCCGAGACCTGGTTGCCCGGGGCGTCGAGGTGCAGCGTGTTGGCGCACAGCGCGGAGATGAGGGCTGCGGCGTTGGGCGATCCAAGCCCCGAGGCCTCGTCGTAGCCTGGACGCGCGGCGTACTGGCCGCCATTGGTGCCGGTGAAGTCATTGTTGCCGCTCTGAACGTCGTTGAAGTCGGCGCCGTACCCCGATCCCGCGGCCCGGTACAGACCGGGCAGCGCGTCGCCGATCGGGCCGTGGGCGCACCCCGGGGAGGAATCAGCGAGCGCCATCAGGGCGGCCACCACCGGCGCTCCTCCGCTCGTGCCGCCGATCACCTGCCAGCCCGCCGGCTGCCCCGGCGTGGACCCGTCTCCGTTCCAGTAGATGAGGTAGCCGGTGGTCGGGTTGGCGTCGACGGCCACGTCGGGGACCTCACGGCAGTATCCGCCGCTGGCGCGGCACGGAGCGCCGCTTGCGCCGGGCCCCAGCACGCCGAGGCCGGCGGCCGCGCTGCGCTGCGCGAGGGGCATGGCCCAGAAGCCCGACACACCACCGCCGCCGGCGCCGGGCTGCAGCGCTGCGGTGGCGACCGTCCCGGCCTGGTTCCAGACGCTCTCGGTCGGGCGCGGGCCCAGCGCCGAGAGCGTCGTCCCGCCGACGCCGGTGACCAGCGGCTGGCTGGCCGGGTCATCGACGGCGGGCTGGGTCTGGGGGAGCTGACCGGAGGTGTTGCAGTCCTGGGCTCCGCTGTCCCCGCCGGCGGCCACGATCGTCTGGCCCTGGACCGCGGCCTGCGCGAACAGGTTGCTTTCAGCCTGGGCGTCGGTGGCGCCGAGCGCCGCCTCGCACTCGCCCCAGGAGACGCTCACCACCTGTGCACGGTCCTGGTTGACGATGGCCGAGAAGATGTCGTAGGGGCCGGCGCCGGGGCTCCCCGAGCTCGAGTTGGGGCCCTCGTAGACGATCACGTGCGCGGCGGGGGCCAGGCCGATGAGGTTCTCGATGTCAAGGGCCGACTCTCCGCTCCCGCTCCCGGCGCCCGCGCCCCCGTCGACCTGCGTGAACGAGATGTCGCTGTGCAGCCCATAGCAGGCCTGATAGGCGGCGAGGTCCGAGGTGCTGACCGGCTCGAGCTCGTACATCGCCACGGTCACCCCGGCGCCCAGGTCTCCGGCGGTATAGGGACCGGAGAAACCGTAGGCCGAGGCGATCTGGTCCGCCGTGTAGGCGCTCTGGGCGGCGGCGGCCGAGCTCGCCGCGGTACAGGGCTGCGGGCCTCCGGTGACCACGTGGGCGGTCGCCCGCGGGGATCGTGCGCGCAGCAGCCGGGGGATGCGCGCCGGCCGGCGCAGCAGCGGGCGCCGGGAGACGGTGTCCAGACCGACGAGCGATTGCACCGCCCCGGCGACCGCCGCAGGGACGACGGGAGCGGCGCGGGCGGCCAGCGCGCGCCGCCCGGCGGGCAGGGCGAGGCGGTTCAGCGAGATGCCCAGGGCGCGCTGCAGGCGGCCGGCGGTGGCCGTGACGGCGATCGACAGCCCGCCGCGGCTCACCGCGGCCGGCTCAAGGCCGCGAGCGCGCAGCCAGCGGGAGACGGTGGCGATCCGCGGCGCGGGCGCGCCGAAGCGGGCCGCGAACTGCCCGGGGTTCAGGTAGGCGTGGTACAGCGGCGAGCCCGGCGTCGAGACGGCGGTTGCGTACCGCATCAGGGCGGCGCGATCCCGCGGGCGCAGGGTCACCGTCATGTGGATGATCTGGCCCGCGGGCGCCGGCCCGAGCACGCGTGACCCGTGCGCGACGGTGGCCGCGCCGGCCACCGCGATCGTCGCCGTCGCGGCGGGGACGGCCGTGGCGGGGACGGCCGTGGCGGAGGCGGCCGTGGCGGGGGCTGCCGCGGGGGACGCGGCCGTGGCGGAAGCAGCCGTCGTAACCCCCAGGGCCACGCACAGCGATGCGGCCAGCGCCGCGCTTCTCATCCGCCGAGCGGTGCCGGAGGTCATGCGGCGTCTGAGGCTAGACCGTCTCCAGGCCGGACTCGCCGGTCGGCTCGGCGGCCGTGGCCTTCGCGAGCCGGGCCTGGAGGCCCGCCTTGACCGCCGGCCACTCGTCGTCGATCACTGAGAAGTAGGCCGAATCCCGGGCCCCGCCCTCGCGGACGACCATGTGCTTGCGCAGGATCCCCTCAAAGCTCGCGCCCAGCGCGGTCAGCGCTCCGCGCGAGCGCGCGTTGCGGGCGTCGGTCTTGAACTCGACCCGGCGCAGGCCGACCCGCTCGAAGGCGTGCTCGAGCAGCAGCAGCTTGGTCTCGACGTTGACGCCGGTTCCCCAGGCCGGGCGGGTCACCCAGGTCCAGCCGATCTCGGCCCGCAGGTGCTCGAAGCGCAACTCGAGAAAGCGCGTCGAGCCCAGCGGCCGGCCGTCCTCGGCCGACAGGATCACGTAGGGCACCGCGCTGCCTGCCTCGGCGAGCGCAAGTGACTCGGTCAGCCACTGCCTCAGCGCGTCGGAGGAGGCGGCCATGTCCAGTGGCATCCAGGCGAACATGTCGGCGTCGCTGGCTGCCGCGACCAGGCCCTCGGCGTGCTCGGCGGCGAGCGGCGCCAACCGGACCAGGCGGCCGGAGAATGACCCGCGCAGATCCGCGGCGCTGAGGTGGGCGGGGCCGGGTGAGCCGGTCACCGGCGGCACGATAGAAGACCGCTCACCCCGTCGGCACCCTCGTTAGGATGACCACATGGGCGCCGTCGCCGATGCCCCGTTCCCCGTCGCCGATCCCTTCACCGACGCGATGGAGAGCCATCGCCGTGAGCTGACCGGGTACTGCTACCGGATGCTCGGCGCCGGCTCGGAGGCCGAGGACGCGGTGCAGGAGACCTTCCTTCGGGCCTGGCGGGCGCGCGAGAAGTTCGAGCGCCGGTCCACGCTGCGCTCCTGGCTGTACACGATCGCCACCAACGTCTGCCTCGACATGCCGGGCAAGCCCCAGCGCCGGGCCCGGCCGATGGACCTCGTCTCACCCTCGACGACCGAGTCCGCCGTCCTCGGGCTGCGCTCCGATGACACCTGGGTGCAGCCCATCTCCGATGACCGGGCCCTGCCTGACGTCGCTGATCCGGCCGAGATGGCCGGCCTGCGCGAGTCGATCCGCTTGGCCTTCGTGGCCGCTCTGCAGCACCTGCCGCCCCGCCAGCGGGCGGTGCTGATCCTGCGTGAGGTCCTGCACTGGCAGGCTGCCGAGGTCGCCGAGCTGCTCGGCTCGTCGGTCGCCTCGGTCAACAGCGCCCTGCAGCGCGCGCGGTCCACGCTGGACGGGCTCTCCCTAAAGAGCGACGAGGCCGGCCTGGACACCGACGATGAAGTGCTGCTGCAGGAGTACGTGTCCGCCTTCGAGGCCTATGACATCGAACGCTTCGTCAAGCTCCTGCGCGACGACGTCGCCTTCTCGATGCCGCCGCACGCCCTGTGGATCCGCGGGCCGCAGGAGGTCAGCCGCTGGATGCTCGGTCCGGGGATCGGTTGCCGCGGCAGCCGCCTGATCGCCCTGCACGCCAACGGCTGCCCGGCCTTTGCCAGCTACAAGCCCTCCCCCGAGGGCGGGTGGGCGCCGTGGTCGATCCAGGTGGTGGAGATCAAGGCCGGTGAGCTGACCGCGATCCACAACTACCTCAACACCGGGCTGTTTGAGAGCTTCGGGCTGCCTGCGCGGCTCGAGCCAGAGCCGCCGGCCGGAGCCTGAGCCGTCGTCGGCGGGAAGCCGAGCCGGCGGCCCAGCCTGAGGGCCGGCGGAGCTTCGCGCGCGCGCCCGCGGTCTTGGTTGGCGAATTTCGTGCGTCTGACCCACGACATTCGCCACGCACGGCACAGGACCGAACCGCCCGGTCCCAACGCCGAGGCCGGTCCGACGGTTACCGCGTGGCCGGGCCGGCCTTGCCCGCGTACATGGCCGCGTCGGCACGGGCCAGGGCGGTACGCACGTCCTCGCCCGGCCGGGCCAGGATGCAGCCGACGGTGACGCCGACGCGACGGTCGCAGCCGGTGATCTCGAACGGCTCGGCCAGCGCAGCCTGGAGGTCGTCGGCGAGGCGGCGGGCGGCGGTCGCGTCGCCGCCGGTCTCAGCCAGGACGACGAACTCGTCCCCTCCGACGCGGGCCACCGTGTCGTGACCGCGCAGGGTGCGGGACAGCCGCCGCGCCACGGTGACCAGGATCTCGTCTCCGGCGGCGTGTCCGTAGCTGTCGTTAAAGGACTTGAAGTCGTCGACGTCGACCATCGCCAGCAGGGTCTGGCCGCCGGTGCGCAGCTGGCGGCCGAAGGCCTGTCCGAGACGGTCGGCCAGCACCCGGCGGTTGACCGCGCCGGTGAGCGGATCGCGGGAGGCCAGGTCACCGAGCTCGCCGGCCACCTGGGCCAGCTCGATCTGTGCGCTGGCCTGCTCGGCCAGGTCCTCGAGCAGGGCCAGCTGGCGCCGGTCCAGCTCGCGCCGGGCGGAGTCAAAGGCGCACACCGACCCGATCACGACACCGTCGCTCATCCGCAACGGCACGCTGGCGTAGAAGCGCACCGGGTCGGGACCGCGGGTGAAGGAGCTGTCGTCAAAGCGGGCGTCGGCGGTCGCGTCGGGGCAGATGATCCGCTGGTTGCCGTCCACGACCAGCCGGCACATCGCGTCCTGGCGCGGATGGTCTCCCAGCGGCGCCCGTTCGGCCGCCACCCGGTGCTGGGTGCGGGAATCGATGATGTGGATCGCGGCGTTGTCGGCGCCGGTGACGTAGGCGGCCAGACGGCACACGGCGGTCAGCCCGGGATCGGCCGCGCGCTCGAGCACGCCCAGGCGGCTGATCGCATGGTCGCGCCGTTGCGTCTCATCGGCGCTCATGTGGGACTCATCGGCACCGCGAATCGGCGCCTTGAGGGTGAGGGCTTAGCGGCCTCCACCCAAGAACGACTCGACGAACTCGGGCCGCTCCCCGAGCTCGGACGGTGTCCCCTCCATCCGCACCTGGCCTCCGCCGAGCACGTAGGTGCGGTCAGAGATCTCCAGCACCGCCCGCGCCCGCTGCTCGACCACGAGCACCGAGGCGCCGGTGGCCGCGAGCTGGCGCACGTGCTGCTGCAACACGGTGGCGGCGACGATCGGGGCGAGGTTGGCGGTCGGCTCGTCGAGCACGACGAGCGAGGGCTGAAGCATCAGCGCGCGGCCCATCGCGAGCATCTTGCGCTCTCCGCCGCTGAGCTTGCCCGCTCGGCGGCCGGCCATCCGGGCCAGCTGGGGAAAGACGCCCATCACGTGCTCGACGCGGGCGGGCACCTCCCGCGCGCGCAGCAGGTATCCGCCCATGTCCAGGTTCTCGCGGACGGTCAGGGGAGCGAAGACGTCGTCGATCTGGGGCACGTAGCCAACCCCGATCCGGGCCACGTCCTCAGCCGCCCATCCGGTCACGTCCCGGCCCCCGACGAGCACCCGGCCGGAGAGGACCTCGACCACCCCGACGATGCTCTTGAGCAGGGTGCTCTTGCCCGAGCCGTTGGGGCCGACGATCGACACCACCTCGCCCGGGGCGACCGAGATCGAGATCTGATGGACCACCGGGCTGCCTCCGTAGCCGGCCGTCAGCGCCTCGGTCTCGAGGGTGATCCCGGTCACGGGGGCGGGCAGCACGGGTGCCCCGGGCTCAACCGACAAGGTAGGCCTCCACGACTTCCTCCTGCGTCCGCAGCGCGGCCATCGTGCCGGAGGCGAGCACGTTGCCCTCGGCCAGGACGAAGACCGGATCGCAGAACTCATCCATGATCGAAAGCTCGTGCTCGACCATGATCACGGTCATCCCCTCGGCACACAGGGAGACGAGCAGCATCCCGATCTCGTGCGCGAGCCGGGGGTGCACGCCGGCCATCGGCTCATCGAGCAGCAGCACCTCGGGGTCGGTCATCAGCGCGCGCATGATCTCCACCAGCCGCCGCTGGCCGCCGCTGAGCTCACCGGCGTAGCGGTCGGCGAGGGCGAGCAGGCCGAAGCGCTCCAGGGTCGCGTGGGCGCGCGCGATGCCCTCGGCCTCCTGGGCGCCCCAGTAGCGCCGGCCGAGCATCGCCCCCTTAAAGCTCTCGCCGCGCTGGCCGGGGATCGCCGCAAGCAGATTCTCCATCACCGTCAGCCGCTTGAACTCGCTGGCCAGCTGGAAGGTCCGGACCAGGCCCTGGCGCGCCCGGCGGTAGGCGGGCAGTCCGGTCACGTCGTTGCCGCGGAGCAGGATCTGACCGCCGGTGGGGGGCAGTGTCCCGGCCAGCATCGCGAGCACGGTCGACTTGCCGGCTCCGTTGGGTCCGATGATCCCGGTCAACCGCCCGCGCTGGAAGGCCATCGATACGTTGTCCACCGCGCGCACGCCGTCGAAGCTGCGGCTCAGGCCGCGGCACTCGAGGATGATCTCGTTCTCGCCGGCGGGGCCGGGCGGAGCGCCCGCAGAGCCGGCCGGGACGGTGGACGGGGGGCCGGCGGCAGAGCCGGCCGGGACGGTGGACGAGTGGCCGGCGGCAGAGCCGGCCGGGACGGGGGACGCGGTGCCCGGGGCGGACGCCGAACCGGCCGGCTGGGCCGCTGCGCCCGCCACCGAGGGCTCGCCGGGCTCATCGGGCAGGGCCCCGGCGGGGCCGAGGATCCGCCGGCGCCGCTCGGGCAGGATGCCCTCGGGCCGGAACCACAGAAAGAGCATGATCAGCAGCCCGATGACCACCCACTGCAGGGCCGGGATCAGGTTCGGGTTACCGGGCACCGGCGGGATGTAGCGCGTGGCCTCCTCGAAGGCCACCGGCACGAGCAGGGCGCCGAGCATCGCCCCGCGATGGTTGCCCAGGCCGCCGATGATCACCGCCGCGAACAGGACCACGGTCTCCGCGTAGCCCCACGCCTGCGGATCCCAGAGGTTGATGAAGCCGACCAGCACCCCGCCCGACAGCCCGGCGATCGCCCCGCCGATGATCAGCGAGGAGGTGCGCAGCGAGCGCAGGTTCTTGCCCAGGGAGTCCGCGACCACGTCGTTGTCGCGCATCGCGCGCATCGTCCGGCCCCAGGGTGACTCCGTGATCCGGGTCACGAACCAGTACACGGCCAGGGCCAGCGCGACGGCCGCCGCGCCGTACACCCACTGGTAGCCCGCCGACTGCGGGTCAAAGCTGCCCTGCAGCGGGGAGGGGACCAGGGAGAGACCGGCGGCCCCGTTGAACAAGGGGGTGTAGTTGGTGACCAGCAGGTTGAACATGACCGCGGTGACCAGCAGTCCGACGGCGGCGAAGTCCCCGCGTAGCCGCCGCCCGACGATGGCCGAGAAGGGCACGGCGAGCAAGCCGCCGACGATCGCAGCTCCGATCCACGGCAGCGGGAAGGGGAGGTTCAGACCGCCGATGTAGCTCTGAAAGCCGCCGTTTGAGCTTGCGTCGGGCAGCGACAGGACACCCGCCGTGTACGCCCCGGCGGCCTGGAAGATGATGAAGCCGAAGTTGGTCACCCCGGCGACCCCGAACTGCTGGCTGAGCCCGAGGCAGGCGATCGCGTCCACGCCGGCATAGACCAGCAGCGTGGTGATGTAGTAGACCATCGGCTACAGCCGGGCGCCGAGCAGGCCGTTGGGCCGGACGGTGAGCATCGCGAGCAGGATCAGGAAGGCGATCACGTCCTTGTAGTCCGAGACGACGATCGACGCGCTGGCCTCGGTCGCGATCCCGATCACGAGCGCGCCGAGCATCGCCCCGTACGGTTCGCCCGGGCCGCCGAGGAACACGGCAGCGAGGATCAGGACCAGGAAGATGTCTGAACTGGTCGCGCCGAACGTGCCGGAGTTGATCGCGAAGGTCGCCCCGGCCAGGCCGCACAGGGCACCGGTGATGACCCAGGTCAGGCTCACCACCCGATCGGTGCGGATCCCGCAGTTCCGGGCCAGGTTGCGGTTGGCTGCGGTGGCCCGCATCGCCTTGCCCAGCCGCGTGTAGCGGATCAGCGCGTGGACGAGCAGCATCACCGCCACGCTGAGCGCGATGATCACCAGCTGCACGACCGTGAGCACGACCGAGCCGAGGGTGAGCGTCGCGCCCTGGCTCATGTTGTAGGAGACGTTGGTCGGCCCGGCCACCGCCTGGGTCCCGAACACGAGGATCAGGGTCATCCCGAGCGAGACGATGACCATCGCGATCGGGGACGTGCCGCGGCGCTGGAACGGCGTGTAGATGACGTTGTTGAGAAACAGCGACAGCGCGGCGCCGGTCGCGACCGAGGCCAGAACCGCGATCCAGATCGTCACCCCATGCTCGTTGAGCAGGTAGGCGGCGTAGGCGGACACGATCATCACGCCGCCGTAGGCGAGGTTGAGCACGTTGGTGACCGCGAACTGGAGCGTGAACCCCACGGACGCGAGCGCGAGCACCGCCGCCGCGACGACTCCGAAGCCGACCGATTCGACGAAGATGCTCACGCGCGTGCCCGCCCCGCCCTAGAGCCCGAGCGCCCGGAGCTCGCTGGTGGACAGGTTCGCGGTCACCTTGACCGTGCCGTCGGGGGTGTAGGTGTCGATCTGGAAGATCCCGGTCGAGTCGTGATAGGCGTCAAAGCTCGTGGGGCCTCCAGGGCCCTCGTAGCGGATCGCCTTGCCCGCCTTGATCGCAGCTGCCCCCTCGGCAAAGGAGTGGACCACGGTCGCGCCGGGGACGCCGTTGCCGATCTTCTCGATGTTGGCCTTGAACACCGCCGAGGAGGTGCTCTTGGACTGGAGCATGGCCAGGGCGGCGAGGTTGATCCCGTCGTACAGGTGCACGGCTCCGGGCGCGGTCAGGTAGGTGGAGAAGTTCCCCGTCGAGCCGACCTTGCCCTTCTCAGCGTTGATCGCCTTGGAGAAGGCGTCAAAGGCGGGCCCGGAGGTCTCGGTGACGAGGTTGTCGGCCGAGAACACCGGCGCGAGGGTGGCGCCGCCCACCGCTGCTGAGACCGACTTGAACCAGTCGGGGGAGATCGTCGCCGAGGTGCCGATGATCGGGATCATCTTGCCCCCGTTGAGCTGCTTGACCTCACTGAGGAACGAGGCCTCGGTCGGCCCCAGGGCCTCGGTGAGGATCACGTCGGGGTGGGCGCTGATGATCTTGGCCGCCTCGGTCCGGAACGTGTTGGCGCTCAGGTCGAGCGTCTCGTTGGCGACCAGCGACATGCCGGCCCTCTGGATCGCGGTCAGGGCCGGCTTGACGAACGTCTGAGAGCCGATGTCGTTGCCGAACGCGAGGGCGATCTTCTTGTAGCCCTTGCGCTTGGCGATCGCGACCATCGCGTAGGACTCCGACAGGTCGGGGGGAACGAGGCGATAGAAGTAGGGGAACTTGACGCTGTCGAACTCCGACTGACCGGTCATGCAGAACGACACCGTGTGATTGGCGGCGAAGATCGGCACCACCGAGGCGGCCTCGTCCGAGGTGCAGCCGATGATCAGGGCGAGGTTGGAGGTCGAGGCGTACATCTGGCGCACGGCGGGAACCGCATCGGCCGGATCGCCACGGGTGTCGACCGACTTGCAGGCCAGCTTGTGGCCGAGCACGCCGCCGGCCTGGTTGATCGCGTTGGTGGCCGCGTCACAGGAGACGAGATAGGTGGGGCCGAGGGCCGCATCGGTGCCGGTGAACGGCGCGACATCGGCGATCTGCAGCGTGGCCCCGGAGGCCACCGACCCGCCGCCGCTCGAGCCGCCGGAACCACCGCCGCCGGAACCGCCGCCGCCGGAGGCGCCGGATCCGCCGCAGGCCGCCAGCACCAGGGCCGACAGCAGAGTGACGGCAAGCAGCGCCGCGCGCCGTGCCGATGAGGTGTTGCGTGAACGTGGCATGTCTCTCCTCTAAGAACCAGCGTTGCTACAACGTGGCGGTCTGCGCCGTGGGGGGAAGCCACGGCCAGCCGTTGGTGTCGGGCTCCTCGGCCACGACCCGGTTGGCGATCCGTCCCAGGCCTTCGATCTCCACCTCGATCAGATCCCCGGGGGTGAGCCACACCGGAGGCGTGCGGGCGAAGCCGACGCCGCCGGGGGTGCCGGTCGCGATCACATCACCGGGGCGCAGCGTCGTGAAGGAGGAGAGAAACTCGATCGTCCGCGGGACGTTGAAGATCATCAGCGCCGTGCTGGCCGACTGCATGACCTCACCGTTGAGCGTCGTGGTCAGCTGCAGGTCGGAGACGTCGATCTCATCGGTGGTGACCAGCTCAGGGCCGATCGGCATCGAGGCATCGAAGTTCTTGCCCGGCGTCCATTGCGTCGCGGCCCGCTGCCAGTCACGCGCGGTGCCGTCCATGACCACGCAGTAGCCGGCGATCGCGTCCAGCGCGTTCTCGGCCGGGATGTAGCGGCCACCCCGGCCGATCACGATGCCGAGCTCGCCTTCGAAGTCAAAGCGTGAGGTCAGGCCGGGCTTGACGAGATCCGCGTAGGGCGCGGCGAGCGAATCGGCGCCGCGGACGAAGATCTCCGGCCACTTGGTCGGCTCGCGTCCGCCTTCGATGGCGTGTGCGACGTAGTTGACGCCGAGGCAGAGGATCCGCCGCGGGTTCGGGATGCATGCGGCGCGTTCGGCCTCGGTCAGCTCCCGGCCCGGATCGGACGCGGCCTGCGCGACCCTGGCCAGCGCCTCGTCGCCTGCGCTCAGCACCGCGGTCAGATCCGACAGCTGCTCGTCCCCGGTGGCCGTGCCCACGTCGACGTATCCGCGCTCGCCACGCACATGCAGGCGCGGGCCAGCGGCGGTGAGCACCGAAGCAAGTCTCATCTCTCCCTACTCCTCTCTCTGATCCGCAGTCGAACTTTGGTTCGATTTGTCGGATTGGTCGCAACCTACACAACCGGGCGCCTGAGGTCAAATAGATGGCGCAGAGCGGCTCCCGCCGCAACAAAAGGTAGAATTGGTCGGCGCCACCCGTGCGGCGTCGCCGTCGAGCGACGCGCCGCGGTTGGCAGGATGTCCCTTCCCGCCATGGCCAAGTCCCCGTCATCACCGCCCGCTCAGGACATTCCCACCCCACCGGGAAGCGCCGCGCGCGCCGTGCGGCGCCCGCCGGCCTACAGCACCGAGCTGGCCGAGCTGATCATGGAGCGCATGACGCAGCGCGGCGAGGACCGCTCGGGACGGCTGCCCACCGAGCGCGCTCTTTCGGCTGAGTTCGGCGTCACGCGGACGATGGTCCGTCACGCACTGGCTCGGCTCGAGGCCGAGGGTCAGATCTCGCGCGAGGTCGGGCGCGGGACCTTCCTGCGCTCGACCGAACCGGCGGCGGCCGGTGGCGGGCGGCGGCCGCGGCGCAGCGACGCCGAGGAGGTCGGGCCCGCCGACGTGATGGCCGCGCGCCGGGTGATCGAGCCCCAGGTGCTGCCCCTGGTCGTGGCCTGGGCGACGCAGCGCGACTTCGACGAGATGCGCCGCTGCCTGGACGGCGGCGCCACCGCCGACAGCGCGGCCGAGTTCGAGGTCTGGGACTTCGCGCTGCACCACGCGATCGTCGCGGCCAGCCGCAACCAGCTGCTCGTATCGATGTACGCGGAGGTCGAGCGGGCGCGCGAGGGAGAGATCTGGGGCAACCTCAAGCGCCGCAACGATTCGCGTGAGCGCCGGGCCGCCTACCAGGCCGACCACGCCGAGCTCGTCGAGGCGCTCTGCGCGCGCGAGCTGGCGCACGCCATCGCGGCGATGGAGACGCACCTCGCCCGGGTGCAGGGCAACCTGCTCGAGGCGATCGCACCGCGCCCGGCGTGACGCCCGCACGGCCGGTCCGCCGATGAGCCTGCTGCACGCGGTGATGGTCTTCGTGGCCGGGATCGTGGCCGGCACGATCAATACGGTGGTGGGCAGCGGCACGCTGTTCACCTTCCCGGTGCTGCTCAGCATCGGGTACGCGCCCGTCGTGGCCAACGTCTCCAACACGGTCGGTCTGGTCCCCGGCTCGGTGAGCGGGGCGATCGGCTACCGGCGCGAGCTGGTCGGGCAGAGGTCGCGGCTGGCCCGGCTTGCCATGGCCTCGGTCAGCGGCGGGATCGCGGGCGCGGTCCTGCTGCTCGTGCTGCCCGCGGGCGCGTTTAAGGCGATCGTGCCCGTCTTCATCGTGATCGCCCTGGTGATGATCCTCGCCCAGCCGCGGCTCGCCGTGCTGCGCGGGATGGGGACCGCCCACCCCGGCGCCCGGCGCCAGCACGCGGGAGCGCTGGCCACCCTGGGGGTGTTCGCCGGCGGCGTCTACGGTGGCTACTTCGGAGCGGCGCAGGGCATCCTCGTGCTGGCCATCCTCGGGCTGTCCATCGACGATGAGCTGCAGCGCCTCAACGCCGTCAAGGTGGTGCTGACCGGGCTGGTCAACCTCGTCTCGGGGCTCGTCTTCGTGTTCGCCGCCCACGTGGCCTGGGCCCCCGCCGGGCTGATCGCGGCTGGGTCGGTGCTCGGCGGCGTGATCGGGGCGCGGGCCGGGCGCCGGCTGCCCCCGGCGGGGCTGCGCGTGGTCATCGTGATCGTCGGGATCGTGGCCATCGTGCGCCTGCTCACGAGCTGAGCCCGGAGGGCCCGTGCCGGCTGAGTCCGCGTCCAGTGCCCGGTCCGACGCGAGGCCGGGCGGTCACCCCGGGCCGACGCGGGGCGCGCCGGCCTCAGCGGACCGGCCGGCGGCGGGCGGGTTCGCGGTGGCGCGGCTGCGACACCGCGGGGGGCGCCTCGAGCCGGGGAATCGGCCGCGTGACGGGATCGCCGTCCCCGACGCTGATCTGCTCGCCGTGGTGGGTCAGCGTCACCGGGTCGCCGCTGAGCAGCGAGTAGGCGGCCCGCTCGCGGGTGACCTCGACGTGCAGGCTGCTGGAGCGCACCATCAGCCGGAAGGCGAGCCGGGTGATCGCGGCGGGTAGCCGCGGCGTGAACGACAGCGACCCGCCGTGGTCGCGAAAGCCGCCGAAGCCGGCCACGGCGGCGATCCAGGTTCCCGCCACCGAGGCGATGTGGATTCCGTCGGCGGTGTTGTGCTCGAGGTCGTCGAGGTCCATCAGCGCCGCCTCGGCGAAGTAGTCGTAGGCGAGATCGAGATGGCCGACCTCGGCGGCCACGACGGCCTGGGTACAGGCCGACAGCGAGGAGTCGCGGACCGTCAGCGGCTCGTAGTAGGCGAAGTTGCGCGCCTTCTCCTCGGCCGTGAAGCTGTCGCCGCAGACGAACAGCGCGAGCACGAGATCGGCCTGCTTGACCACCTGCTTGCGGTACAGGTCGAAGTAGGGGTAGTGCAGCAGCAGCGGGTAGTGGTCCGACGGCGTGTGGGCGAAGTCCCACTCCGCGTGCTCGGTGAAGCCCTCGGCCTGGGGATGGATGCCGAGCGTCTCGTCGTAGAGCACGACCATCCGCTCGGCCGCGTCGCGCCAGCTGGCCCGCTCCTCGTCGTCGACCCCGAGCGCGTGGGCCGGCTCGGGATGGGCCTCGGACAGGTCGGCGGCGGCCCGCAGATTGCGCGCCGCCATCAGGTTGGTGAACACGTTGTTGTCGGCCACCGCGCTGTACTCGTCCGGGCCGGTGACGCCGTCGATGCGGAAGTTGCCGGCCGCGTCGTGGTGCCCCAGTGAGCGCCACAGGCGGGCGGTCTCGACCAGCAGCTCAACCCCGGTGCCGTGCGCGAACACCCGGTCGTCGGTCGCGGCCAGATAGCGGGTGACCGCGTCTGCGATGTCGGCGTTGATGTGAAAGGCGGCGGTGCCGGCCGGCCAGTAGCTCGAGCACTCGTGGCCGCGGATCGTGCGCCAGGGGAACGCGGCGCCGTTCAGCCCCAGGGTGCGCGCGCGCTCGCGGGCCAGCTCGAGCGTGCCCTGCCGCCAGCGCAGCGCGTCCGCGGCGGCGGTCGGCGCCGTGTAGGTGAGCACCGGGAGCACGAACATCTCGGTGTCCCAGAACGTGTGACCGTCGTACCCGGGGCCGGTCAATCCCTTGGCCGCGATCGCGCGCTGCTCGCCCCGGGCGCCGGCCTGAAGGGTGTGAAAGAGCGCGAAGCGCACCGCCTGCTGCAGCTCGGCGTCGCCCTCGAGCTCGACGTCGGAGTGCGACCAGAAGTCGTCCAGGTAGGCCCGCTGGTCGGCCAGCAGCCCCTCCCAGCCCCGATGCCGGGCCGCGGCACCGGCCGCGGCGACCTGGTCCAGCAGCGCGGGCACCGTGCGTTCGGCCGACCAGCCGTAGCCGATCAGCTTGACGATCCGCAGCGGCCGGCCGGGAGCCAGATCGGCGGAGACGACGAAGCGGACGACGTCCTCGAAGGCCTCGGCATGGGTCTGGATGCCGTCCGGTCCCTCGACGAGGTGGTCCATCGCCGCCGACACGCGCAGCCCGGACTCGCGCGTGCGGTGCACGAGGATGCCACCCCGGTCGCGGTGGCTGTAGACCTCGGAGACGAGCGGGTGGGCCAGGGCGGCCGCGGCGCGCGGGTCGTCGCTGGCCGCCGGCCCCTCCTCGTTGGCCACCAGTTCGGACTGCACGACGACGGGGAAGCTCTCGTCGACCGGCTCGACGACGTACTCGATCGCGGCCACCGCGCGCTGGGTCATCGAGACCAGCCGCGTCGAGCGGACCCGGATGTGGCGGCCGGTGGGGGAGATCCACTCCACCGAGCGGCTCAGCGTTCCCGCCCGCATGTCGAGCAGGCGCTCGTGGCGGATCAGAGTGCCGTAGCGCAGGTCGAACGGCTCATCCTCGACGAGCAGGCGGATGATCTTGCCGTTGGTGACGTTGACCACCGTCTGGCCGTCCTCGGGGTAGCCGTAGCCGGCCTCGGCGTAGGGGAGCGGGCGCGTCTCATAGACCCCGCCGAGGTAGGTGCCGGGTATGCCGTAGGGCTCGCCCTCGTCGAGGTTGCCGCGCAGGCCGAGGTGGCCGTTGGCCAGCGCGAACACCGACTCGGTCTCGGCCAGGGTGTCGAGGTGCAGCTCGGTCTCGCGGATCGCCCACGGCTCGACCGGAAAGGCCGGGCGCTGGATCATGCGCCGCCAGCCAGCAGTTCGGCGAGATCGGTGACGACGACGCTCGCCCCGTGCTCGCGCAGCTCGTCGGCCTGCCCGACCCGGTCGACGCCGACCACGTAGCCGAAGTGCCCGTCGCGCCCGGCCTGCACCCCGGCCAGCGCGTCCTCGAACACGGCCGCGTGCGCGGGCTCGACGCCGAGCGCTCGCGCCCCGGCCAGGAAGGTGTCGGGATGGGGTTTGCCCTTCAGGTGCTGCTCGTCGGCCGTCCGGCCGTCGATCCGGGCCTCGAACAGGTCCTCGATGCCCGCCGCCACGAGCACGTCGCGGCAGTTGGCGCTGGAGGAGACCACGGCCCGGCGCAGGCCCGCGTCGCGCGCCGCCGTGACGAAGCGCACCGAGCCCTCG
Source organism: Solirubrobacteraceae bacterium (assembly GCA_035713465.1). Lineage (GTDB taxonomy): Bacteria > Actinomycetota > Thermoleophilia > Solirubrobacterales > Solirubrobacteraceae > Palsa-465. The sequence continues at coordinate 104,525 of DASSZP010000097.1, read as the reverse complement.
TAGGCCTGCACCCCGTCGCGCTTGATCAGCTCGAGCACGAGCTCGTTCTTGCCATTGCCGATCCCGCAGACCGTCTCTGAATCCGGCGCGTCGGACGGGCTGCCCTCGGGCAGCGCGATCCCGCGGGAGTGAAGGAAATCGCGCACACCGTCATAGCGCGGCTTGCCGTCGACGTACTCGTCGTAGTCCTTCTCGGCGTCGAAGGGGGTAAAGGCGTCGCCGTCGCGCCGGCGCAGGAACGCGTCGAAGGTCTGCTTCCAGGCCCTGTCGTGGACCTTGGCGGTCTGGGTCAGCACCCCGTCGAGGTCGAACAGCAGGGCGGTGATGTGATCGGGAAGGCCGAGCACGTGTGTGACGCTACCCGGCCGCGCGACCGGTCAGTCCCGGGTGAGCTGGTCGCCGACCGGAGCCGACAGCCGCGCCTCCAGGCGCTCGACCATCGCGGTCAGCCGCTCGAGCGGCTCCAGGACGTCCTCGCGGTCGGCCTTGCGATCCACGGCGATCCGCACCGCGGCCAGCTCACGGGCCAGGAACTCGGTCTCGGCCAGCGAGCGCGCGTTGACCTCGCGGTCGCGTTCGATCTCATCGCGGTCCCGGTCGGCCTGGCGGTTCTGGGCCAGCAGGATCAGCGGCGCTGCGTACGCGGCCTGGGTGGAGAAACCGAGGTTGAGCAGGATGAACGGGTACTTGTCCCAATGGTGGACGAGGCCGACGACGTTGAGCGTGATCCAGATGATCACGATCACCGTCTGGGCCACGAGATAGCGCCCCGTACCCAGAAAGCGAGCCAGCCGCTCGGCCATCCGGCCGAAGGAATCCGGATCGACCGAGGGGCCGCCGGGGGTGCCGCGCGGGGTGGAGAGATCGTCGTGCCGGGCCATGATCAGGTCTCGGTCAGCGCGACGCGCCAGTTGGAGGGGAGCAGGTGGTCGAGCACATCGTCGATCGTGACCGCGCCGACGAGCCGGCCGGACTCGTCCACCACGGCCAGCGAGACGACGTCGTAGGCGGCCAGCTGGCCGGCCACGTCGCGGTCTGAGGCCGAGACGAGCACCGGCTCGGCGTCCTCCTCGACGCACCGGCCCAGGGGCTTGGAGGGGTTCTCGCGCAGCAGGCGCTGAATCCCGACGTTGCCCAGGTAGCGGCCGGTCGGGGTCTCCAGCGGCGGCCGGCAGACGTAGACGGCGGCGGCCAGCGGCACGGGCAGCTCGGGATCGCGGATGCGGGCCAGCGCCTCGGCGACGGTCGCCGTCGGCGCGAGGATGATCGGCTCGGGGGTCATCAGCCCGCCCGCCGTGTCCTGCTCGTAGGTGAGCAGCCGCCGGACCGGCTCGGCCTCTTCGGGGTCCATCGCCTGTAGCAGCTGCGCCTGGCGCGAGGCGGGGAACTCCCCGAGCAGGTCGGCCGCGTCGTCGGCCTCCATCTCGTCCAGCACGCGGGCCAGGCGGTCGTGATCGAGGTTCTCGACCAGGCGCACCTGCTCATCCTCGGAGAGCTCCTCGAGCAGGTCGGCCAGCCGCTCGTCCTCGAGCTCACCGGCCAGGATGCGGCGCCGGCTGAGCGGCAGCTGCCGGATCGCCGCCGCCATCTCGGCGGGATGCAGGCCCCCGAGCTCGGCCGCCTGGCGGTCCAGCGGCCGGTCGGAGGCGAACAGCTCTCCGGCCTCTGACCAGTCGATCAGCTCCGGGGTGCGGCGCAGGCCGGGGACGCGGCTCAAGGACAGCGCGACGTTGGCCACCTCCCAGGCGAAGGGCTCGGGCGCCGGGGTGAGCCCGACGTCGACCACCTTGCGGCCCCTGACCCGGCTGCCGATGACCTCAGCGTTGAGCAGCCGCTCGCCCTCGCGCAGCTGGAACTGGCGCAGGTTGACCGAACCGCGGCGCAGACGGGCGCCCTCGGCCCCGATCTCCCCGATCCGGCCGATGCCCACGAACACGCGCCGGCGCTGCACGGCGACCACGACCCCGTTGATCCGGGGCGGCTTTGACCCCAGGTCGATCACGGCGTCGGCGACGCGGCCGACGTCGTTGCCGTCGGATCCGAGCAGGGGCAGCCGGGTCAGGCGCGAGACATAGACGATCCGGCGATCCATGCGTTCATCGTACGCACGGATCGGCCCCTTTTCCACGCCGCGGTCAGCCGCGCGGCACCCAGTAGAAATCGGCCCCGAAGGGCAGCGGGTCCGCGCATCGCGCCAGCTCGGCCCGGACCGACTGCTCGTCGCCGTCCATGATCGCGAGCACCTCGGCCGTGGCCAGCGGCGCCCGGGCCCAGCGCAGCAGCGCGGCCACGGAGTCCGGCGGGTCGGCGCGGTCCAGCTCGGGAGCCAGGTTGGCGATCACCGCCTCGTACACCGCGGCGGGATTGAACCCCGGGACCGACGCTGTGGCCGTGCCGTCCGAGCGCCGCAGCTCATAGCTCGGCGCGGAGTAGCGCCGCTCGTGCTCCGGACCGCCGAGCTTGTGGCCAAGCGCCCGGGCGGCCGGGCTCGGGGAGCGGGCCGCGGCCACGTCCTCGGCCAACTCGCGCTCGGTCTCGGGCTCGGCGCACCACGCCCGCAGCGCGCGCGGATCGAGGCCCACGTCGGCGGCGGCCCCGTCGATCAGGGCGGGATCGTCAAGCAGTCCCCCCGCCATCGTGCGCACGCGCAGGGTCCGCAGCAGCGCCTCGGCGGCGGCCGGGGCACGCCGTCGCGTGGCCACCACGGCCCGGCACGCCGGGGCGCAGGACGCCGGCCGCCGGTAGGGCTCGGGCGCGATCGGCATCCCGTAGCGCCGCTGCAGTCCCGGCGCGCCCTCGGCGAGCTTCTCCGCCTCCCCGGGCTCGAGCGTGAGCACGATCATGCGCGGCCGCCAGGACAGCGCGTCACCGTAGAGCCAGCGCAGCCGGCGCCGGACCGGCTCGGCGGAGAAGGCGAACGGGCACGCCGGGTCGGTGAACAGCTCGATCTCGATCGTGGCGGTCATTGCAGCGGCAGCTCGAAGCCGGCCTCCTGCTCGGTCCGCGGACCGAAGATGCGGCGCTCGTCCGCCTGGATCGGCGTGTCGTTGATGCTCGCCTCGCGCCGGCGCATCAGCCCGTGCTGATCGAACTCCCACAGCTCGTTGCCGTAGCTGCGCCACCACTGCCCGCCGCGGTCGCGACACTCGTACTGGAAGCGCACAGCGATCCGGTCCTCGCCCCAGCTCCACAGGGCCTTGCGCAGCGCGTAGTCGCGCTCGCGCTCCCACTTCTCGGTCAGGAAGGCGACGATCGCCTCGCGCCCGGTCAGGAAACGATCCCGGTTGCGCCAGACCGAATCCTCGGTGTAGGCCTGGGCGACACGCTGGGGATCGCGGCTGTTCCAGGCGTCCTCGGCCGCTTGGACCTTCTGCGCCGCGGTTGCGCCCGTGAACGGAGGAAGCGGTGGACGGTCGGTCATCTCTCTTTAGCCTTTCGGACGGGCGCGCGAAAGGACATAGGGTAAGGTCGCCGCCGTGTCCAGAGCGCGCCGCACCCTGTTTCCGGCCGCCGTGGCGGGGCTCGCGCTGGCCGGCTGCGGGGGCCAGAGCGCCGATGCCTCCCACGCCGCGCAGACGCTGACGCGCGCCTTCCACGCCCTGGCCGCCGGAGACGGGGCGACGGTCTGCGCACTGGCCACGCCGGCCGGTCAGCGCTCGCTGGCCGCCGCGGTGCCGGGGGCCGGCTGCGCCAAGGTGGTCGATCTCGTCAGCGCTCACCTGACCGGGGCCCAGAGGGCGGCGCTGGGCACGGTGAGGGTGACCGGCGTGAGCGTCCACGGAGCGCAGGCCAGCGTCCGCGCTCGGGACATCACCAGCCGCCGCGGCTCGCTGCGCGGCTTTCTGGCCAAGAGCTCAGCACCGACGCGGCTGCGCAGGCAGCCCGACGGGAGCTGGAAGATCGAAGGGTGAGCAGATGAGCGACGAGATGACCCGGATCGTCTACACGCAGACCGATGAGGCGCCGGCCCTGGCCACGTATTCGCTGCTGCCGGTCATCCGCGCCTTCACCGCCGCCGCCGGCGTCGAGGTGCAGCTGCGCGACATCTCGCTGGCCGGGCGCATCCTGGCCCAGTTCCCCGACCGGCTCGACGAGGGCCACCGGGTCCCCGACGCGCTGGCCGAGCTGGGCGAGCTGGCCACCACGCCGGCGGCCAACATCATCAAGCTGCCCAACATCAGCGCGTCGCTCCCTCAGCTCAAGGCCGCCGTGACCGAGCTGCAGAAGGCCGGCTTCGCGATCCCCGACTATCCCGACGAGCCGGCCACCGACGCCGAGCGCGAGATCCAGGGCCGCTATGACCGCGTCAAGGGCTCGGCGGTCAACCCGGTCCTGCGCGAGGGCAACTCCGACCGGCGCGCCCCGGCCGCGGTCAAGGCCTTCGCCCGCAATCACCCCCACTCGATGGGCGCCTGGTCTGCGGACTCGCGCTCGCACGTCGCGACGATGTCCGAGGGCGATTTTCGCTTTACCGAGCGCTCGGTGACGGTCGCGGCGCAGGACGACGTCCGCATCGAGCACGTCGCCGCCGACGGCACCGTGACCGTGCTCAAGGCCTCCACTCCCGTGCTCGCCGGCGAGGTGCTCGACGCGTCGGTGATGCGCCGGCGCGCCCTGGAGCAGTTCCTCGCCGAGCAGGTGGCCGACGCCCGCGAGCAGGGCGTGCTGTTCAGCGTGCACCTGAAGGCGACGATGATGAAGGTCTCTGACCCGATCATCTTCGGGCACGCCGTACGGGCCTACTTCCCGTTCGTCTTCGGGGCCCATGCCGAGGCGCTGCGCGCCCTGGGGGTGAGCGCCGACAACGGGCTCGCCGCGGTGCAGAGCGCGCTGGACCGAGCCGGCGACGCGGTGGCCGGGCCGATCCGCGAGGCCATCGCCGCCGCCTACCGCGAGGGCCCGGGGCTGGCCATGGTCGACTCCGACCGCGGCATCACCAACCTGCATGTGCCCTCCGACGTGATCATCGACGCGTCGCTGCCGGCGGCGATCCGCTCCTCGGGTCAGATGTGGAACGCCGACGGTGAGCTGCAGGACACCAAGTTCGTCATCCCCGACCACTCCTACGCGCCGCTCTATGCGGCCACCCTCCAGGACTGTCGCGAGCACGGGGCGTTCGATCCCACGACGATGGGCACGACCCCCAACGTCGGCCTGATGGCTCAGAAGGCCGAGGAGTACGGCTCGCACGACAAGACCTTCCCGATCCAGGCCGAGGGCACCGTCCGCGTCGTCAACCAGGCCGGCGAGACCCTGCTCGAGCACGACGTGCAGGACGGCGACATCTGGCGCATGTGCCAGACCAAGGACGCCGCCATCCAGGACTGGGTCCGTCTCGCCGTGCAGCGCGCCCGCGCGACCGGCGCGCCCGCGGTGTTCTGGCTGGATGAGACCCGCCCCCATGACCGCGAGCTGCTGGTCAAGGTCCGCGCCGCCCTGGATGACCTGGACACCGAGGGCCTTGAGATCGAGATCCTCGACGTGGCGCAGGCGACCCGCTTCACGCTGGCCCGCGCCCGCGCCGGGCAGGACACGATCTCGGTCACCGGCAACGTCCTGCGCGACTACCTGACCGACCTGTTCCCGATCCTCGAGCTCGGGACGAGCGCCAAGATGCTCTCGATCGTCCCGCTGATGAACGGCGGCGGCCTGTTCGAGACCGGCGCGGGCGGCTCGGCCCCCAAGCACGTGCAGCAGTTCACCCGCGAGAACCATCTGCGCTGGGACTCGCTGGGGGAGTTCCTCGCCCTCGCCGTCTCGCTCGAGATGCTGGCCACCAAGAACGACAACGCCCGCGCGCAACTGCTCGCCGACACCCTGGACCGGGCCACCGGCCGGGTCCTGGAGGAGGGTCGGTCACCCTCGCGCAGGGTCGGCGAGCTGGACAACCGCGGCAGCCACTTCTACCTGGCCCTCTACTGGGCCCAGGAACTGGCCGGCCAGGATCAGGACGGTGAGCTGGCCGAGATCTTCGCGCTGCTGGCCCAGGCCCTGGCCGAGGGCGAGGAGACGATCGTCTCCGAGCTGGCCGCCGTGCAGGGATCGCCGGTCGACATCGGCGGCTACTTCCGCCCCGATCCGGAGCTCGCATCCGAGGCGATGCGCCCCAGCGCGACCTTCAACGCCGCGCTGGAGAGCTTCACCGCGGGCTGATCGGTCTGTCCCCGCGTCCCGTCGCCCGGCGGGCTGGCCCGCTGGCCGGTGAGGTCGAGCCACGTCCCGTCGCCCGTCGCCGGCCCGCGGGCCGGTAAGGTCGAGCCGCATGCCGGCCGTCCTGATCACCGGAGCCTCGCGCGGCATCGGCCGGGCCAGCGCCCTGTGGCTCGCCGCCCGGGGCTGGGACGTGCTGGCCGCAGTCCGCGACCTCGCATCGGCTCCGGCCGCTCCGGGCCCGCCGCCGGCCGGAGGGCCCGTCGCCAGCCCGAGCGGCACGATCACGCCGGTCGCGCTCGACATCACCGATCCGGATCAGATCCAGTCGCTTGACGCGGCCCTTCCCGCTCACCTGGACGCCGTGGTCAACAACGCCGGCATCGTCGTGGCCGGCCCGGTCGAGGCGGTCGGAACCGATGCGCTGCGCCGCCAGTTCGAGGTCAACGTGATCGGCCAGGCCGCCGTCACCGGAGCGGTGCTGCCGCGCCTGCGCGCCAGCCGCGGCCGGGTCGTGTTCGTCTCCTCGGTGAGCGGGCGCATCGCCACGCCGATGTTCGGTCCCTACAGCGCCTCGAAGTTCGCCCTGGAGGCGATGGCCGACGCGCTGCGGATGGAGGTCGCCCCGTGGGGCATTCGCGTCGCGCTGGTCGAGCCGGCGCAGACCGACACCGACATGTGGCAGCACGCCGAGGCCGAGCTCGACCGCGCCGTGGCTGCGCTCGATCCCGCGCACCGCACGCTGTACACCCGCCACATCGAGGGCTTCCGCCGCACGATCCCGCGCTCGATGAAGGTCGCCTCACCCGCCGACGGCGTCGCCGGGGCGATCGAGCGTGCCCTCACCGACCGCCGGCCCCGGGCGCGCTACGTGGTCGGTCGCGCGGCCCGCATCCAGGCCGTGCTGGGCGAGCTCACCCCGACGCCGTTGCGTGACCGGATGCTGTCGCTGGGGACCGGCGTGCCGCGCCGGGTGAGCTGACCGGACTGGCCGAGCCGTCTGAACTGACCGGGACGTCTGAGCCGGCCGAGTCGCCCGCGGTGTCGGCGCCGGCTGAGCCGGGAGCGCGGGCCACGAGCACGCACGCCTCCTGAACGATCCGCTCCACCCCGACCTCCTCAAAGCCCGCGGCCGCGACGAGTCGCTCCCAGGTGGCGGCGGGCAGCGGCATCTCCTGCACGCGCAGCGAGAAGCGCCAGACGTTCTTGACGATCCGCCACCAGCCGGCCGGGCCCTTGGCGGCCAGGGCGCGCAGCTTGGCGGTGATGATCGCGCGGTCACCGGCGTTGGCCCCGCGGCCGAACATCATGTCGCCGATGACCAGCCGGCCGCCCGGCCGCAGCCAGCGCCGGGCCGCGGCGAGGGCGGCGCGCTTGTCGGCGTCGGACAGATGGTGCATGGCGTAGTTGGTGACGACCAGGTCGACGCTCGCGGGCTCGAGATCGAGGCCCTGGATCGACCCGGCGAGGGTCTGGATGTTGGTCAGCCCGGCGTCGGCGGCCTTGGTCTCGAGCAGGGCCAGGGCCGAGGGGTTGACGTCGACGGCGAGCACGCGCGAGCAGTGCGCGGCCAGGGGCAGCGTGACCTGCCCGGAGCCGCAGCCCAGGTCCACGGCCACGGCGTCAGGATCGGGCCGGCCCGCGGCGACCACGGCGGCGACGACCTGGGTCAATCCGGTTGAGCTCTGCTCCTCCCAGCGCTGGGTCCGCCGGCGCCACAGGACCCGCTCCCAGGCGGCGGACAGCGACTGCCGCGGCGACAGGCGCCGGGCGATGGTCACGAAGGGGGTGAGGTGGCCATCCATGGTCCCCGTGATAATCGGTGCTGGCGGTAAGTCGCCTGTAAGCCCGTGATGAGACAGGCCACACCTCTCAAGCCGGGGCGCCCCCCGGCCTCGCGCCAGGCCCTCGCGCCCCGCTATGCCCGCCGCCGGCTGGTCGCGCTCGGGGCGGTGGCCGCCGTGGTCGCCGTGGTGATCGTCGCCATCGCCGGCGCCCTGAGCTCAGGGTCGCGCCCGGCGCGGGGCGGCGGTACGGCGGGATCGGGGCCCGGGTCGGGCGGCGCGGCGCTCTCCAGCACCGGATCGCACACGACGACGTCGCGCACGACCGCGACGCGGTCGCCGGCGCCCGTCGCGCCCTTCCGGGTCGGGCTGGGCAGCCTGTCCGTCCTGGAGCCGGGTGGGTCAGCCGGCGCCCGGGCCCTGCCCACCGTGATCCGCTATCCGGCGCTCGGCGACGCCGCTCGCGGACCGGCCCGCGGACTCGCGCCCGCGCGGGCCGCGGGTCCCTTCCCGCTGATCGTCTTCTCTCAGGGCTACGACTACCCCGCTGAGGGATATGCCGGGCTGCTGCGCGCCTGGGCGCGGGCCGGCTATGTCGTCGCTGACCCGACCTATCCCGACACCGACCCCTCGGCCCCCGGTGGGCCCAACGAGTCCGACATCGTCAACCACCCGCGCGACCTGAGCTACGTGATCACCCGCCTGCTCGCCGCCGCCCAGGATCCCTCCAGCCGTCTGCACGGGCTGATCGACCCGCGCCGGATCGCCATCGCCGGTCAGTCCGACGGTGGCGACGTGACACTGGCCACGGCCGCGGGAACCTGCTGCCGCGATCACCGCGTCAAGGCGGCGGTGATCCTCTCCGGCGCGGAACTGGCCGCGTTCGGCGGCACCTACTACGCTGCCGGCAGCCCGCCGCTGCTCGTCACCCAGGGCACCGGCGACACGATCAACGTCCCCGGCTGCAGCGCCCAGCTCTACGACGGCGCCCCGGCGCCGAAGTACTACCTGGACCTGCTCGCGCAGCCCGGGCAGACGGGTTATCAGGCTCATCTGTCGCCGTACACGACCCCCGGGCGGGTCCGCGACCACGTGGCGGCGGTGGTCATCGCCTTCCTGGACCGCTACCTCAAGGGCCGCGGCGCGGCGCTGACGGCGATGCGCCGCGCAGGCACCGTGCCCGGCGTGATGGCGCTGCTCAGCCCGCCGAGCCTGACCGGCCGCACGACCATCTGTCCGGGCGCGCCGTGAGCCCGAGCCTGACCGGCCGCACGACCACCTGTCCCGGACGCGCCCTGACCGTGCGAGAATCGACGCCATGAGTGAGACGCAGCGCTTTACCCCCGATCAGGCCCGTGCGCTCGGTGAACGGGTGGGGATCGATTGGAGCACGGCCCGCTTTGACGTCGAGCAGTTCCGCATGGGCCTCGACGTGGAGCTCGAGCACGGCCGCCAGGACGTGGCCACCAACGTCAGCGACGACGATGAGACGATCACGGCGAAGATCGCGCTGGCCCACCTCCACGAGTTTCCCGACTACTACACCCGCCTGGCCAAGATGGAGGCCGAGGCCGAGGCGTACTGGTCACAGCGCGGCTGACTCCGGCGCGCGCGTTCCCAGCCGGCCCGCGGATCGCGCAGTCGCTTCAGAGGCGCAGGGTCTCACCGGGTGAGGGAACGCACAGCCGTTGCGCGAGGCCGGCCGCGGTGAAGGCCCCGCGCAAGGCGTCGGATCCCTCGGAGAAGTGCTCCCAGCCCTCGAAGTGCACGGCCACCGTGTCCGGCTCACCGAGTAGCCGCACGGCCTGCACGGCGTCGGTCGCCGTGAGGGTGAGGGGCTGACCCCCGGCCAGCGCGGTGCGGGCCGCGCCCGCGAACAGCACGGCGTGGGTGAACGGTCCCAGCCGCTCGGCGATCGCGGCCACCACCTCGACCGAGGCGTTGTCCCCGCTGACGTAGACGCTCTCGCCCTCGCCGCCGGCGATGGCAAAGCCGGTCACCGGCCCGACCTGCTCCTCGCTACCCGCAGGGCCGTGACGGGCGGGAACCGCGGTGACGGTGACCGTGCCGCCCGCCCCCCGCACCGGCGTGCACGCCCACGGGTCCAGCCCGCGCACCGGGGCGCCGAGACGCTGCTCGGCCGCCGGGGTGGAGAGCGCGAGCGGCGCCGCGGCGAGCACCTCGCGGCCGCGCCGGTCCAGGTTGTCGGGATGCTGGTCGTGGGACAGCAGCACCGCGTCGACCGGGCCGATCTGCTCGGGCGTCAGCGCCGGGCCCTGGCGCTTGACCAGCGTCCGCTCGCCGATCGGGTACTCGCCAGGCCCGTCGAACGTCGGGTCGATCAGGAACCGGACGCCGCCCACCGTAAGCATCGCGGTCGGGCCGCCGATGTAGGTGACGGAGATCGCGGGCATGACCCTCAACTGTAGTGGCCCGCCTACTCTCCGAGCATGGATCGTGCCCTGAACCCGGCCCTGGCCGACACCCGTTTCTGCCCGCGCTGCGGGCGCGATGTCGACGTCGAGTACCCGCGGCGGGTCATCTGCGGCCACTGCGGCTACACCGCCTACTCCAACCCCAAGCCGGTGGCCTGCGCGATCCCGCGCGACAGCGCCGGCCGGGTCATCCTGCTGCGGCGGGGCTTTGACCCCGGCCGGGGTCTGTGGACATTCCCGGGCGGCTTCGTCGATCTGGGTGAATCGGTCGAGCAGGCCGCGCAGCGCGAGGTCGACGAGGAGCTCGGGATGGCGATCGAGCTCGGCTCGCTGGTCGGTGTCTACTCCCGCGCCGATGACCGGGTGGTGCTGATCGTCTTCCGGGCCCGGGCCCTCGGGGAGCCGGGTACGAGCCCCGAGGCGACCGAGGTCAGAGCCTTCGCGCCCGCCGAGATCCCCTGGGATGAGCTGGCCTTCTGGTCGACCGAGCAGGCCCTGCGCGACGCGCTGGGCTGAGCGCCAGCGCGATGGACACCGAGTTCGTGTTCGGCTACGGCTCGCTGGCCGCGCTGGCGGGCCATCGGCCGACCCGGAGCTTTCATCGCGACGGTTACGTGACCGACCTGGAGGGCTACGCCCGCGGGTGGGGGGTGGCGATGGACAACCGCCGCGACCTGCCGGGGTACAAGTCCTACCGGGCGCCCGGCGGCCGGCGGCCTGCCGTGGCGGTCGCCTTCCTTGACGTGCGGGCCTGCGCGGGGACGCAGGTCAACGGCGTCTGCACGCCGGTCGACTCAGCTCAGCTGCACGGCCTGGACGCCCGCGAGCGCAACTACGAGCGGACCGAGGTGACCGACATGGTCGCCGTGGCTCGGGGCCGGGTGTGGGCCTACGTCGGCCGCGCTGAGAGCCGCGATCGTCTCACCGACGCCCGCGCACGGGGCACGGCCGTCATCGACGCCGGCTATCTCGGGCTGGTTAGTGACGCCTTCCGTGCGCTGGGGCCGGCCGAGTACGAACGCTGCTCCCCGTCACTGGAACCGGACGGGCTGCCCGTGCTGGCGCTGCGCCGGATCGAGCTGCCGGGCTGACTGTCGGGGCACTGGGCCGGATCGAGCGGCCGGGCTGACTGTCGGGGCACTGGGCCGCATCCAGTTGCCGGGCTGACCGCCCCCGGCCTCGGCGCAGGACGATCACCGCACCGCTCGGGCCGATCGCGAAACCGCCGCCCGCCCGGTCCGCCGCGCCGTGAGCCAGTCCCAGAAATCGCGCGCCGCCGGCTCCGGGGTCCGGCCGGGGATGCGCACCGCTCGCAGCTCGCGGGCGAGGTCGACGTGGTCGATATCGAGCGTGACCAGCGCGCCCGCCTGCTCCTCCTCGCCGACGGCGAGCCGGGACAGGATTGTGAAGCCGCTGTCGCGGATCGAACGCTTCAGGCTCTGGATGCTGGCCACCTCGAGGGACGGGACGAGCTCGACCCCGGCCCGAGCCAGGGCGGCCGTCGCGACCCCGCGCGTGCCCGAGTCCCGCTCGCGGGTCAGATACGGCTCCGCGGTGAGCTCATCGGGCCGCAGCGAGCTGCGCCGCGACCATCGATGACGGCTGGAGACAACCACGGCCAGGCTGTCGGTGGCCACCGTCATCATCTCGAACTCCACGGGCGCCTCGGCGCTCTCGATGAACGCGATTTCGCTGTCGCCGTCCCGCAGCGCGCTGAGCGCGGCCGTCGAGTTGACGATTTTCAGGTGCGGGTGGACATCGGGCCGCTCGGAACGGAAGATCGACAGCCAGGCCGGGAGCAGGAACTCGCCCGTGGTCAGGCTGGCGCTCAGCCGCAGGGCACCGCGGCTGCCGTGACGGGCGGCCGCCGCGGTCACCGTCACGATCTCGAGCTGCCGCAGGGCCTCCTTGGCCGGCGGATAGATCCGCGCCCCGAGCTCGGTCGGGCTGACGCCATGCGGGCTTCTGCGCAGGACGAGCGCGCCGAGGTACGCCTCGAGGCTGTGGATCCGCTTGGTCACGGCCGACTGCGTCAGCGCGAGGGCGTCGGCGGTGGCCTGCAGCGACCCCGTCTCCACGGCGACCACGAACGCCAGCAGATCCCGGCCGGCCACGGGATGGGTGGGGGGTTGCGAGGACGGATGGCTCACCGACCCCACGTTACTGACATTCCATAACGGAATATGGACTGTCCGTACGCGACTGGTCCGCGGGGCCTGCGCGGTGGATGCTCACCGGGATGCAGACGTTCTCGCCCGCGCCCGCCCATCAGCCGCCCCGCCGCCCCGCGGCCGCCGTGCCGCCGCGGCGGCGGCCCGCGATCGCGTGGGCCCCGGGTCTCGGGGTCTGCCTGCTCGTGGCCGCGGCCGCGACGGCCCTGGCCCAGGTCGTGCCCCTCGGCTCGGCTCCCGTTCTCGGCATCGTGCTCGGTCTCGCCGTCGGCCTCGTGCTTGGGCCACGCGCCGTCCTGGAGCCGGGGGTGCGGCTGACGGCGTCGGTCCCGCTCAAGGCGGCCGTGGTGGTGCTCGGCGCCGAGCTGCCGCTGGGGACCGTCGTCGCCCAGGGCGGCCGCTCCCTGGCCGGGATCATCATCACCGTCGGCGGCGGCCTGCTCGCCGCCGCCCTCCTGGGGCGGCGCTTTTCGGTGTCCGTGCGGCTGCGGGCCCTGATCGGAATCGGGACCTCGATCTGCGGCGCGTCGGCGATCGCGGCCGCCGCGCCCGTGATCGAGGCCGAGCAGACCGAGATCGGCTACGCCGTGACGACGATCTTCGTCTTCAACGTCTCCGCGGTGCTCATCTTCCCGCCCCTCGGACATGCCCTCGGGCTCGGACCGCACGGTTTCGGGGTGTTCGCCGGGACCGCGGTCAATGACCTCTCCTCGGTCGTCGCGGCCGCCGGGCTCTATGGCGCCGGCGCCCTGCACACCGCGGTGATCGTCAAGCTGACCCGGACGCTGCTGATCGTCCCCATCTGCGTGGCGCTCGGCAGGCTGCTCGCCCGCCGCCGGACCGGCACCGCGGCGCGATCGACCCACCGCGTGGGGGTGCCGCGGTTCCTGCTCGCCTTCCTGATCCTGGCCGCGCTGTGCGGTTTCGGGGTCTTCCCGGTCGGCTGGGCGCCCGTGATCGCGGCGATCGCCACCGCGCTGATCACGCTCGCGCTGGCCGCGGTCGGGCTCTCGATCGACGTCGCCGCCCTGCGCCGCGCGGGTGGGCGGCCGCTCGCCCTGGGCGCCGTGCTCTGGATCGCCGTCTCCGGGCTCAGCCTCGGCTGTCAGAGCGTCGGCCTGCTCTGAGCGGCGGCGCGTGCGGTGAGAGATCGCCTGCCCTTGACCGCTCCCGTTCGGCTCGGTAGTTCGGCGGTCGTTGCCCGCGGTGCAGCGCGGATGTGACCGGGCCCGGAGTGCACGACGCTCCGTGTGTCCTGCCACTCGGATCGAGTCAGGTGAGCTTTTCCGTGTATGCGACAACGTCTCCGGCCGCCAGCGGCTATCCCGTCCGGCTCGAGGGTCATCTCGAGCACCCTTCCCGTGCGCTGTGGCTGCTCAAGTGGCTGCTGGTCATCCCGCACTGCATCCTGCTCGCCTTCCTGTGGCTGGGCTTCACCGTCAGCGCCCTGGCCAGCTTCATCAGCATGCTGTTCACGGGGCGCTATCCCCGTGCCCTGTTCGACTTCAACGTCGGGGTCATGCGCTGGTCCTGGCGCGTCGGCTTCTATGCCTTTGCCGCCAACGGAACCGACCGCTATCCGCCGTTCACGCTGGCTGACGTGGCCGACTACCCGGCCCGCCTGGAGGTCGACTACCCCGAGTATCAGCGCCGCGGCCTGCCGTTGATCGGCTGGTGGCTGGCCGGCATCCCGCAGTACACCGTCGCCGGGGTCTTCATCGGCTCGGGTGCAGCGGCCGGGTGGACGGCCTCGACGCGCTCCTGGGGCGGCGCGACCTGGATGGGGCTGATCGGGCTGCTCGTCTTCGTGGCCATGCTGGTCCTGCTCTTCCGCGGGGAGTACCCCCGGCAGATCTTCGATTTCGTGCTCGGCCTGAACCGCTGGGTGCTGCGCGTCGTCGCCTACGGCGCGGTCATGACCCCCCGTTACCCTCCCTTCCGGCTCGACCCCGGAGAGGATGAGCCGGGCGGGACGCTCGTCGTGGCGACCGCCGCCGACGCCGGGACGACGGCCCCCGGCACGACGACGGCCCCCGGCACCACGACGTCCCCCGGCACGACGACGTCCCCCGGCACGACGACGCCCCCCGGCACGACGACGACCCGTGCGGCGACCACGGCCCCCGCGAGGTGGACGGGCGGGCGGATCGTCGGCCTCGTCCTGGCCAGTCTCGTCGGCCTGATGGCGCTTGCCGCCGTCGCCGCCGGTGGCGCCGGGATCATCCTGGACCAGACCGGCCGCGACGCCAACGGCTACCTGATGACCGCGAGCCGTCCGTTCTCAACCGGTAGCTACGCGCTGGTGTCTCCGAGCTACCGGGGGGGTGACGCCAACAGCTGGTTCGTCACGCGCGATCTGCTCGGCACGGTGCGGATCCGCGTCGACAGCCGGAGCCCCGTGTTCCTGGGCATCGGACGGCGAGCGGCCGTGGACCGCTACCTGGCCGGGACCGCGTACGCCCAGGGCGGCTTTGACAACCGCAACGTGAGCTTCCGTTCGCACGCCGGAACGGCGCCCCGCGCCCGGCCCGGGATGCGGCGCTTCTGGGGCGCGAGCGCGACCGGTAGCGGCCGGCGGACGATCAGCTGGACGCCGCGAGCCGGCGACTGGAAGGTGGTCGTGATGAACGCGAACGGCTCGGCCGGCGTCTACGCCGACGTGAGTATCGGGGCGCGCCTTCCTCACCTGCTGACGATCGCCATCGCCGTGCTCGGCGGCGGGCTCCTGCTGCTCGCCCTCTGCACAGCGGCGATCCTGGCCGTCGTCCCGCGCCGGCGCGGAGCCTGAGCCGTGAGCGCACCCACGACGGGCATGATGTTGACAACTATGTGGTGGTAGAGTAGTTTTGCATCATGCCCAGCACCCCCCTTTCTGCCGCCGATCTCGCCGACCGCCTCGCCAGCGGGGAGGCGATGACCATCCTCGACGTACGCGACGAGACCAACGGCGAGATCGACGCGCCCAGCGCGACCCTCGTCCATGAGCCGGCCAGCCGCGTGCTGGCCGACCCGGCGCGGCGGCTGAACGGGCTCGCCGAGCCGGTGGTGGTGGTCTGCAACCGCGGCCGCACGGCCGAGCCGGTGGCGGCGGCGCTCGGCGACCTGTCTGTTGACGCGCTCGTCCTGCAGGGCGGGATCCGGGAATGGATCGGCATGCTGCAGGCGCGCCCGGTGGATCTCGGCCTGGCCGGGACCGAGGTCGTCCAGATCCAGCGTCCGGGACGGGGCTGTCTGTCCTATCTGGTCAGCAGCGGGGGAGAGGCGCTGGTCGTCGACCCCGCTCCCGATGCCGCCTTCTACCTCGCGCAGGCGCAGCGGCGGGGCGCGCGCATCACCCACGTCGTCGACACCCACCTGCATGCCGACCACCTCTCCGGCGCCCGCGACCTGGCCCGGCTCAGCGGAGCGGCGCTTCATCTCCCCGCGCCGGCGCTGGAGCGCGGCCTGACCTACGAGGTCGACCCGCTCCGCGACGGCGACGTGCTCCGCGTCGGGGACGTCGAGATCCGGGCGCTGGCTCTGCCCGGCCACACCACCGACATGACGGGGCTGGTCGTGGCCGGCCGGGCGCTGATCAGCGGCGACTCGCTGTTCGCCGACGGCTTTGCCCGCCCCGATCTGGAGAAGGGCGATCCCGAGGGCGCCGGGGCGATGGCGCGGACGCTGCACGCGACGATCCACGAGCGGATCCTTCCCCTCGGCGATGACCTCGTGCTGCTTCCCGGTCACACCCACGCCGGCGTCAGCGCGGTGGCGATCGCGCCGACCCTGGCCCAGGTGCGCGAGGCCGTGCCCGAGCTGTCAATCCAGGACGCCGGTCGCTTCGCCGATGAACTCGTGGCCGCGATGCCGCCGCGACCGGCCAACTACGAGGCGGTCATCGCCGTCAACGCGGGCACCGCCCCGTTTGACCCCGAGCTCGAGGTCGGCGGCAACAGCTGCGCGACCCGCTGACCGTCACGGCGCGGGTGGGCGCAACATCGCCAACCCGCTGACCGTCACGGCGCGGCCTGGGCGATCTGCGCTTGGGACCGGGCCAGCACGGTCATCCCGAGCAGGGCCAGGGCCAGGACGACGGCGATGCCCACCGTCCGCAGGCCGCTGAGCTGCAGCGACTCGTGGAACAGCAGCAACCCGAGCAGCACGCTGCCGATCGGATCGGCTGATGTGGAGGTGGCCATCGTCGCGGCCAGCGCGCCGGTGTTGAGGGCGAGCTGGTTGACCGTCATCGAGGCGTAGCCGACCGTGACCAGCGCGTACGGCTCCCAGCTGGTCAGGACGTGCACGAGACCGATGCCGAGACCGTCGACGACCGCCTTGGTCAGCGCCGCGCACAGGGCGAACAGCACTCCGGCGGCGGTGCCGAACATCGCCGCCCGGCGGGCATCATGGCCCCGGCGGCCGATCACGAGCAGGGGCACGCAGACCACCGCGGCGACGACGCCCGCGATCACCCAGGCGTGCCACGGCGCGTCGGTGCGGCCACCGGATGGGTTGGCCACCGAGAGGAAGGCGATCAGCGCGACGACCACCAGCACGGCGGCGCCGATCTCGGTGCGGTTGACGCGCTGGCCGCTGAGGCGCACGCCGAGCGGGACCGCGAACACGACGCTGAACACGAGCACGGGCTGCACGACCGCGAGCCGCCCGCTGGCCAGCGCCGCGGCCTGCGCGACGAAGCCCAGGCCGTCGGCGAGGATCCCGGCCAGCCACACCGGGCGCCGGGCCAGGCGCAGCACGAGACCGGCGTGGCCACCGTCGGAGCTTTCGCTGATGCCGGCGCGCTGCTGGAGCACCGTGCCGAAGGCGAACAGCAGCGCCGAGGCGACAGCCAGGATGATCTCCACGCGCCGGTTACCGCCCCGCCGGCGCCGCCGGGTGCCCCCACGGGCGAGCCGGGGCGGTATGGAGTCGGGACCGTGGCGGCACGGGCCCCGATCGTAGCCGCGCCGGTTGCCTCCGGTCGGGATCGGGGCGGCCCGGCTCCGGTTCCGGGGCCCCGGTTGATTGAATCCCGGCGATGGCCACCAGCCCGCGCCGCCGATCCATGTCGCTGCCCGGCCACCTGCCGCAGGCCGCTGCCGGTGAGGTGCTCGTCTGGACCGACGGCGCCTGTCAGCGCAACCCGGGTCCGGGCGGATGGGCGGCCTTGGTCTGCTGGGAGGACGGGGTCGTGGAGGAGCACAGTGGTGGTCAGGCCCTGACCACCAACAACATCATGGAGATGACGGCTGCGCTGGAGGGTCTGCGGGCGCTGCCCTCCGGATCCCGGGTCTGCGTGGTGACCGATTCGCGCTACCTGCACGACGGGATGACCTCGTGGATGGCCGGCTGGCAGCGCAAGGGCTGGCGGACCGCGGCCGGCGCCCCGGTCAAGAACAAGGAGATCTGGGTTCAGCTCCAGGCCGCGGCCTCAGAGCACGAGCAGGTGCGCTGGCATTGGGTCAAGGGTCACGTCGGCCATGCCCTCAACGAGCGGGCCGACGTGCTCGCCGTGGCCGCCACCCAGAGTGCCGCCCGGCCCGGCCGGGCGTAGCGTCACCGCACCCCGCGTGGGCTGTGTGGCGCCCGGCCAAGACGGTCAGCGGCGCTGTGGCCGCGCCCGGCGCTGGGCCGCTGAACACTCCAGGCACAGCACCCCATCGGGCATCGCCTTCAGCCGGCCGGCGGAGATCGGCCCGCCGCAGGCGTCACAGATCCCGTAGCTGCCCTCGTCGAGCTTGGCCAGCGCCCGCTCGACGCGTTCCGTCGTGCGTTCCAGCGAGCGACCCACGCCGATGTCGGTCAGCCGGCTCACCGCTTCGGACGTGCCGTCGCCGATCCGCTTGCCGAAGCTGACTGCGCTGCCGCGCTCCGGCCGCTCGGCCAGCTTGCCGACCCGGCGGCGGTCCCGGTCCAGGCGAGCCTCGAGCTCGGCGCGAACCGCCTCCAGGTCAAGCTCGTCTCGGTCCACGGTCTCGGTCTACCCGGGCCGCGAAGCGCTGACGCGCCGCCGCGACGCGCGATGCGGGCCGGAGCGGTCAGCCGCGCGGGGCGCACGCCGATTCGTGGCCTGCACCCCGCGCGGTCCGTGACGCCATCCGTGGCTTGCGCCCCCGGCGCGAGCGGTGAGACCCATCCGTGGTCTCACCCCCGCGCTCAACTCGTCTACCGGCCGTTGTCCTTGCGCTCGGCCTTGGTGGCCGCAGCCGCCTCCCGCAGCCTCGTGGCCTCGTCGGCCGCCGTCAGCGCCTGCTCCTTGGCGGCCAGGGAATCGGTCTTGGCGTCCAGGGCCTCGAGCCGCTCCTTGCGTGCCCGCTCGGTGATCTTCTCGGTCGACTGGGCCTTGGCGCGCTGGCTTGACTGCTTGCGCTTACGCTCGACTGCGGCGGCCTTCTTGGTCTTCTCGGCGCGCTCGCGGTCGGCCTGCTCACGCTCGGCCTTGGCCTTGCGGGCCGCCTCCGCACGCCGGCGCTCGGCCTGGGTCTCGCGCTGCTGCAGGCGATCGTCGGCCTTCTCGGCCGTCTGCTCAGCCTGCTCGCGCAGACGCAGGGCCTGCTCACGCTTGTCGGTGGCCTGCGCCCGCTGGTCGGCCTCGGCCTGCAGGCTGCGATCACCGAGCACCGACGCGACGGCGGCCCGCAGCGACGCATCGGCGCGGTCGACCACGATCCGGACGGTCGGCCCGACGCCGGTGCCGTTACCCGGCAGGCGGGCAATCGCGGCGTCGATCGGGATCCGCACGGCGGTCAGATAGCTCTCGATGGCGACTCGGGGGATGGTCCTGGCGTTCATGCGGCCTCCTTGGGATCGATGTCTGCGGCCTGCGCCTCGGCGCGACGCGCCTGCTGCTCGAGGCTGATGGCTCGCTCGGCAGAGGCGATCCGGTCGCGCTCGGCCTGGGTCTCGGCCTGGTCGGCCGCGGCCTGCTGCTGCTCACGCTGGCGCTCGGCGGCCGCCTTCTTCTGCTCGGCGATCGCCGCGGCGCGCTGCTCGGCGCCCTCGCGCTCGGACTCAATGCGGTCCTCGCGGCGTTCGGCCGCGACCTCGTTCTCCAGCCGGGCGCGCTCGGTCTCGACGTCGGCCCGCTCGGCCTCGAGCTGTGCCTCGGCGTCCCTCTGCTTGGCCTGTGCGGCGGCGGCGCGAGCCTCGGCTTCGGCGTCGACGGACGCGGACTGCAGGCGTCCCTCGCGAGCGAGATCGTCGTTGCCGCTGATCGCGCCCGCGGCCTCCTTGGCCTTGCCGGCCAGCTTGCCGACGAGCCCGCCGGCGGTTTGCTCAGACTGCTGGGGATCGGTCATCTTGCTCATCTCTGGTTGAAGTCCGGGACTGGCGACGGCCGGCGAGAGACCGGAGCGGCTCATGGCTCCGAATCAAAGCTACGCGACCGTCATTTAGGGCCTACCCGGTGGAGCGCATGGCAAACGTCTGTTCGTGCCCGATCCCGACGGACCGCCGCCGGCGTGGGCCTTTGCACCGGCGGACGCGTCCGCGATGGCTCGCCGTCCCGACGGCGCCTAGGATGCGAGCCATGGGCGACCACCTCATCGTGTTTCACTCCGCCGTGCGCGCTCTGCCGGGCTACAGCCGCCATGACGCCCCCTCGATCCTGCTCGACGGCTCCTCGATCGCGCGGGAGACCGAGCACGGCCGCGCGGTCACAGCCCAGCTGACCCGCCGGCAGGGGACGCTCGGGGAGGCGATCGACGCCGGCGCGTTCGCGCTCGGGGCGGCCGGGCTGGCCAAGAGCATCCGGCGTCAGGCCCGCGCGGCGAGTGAGGATTACTTCTACAACCGCCTCGACCTGACCCCCGAGCTGGAGCTCAATCGCCCGGCCGCGAGCGGCGATTCGCTGGAACCGATGCCCGAGGCGATCTACCGGGTCCTGGACGAGATCGTCGGCCTTGTCGTCGACGGTGATTACGAGGAGCTGGCCGAGGCGTCCGGCGGCCGGCTCGGCATCGAGGATCTGCGCCGTCGGGTCGAGGAGGACTGCCCCGAGGCCCTCGTGCTGCCGCCGCGCGAGGTCTACCAGGTTGAGGCGATCACCAAGTCCGATGACTCCGAGATGCCCGGCTGGGCCTACTTCCTGGATCTGTGGACCGAGACCGGGCCCGCCCGCCTGCACATCGAGGGCGAGCTCGAGGAGTCCGACGGGCGCTTCACCGCGACCCTGAACGACATCCTGCCCTGAGCGACGGCGGCCCGTGGCCCATTAAGCGCGGAAAGCCCACCCGTGGGTGGACTTTCGGCCATCAGAAGATCCGGCGGCTTACGCGGCAAGGGGACGTTCAGAAGAAGGTCTCGCCCTCTGGTTGCCATCGCTGTCTGACTCGTTCAGGGTAGCGCACATCCCACCACCAGGAGGAGCCCTGGCGACGAGCTACTTGCATGCAGTGGCCTGGTTGGACGGTCACATCGCCGACGAGCACGACGGTGTGGGGTGCCTGCACGACTGGTGCCTCACCGGCGAGCACCCGCTGGCCGACGAGGACGAACGGCCCGCCCTCCATGGTGCTCGGTTCCGGGTTTCGGCGGCCTCGGCCGAGTACGTGCGCGGCATGTGGTCCCGTCAGACCGTGGTGGCCATCGGCCGTCATCGATTCGACCTGACCAACGGCTGGGACGGCCACCCGTCCACGAGCGATCACGTCGTCGTCTCGCGCCGCCCGCGGCCGACGGGCTGTCACCGCGAGGCCTCCTACCCCTTCGCCTCCTCGGTGACCGTGGCGCTCGAGCGCGCGCAGGCCCTGGCGGGGGAGGCCCAGGGGCGGTCGAACTGTGGGTTCGTCAAGGATCTGGCCCGCCCGCTCCACGTCCAGCTTCCGGGTTCGTCAAGCTGAACGGGATGAGGCCACGCTTGCGCGCCACCGGCGCCGACCTGCCCTTCGCCGATCTGCGCCGCGCCCACGGGGTGGCCATGGAGGGCTACTTCTGGCGGCTGAGTGATCCGCGGACGGGCCGGGTGGTCGTGGCGCTCTGTGGCCTGTGCCGCGCCCCCGACGGCTACTGGGCGACCGTCGCCCTCGCCGGGCATCCCGGCGGTTTCCTGCGCTGGGCCGACGTGCCGCTGGCTCGGGGGGACACCGCACGGTTCGCACTCAGCGCCGGTGACGGAGTCCTCGAGGCCGGGCCCGGCGAGCTGCGGGTGAACCTGGGCGCGGACGCGAGCCTCCACGTGCGCTTCGGCGCCCGGCGCGACTGGCCGCGCGCGCTGGGCGGCTGCGGTCCGGCCCACCTGCTCCCGGGCCTGGGGCAGTACTGGCACCCGCACCTGCTCGCTGCGACCGTCGGCGGCGAGGCTGTCGTGGGGCCGGATCAGTTCACGCTCGACGGCTACCACGCGTACGCGGAGAAGAACTGGGGGGAGGGGGGGTTCCCGCCGCGCTGGTGGTGGGGCCAGGCCCAGGGCTTCGATCATCCGGACGTCTGCGTGGCCTTCGCGGGCGGCGATCTGCGCGTCGGTTCGGCCACCATCCAGGCCACCAGCCTCGTCGTCGCCCTCGGGAACGAGGTCATCCGCCTCGGCAACCCCGCGCTCGCCCCGGCCCGGACCACCGCCGGCGATGGCCACTGGTCGCTCCGCGCCCGCGGCCCGCGCTTCAGCGTCGAGCTGGACGGTGCCGCGGACCCGCGGCACGCGCACGTGCTCCCCGTCCCGCGCCCGGCTGCTCGTGTGAGCCTGCCCACGTCTCGCCAGCACCTCGCCGGGCGGCTGACGCTCGTCGTGCGCCGTCGGGGCCGGATCGTCTACGGCGGGGAGTCGGCCCTGGCGGGCCTGGAGGTCGGCACGAGCCCGGGTTGAGCCGATTGAGTTCGCGGCCGGGCATCACCCCTCTCTCTCGCCCCCGGACACGTTCGCGCAGTGTCACCATCGAGGCCCCGGCGGCGCTAGCTCCGTCGCGGCTGCCCGACCAGGATCAGTGGCTATGAGGCCTGCGGCTGACCGCCGATCCGCTGTTCGGTGGCCGGGTCGGCAACGCCGTCGAAGTACCGCTCCAGGACCTGGGCGAAGACCGGATCGGCACCGTCGGCTCGGGCGAACAGCGTCATCGACGAGCGCAGCTTGATCGCGTCAATCTCGCCCATGACCGCCACCGGATCGTGGCCCGGCAGGGCGAGCAGCGCCTCGGCGCACGCGATCAGCCGCGCACCGAGCACCGGGTGGGCCAGATACGCGCCGGCCTCGGCCAGGGAGCCGATCGCATACCGGCGCGACATCTCACTGAACCCGAGCCCGGCGATCTGGGGAAACACGAACCAGATCCAGTGGCCACGCTTGCGGCCGGAGCGCAGCTCGGCCAGGGCCTGTTCGTAGACCCCGTCGCGGGCCTGGGCATCGATGAACCGCTGCAGCTCGTTCTCAGGCATCCCGCGCACGATACGAGCGACCGGACCCGGAGTGTGAGCGGCCTTCCCCAGAGGAGGTGGGCCGGTCTGGCGCAGATCATCACGCATGAGGCCACACACCCCCGGAGGGAGGCGCCCGCGCCCGGGGGACGCCCGCGTCCCATCGGGACCGGGCGAGCGGGCGTGGTGCCCGCTCGCCCTGCCGGTGACCTGTGGCCGGTGGTCAGGCCAGGTCGAAGCGATCCGCGTGCAGAACCTTGGAGAACGCTCGGGCGAAGTCCTGCACGAGCTTCTCCTGGCCGTCAGCCGACGCGTACACCTCGGCCACCGCGCGCAGCTCGGCGTTGGAGGCGAACACCAGGTCGACCCGGGTGCCGGTCCACTCGCCCTTCGGTCCCGAGCCCTTGTAGTTGGGCCCCTCAGGGGTCCAGGTCGTGTCCATCGACAGCAGGTTGACGAAGTAGTCGTTGCTGAGCACGCCGATCCGATCGGTGAGCACACCCAGCGACGAGTTGTCGTAGTTGGTGCCGAGCACCCGCAGCCCGCCCATCAGGACGGTCATCTCCGGCGCGCTGAGACCGAGCAGCTCCGCCCGGTCGACGAGGTGGTGCTCGAGTCCCAGCTGGGTCGGAGCGCCCGAGTCGTAGTTGCGAAAACCGTCGAAGCGTGGCTCCAGATAGGCGAAGGAGTCGACGTCGGTCTCCTCCTGGCTGGCGTCGACCCGGCCCGGCTTGAACACGACCTCGACGGGCGTCCCGGCGTCGGCGGCGGCCTTCTCGACGCCCGCCACGCCGGCCAGCACGATGAGGTCCGCCATGGAGACCGAGCCGCCGCTCTCGCCGAAGGTGCCCCGGATGTCCTCCAGGGCGGACAGCACCTTGCTCAGCTGCGCGGGGTTGTTGACCTGCCAGCTCTTCTGCGGCTCGAGGCGGATCCGCGCGCCGTTGGCGCCTCCGCGCTTGTCCGAGTTGCGGAAGCTCGACGCGGCCGCCCAGGCGGTGGACACGAGCTGTGACACGGTCAGGCCCGAGTCGAGGATCTGCTGCTTGAGCGTGGCGATGTCCTGAGCGGACAGCGTCTGCGCCGAGGGGTCGGGGAGCGGGTCCTGCCAGAGGAACGTCTCGGCCGGAACCTCCGGGCCGACGTAGCGAGAGACCGGCCCCAGGTCGCGGTGGGTGAGCTTGAACCATGCCTTGGCGAACTCTCGGGCCAGCTCCTCGGGGTGATCGAGCCACCGACGGGTGATCTCGCTGTAGATCGGATCGACCTTCAGCGCGATGTCGCTCACGAGCATGGTCGGCTTGCGCGGGGCGCCGCCCGGGTTGGGGGCGGGAACGACGGCGTCGGCGTCCTTGGCCACGTACTGCCACGCGCCGGCCGGCGACTTCTCCAGCTCGAACTCGTAGCCGTAGAGGTTCTCCAGGTAGTTGTTCGACCACCTGGTCGGGGTGGTCGTCCAGGTGACCTCGATGCCCGAGGTGATCGCATCTTCGAGCTTGCCCGAGCCGTACGAGCTGCGCCACCCGAGGCCCGTCTCCTCCAGGCCGGCGGCCGCGGGCTCCAGACCGACGTTGTCGGCCGGCCCGGCCCCGTGGGTCTTGCCGAAGGTGTGCCCACCGACGATCAGGGCCGCGGTCTCGACGTCGTTCATGGCCATCCGGGCGAACGTCTCACGGATGTCCCGGGCGGATCCGGCCGGATCGGGCTGACCGTTGGGTCCCTCGGGGTTGACGTAGATCAAGCCCATCTCCGTCGCGCCGAGCGGCCGTTCGAGGTCACGATCCCCGCTGTAGCGCGCATCGTTGGTGACCCAGGTCGTCTCCGCGCCCCAGTAGACGGAGGTATCCGGGGCCCACTCGTCGACCCGGCCGCCGGCGAAGCCGAGCGTCTCAAAGCCCATCGACTCGAGCGCGACGTTCCCGGCGAGGACCAGCAGGTCGGCCCAGGACAGAGCACGCCCGTGCTTCTGCTTGACCGGCCACAGCAGCCGCCGCGCCTTGTCGACGTTGACGTTGTCGGGCCAGGAGTTCAGCGGTGCGAAGCGCTGCTGGCCGTGCCCGGCGCCGCCGCGGCCGTCGAACACGCGATAGGTGCCGGCCGAATGCCATGCCATCCGGATCATCAGCCCGCCGTAGTGACCGAAGTCCGCCGGCCACCAATCCTGAGAGTCGGTCATGACCGCCTCGATGTCGGACTTCACCGCCGGCAGATCCAGGCTCGCGAAGGCCTCGGCGTAGTCGAATTCCGGGCCGAGAGGATTGATCTCGGCGGCATTGCGGTGCAGGATCTGCAGGTTCAGGCCGGCCGGCCACCACTGCTGGTTGGCGTCGCCGACCGTCGGGCGGATGCGGCCCTCGGCGACTGGGCACCGGGCGTCGGTCTCAGAGGCCTGCGGCTGATCCATCTGACCGGGTACGGCATTGGGATCGTTCTGCGGCGTGTCAGGCACGGGCGTCCTCTCGGCTGGGTTCTGAATGGTGGGTGAGGCAGCGGGGGCACAGCCCCCAGTAGATGACCTCGGCCTCTTCGATCACGTAGCCGTGGTTCTCGGAGGCGGTGAGACACGGGCTGGCGTCGACCGCGCAGTCGACATCGGCGACGGCTCCGCAGGCGCGGCAGACGACGTGGTGGTGGTTGTCGCCGACCCGCGCTTCGTACCGCGCGACCGATCCCCGAGGCTGGATGCGCCGCAGCAGCCCGGCGGCGGTGAGCGCCGCCAGGACGTCGTACACGGCCTGGTGGCTGACGTCGGGAAGCTCGGCGCGCACGTGCTCGATGAGCGAGTTGGTGTCGGCGTGGGGATGGCTGTGCACGGCCCTGAGCACCGCGACCCGTGGGCGGGTGACCCGAAGGTCGGCAGCGCGCAACAGTTCCTCCACGCCGACAGCGTAGCCGCTTTTCTTGAATCAGTCAGGTATTGACGCGATCTGGCGATCAGCGGTCCGACGCGGGCTCAGCCGCGCTCGACGCGTTCCTGCTCTTCGATCGTCAGCTCGGCCGTGGGCCGGGCCTCGAGACGCGCGTCGGGGATCGGATCGCCGCTCTCGATCGACAGGCCGTAGGTCCCGGCCGCGAGCCGCGCCTCGGCGCGCTCCAGCGCGGCGAGCTGGCGCTGCAGGTCAGCCGCGCGGCCGGCATCGAGCTCGTCCTGATAGAGGTCCTCCGATCCACCGTCGCCAGGCTCGACGCGCCCGTCGGCCTCCTGCGGGCCCTGGCGATCGAGGGCGGAGAGCGCGGTCTCGATGCGTTCGCGTTCGCGGGTCAGCAGTTGGCGGGCGTGGTCGGAGTCCATGGGACGCATCGTAACCGGGTCGTCTGGCACGGTGTTCACCGTGCCTCCCCCTGAGCCGCCCCGTCGCGCCGCTGACGTTGATGCACCTCCTCCCGCCGTTGGCGGTCGGCCCGAGGATCGCGCGACCGATCCGGTGGCCGCCGCGATCATCCGCCGACTCGCCGCCGAGGGAGCCGCCCAGCATGCTCACCGCGGCGAGGCGACCCTGCTCGATCACCTGATCGGCACCTACGAGATCATGCGGCGCTGGCATCAGCCCGAACCGCTGCAGCATGCGGCGCTGCTGCACAGCGTCTACGGGACCGACGTATACCGCCCGCGGCTGCTGCCGCCCGGCCGTCGCGGCGAGCTGCGCGCGATCGCCGGAGCGGACGCCGAGCGGCTCGCCTACCTGTTCTCGGTCACCCCGAGAGGGCCGCTGCTGGCGGGCACGCACCGCTGGGCGCATGACCTCCCGCGACGCGATCACCGCGACGATCTGGCCGGCGAGGACCGGCCCGCCGAGGACCCGCCCGCCGAGGACCGGCCCGCCGAGGACCGGCCCGCCGAGGACCCGCCCGCCGAAGGGGCCGAGGTCGATGCGCTCGTCCTGCTGCACATGGCCAACCTGGCCGAGCAGGGACGCGCGCCGGACGGCTCACCGGCCCGTTGGCTGGTCAGGCTCCGTGACCTCGCCGAGCCGCTGATCCGGAACGACGCGGTGAACCTTCCCGCGTTCATCGCCGGGCTGGCCGCGGTGGGCGAGGCCGATGAGGCGCTGGCCATCGACGCCTACCGCCAGGCCGTCGCCGAGCCCGACGCGGCCGCGAGAGCCGATCGCCTGGCCCTGGCGGCGGCGGCCTGCCCCGTGGTGGCCGAGCCGTGCCTGTGGCTGGCCCACCTCGCGCTCGTGCGCGGCGACGTCGCGACGGCCCGCGATTGGGCCCGGCAGGGTCAGCGGCGGCTGCTGGTCCTGGGCACCGCGTGGGACAAGCGCCTGACCTTCGACGAATGGCTCGCGCTCGCGCAGCGGCTCGCGAACCCCGATGACGGGGCCCTTGTCGCCGGGGGCCGGGCGTCCGAGCGGGTCAGGACGGCGCCCGGCCCGAGCGCGGGCCGCCAGCGCTTTCACCGCTACGTGGAGGCGGTCGCGACCGCCGGCGGCCTGCTCGGCGTCTACCCCGAGCTCGAGAGCCGGCCCTGGCTGGATCCGAGCGGGTTCCCGCTGGTGAGCTACCTGGAGTCGCACGCCGAGGTGATCCGCGAGGAGATCACGGCACTGGAGCCGCGCTTTCAGCGCGAGAGCGAACGGATCCGGCGAGCCGGGGACTGGGACGTCGTGTTTCTCTATGAGCGCGGACGCCGCCACGACGACGTCTGCGACGCATGTCCCGTGACGACTCGCGGGATCGAGTCGCACGCGACGATGCGGACCGCCAGCGGCCTGATCTACGCGTCGCGGATGCGCGCCGGAACCCACATCCATCCTCACCGGGGGCCGACCAACCTACGCGTGCGGTGTCACCTCGGCCTCACGGTGCCCGACGGCGACTGCGCGATCCGCGTCGGCGACGAGACCCGCCGCTGGACCGCGGGGAAGTGCCTGGTCTTCGACGACTTCTTCGAGCACGAGGCGTGGAACCACACCGACGCCGACCGCATCGTCCTGATCGTCGATCTGTGGCACCCGGGCCTGTCAGACGAAGAGGTGCGGCTGCTCGAAGGACTGCATGGCTACACGCTCCGGTACGCCCGTCAGCTGCACCGGTACTGGTCGGCCAATGCCCGCGCCGCGGCGCAGCCCCCGGCCCGCGACGACTAGCTGCTAGAAGTCGCCGCCGCCTCCGTCGCCGCCGAAGTCGCCCCCGTCACCGCCGCCCCAGCCGCCGTCTCCGCCGTCGCCCCAGCCACCGCCGTCCCCTCCATCGCCGCCGCCGCCGCCGCCGTCGCCGTCGCCGCCGTCCCCGTCCCCCCAGCCGCCGCCGTCCCCGAACAGGCCCTCCCCGAAGCCCATGCCTGCGCCGAGCGCCGAGCCCATCAGCAGGCCGCCGAGCAGCCCACCCCCGCCGAAACCGTTGTAGTAACCCCCCGCCCACGGTCCGTAGTGGCGCGGTGCGTTCCAGTAGTCGGTCGGGCGCCCGTCGACCGTGACCTGCCGGCCATGCGGGGCAAAACCCTCCTTGATCCGGATCGCGTCGGCGGCGCACGCCGGCACCGGCCGCGGCGAGCCGCCGGGCGGCGCCCACTCGACCTGCTCGGTCGACGGTCCGTGCCGGGGATCGAAGAAGCACGGCGCGGTGCGCTCTGGCGGCGGCTTGCCCTCCAGCAGCGCCTTCGCGTAGCTCATCGCGTAGCGGCCTTCCTCGAGCGTCTCGCTGACCGGCGCGAGGTCCTCCGGGCGCTTGGCGCGGTCGAACACCTCGCTGGCGCGCTGGTAGGCCTGCAGCGCCTGCTCGTACCGCTGCTTGGCCTCGTCCGATACGCCCGGCATCTGGATGTCGACATCGAGCGAGCGGATGTCGTCCCCCAGCGACACGAGGTCGTCCTGCGCGGCAGAGCGGACCTCCTCCCACTCACGCTCATGGCGCGTCTTGTGTCCGAAGAACGGCACGATGGGGACCATACCCCGTGGGCAGCGCGGACCCATACCCCGTAGGCAGCGCGGACCCGCCCGTCGAGATCCTCCGGTCGTCAGCGGCCTGCGTGGGGGCCGCTGGTCGCGGTCTCCTCGCGCAATCGGTAACCACTGCCCCTGACCGTCTCGATCGTGTCGGTCCCGAACGGCCGGTCGATCTTCGCGCGCAGGTAGCGAACGTAGACGTCGACCACGTTGGAACGGTTCTCATAGCCGTCGTCCCAGGCCTGCTCGAGCAGCTGATAGCGCGACAGGACGCTGCCCGGTCGCGACATGAACGCATGCAGGAGCGCGAATTCCTTGGTCGTCAGCGTGATCTCCGTGGCCCCGCGCCAGACCTGCCGACGGGCGGGATCGAGCCGTAGGTCGCCGGAGGCGAGCACCGTGGGCCGTTCGATCGGGCCGCGGCGGCTCAGCGCGCGCATCCTCGCGAGCAACTCAGCGAACGAGAAGGGCTTGACCAGGTAGTCGTCAGCCCCACCGTCCAGCCCGGCGATCCGTTCCTGGACGCCATCCAGCGCGGTGAGCATCAGGATCGGCGACCAGACCTCCTGCGCCCGCAGCCGCCGGCAGGTCTCAAAGCCGTCGATTCCCGGCAGCATCACGTCGAGTACGACCACTTCGTATGCGGTCGACGCCGCCATCCAGAGCGCGTCCTCACCGGTGACGGCCACGTCGGCCGCGAGGCCCTCCTCACGCATACCCCGTCGGATCAGCGCGGCCAGCTTGACCTCGTCTTCGACGATCAGAACCCGCATCGGGACCGTCCCGGCCACGGCTCCAGACCGGGCCCGCGGCAGCCCCGCCCAGGGGCCGCCGCGGACCGCTCGGCCCGGTCGTCGGTCAGTGCTGACCCGACTGCTGCGTGTTGGCGTTCGGGTTGCCGGGCTCGTCGGCGTGGCCACCGAGGCCGTCGCTCGGGCCCGTGATCTCCCGCCCGGACGTCTCGCTGCCCTGCGGGTCGGTCGCGTCCTGGCCTCCGGCTCGATCGACGCCCTCCTTGACGGCGCTCTGATCCGGCCCGGTCTGGTTCCCGCTCTGCGTGGTGTCGGCGTCCCGCGGCGCCGTCACTTCGGCCTTGGCCGGCCCGGGCGCGGTATGCGCGGTGCCGCCGGCCGCACTGGCGATCGCCGAGCCTCCGAGCGCGAGCGCGGCCAGTCCGGCCATGACGCCCAATCCTGACTTCAGTCGCTTGAACATCTGTGTCTCCTTTGATCGGTTGATCGAACCGGCGCCACGGTGTCAGGGCCGGATGAGACGACGATGAGGACGCAAGGGGGTGACGGGCGATGATCGCCGGGACGGTGCTCATCGGCCCTGCTGACCGCCGTCGGTTGTCAGACGCGGAACGGTGAACCAGAAGTCCGCTCCGCCGGATCCCCGGTTGGCGGCGTGGGCGTGGCCGCCGTGCGCCTCGGCGATCGCCGCGACAATGGCCAGACCAAGACCCGATCCGCGCTCGCCCCGGGACGGGTCCGCGCGGGTGAATCGGTCGAACGCCACCGCGGTGAACTGCGCTGACAGCCCGTCGCCCCGATCCGTCACGTGCAGAGCGACCGCCGATCCGAGGTTAACCGCCTGCACGGTCACGGCGCCCGCGCCATGGCGCAGCGCGTTGTCGACGAGGTTCCCGAGCGCCTGCTCCAGCCGCGAGGAGTCGGCCGCCACGGTGACAGCGCTTGGGCAATCAACCTGCAGGGGACGGCCCAGCGCGCCTGCTCGGTCCTCGAAGCGCGCGCGGATGCGCTCCAGCAACGCCGCCAGCTCCACAGGTTCCAGACGGACCGGGAGGCCGCCGTCGTCGGCCCGGGCGAGCACGAGCAGGTCCTCGGCGAGCTGGACGACCCGATCGGTTTCCGCCGCCGCCGAGCGGATTGCCGCCTCAAGCTCGGGCTTGCTGCGGGTCCCGCGCAACGCCAGCTCGAGCTCGGTCTTGACGATGCCCAGCGGCGTCCGCAGCTCGTGGCTGGCGTCGGCCACGAAGGCCCGCTCGCGGGCCAGCGCACCTTCCAGTCTGCCCAGCATGTCGTTCAAGGTGATCCCCAGACGGGCCACCTCGTCGCGTGCTGGTGGTACCGGTAGACGGCCGCCGACCGCCCCACCCGAGATCCCGCTGGCGCGGACCCGCATCGACTCGATCGGGCGCAGCGCCGCCGCGACGGCGACGTAGCCGGCGGCAGACACGAGCACAAGCGCGACCGCTCCGCCGATCACCAGCAGGCCGGCCAGCTGCCCGAGCGCGTTGGTCCGGTCACCGAGCGACACTCCGACCACGACGATCAGCCGCTCGCCCTGGGCCTGCACGGGAGTCGCCAGCAGGCGGGCGCCTTCGGGAATCCGGCCCTCGGGAGCGAGCGAGAAGGTGATCGACCCGCTCAGGGCCCGCCGGATCTGGCGGGGGTCGAGAATCGGCGCGCTGCGGATCAGCGGCGTCGAATCGAAGATCCGCCCCCGGGGGGTGAGAATCTGCGCAAAGGACTCGCCTTTCACCGTCAGGGGACTGGGCCCGGACTGGGTCAGGCCGTGATCAGCCTGCTGGACCAGCGCGGTCACGTCGGAGGCGCGGGCGCGCAGCGCCTGGTTGATCGACGCGTCCAGTCCACTCCGGAATCGCAGGTACAGAAACGAACCGGTGCCGGCCAGGACAAGCGCCAGCACGAGCGCGAAGACCATCGTGATGCGCAGACGGATCGGGATCCGGGATATGCGGGCCACGAGCAGCGTCACCGTTCAGCCGCTCGGGCTGGAGCGCTCATTCGTGACCGGCCCGTGGCCGGCCGCTCGCGCCACCAGCAGGGTCAGCCGCGGCTGCGGGCCGCCGTTTGAGACCTGCAGCAAGGCTCCAGCGGAGTGGGCCAGCGAGCGGGCCAGGGACAACCCGATGCCCTGTCCGGAGCCAGCCCCGCGCGCAAACAGCGTCTCGGGATCGGCGGCGAAACCAGGACCCTGATCGGCGACCTCGAGCGCCAGGGAGTCCCCGGCTTCGCGGACGGTGACCGTGACCGCCCCTGCGCCGTGATCGATCGCATTCTGCACGAGGACGTCGGCGATCTCGTCGAGGACGGCCCCGGCGATCCCGGCGTTGGCGGGTCGGGTCTGGACATCGATCCGCAACGGCCGGCCCGCGGCGGCCAGCCGTCCGTGCCAGCGCTCACGAATCGCATCGGCGTGCTCGGCCAGATCGGTGGTGGGGGTGCGCACCGAGTTCGGACCGCGCGCGTGCTCCAGCAGCGTGGCGATCGTCTGCTCGAGGCGGTCCACCTGCACCAGGGCAGCCTCGACGTCGGCCGCCTCGGCGGTCAGCTCGGCCGCCTCGAGTTCGAGCCGGAGCGCGGCAAGGGGAGTGCGCAGCTGGTGCGACGCGTTGGCCGAGAACTCCCGCTCGCGGGCCACCAGCGCTGCGACCTCCTCAGAGCCGGCGTTGAGCGCCGCACCGACCGCGTCGACCTCGGGCAGGGCGCTGGGCGGTGCCCGCGCGGCAAAGTCCCCTTCGCCGACCCGCCGCGCAACCGCCGCCAATGCCTCCAGCGGCCCGGCCAGTCGCCGGCTGAGCCAGAGCCCGGCCAGCGCCGCCGCGATCAGCACGCCGAGGCCGATCGCGGCGATCACGAGCCACGCGTGCCGGGTGTCCTCGGTGACCGCCGCTTGGCTGCGCCGGCCCCGGACGATGCCCGTGATCCGCTCCCCCGCAAACAGGGGCACAGCAACGATCAGATCGTCATCGCCGGCGATGCCCTCGGGGGCGCGCAGGCGGATCGCGCGGCGCACCGTGGCGTCGGCCCGAGCGGGTCCGTGGCCTGCGATGAGCACACCGGCCGGCGTGTAGAGAGCCAGCGTCCCCGCGAACGCAGGCAGATCGATCCGGTCACCGGCCGGGAGCGGTAGGTCGACATTGCGCGTGGCGGCGACCGTGTCGCGCTGCAGGCGAACGAGCTCCTCGTCGCGGAAGCTGCGCTGCACCACCAGCGCCAGCGGGATCCCGAAGAGGATGATCGCGCCGGCGGCCACGCCGGCGATGGCGAGCACGAGCCGCCGTCTCACGACAGCTCAAAGCGGTAGCCGATGCCGCGCAGGGTGACGATCGCATCGGGCCCGAGCTTCTGGCGCAGCGCGAGCACGTGCGTGTCCAGGGTCTTGGTCGACCCCAGCCAGGTGGTTTCCCAGACCGTGTCCATGATCCGCTGACGAGTGAGCGCCACCCCCGGGTGGGCGGCCATCAGGACCAGCAGGTCGAACTCCTTGGGGCGCAGGGCGAGCTCCTCCCCGGCCAGCCAGACCCGGCGGCCGACCCGGTCGATGCGCAGCTCTCCCACCGCCAGCTCGTCGGCCGGCGATGTCGCTGCCTGGCCGTCCCGGCGCAGTTGCGAGCGGATCCGGGCCAGCAGCTCAGAGAGGCGGAACGGCTTGGTCAGGTAGTCGTCAGCGCCGGCGTCGAGCCCGGCCACCACGTCGAGTTCCTGCTCGCGGGCGGTGAGGATGAGGATGCGCAGCTCGGGTCGGGCCGCGCGCAGCCGGCGGCATACCTCCAGGCCGTCGACGTCGGGCAGCCCGAGATCGAGGATCACCAGCTTGACCGGAGGCTCAGCGGCACGCACCGCTCCCGTGCCCTGGCCCAGTCGTCGTACGTCGTAGCGCTGGCCGAGGAGCACGCGCGCGAGTGCCGCTGCGATCGCGTTGTCATCCTCGATGAGGAGGATCGATGGGTCGGCCATCCAGCCGACGGTACCCCCGCCGCGGCGGGAGCATGGAGATTTGACCGCACGTTGACCTTCCGCAACCCGGCGTTGACACATGCTCACCTACGGTCCCGCCCATGCCCCACGCCCTCTCCCGCAGCGCCGTCCTGTGCGCCGTCGCCGCCCTCGCGGTCACGGCGGCAGGCTGCGGCTCCACCTCCAGCGGCGGTGGCGCGATCGCGACGGCGAGCGGCTCCGCCGCCCCGTCGACGGCCGCCTCGCCGACGTCGGGGGCGAGCACCGCGGGCGTCAACCCCAACGCGCGCGAGACCCTGCCCCCCGGTGACATCCCGGACACGATCGCCTACGTGCCCTACACCGACCGGGCGCGCGGAATCACGATCTCGGTGCCGGAGGGTTGGTCTCGCTCCACCGCCGCCGGTCGGCTGATCTTCACCGACAAGCTCAACCGCGTTGAGGTGTTCACGGCACCGGCCCCGGGAGGGGTGACGCCCGCGACCGTGCGGAGCCGTGAACTGCCGGCCATCCGGAGCTCGGTCAAGACGTTCGCGCTGCAGTCCATCACCACCGTCACCCGACACGCCGGGGCTGCGGTGCGCACCGCGTACCTGGGTGATTCGCAGCCCGATCCGGTGACCGGGAAGGTCGGGACGCTGGCCTTCGAGCGCTACGACTTCGGCCACGCCGGACGCGAGGTGGTCCTCCTCATGTCCTCCCCCCAGGGCTCGGACAACGGGGACCCCTGGAGGATCATCACCAACTCCCTGCGGTTCACGCGATGATTGAGACCCCGCCGCCGCTGGCCGCGCACGAGCTGTACCGTTTCTTTCACGCCGGCGAGGATGAGACGCTCGCACTGCGCGGTGTGTCGCTCGTCCTGGCGTCCGGCGAGATCGTTGCCGTGACCGGTCCATCGGGATCCGGGAAGTCGACCCTCCTCGCGTGCCTGGCCGGCCTGGACGAGCCTGACGGCGGCCACGTGACCGTCGGCGATCTGCGGCTCTCGCGCCGCAGCGAGGCCGACCGGGCACGGATCCGCGGGGCACGAATGGGCATGCTCTTCCAACAGACCAACCTCGTCGGCCATCTCAGTGTGGCGGCCAACGTCGCGCTGGCGCAGCGCGTCGGCGAGCAGCGTACCGACGCGGAATGGAGGAAAGAGCTGCTGCAGCGGTGCGGCATCGCCGGCCGCTCGGGCCACCGACCGGCCCAGTTGTCGGGCGGTGAGCTGGCCCGTGCCGGGGTCGCCGTCGCCCTGGCCAATGATCCGCCGGTGGTGCTCGCCGATGAGCCGACCGGAGAGCTGGACTCGGTGACCGCCCGGCAAGTGCTCGAGCTGCTGCGTGAGCGCGCCGACGACGGGGCCGCCGTGCTGATCGTCACCCACAGCCCCGCGGTGGCGGCCGCCGCCGACCGGGAGATCTCTTTGCGCGACGGGCGGCTGGCGTGATCAGCGACGCTCTGGTGCGCTGCCGCGGGGTGGCCCGGACCCACGGCCGCGGGGCGACCGCGACGGTCGCGCTGGCTCCCACCGATTGCGAGCTGTGGGCCGGGGACCAGATCGCTCTCACCGGCCCGTCGGGCTCGGGCAAGTCGACCCTGCTGTATCTGATGGCGGGCCTGGACATGCCGACCACAGGCGAGATCGATTGGCCGGCCATCGGCGAGCGCGACACGTTGCGACCGGTGCGCGTGGCGATGATCTTCCAGGGCCCGAGCCTGCTCGCGCCGCTGACCGTGGCCGAAAACGTGGCGCTCCCGCTCATTCTCGGCGGCAGTGAGGAGCAAGCGGCGCAGCAGCGCGCACGCCAAGCCCTGGACGAGCTCGATCTCGGCGAGCTGGCCGCCAAGCTTCCCGAGGAGATCTCCGGCGGCCAAGCTCAGCGGGTGGCGATCGCTCGCGCGGTCGCCGGCACCCCCCAGCTGATCCTTGCCGACGAGCCGACCGGTC
This sequence comes from Solirubrobacteraceae bacterium, assembly GCA_035713465.1. Lineage (GTDB taxonomy): Bacteria > Actinomycetota > Thermoleophilia > Solirubrobacterales > Solirubrobacteraceae > Palsa-465. The sequence continues at coordinate 69,102 of DASSZP010000097.1, read as the reverse complement.
AGCTGGACGCCGCCAACGGAGCCGCCGTGATCGAGGTCCTGCTCAAGGCCAGCCAGCGCTCAGGCGCCGGGCTTGTCGTCTCCACCCACGACGGGGCGATGGCGCAGGCCCTGCCGGGCCGTTGGGATATCCACAACGGCGAGCTGACGGTGCGGGCCGGGGCCCCGGCGTGAACGGGCTGTCCTGGGTCCGGGGCCTGATCCGCCACCGCCCGGCTCGCATGCTCGCGACGGCCGTCGGGGTCGCGGTCGCGGTCGCGCTGATCGCCGCTATCGGCACGTTCCTATCGGCGACGACGTCGCGGATGACCGCGCGGGCCATCGCCCGCGTCCCGGTTGACTGGCAGGTCGAGGCGCAGCCCGGAACGTCGGGGTCCTCGGTGCTCGCGCAGGTCCGCCGGGCGCTCGGCGTCCAACAGGCCCTCCCGGTCTCCTTCACGACCTCACCCGGTCTGTCCGCCACTCTCTCCGGCAGCACACAGACCACCGGGGCCGCCCAGGTCGTCGGCCTGCCCCCGGGCTACAGGGCCACCTTCCCCGGGGAGCTCAGGCCTCTGACCGGCACCCTTGATGGCCCCGTCCTGGCTCAGCAGACGGCATCGAACCTCCACGCGGCTCCCGGCAGCACCGTGACGGTGAGTTTGCCCGGTGGGGGCCACACGGCCGTCCGGATCGCTGGGGTGGCCGACCTGCCCGCCGCCGATTCGCTGTTTCAGCGCGTCGGCGCCCCGACCACGGCGCAACCCACCGCGCCGCCCGACAACGTGCTGTTGCTGCCTGCGGCGACCTTCCGCCAGGTGGAGGCCCGCACCCTGGCCACCCACCCCGAGCTCATCCGCACGCAGGTCCACGTGCGGCTCTCGCACCGGCTCCCGGCCAGTCCGAGCGCCGCGTTTGATGTCATCACGGCGCGCGCGCACAACCTCGAGAGCCGCCTGACCGGGACCGGGTTGGTCGGCGACAACCTCGGCACGGCGCTGGACAGTGCCCGCTCTGATGCTCTCTACGCGCAGATCCTGTTCCTGTTCCTCGGCGTGCCGGGCGCGGTGATCGCGGGTCTGCTCACCGCGCTGATCGCCTCCACCGGCGCACAGCGGCGGCGTCGCGACGCCGCCCTGCTGCGCACCCGCGGAGCGTCGACCGGGACCCTCGTGCGGCTGGCGCTCACCGAGACCGCGGTGGCGGCGGCACTCGGCGTGACGATCGGGCTCGTCGCCGCTGCGGTGATCGGCCGCGGGGCATTCGGAACGGGATCCTTTGGCGCCAGTGGCCTGAGCGCGGTGCTGTGGGCGGTCGGGGCCGGGCTGGCCGGTGTGCTCATCGCCGCCGCGGCGATCGCCATCCCGGCCGTGCGCGACGCGCGCGCGCTCACCGTGGCCGGCCAGCGGCGCCAGGTCGGACGCGAGCAGCGTGCGCCGCTGTGGGCGCGCTGGGGTCTGGACCTTCTCGCGCTCGTGCTCGCCGGCATCGTCTTCTGGCAGGCGTCGCGCAACGGTTACCAACTCGTGCTCGCCCCCGAGGGCGTCGCCCAGGTCTCGGTCAACTGGTACGCGTTGCTCGCGCCCGTGCTCGGCTGGATCGGCCTCGGCCTGCTCGCCTATCGGCTCGCCGATCTCGGCCTCGGCCACGGAAGGCGCTGGCTGGCCCGCGGCCTGAGGCCCCTGGCCGGGCGTCTCTCGGGCACGGTGGCCGCGACCATGGGGCGCCAACGGCGTCTGCTGGCCTCCGCCGTCGCCCTGCTGGCCCTGACCGCTGCGTTCGCCGGCTCCACGTCGGTGTTCAACTCGACCTACCGGGCGCAGGCCGAGGTCGACGCCCGGCTGACCAACGGCGCCGACGTCACGGTCACCGAGTCACCGGGCGCGGTGGTCACGCCGGCTCAGGGCCAGGCGCAGTTCGGACATCTTCCCGGCGTGGCCAGCGTCGAGCCGCTGCAGCACCGCTATGCCTACATCGGCGCCGACCTGCAGGACCTGTTCGGCGTGCGCCCCGGCTTGATCGGTCGTCAGGGCAAGCTGCAGGATGCGTGGTTCGCCGGCGGGTCAGCGAGTCAGTTGATGCGCAGGCTGGCCCGGGCCCCGGACTCGATCCTGGTCAGCCAGGAGACCGTTCACGACTACCAGCTGCATCCTGGGGATCGGATCAACCTGCGCCTGCAGGACGGTCGCAGCCACCGGCTGATCACGGTTCCATTCCATTACGTCGGCGTGGCCAAGGAGTTCCTGACCGCGCCCAAGGACTCGTTTTTCATCGCCAACCAGGCCTATGTCGCGGCGCGGACGGGCTCGGCGGCGGTCGGCGCCTTTCTCATCCAGGCCGACGGCACCAGCCCGGCCGTGGTCGCGCGGCGCGTGGCCGCTCGCACCGGGTCGGGTCCGCGGGTGACCAACATCGTCGACCAGCGTCAGATCACCGGCTCGAACCTGACCGCGGTTGAGCTCTCCGGTTTGACCCGGATCGAGCTCGGTTTCGCGCTCGTGCTCGCCGTGGCCGCCTCGGGTCTGGCTCTCGCGCTCGGCTTCCAGGAGCGCCGGCGCACGTTCGCCATCGCCGCCGCACTCGGCGCCCGCTCGCGCCAGCTCGGAGGCTTCATCTGGAGCGAGTCGGTGCTGGTGACGGTTGGTGGTCTGACCTTCGGCGCGGCGATCGCCGCACTGTTGTCCGTGTGCCTGGTCGACGTGCTCACCGGCGTGTTCGATCCGCCGCCCGACACCCTGTCGATCCCGTGGCGTTACCTTCTCGGGGTGGCCCTGTGCGTCTCTGCTGCCGTCGCCGTCGCGGGCGCCATGACGCTTCGCTCGCTGCGCCGGCCCTCGGTCGAGCAGCTGCGGGATCTCTGACCCGGTGGTCGGCTTCGCGTCCCTGTCGGGTCCGCTGGTTGACGCCGCCACCTCGGTCATCGGCAGTCTCGGCCTGGTCGGGATCTTCGTGTTGATGCTGCTGGAAAGCGCGTGCATCCCGGTTCCCTCGGAGGCAACCATGCTGTTCGCCGGCTTCGGGGTCACCCAGGGGCGCTTCGGGTTGGCGGCGGTCGTCATCGCCGGCGTGACCGGGAACCTGGTCGGGTCCTGGCTCGCCTTCGCCGCCGGGTTCTACGGCCGTCAGGGCCTGCTTGACCGTGCAGGCTCGCGGTCAGCTCGGCATCTGGCCCGCGCCGACCGGTTCTTTGCCCGGTATGGGTCCGGGGCGGTCCTGTTGGCCCGCGTGCTCCCGGTCGTGCGCACGTTCATCTCCCTGCCCGCTGGCGCGGCGCGCATGCCCTTCGGGCGCTTTACTGCCCTGACCACGCTGGGCTGCGTGCCGTGGGTGGCCCTGTTTGCGATCCTCGGCGATCTGGCTGGGCGCAGCTGGCGCCAGTGGCACGACAACCTGCAGTACCTGGACTATGGGGTCGCGCTGGCGATCGTGGCCGGTCTGGCTGTCCTCGCGTTCCGCACACTGCGTGCCCGACCAGGCTGACCGGGCGATGAGCGGCGCCACCGGCGACGGGGACTGTCTGCCCGGGGCTGACAACAGCTCAGTCAGCCCGGCGACCGTGCCCCGGGTTGCCGCGGCCTGCGGCGGATCCACGCGGTGGGCCGAGAACCGGGTGGCGTTACGCTCGCGCGGAGGTGATCGGCATGATCGGAGCTTCCCGGGTCATCACGGTGGTGATGGCTCTCTCGCCGGCCCTCACCGCCTGCGGTGCCGGCCGGTCGGTCGGCCATAGCCGAGGCGCGGCCGCCGTCTCCGGGCGCCCGGCCGGTCGTAGCCCGAGGGCCGCCACCGTCCCCGGGCGCTCCCACCCCGGGACGCGGCCGGTGCACTCCGCCGCGACCCCGTCGGTCCCGCAGGCGGTGGCGGCCAGATCACCCCAGACGCTGCCCCCACCGCGGAGGCTGGCCGTGTTCATGGCGTCCCCAGCGGGCGGCCAGGGGATCGGGCGGCCCGCCGGCCGGCGCGTCGGCGGTGTCGCCGCTGTCTATGAGACCACGCTCGTGCCCCCGGCCGGGTCGCGGCCGGCGGGCATCGCGTGGATGGACACTCGCCGGCTTGTCGCTCGGCTTTACTCAGGATCCAAAAGTCCCGGGGGTGGTCCCTTCCGCTACACGGCGCCCATCCGGGCGTCGAGCGCTCGCCACCTGGTCGCCGCGTTCAACGGCGGCTTCATGCCCGACGCCGCCGGCGGCGGCTACTACACCGAGGGGCGGCTGATCAAGCCGCTGCGGGCCGGGGCCGCCTCGCTGGTCATCCACGCTGACGGCTCGGCCACCGTGGGCGCCTGGGGTCGCGACGTGCGGATGACCCGGGACGTCGTCGCGGTCCGCCAGAATCTCGTGCCGCTGGTTGCTGACGGTCGACCGGCGCGCCGAGCCGCGGGCGCCGACTGGAGGGTCTGGGGCTCGACGTGCGGAGCGCGCTCGTGCGCCGCCAGCGTGCCGGGCATCGAACACCAGTGGCGCTCCGCGCTCGGCGTGACCTCCGACGGCGCGCTCATCTATGTGCAAGGAGCCGAGCTGGCCCCCCGACAGCTGGCCGAACTGCTCGTACGCGCCGGGACGATCCGCGGGATGGAACTCGATATCAATCCCGACTGGCCCGTCTTTGCCACCTATGACCCCAACCACGCCAATGGCCTTGCGGAGCCGGCCAACGGCCGCCTGCTCACCGCAACCGTCCGGGGTCCGGGCACGTTCTTCGAGTCCTGGTGGGCGCGAGACTTCATCACGATGTCAACGCGTTAGCGGCCCACGATGACGCTCCGCGCATCGGCCCGCGTTGCCGCGGCTCGAGGTGGGTATCGTCAGCCCGGGGCCGGTCGACTGAGGGGACGCATGATGCGCAGGATCGGTTTCGCGGCGGCGATCGCGCTGAGCACGATGGCGATGCTGGCGACCAGCGCGCTGGCGACGTACCCGGGCCGGGACGGCACGCTCGCGTACCAGGTGAACACCAACGATCCCAACTCGGGCGCCACCGTGGACTCCGGCATCAGCTCGATCCCCAATCGGTCCGGGGCGGACTGCGCCGATCCGACGGGCAACGGGGCGCCCTGCGCGGTCGGGCGCTTCTCCTACTCGCCCGACGGAACCCGGATCGTCGCGGAGCGCTCCGGCCGCCTCGAGGTGCTGCGCGCGAACGGCAGCAACGTGACCGTCTTCACGCAGCTGACCTCGCGCGACATCGAGCCGGCCTTCCTCCCCAACGGTGGGGGGGTCGTGTTCGCGGGGACGGTGAGCCGGCACCAGAACCTGTACACGGTCAACGCGGCCGGAACCGGGCTGAGGCCGCTCACGACCGCCGGCGGCTCGTGGCCGGCGCCCTGCCGGAACGGGTCGATCGCGTTCGTGGATCGCGGCACGCTATTTCTGAGGCAGCGCAACGGCCGCGACCGGCGCCTCGCCTCACGCGGCGTGCTCACGGCCGACTGTGCCCCGAACAGCCGGAGCATCGCCTAGGCCACGGGCCTTCACGTCTTCGTCGTCAAGGCGTCGGGCGGCAGGTCGCGACGGCTCAAGGGCGCCGAAGGTGCCCAGTTCCCGGTGTTCTCGCCAGACGGCTCGCGCATCGCGTCGTTGCAGAGCCTCCCGGATCCCGAGTCGGGCGGATCCTCCGTGGACACGATCGTGGTGCAGCAAGCCAGGACCGGACGGCGGGTCCACGCGCAGGCGATCGGCGACAACCTCGGCGTCATCACCGGCGGCCCGCTCGCCTGGCAGCCCACGCCCTGAGCCGCCGTTTGCCTGCGGGCGGCCCTGAGGCGGGAGGGCGCTGCCGTTCAGTCGGCGGCGACGCGCATGACGGCACCCCCGGTCAGCGCGCGGAGTTCGTCGAACGTCAGCGGCATCACGGTGCGGGGGGTTCCGGCGGCAGCCCAGATCGTCTGATAATCGCCCAGGGCTTGGTCGATGATCGTGCGCAGCGGTTGGGGGTGACCGATCGGAGCGACGCCCCCGATCGGCTGTCCGGTGATCGTCCGCACGTCCTTGGCCGTCGCCATCTCGATCTGTCGCGCACCGATCGCCTGGGCCAGGATGTCGGTGTCCACGCGATGGCGACCGCTGGTCATGACCAGGAGAGCCTCGTCGTCGGCGCAGAACAGCAGGCTGCTGGCGATCGCGCCGATCTCGCAACCGAGAGCGGCCGCCGCCTGGGCCGCGGTGTGGGTCGATGCGGGCAGCTCGCGCACGGCGACGGTCAGCCCGGCCTCGATCAGTCGTTGCTGGATGTCCCGGCTGCGGCTGGGCAGCCGCGGCTGGTCATCCATCGTCACACCTCCGATCCCTCGCGCCATTGCCTGGATCCCGTGACCAGGTACCGAGCCACATCCGCAGGCGAAGAGTGCGGCCTACGGGGCCGGGCGTGACCGTGAAGCGCTCGGTGCCCTGCGGCCGCGCCTGCAGGGCGTCCTCGACGAGCGCGTGGGCGGTGGCGTCCTGGCTGCCGCGGTTCAGCCAGTCGTCGAAGTCCAGCTCGAAGCTGAAGTCGCGGTGCTCGAGCAGGGTGAGACCGGCGCGCCGGCCGAGCGCGGTCATCGCGGCGGGGCTGAGGGATGCCCAATGGGACCGGTCGCGCAGACGCTCGACCTCCTGCACCCAGGAGCGAGCCTCCGCGTCGTCGTCGGCGAGATGGTCGAGCACGACGATCCGTGCGCCGGGCCGCACGACGCGCGCGAGCTCGTCCAGGAGACGGGCGGGCACCGGGATGTGGTGAAGGGAAAACCGCGTGACCGCACCGTCCCAGCTGGCGTCGGCCAGCCCCGAGCGCGTGGCGTCGTCAACGGCGAAGGTGGCATTGTCGATCCCCGCCTGCTGAGCCGCGTCGCGCGCAAGTTGCACCATGGCCTCGGTCGTGTCGATGCCGTGTGCCTGGCCGGCGCGACCGGCGAGCGCGCGGGTGACGATGCCCGGTCCGCAGGCCGCGTCCAGCCACCGCTCGCCGGGCGCCGGTCGGGCGGCGTCAAGGAGCGCGTCGAGGAGTTGCTCAGAGCGGGCGACCTCGCTGGCGGCAAACGATCGCGCCTGCCGCGTGAACGCCTCCTGCACCTCGCGCAGATGCCCGGTGCGTTCCATATGTGGAACACTAGCGCCGATGCCACGCGCGGGGACCTCCGAGCTCAAGCGCACCGTCGGAACAAACGTCGCCCGGCTGCGCCGGGGCCGCCGGTTGAGCGCGGGTGAGCTGGCCCGCCGCGCCGGGATCGGCAAGGCGACCCTGTCACGGATCGAAGCGGGGACCCACAACCCGACGATCGCGACGCTTCATGCGCTCACCAGCGCGCTGGACGTCCCGCTGGGTACGCCATTGCATGACACGCCGGTCCCGCAGCTCCACGGAGCGAGCATCCAGGCTGAGCTGGTCGCCCACCTCGAGGACCCCGACGGGACCACCGAGCTCTACCGCGTCACCATCTTCCCGCACCACCCGCCTCACCCGGCGGCCAGCGCACCGGGCCTGACCAAGACGGTGGTCGTGTTCGGGGGCACCCTCGTCGTCGCCGGCGCCGATCACACGCGCCGGCTGGGCTGCGGCGACAGCGCATCGTGGGAAGCCGGGACCGCGGAGGCCTACTCGGCCGGCGACGATCAGACGGTCACCGCCGCCATCCTCCTGCGCCACCCCGCGCCCAGGTGAAACGGGCAACCGCCGCAGAGCGCGGCCCCCGGGCGAACCGTCCATCGGGACCCTCTGGCGCGGGCACGGACGCCCCACCCGAGCTCGGGCGCGGGGGGTCAACCTGCTGCCGCGAGCGCCCGGGTCCGAGAGGGGGTGGAGAAGCTCGCGATGTAGTCAATCGCGTTCTCGAGAGCGACCTTCAGGGGGCGATGGCTGCGATGGATCTTGCCGAGCAGAAGGCCCCCCTGCAGGGCAACGATGAGACTCATCGCCAGCGCCTCCGGATCCGCGTGGCCGTCCAGTACGCCGGACTCGGTCAGGTTGGTGAGTCCTGCTCGCAGCACATCCTCCCACTGCCCCAGGCTCGCGGAGATGGCCTGCCGAGCCAGCTCGTCGTACTCGGCGACTTCGCTGCCGAGCGAGCCGAGCGGGCATCCACCGCAGCAGTCGAACGAGCGAAAGTTGTCCACGACGAACCGAGCCCAATCTCGCAGGCTGTCGAGTCCTCGCATGTCGCGCAGCATCGGCCCCTGAGCCGCGACGATGTTCGCCGTATGGCGCACCGCGACCGCTTGGAGCAGGTCGCTCTTGCCGTCGAAGTAGTGGTAGAGCTGTGAGCTGCTGATGCCGGCGGCAGCCTTGACGTCGTCAAGGCTCGTCGCCGCCAACCCCTGCGTCAGGAAGAGCTCGCCGGCCGCCTCCACGATCCGTTCGCGGGTGCGCAGTCCCTTTGAGGTGAACCGTTTGGGCTCAGTCATCACGAGGCCTCCGGGGCGTGTCTGGTCGTCTCATCTCGAGTGCCCTCAGGGTCTGTCGGAGCGGGCCTTGCGACCCCCGCCCGCCGACGGCAAGCCGCGCTCGGGCGCGATCTGGGTCGGCAGGATTCGTGTTCGGGACTCGGTCATTGGGTCTGCTCCTCAGACGGCGTGGGGTCGTGCGCAACGAGGAGACGTCGAGACCGACTGGCCCCGGTGACCGGGCGTCCGTCGGCCGAGTCCGAGCCGAGGCACCCGGTATTTGGATTGCGCGATCCAGAATAACACGCGCAGTCTCGTTCTGGATCAACCAGACCAAACAGACCCGTGCGCGGCGCTCCCAGCGTTTGGACCAGCGGGTGATCGTCTCGCCACTGTGAGCCGGGAGATCCAGCCCGACTGGAACCTCTCCACGCCAGGCCTTCGCGAGGCGTGGGACGCGGGTGACCACACGCAGTTCCACGGCTGGAACCGGCGCGACGCCGCGGCCACCGATTGAGGTGAACCTGGGTGGCGACAGTGCACGAGTGACGCGACATGCCGGTGGCGGTATCGCGGGCGGACGCAAAGCACCTCGGCCAGTACTGCCTTCTGTCGCCCCCACGTACGCACGACGCCGCGTCGTCGATTTTGGGATTGATAAGCCAAAACGTACGTGCAAGCGTGCGGGAGCTCGTAACCCTTATGTTGAGAGGATCTCTTGATACTCATAGAAAGACGTAGCCGCGTTGCCTGCGCAACAGCTGAATGCGGCCACGAAGTTGCAACCTCGCTCGTCGCCGGAACTCCCGCGCGTCCAGGCCATCGCCGCAGGCGCGAATGCGGTCAGTCGCTCGCGGAGGATTCACGATGACGAGTACCGCGATCTTCTGGTTACAGATTGTGGTGGGTGCGGGGGTCTTCTCACTTATGACGGCTTGGTACGTGTGGCCACAACTCACCAATCGTCCGCTAGCGTCTGCACTCGCTCCGCTGCTCTGGGTGCAGGTCTTTCGTTATGTCGGAATGACCCTGCTAGTCACGGGCATGATTGATCCGCACCTGTCACGCCACCTCCTCAAGGACGGCGCCTATGGTGATCTCATAGCGGCAGCCTTGGCCCTGGCGGCCATCTTTGCGTTGCGGTTCAAGTGGCGGTATGCCATTCCGTTGGTGTGGGTGGCCAACCTGTGGGGGTCCCTGGACGTCCTCAACGTATTGCGCGGCGTCCTGACATCGCACCTCCCGCATTACCACCTGGAGTCCATTTGGTACATCTACACGTTTTACGCGCCCTTGGTGGTCGTGTCAGCCATCACGATTTTTGTCGTCCTGGCCAAGTCCCGTTCTTGGCAGGGAGCAACGGTCCCAGAGCCAGTGGCGGTTCAGGGCTGATTGGTCTGGGGCGGGGCCGGGCGATGCCTGATCCGCCGGCAGGCCTGTAGCGCGCTCGACGGGAACGTCCTCCCGGACCGTGAGATCGGGATTTCGCGAAGTCGCGATCCACGATCACGGGAGGACATCCGCTCCTGAGGGCCTCGTCTCAGCCGCCCTCGTAGGCCAGTTCGGCCTGCGCCCTCGCCGCGGCCGCACGCTGCTCGGACGGCACGACCACGGCGGCGACCAGGATCGCGGCGGCGACGAGGCCGGCGGCGATCAGGAACGCCAGGTGGTATCCGCTGGTCAGCGCCTGCGCGCGCGGTGTTCCGGTGTGCGCAAGGTGGTTGCTGCGCGAGGTGGAGACCGTGGCCAGGATCGCCAGGCCGAGCGCCCCGCCGACCTGCGCGGCGGTGTTGACCAGGCCCGAGGCCAGTCCGGCGTCGCTCGGCGTCGCGCCCGACATCGCCAGGCCCATCAGAGCCGGGAAGCAGAGCCCCACGCCGGTCCCGGTCAGCAGCAGCGCCGGGAGAACGTCGCGCAGGTAGGAGCCGGCGACCGGCGTCTGGGCGAACAGGACCATGCCGGCGGCCATCAGGCCCAGCCCCGGGAACTGCAGGGTGCGGGCGCCGAAGCGCTGGATCAGCCTCTCCGAGTAGCGCAGCGACAGCGTCCCCATCACGATCGTCACCGGCAGGAAGGCCAGGCCGATCTGCAGCGCGTCGTAACCGAGCACCCGCTGCAGGTAGAGCGAGCCGAGGAAGAACATGCCGAACATCCCGGCCACGGTCAGCACCTGGATGAGGTTTGCGCCGGTCACGTTTCGCGAGCGGAAGATCCGCAGCGGCATCAACGGCGTGGCGGCCGTTGCCTCGCGGGCCACGAACGCGGCCAGGAGGGCGATCGAGACGGCGGTGAGGGTCAGCGTCGTCGACGCCCCCCAGCCGTCCTGGGCCGCGGGCTTGACGATCGTGTAGACGCCGACCATCAGCGCGCTGGTGATGAGCGCCGCGCCCGGCAGATCCGCGCCCTTGTCGATGCCGATGCCCCGGTCGGCGGCCAGCAGCCGGCGGCCATATATCCCCGTCGCGATACCGATCGGGATGTTGATGAAGAAGATCCAGTGCCAGTCGATGGCCTGGGTGAGCAGGCCACCGGCAAGCAGGCCGACCGAGCCCCCCGCAGAGGCGACGAACGCATATACACCGATCGCCTTGGCCTGCTCCCGAGGCTCCGGGAACATCGTCACGATCATGCCGAGGATGACGGCCGAGGTCATCGCACCGCCAATGCCCTGCACGAACCGCGCCGCAACCAGCCACACCTCACTCTGGGCCAGCCCGCACAGTGCCGAGGCGCCGGTGAACAGCGCCAGCCCGGCCTGGAAGATGGCCCGGCGACCGAGCAGGTCACCCAGGCGGCCGGCGAGGAGCAGCAGCCCGCCGAACGAGATCAGGTATCCGTTGACGACCCACGCAAGGCTGGAGGTCGAGAACCCGAGGTCATCCTGGATGGACGGCAGCGCGACGTCCACGACGGTGACGTCGAGAACAATCATCAGCATCCCCACGCAGAGGAGGTAGAGAGCGATCCAGCGGGAACGGTCGGCGGTCATGTCGGTCCTTCCTTTCAGCATTTGGACGTTCAGACCGGGGTCGGAGCGAGAGCTCGTCGCTCGACATGTCGAGAAAGACAAATCGGCTCCGATCTCACCGCGAACCCCCCGAAAAGGAGCGACGTCGTGAAGTACATGCTGCTGATCCACCACAACCCCAGCTTCATGGAGAACCCGCCGGAGCCGATGGACGAGATCGGGGCCGAGGTCGGGCGCCTGATCCAGGAGCTGACCGCCTCCGGCGAATGGGTCGGAGGGGAAGGCCTCGCCGACGTGGCGCAGGCGAAGGTCGTCCGCGTGCATGACGGCGCCCCCCTCGTGACCGACGGGCCCTACCTCGAGGCCAAGGAGCATCTGGCCGGCTACTGCATGATCGACTGCGACTCGCTGGACCGGGCGCTCGAGGTCGCGGCAAGGTGGCCTGACGCGCGCTGGATGGGAATCGAGGTGCGGCCGGTGATGACCCCGGGCGGAGCGGAAATGTGAGCATCGAGGAGCAGCTGCGCGGGCTGGCGCCCCGTGTCCTCGGGGCGCTCGTCCGCCGCTACGGACGCTTCGACGTGTGCGAGGACGCCGTGCAGGAGGCGCTGCTTGATGCGGCGCTGCAATGGCCGCGGGACGGGGTTCCGGCCAACCCGCGCGGCTGGCTCCTCACCGCCGCGCACCGGCGGCTGATCGACGAGCTGCGCAGCGAGGGCGCTCGGCGCCGGCGCGAGGAGGGCCTGGCGCGCGAGCCGCCGCCGGGCGAGGCGGCCGACGAGGACGACACCCTGGAGCTCCTGTTCATGTGCTGCCACGAAGCGTTGACGCCCGCCTCCCAGGTCGCGCTGACGCTGCGCGCCGCCGGCGGCCTGACGACCGCCGAGATCGCGAGGGCGTTCCTGGTTCCGGAGAGCACGATGGCGCAGCGCGTCAGCCGGGCCAAGGCGACGATCCGCGCCGCGGGCGCCCGGTTCGCGCCTCCCGCGCCCGCCGCGCTGCCCGTCGTCCTGCACGTGCTCTATCTCATCTTCAACGAGGGCTACATGGCGAGCTCCGGCGCGCACCTGGCCCGCGTCGAGCTGAGCGCCGAGGCGATCCGCCTGACCCGCGAGGTCTGCCGCCGGCGGCCAGATGACGGCGAGGTCGCGGGACTGCTTGCGCTGATGCTGCTGACCGACGCCCGCCGTCCGGCGCGCGCCGGTGCGGACGGAAGCCTGGTCCCGCTCGCCGAGCAGGACCGCTCGCTGTGGGACCGGGCCAAGATCGCCGAGGGCGTCGCGCTGATCGAGGCGTCGCTGGCGAGCAAGCCGGGAGGCCCGTACCAGCTCCAGGCCGCGATCGCCGCGATCCACGACGAGGCGCCAAGCGCGCGGGACACCGACTGGCCGCAGATCCTCGCCCTCTATGAGGTTCTCGAGCACATTTCACCGGGACCTGTGCTCACGCTCAACCGAGCCGTCGCGGTCGCGATGGTTCACGGACCGCGCGCGGGACTCGCGTTGCTGCAGACCCTCGACGAGCCGCTGCGCGACCACCACCGCCTGGCCGCTGTGCGCGCCCATCTTCTGGAGATGAGCGGCGATCAGGTCGGCGCGCGCGTGGCGTACGAGCGTGCCGCCCGCCTGACCACAAGCATCCCCGAGCGACGCTATCTCGAGGCGCGAATGGCCGTTCTGTAGCGGGGCTCCGAGCCACGGAGACGGCGAGACGGCCCCGACGATGGAATGCGGTCGCGTTCGCCGCACGCATGCTCTACAGCCGAAGCCGGAGATAGCCGGGCCAGCTCCGGGCGTGGTCCACGCTGTCGCCCTCCGCGGTGGGGCCACACTTCCCGTGAGACTTCCCTTGTCGGTCCGCGCGCCCGACCGACGCGAAACACGTGTCCCGTCGAGGGCCTCAGAACCCCCCTCATACGCTTGATCGTCCGCCGATCGGGGGACAGATTGGGGACATTTCGGCGCCGAGCGCTGACCCCAAAAACGCAGAAAGCCCCGCTGTGCAGGGCCTTCCTAGCGCGCCCGGAGAGATTCGAACTCCCGACCTTCGGTTCCGTAGACCGACGCTCTATCCAGCTGAGCTACGGGCGCGTGGCTGGCCGATTCTAGCCAGTCCCCGGCCAGGTCCGCCCGCGCTTGCCCTGTCGGGTCAGCCGTCGCCCCGCCGTCTCGATCGACCGAACCGCTGAGGGCGCTCGGGATGTCGCGCACGCGCGCGATGGCGGGCCCGAGTTTTCAGGGGGAAACCCCGACCGCATCAGCGCCTGGTCCCTGATGGCGGCTCATCGCCCCGCGCGTAGGTTGGCGAACATGACCAATGTCCTGAGTGCCCTGGACGCGACCTTTCTGGAGCTCGAGGAGCAGAACGACTCCGCCCTGATGAGCATCGGCGGCGTGATGGTGTTCGACTCGCTTCCCGGCGGCGGACGGCCGCGTTACGACGACGTCTGCGACGCGATCGCCGCGCGACTGATCCGGCTCCCGCGCTACACGCAGCGCCTGTCCTCGCCGCGCATGAGCCGCCTGTCGTGGCCGCGGTGGATTGACGATGATCAGTTCGACGTCCGAGGTCACGTCAAGCACGTCGCGTTGCCCGCGCCCGGCGGCCAGGCCGAGCTGTGCGCCTGGGCGGCCGACTTCTACTCACACCGGCTGGACCGCACTCGCCCCCTGTGGGAGATGGCGCTCATCGAGGGCCTGCCGGACGGGCGCTGGGCACTGGCCCACAAGACGCATCACTGCCTGGTCGACGGGGTCGGATCGGTCGACGTGGCCTATCTGATCCTGGACCTCGAGGCGACGCCGACGGAGGTCGCGCCGCCGGTTCGGCCGAGCGCGAGCTCAGCCGGGCACGAAGGCCGGGCGCTGCCGTTCATCCCCGAGCCGATCGTCCAGTCCGCCGCCGCCGGCGTACAGGCGGTGCGCGCCGGGCTGGGGGCGGCCCGCCACCCGCGTGAAGCGCTCAAGCACTCGCTGTCGCTGGCCGAGCTGCTCGTCCGCGACGAGCTGATCGCCGCCCCGCACAGCTCGATCAACGGCGAGATCGGCTCAAGCCGTCGCTTCGGCGTCGTCACCGTGCCTCTGGCCGACCTGAAGGCGATCCAGGCCGAGCTCGGCGGTTCGCTCAACGACGTCGTGCTGGCGGCCTGCACGTCGGGCCTGCGCACGCTGCTGCGCGAGCGCGGCGAGCGACCCCCGGCCGGGCTCCGGGCGATGGTGCCCCAGAACATCCGGGCGGCCAGCGAGCATCTCGCCCTGGGCAACCGGATCAGCTCGCTGTTCGTGGAGCTCCCCGTCGACGAGCCGATGGCCCACGCCCGCCACCGCAAGATCGTCGCGTCCACGCGGCGCCTGAAGCGGTCCGGCGCAGGAGCCGGGGCCAGCACTCTGCTCGACCTCGCCGCCCTGGCGCCCCCGGTGCTGCACGCGGTCGTCGCGCGGACCCTGTTCGCCAACCGTCTGTTCAACGTGACGATCACCAACGTGCCCGGCCCGCAGATCCCGCTCTACGCGCTTGGAGCTCAGCTGCGCGAGGTCTATCCGGTGGTACCGCTGGCCGCCGACCACGCGGTGGGCATCGCGATCTTCTCCTACGACGGGCTCGTCACCTTCGGCGTGCTCACCGACGCCGACTCGACGGGCGACATCGCCACCCTGATCGAGGGCATCGAACAGGGGATCGAGGACCTGCGGGGCCTGGCCCGCCCGCCCGCCCGCCGGCAGCGCCGAAGAGAAGCGAGGATCTGATGACCGTACGTGTGGGCATCAACGGCTTTGGCCGGGTCGGCCGCTGCGTCCTGCGTGCGGCGCGCAAACGCGACGCGGACATCGAGATCGTCGCCGTCAACGACGTCGCGGACCCGGCGACCCTCGCTCATCTGCTCGCCTACGACTCGGTGTACGGGCGCTATCCCGGACACGTGCAGGCCTACGACGGAGGGATCGATGTCGACGGGCACCGGATCGCCGCGCTCACCGAGGCCGATCCGCGCCGGCTGCCGTGGGGCGATCTCGACGTCGACGTGGTGATCGAGTCGACCGGCCGGCTGCGCACGCGGCCCGACGCGGCGCAGCATCTCGAGGCCGGCGCGCGCAAGGTCATCGTCTCCGCGCCGGGCCGGGGGCAGGAGCCACCCGACGCGACGGTCGTGCTCGGCGTGAACTTCGACGAGGTCTATGACCCCGAGCGGCACCACATCATCTCCAACGCGTCGTGCACGACCAACTGCCTGGCGCCCGTGGCCAAGATCCTGCACGCGACGGTGGGGATCGAGCACGGGCTGATGACGACCGTCCACGCCTATACGGCCGACCAGCGCCTGCTCGATGCTCCCCACAGCGATCTGCGCCGGGCCCGTGCCGCGGCACTGAACATCATCCCGACCTCGACCGGCGCGGCCAAGGCGCTGGGCCTGGTCATCCCCGAGCTCGACGGCCGGCTCAACGGGCTGGCCGTGCGGGTCCCGCTGGCCACCGGCTCGCTGGTCGACCTGACCGTGGAAACCGAGCGCGCGACCAGCCGCGAGGAGATCAACGCGGCCTTCGCCGCGGTCGCCGATCGTGGCGCGCTGGCCGGGATCCTCGCCTACACGGCGGATCCGATCGTCTCCTCGGACATCGTCCAGTCTCCGTACTCGAGCATCTTCGACAGCGGCCTGACCTCGGTGATCGACGGCCACCAGGTCAAGGTCATCGCGTGGTACGACAACGAATGGGGCTACGCCAGCCGGCTCGTCGATGTCGCCGAGCGCGTGCTGGTGCCTGTTGCGGTCGCCTGAGCCCGGGCGCGCGACCGCGGCATCGTCATGACCGCCGCGGTCGCCTTCAGCGCTCTGACCGTCACGCGCGGGGGCCGCACCGTCCTGCACGACCTCGAGGGTTCGTTCGCCGCGGGGCGCGTCACCGGGCTGCTCGGACCCAGCGGCAGCGGCAAGTCGACGTTGATCCGCGCCATCGCCGGCGTCCAGGCGCACGTCAGCGGGCGCATCGAGGTCCTCGGGCAGCGACCGGGGAGCGCGGCCGTGCGCCGCGCCCTGGGTTACATGACCCAGGCCCCGTCGGTCTACGACGACCTCACGGTGGCCGAGAACCTGTCCTACTTCGCCGCGATCCGCGGCGGTGAGGTGGGTGAGGTGATCGAGCGAGTCGGGCTCGGCGCCCAGACGCACCAGCTCGTGCGCTCGCTGTCGGGCGGACAGCTGGCCCGGGCCTCGCTCGCCGCGGCTCTGGTCGCGCGACCGCGCCTGCTGCTGCTGGATGAGCCCACGGTTGGCCTGGATCCGCTGCTGCGACGCGACCTGTGGCGGTTGTTCGGTGAGCTTGCCCAGGGCGGCACGACGCTGCTGGTCTCCTCGCACGTACTCGACGAGGCCCGGCACTGCGATGAGCTCATCCTGCTGCGCGAGGGCCGGATCATCGCCCAGCTGACGCCGGCGGCCCTGGCCCGGACCGCCGGCACGGACGATCTCGACGAGGCGTTCGTGCGCCTGATCGAGCGCGCATGAGCCCGGCGCGCACATTGCTCACCGCGCAGCGCGTCCTGCGCCAGCTGCGCCACGATCCGCGCACGGTCGCTCTGCTGATCGTCGTCCCCTGCGTGCTGGAGGCATTGCTGCGTCTCGTCTTCGCCCATCACCTGGCCGCGTTCGATGAGGCGGGCGCGCCGCTGCTGGCCTTCTTCCCGCTCACCACCGTGTTCCTGGTCACCTCGATCTCATTGCTGCGCGAGCGCACGAGCGGGACCCTGGAGCGTCTGCTGACCACGCCGCTGCAGCGCCTGGAGCTGCTGGTCGGCTACGCCGCCGCCTTTGGCCTGCTCGCGACGGTCCAGGCCGCGGTGGTCAGCGCGCTCACGCTCGGCGTCCTTGACCTGCACGTCCGCGGGCCCGTCGGTCTCGTCGTCGTGCTGGCCGTCGCCGTCTCCCTGCTCGGCACCGGGCTGGGGCTGTTCGCCAGCGCCTTCGCGCGCACCGAGTTTCAGGTCGTGCAGTTCTTCCCGGTGATCGTGCTGCCCCAGCTGCTGCTGTGCGGCCTGCTCGTCGCGCGCGAGCGCATGCCCGCCGCGCTGTACGCGATCTCCGACGTCCTGCCGTTGTCCTACGCCGTCGACGGCATGCACCATCTCACGCGCCAGCCCGGCGCGGCCGCGGCACTGTACGGGGACATCGCGGTGGTGCTGGCCTTTGCCGGCGGTGCGCTGGTGCTTGCGGCGGCAACACTGCGCCGGGAGACCGACTGAAAAAAGGGGCCGCGGACCGCGACGCCCGGATCCCTAGGCGCCGGGGGAGGAGGGGGCGTAGCGAGCGGCCGTGAACGCGATCAGGCTCGGCACCTCGATCGCGAAGACGACGAGCGACAGGGTCAGCACCACGAGTGTGCCGCCGCGGACGTGGTTCTCCAGGAAGGCGAACTCGATCAGCCCGGCCGTGGTCGCGTAGGCCATGCCCGCGTAGCGCGCGACCTGAGCGAACCGCCACCAGGCAAAGCCGGGCACGCGGGTCAGCGAGAACAGGTTGCCGGCCAGCAACAGCGCCGAGAGGACGAGCAGGGCCACCGGCAGGCCGAGCGACACGTGCTCGGGGATCTTCGCGGACAGGTAGATGCCGCCGATGATGACCAGGGCCAGCGAGGCCATCCCGATCTGCGTGAACGGGGGATGGGGGCGATCCGGCACGGCGCCGGGCGGATGGTCGTGCGGTGATTCGCGGGCGACGGCGCTCATGAGGAGGCGATCTTGGTCATGATCACCAGCGTCGCCACCTGCATCACGCCCAGGACGCCGGCGCAGTAGATGAAGCGTTTCATCAGCCGCTCGATCACCGCCGGATTGGGCCGAGGCTTCTTGAGCTCGAACAGCACCGCGATGTTGGCCGGTTCGAGCAGGCCGAGGGCGAGCACCGCCATCACCCCGACGATGATGAAGCTGGCCACGATCCAGCCGTGCTCGGGATAGGAGCTCAGGATCGTGCCCATGTGCGCAGCCAGCTGCCAGCCGGCGGCGAGCGTGATCGTGACGACGATCGGCATGATGATCACCATCTTCGGCATCAGCCGGGTGGTGAACTCCACCCGGGCCGGGATCGACATCGACCCCATGATCGGCCCGAGCACCAGCCCCAGGAACAGGTCGATGATCGTCCACGCCGCGCCGCCGGCGACGTGCAGGAAGACGAGCGGCCACAGCTTGTCGGCGGCGATCGCCGCGACCACGGCGATGACGGCCACGCCCGCGAACACGAGGCCGAGGCGGGGCACGATGTCGAACTGCAGCGGGCCGGGCGGTGCCCCGGGACCGGCATCGGCGTGTGTGCCGCCAGGCGCGGCGGGACCGGGTTGAGGCGGGGCCGTGGTCGCCATGTGCGCGCCAAGGTATCGGCGTCGTGGCGCGCTGTCCAGGGCGGCTGGGCCAAGGCCCGGCGACCGACCGGTGCGACGACGCCCCATCGACCACGCCGCCGGGGGGGGTCGAACGAACGGAGAGGGCGGGATTCGAACCCGCGAAGGAGGTTTCCCCCCTTACTCGCTTAGCAGGCGAGTGCCTTCAGCCACTCGGCCACCTCTCCCGGCTGCTGCAGACGGGGCAGTGTACCGGCCATGATCGCCAGAGCGTGGCCGGAGAGCATCGCCGGTCCGTTCCGCGAGGGGTGGCGCAGCGTGGCCGGATAGCATCGCCGGTCCGTCCCCGGAGGGGTGGCGCAGCCTGGCCGGATAGCGTCGCCGGTCCGTCCCGCGAGGGGTGGCGCAGCGTGGCCGGATAGCATCGCCGGTCCGTCCCCGGAGGGGTGGCAGAGCGGTCGAATGCACCGGTCTTGAAAACCGGAGTCCGGCAACCCCGGACCGCGGGTTCGAATCCCGCCCCCTCCGCTGCCGCCGTCAGTCCAAGCGCTGGCTCGCCGTCGGCACGCTGACCCACGGGTGCCGGCGCGATTCCCACACCGAGACAGTCGGCGCCGGGAAATCCGGGTCGGCAAACGCGCCCACCGCAACCGACAGATGGTCGGGCACGTCCTGGACGGAATAGAAGACCGTTCCGCCGCACTCAGGGCAGAAGCGGAAGGTCCGCGAGTCGCCCTCGTCGGAGATGCGCACGTATTCGCGGTACTCGCCGCTGACCGTGACGGCCGCGGCCGGGAAGCGGGCCTGGGCGCCGAACACGCTCCCGGTGCGCTTCTGGCAGGAGCCGCAGTGGCAGACCGAGACGCGCACCGGCTCGCCCTCGGTGGTCACAGTGAGCTGACCGCAGCTGCAGGAGGCCGTGCGGGTCACGGCTGGCGAGCTTAGCTCGGCACCGCGCCGGCGCCCGCGTCTGTCCCTCAGCAGCGTGCAATTCATGACAAACGACCCGTCCCGCACCCGGTTTGGCAGAAACCGCGCGTATAGCGTGCAGAACGTGACGCGCCAGGCCGGCGGTGCGTCGTTTGGCACGATCTGCACGCTGGGGCGAGAAGGCCCGGCCCGCGGCCTGCGCGCGCGTTCTAGCGCTGCTTGGGAGCAGTCCCGAACACGTGATCCCAGAACGGCGCGCTGACGCCGTAGCCGCGGTCGTGGTTCTGGAAATGGTGCCGCATGTGCAGCTCGCGCAACTGGCGCCCGAGCGCCGTCCGCGGACGGTGGTGGTGCACGTGGTAGTGCAGCATGTCGTAGGCCAGGTAGCCGCCCAGGAAACCGGCTCCGAAGGGCAGGTAGCCGGGGTCACCGACGACGAGGTAGAAGCCGTAGATGAACAGCGCGGCCAGCGGGATGCTCACCGAGGGGGGCATGACCAGCCGCATCGGGTCGTTGGGATGGTCGTGGTGCACGCCGTGGATGATCCAGTGCAGGCGCGCGCCGATGCCCTTCTCGGGCTCGAAGTGAAAGACGATCCGGTGCAGCCAGTACTCAGTCAGGGTCCAGAACAGGTACCCGCCGAGCAGCTCGGCCAGAGTCAGCCAGCCCGCTCCGCGGATCAGACCCTCGACCACCATGAAGGTGATGACGGGCACGAACAGGATCGGCGGAACCGCGGGATGAACCCGCGACAGGCGGTCCAGCAGGGCAGATTCGAACATCCGCGGCGAGGCCTTGAGCACCTCGCTGCGGCTCAGCCCCTCGAGTTCCTCAGGATGAACGGCCATGGTCCTGATGTTAGCCACCGTTGCGGGTGGCGATCACCGTGGGGACCCCGTAACCGCCGGTCAGCCCTCGTCCGCAGACGGCTCCTCGGCGGCCGGCATGGCGAGCACGATGTGGCGGACCGACAGGGCGACGAAATCGCGGCGTTCGACCCGCGGGCTGCCGCCGAGTGTGGTCACCTCGACGTCGGTGAGGGCCAGGAACAGGCGCTCGGACGAGTTGAGGTAGTCGGTCAGCCGGCTGCGGTAGCCGTCGACGGGGAGCCGCAGCAGCCCGGTGATCCGGTGGCGGTCGGTCTCGACGATGATCCGCTCATCACGCTGTTCCACGCCGGCGACTGTAACGGGCCGCCGCCGGGGGACACGCGGGCAGTGGTGGGCGGCGGCCGAAGGGACACGGGGGCCGGGGCGCGCGGCTGCCGAGGGGATACGCGGGCCGGGACGCGCGCGGCCGCCGAGGGGATACGCGGGCGCGCAGGCGCCGACGCGCCGGCGCGTCGCCTGAGAAGCTTGTCCGTGACGATGGCCGATCGCCGCACCCCGGCGCCGCGCTGGTACGCGATGCGCCGTGCCCAGAACCGCAAGCCGGCGACCTACCGGTGCCCGCTGTGCGGGCGCCACCTGCCCGCGCTCATGGAGCACACGTTGTTGCTGCCCGAGGGCCGGCCCGAGGGCCGGCGCCACGCTCACACGGCCTGCGTCATCGCCGCGCGGCGGGCGGGTCGGCTGCCCACGCGCGACGAGTATGAGGCCACGCAGCCGCGCCCGCCGGGTCTCCTGGCGCGGCTGCGGTCACGGCTCCGCGGCCGCTGACCACGCCATCGCGGTCGCGCCCGCGGTCGCGGTCACGGCTGTGGGCGAGGGCGCAGGCGCTGATCAATCGGTGGCACGAGCGCGGGCGTCCGCCTCGAGGATCTGCTGGGCCTTGAGCCCGAGCCCGAGCCGTTCGCGCCCGTCGGACTCATACGGCGAGAGCCCGGAGACCTCATGCACGCGGGAGAGCCGGTAGCCGACGGTGTGACGGTGCAGGTCCATTGCGTCGGCCGTCTCGGTCGTCGAGCCGTCGTGGGCGAGAAACGCCTGCAGGGTGGCCAGCAGGTCGGTGTCATGCCGGCGGTCGTACTCGACCAGCGGCGAGATCGTCTGATCGCGCAGCTCGACAAGTTCCTCGGGGTCGCGCAGCAGCACGCCGATGAGCAGCCGGTGGGTCGCGTCCTGGCCGCCGGGTGGGACCCCGTCGTCGGCGAGGGCGAGCAGCAGCTCGGCTTCGCGCAGGGCGTCGGTCAATGCGGCGCCGTCGCGGCGGCCGGCGGAGACCGCGACCTCCAGGCCGGCGGCGGTCAGCCGGGCGCAGATCGCCTCCGGTCCCGGCTCGTAGCCGGTGGGGATGAGCGCGAGCAGGCGTCCCGGCCCCGGGATCACGCCGAGCAACCCCGGCTCGCGGGTCAGCGACGCCGCCACCTCGGGCAGCCCGAGCTGCACGCCGGGGGAGAGAGGGGGGTTGCCCTCCGGGTCGGCCGGGTCGGCCGGTGCGGCCGGTGCGGCCGGGTCGGGCGCGCGGGCGGCCAGCGCGGTGGCCCCGGAGCCCAGTTCGACCCCGGCCCGGCGCGCGCGGGCCAAAAAGCCGCCGAGATCGCTGGGCCGGCCGGTGGCCAGCTCGAGCAGTAATGCGCCACTGTCGTGCGCGCGGGCATCGCCCTGAGCCTCGCGGATGAGGGCGTTGATCGAAGCCGCCGCGGCTGCGGCCTGGAGCCACGCGCGCAGCTCGGCAGCCGACGGCGAGGGCCTCCCGCCCTCCGCGGCCGGTTCCGATCCGGCGGCGGCAACGATGCCGACGATGTCGTCGCCGATCTGAACGGCGACGGCCTCCCGCACGCCGTCCGGTACGGGCATCCGCACGCCGGCGACGCGGGCGGTGGCGAGAACGTGGATCGCGTCGATGAGCTCCGGGCTCAGCGCCCGGGCGGGGCGCAGGATCGGCGCGCCCAGCGCGGGGATGGCCACCGCCACCGGTCGTCCCAGAGCGGCGGCGACGGTTGTTGTCACCCGATCCAGGTCGTCTCCGGCGATCGCGCCCGAGACGAGCGTCAGCGGCGTGGTCCGGGGAGCGGACGGCTCCACTCCCCGGACCTGCGCTGACTGTCGGTTGCTCTCAGCGGCCGTGGCGCGCGGCATGCCGGCCACGGGCGCCCGTGAAAGCGACCGGAACCTGCGTCATCCGCCGGCTGGTGTTGGCGTGGTCGCCGCCCCGGCACCCGCGGCCAGCCCGGGCACCCCGTTGGGATAGCCCAACGACGGGATATCCGACGGGTACACCTCGTGACCGTGCTCGGCCGTGTCGCCGATCTCCATGTTCTCCTCCGACATCCGCAGAGGCACGAACAGGCCGACCAGCTTGAGCAGCACGAACGTCCCGACCGCCGACCAGACGATCACGAACAGGCCGGCGAAGAACTGCCACTTGATGAGGTGGAAGCTCCCGTCGATGACGCTGCCCGCGGCTGAGATGCTCGGCGTCTTGCCCACGCCGGGGTAGACGATCATGTTCGAGTCGGCGAACACACCCGTCAGCAGGCCACCCAGCAGGCCGGCGAAGCCGTGCGTGTAGATCACGCCCAGCGTGTCGTCGACGTTGCGGAAGGGCCGCATCCGGCTCAGGTAGTTGAGCGCGAAGTAGACCACCGTGGAGGCGATGACGCCGATCGCGATGGCCCCGAACCCGCTCACGTAGCCGGCCGCGGGTGTGATCGCCACCAGACCCACGATCATGCCGTTGACGCCCGAGATCAGGCCCGGCTTGCGGCCGGTCATGTAGTCCCAGGCCACCCACACCAGGAAGGCGACGGCGGTGCAGAGGTTGGTGTTGAGGATCGCCGCTGACGCCGACGCACCCGCGAAGTACGGGTCGCCGCCGTTGAAGCCGTTCCAGCCCAGCCACAGCAGACCGGCTCCGATCGCGACCATGGCCACGTTGTTCGGTGCGTCGATCTCGCGGTCGCGCTGGAGCCGTGGTCCGATCACCGCCGCGGCGACGAAGCCCGAGACGCCGGCGGAGAGGTGGATGACGTACCCACCGGAGTAGTCGACAGCGCCGTGCTGGGCGAAGAAGCCGCCGCCCCAGATGCAGAACGCATCCACCGTGTAGACGATCGACGACCACAGGGCGACGAACGGGATCCAGGCCTTGAAGTTGATGCGGCCCAGGACCGAGCCGAGCATCAACAGCGGGGTGATCCCCGCGAACACGAACTGGAAATAGGCCAGAGTTGCCTGCGGGAAGCGGAAACTCGGGCCGGTGGTAGCCAACGGGATCGCCGCCTGGCCCTGCTCGGCGTTATGGCCGAGGATCTCTCCGGGGATACCGATGAAGTTCCCGAAGAAGCCCGAGTGCGAGAGGCCGTGCCACGGGGTGCCGAAGCCCATCTTGAAGCCCCACAGGACCCAGATGACGAGAACCACGGCAAAGGCGGCGAACGTCAGCATCATGCTGTTGATCGACCAGCGCTTCTGCATGACGCCGCCGTAGAGCACAACCAGGCCGGGCACGCTCATCAGGCCGACCAGCGTTGCCGCGGTCATCTGCCAGGCGTTGTCTCCGGGGCTGAGCCACGAGGGATATGCCAACCACTGCATTGGGTGCGGATCTCCTTTGTCCTGAGGCGATTACGGCACCGCGGTCCTCGTCGATCGCATGATCGATCCGTCAGGGCGGCACCTTCGACGAGGAGTCTGTCTTCCGGCCGAAGGCCGCCACATGGCCTGGAGTCCAGCATTGCCCAGGTGCATCTGGACATATGGATAGACCGACCCCGCTAACTGGCGCAAAGCGCCCGGGGACCGCGCGAGGCGGCTCGATCAGAGGGCGATCGGGGTCGCGCGTGGCGGCTCGATCAGAGGGCGACCGGGGTCGCGCGTGGCGGCTCGAGCAGAGGGCGATCGGGGTCGCGCGCGGCGGCTCGATCAGAACGCGATCGGGGTCCCGCGCGGGAGCACGAGCACCGAGCTGCGGGCCGAATCCAGCCGGGCCCGGGTGGCGCCGCTGAGGCCGATCCGGCCGGCGGCGGCGCTCGGCGCCGAGCCGACGATGATCAGGTCGGCCTGCGGATCCTCACCCTCGGACACGGTGGCCCCGAGCGTCTTGGCCAGGGCGGCCGCGGTCTGCTGGGGCGCGTCGTCGTCCTCGCTGGGCGCGACCGAGATCGTGGCGATCGAGCCGCGGCCACCGGTACGCAGCCCGGCCCGGGCCACCGCGACGGCCACCGCGCCCCCGGAGAGGAGATGCAAGGCGGCCCGGCCCGGCTCGACGCGGCCCGGTGACGTCCGGTACTCGGAGCCGAACACGATCACCTCGGCCTGCTGCTCGGCGGCCAGGCGAGCCAGGCCGGCGCCGGTCGAGGCGTCGAACACGATGTGCCGCGGCACGTCGGGGTGCTCGAGCCACACCGCGCCCTGCTCGAGCCGGCGGTCGGCGTCGTGCTGGGCGATCTCCTCCCGCGCCGGGTCGTACTCGCGGGAATGGCGGACGTAGGCGAGTGAAACCGGCATCACGCCCCCGGCGAGCATGTGCCCGAGGGCCAGCGCGTCGTCGTCGTTCTCGGTTCCGTCGTAGGAGATGATCAGGCCGGCGGGCACGGACGGCATCGTCGGGGACGGCGGGTCGCTCGGCATTGGCCACGTGGACAATCATCGCGGCGCGGCGGTGTCCAGCTGGGCATGGGGTCTGGCGGCGCAGACCGCGCGGTGTGCGACGATCGTTACGTGCTCACAGCCGTCTGGGCCGTCGTTGCCGTTCCGGTCCTCGCGGTGCTGCACATCCACATCCATCACTTCCACGGGCCCGAGATCGACTACCTCGGCCTGGCCGCCGGCTCGGCCGCCAGCTGGATCGGCATCCCGGGCCCCGGGGAGCCGCTGCTGATCGCCGCCGGGGTGCTCGCCGCGCGCCACAACCTGGATCTGGCCTCGGTCATCCTCGTGGCCTGGCTGGCGGCGACCGCGGGCGGGGTCGCCGGTTGGCTGATCGGGCGGGTGGCCGGGCGCGGCGTGCTGACTGCCCCCGGTCCCCTGCAGGGCGCGCGGCGGCGGGCCGTGGAGCGGGGCGAGGCGGTCTTCGCCCGCCGCCCGGTGGTGGCGATTCTCATCGCGCCCTCCTGGGTGGCGGGGATCAACCGCGCGCGGCCGGGCACGTTCCTGGTCACCAACGCCGTTTCGGCCGTGCTGTGGGCGGGTGGGATCGGGGCCGGGGCCTACCTGGTCGGGCCCTCGGTGGTCGACTTCGTCAACGACCTGGGCACCGTGATGGGGTCGATCCTGGTCGCGGCCGTGCTCGGCCTGGTCGTCTTCGAGCTGCGGCGCCGGTGGCTCAGAGGGAGGTCTGCGACCAGTTGACCGACTGCAGCGGCGGGGCGGGGGCGCCGATGTCGAGCTGGATGGTGCCGTGGGGCAGGAGCGGGAGGTCGCGTACGCTGCGACGCCACAGCTTGCCGTTGAGGTAGGCGGTGATGCGCCCGCGGGCCGTCCCCACCTGCGTAGGCGTCAGCGGCTGGCCCCACTCGTCAAAGAAGTTGCCCAGCGTGTAGACGCGCTGGGTCGGGGACTCGACGTGGATGATGCCGTCGGCGGTGTGCGTGTGCAGCCAGTAGATGCACTGGCCTCCCGCGGCCACGGGCCCCTGGCCTGTCTGCTGCTGGGTCGAGCCGGGGATTCCGATCCCGGCCGGCAGCGACCGCTCGACGCCGTTGACGAACACGGCCAGGTGCGCGTGGATGTGGTAGGCGAGCTGCTCGGTGGCGCCGCAGCGGATGCCGTCCACGGTCTTGCTCGAGGCCATCACGGGGGGCGCGATCGCCGGGCCGGACTCGATCGCCACGCCCTCGTAGCCGAGCTGCGGGCTGGCCGCCGACGTGCTGCTGCTCGCCCCGGCGCTGGAGGAGGTCGAAGCCGCGGACGACGATGAGGAGGAGCTCGAGCCACAGGCCCCGAGCGCGAGCGCGGCGAGCGCGGCGGCGAGCACGGGCAGGGTTCCAGGGCGCAGCGGGGAGAGAGGGGGCAGGCGCATCGCGGTCACGCTACCGTGCCCGCGCCGGATATGAGCTTGATAAGTTGACCGCGCGATGAGCGAGGACGACGCCCTCTCCGGCGGTCTGCCCATGACCACCGCGCTCGAGCTCCCGAACCGGACGATCCGCGAGAGCCTGGGTGTCTGCTACGGCCTCGTCGTGCGCAGCATGGGATTCACCGGTTCGTTCACCGCCTCCTTCAAGGCTTTGCGCCGCGGCGAGATCAGCGAGTACACGCAGCTGCTGGAGGACTCCCGGCGGCACGCGATCGACCGGATGGTCGACAACGCGCGGCTGATGGGTGCCGAGGCGATCATCGCCGTGCGCTTTGACTCCTCGGAGATCGGCCAGCAGTTCACGGAGATCGTCGCCTACGGCACGGCGGTCACCCTGCAGCCGGTCTAAGGCGCGTGCCGCTCTCCGACGCCGACCGCGAGCGGCTGTTCACGGCGCTGAGCGAGCATGCTGCGCAGGACACGATCAGCCTGGAGGAGCTCGAGCGCCGGATCGAGCGGGTCACGGCCGCGCAGACCCGGGAGGAGGCGGCGGCCGTCCTCTCCGACCTGCCGCCGCTCACCATCGACGCTCCCGCTCCGGAGCCGTCACGGGCGCGGGGTCGTCGCGGTCACGGCCATTCCGACGCGCCGGACCCGAGTTGGCGGCCGACCTCCGAGCGCTTTCGCGACCCGAGGACAGGCGCGGTCATGCGGGTCTGGGAGGACGCCTCGGGCGGGCGCCACTACGTGCCGGAGTAGCTCGGCGCCGCGCGTATGGGCCGCCAGGGCGTCGCGGATGAGCGGCGCCCCCCGGTGTGTGGGCGCCGCACGTCTCGGCCCGACAAACGGCTGCCTCAGCGCCGCCCGTTGCCGCCGAACAGCGACAGGAAGAACAAAAAGACGTTGAAGATGTCCAGGAAGATGGACGCGGCCAGCATCGGCGCGCTGGCCAGGTTGGTCCGGCGCAGGCGGTTGAAGTCCAGGATCGTGAACCCGCCGAAGATGACCAGCCCGGCCAGGCAGTAGATGATGTTCCCGCCCGGGATGGCGACGAACAGGGTGATCAGACCGAACACGATCAAGGCGATCAGGGCCCAGAACAGACCGCGCGCCCACGAGCTCAGGTCACGCCGGGTCGCGTAGCCGTAGGACCCGGTGGCGAGCACGAACCCGCCGGTCGCACCGGCCGCCTGCCACAGCGGCGCAGGATCGCTCTTGGCGTAGTAGGCCAGTACCGGGCCGACGAACATGCCCAGCAGCAGGCCGAGCCCGAACAGCAGGGCAATGGCGAGCTGCTCGTGGCCGCGCGCGGCGGCGAACTGCAGCCCGAAGATGCAGGCGAAGCCCCCGATGAAAAAGAGGAAGCTCGAGCCGCCGGCGACATTGCGAGTCAGGTAGGCGCCCAGGGCCAAAAAGCCCAGGGTGAGGGCGACGAGGCCCATCGTCTGGCCCAGGACGGCCTTGGATTCGTCCTGGGAGAGGGCCCGGCCCGGAGTCGTTGCCGCATAGGAGCGCGTGTAGGAAGGCATGGTCAGGATTCTATCTTCGCCCCCGCGTATCCCCCGCGTTTCTTACGAAATTGACACATACGCGCCTCCCGTGGGCAGGCCGGGAACGCCCCCTGAGCCGCCGCCCGACCGGTCACCCTGATGACCGCACACCGGCGCTGCGGGCCCGAGCCGCGATACTCAGGGCGATGACCACCGCCACCCCCAGCGCTGGCACCCGCCGCCGCGGTCGTCGCGGACGGCGCGACACGACGGGACTGCCGCCCGTGTCGCGGGCCGCCTGGCGCCGGCTGGCCGCCTGCACCGCCGCGGCCGCACTGCTGCAGCTCGACGGCACCGTGATCACCGTCGCGCTGCCCTCGGTGGCGCACGGGCTCGGCGTCAAGGGCAGTTCCACGTCGGTCGTGCTGAGCGCCTACTTCGGCGCGTACGCGCTCGTGCTGATCCCCGCGGGCGAGCTGGTGGACCGCTTCGGCGTGCGGCGGCTGGCCCTCACCGGACTGGCCGTGTTCGCGATCGGCGCGGCCGCCGGGGCGCTTGCGACGAGCTTCAGTGCGCTGGTCGTCTCGCGCATCGTGCAGGGCGTGGGCGCGGGCCTGGTCAGCCCGGCCGCGCTGGCCGGTGCGGTCAGCGGTTTCCCGCCCGAGCGCCGCGGCTCGGCGCTCGGCATCTGGGGAGCGAGCGCGGGCATGTCCAACCTGCTCGGCCCGCTGCTCGGCGGCCTGCTCACCGTCGCCTTTGGCTGGCGAGCGGACTGGTGGGCGCTGGTTCCGATCGCCATCCTCGTCGCGGTGGCCATCGCCCGCGTGGTGCCCGCGATCCTCGAGACCGACGCGCACGAGGAGGTGGCCGACGGCCCGACCCTCAACCGGGTCGTGCTGGGCGCCACGCTCGTCGCGGCGCTCACTTTCGCGGTCATGATCGGTGCGTTCTACATCGCCGAGCAGTACCTGCAGCGCGTGGCCGGCTTCTCGGCTCTCGGGGCGGCCGGGGCACTGGTGCTGGTGGCGCTGCTGGTCGGCGCCGCGGCTCCGCTGGCCGGCATCCTCGTCGACCGCCGCGGCGAGCGGCTGCCCGCCGTGCTCGGCTTCGTCGGCGCCGCCGTCGGGCTGGCCATCCTCGGCATCCCCGGCTTCAGCCTGGACGGGATCGTCACCGTGCTGCCGCTGATCCCGGTCGGGCTCGGCCTCGGGATGCTGTTCGTGCCCACCTCGCGCGCCGCCCTGAACGCGACGCCGATGGCCTCGCACGGCCGCACGTCGGCGCTGCTGTCGGTCGGTCGGTTGCTTGGCGCGGCGGTTGGAGCGGGACTGGCCGGCATCGCCCTGTCGGGCACGCTGACCGCCGGCACCGTGCACGACACGCTGTTGGCCGGCGCCGGGCTGTGTGCGCTGGTCGGCATCCCCGCCGCGCTGATGCTCGGCCCGCGCACTGCGGGCGCGGTGCGCCCTGCGGTCTGACCCCGCCTGAGGTCCGCCGGGCCCTCCCTGCATCGCACCCGGCCGCCGCGCCCCGCCGCACCCGCCCGCATTAGCCGCACCCGCCGCACCCGCCGCACCCCCCGCACCCGCCGCACCCGCCGCACCCGCCGCACCCGCCGCACCCGCCGCACCCGGCCGCATCAGCCGCACCCGCCGGCGGCCCGAGGTCCGGGTTCAGCCCCCGGTGGCCCGCAGCAGGATCTCCACCACGGCATCGGGCGCATCCCAGAACGGGATGTGGCCCGCGCCGGCCAGCTCGATGCTGGTCACGTGATCGGGGAGGTGCCGCGGCCGCGCGATCAGCCCGTCGTGCTCGCACCAGACAAGCGTGACGGGGACGGTGATCTGGGCCAGATCGGTGAAGTGCCCGGCGCGCATCGCCCGGTTGACGGACACAAAGCCCGGCGCGCGGGCGTAGGCCCGTATGAGATGAACCGAGGCGGCGGCCGGCACGCGATCCGGGTGCGCGACCGCGCTGGACAGCAACAGCCGGCGCCCGGCCCCGGTGGCCGCGATCGGCCCGATCAGGGGCAGGAAGGCCCGGGCGAGCCGGTGGGCGGCGTTGGGCTTGGGCCGCAGCGGACCCGGCCACAGCCCGGCCGGCGCGATCGCCGTGCTGCTGGCCACCGCGCCGAGGCGAGCGAGCTCGAGCGCGACCCAGCCGCCGAGCGAGTTGCCGGCCACGTGCGGTTGCGCGACCCCCAGGCGGCTCAGGCCGGCGGCGATCGCCGCGGCCAGCCGGGCCGGCGTCGGGTCCGAGAGCGGCAGCGGCGGGGACGCGCCGAAGCCGGGCATATCCACGGTGATCAGCTCGCGCCGGTCCTTGAGCCGGTCGACGATCGGGTCCCAGATGCGCTGGTCGGCGCCGAGCGGGTGCAGCAGCACGAGCGGTGGCCCCGAGCCGGTGCGGCGCAGCGCCAGCGGCGGAGGATCGGCACCCGCAGTCGCGGCCTCGGGTTCCGGCGGCGGGTCAGCGCCCGGGCCGGAGCCCGGGATCACCGGCCGGCGCGACGGGCCAGGCGGCGGGTCGGGCCGCTCTCGTGACGGGCCAGCGAGTCGCCGATCAGCCAGATGGTCGGCGGCCACAGGCCGACGAACAGGGCGCGCCGCTCGGCGTTGCCGCGTTCGTCCTGGTCGACGGTCTTGGCGCGGATCCACAGGCCGATGCAGAGCACGATGGCCCCCATCGACCCCGCCTGCATGACCCCGGCGCGCAAGCCGCAGCGATAGAGGAGGGCGCTCAACACGATCTTCGATGCTACTGAGTGGAGTCGGGCTGCCCGGGTAGCCTCAGACGGTGCCCCGCCGCCCTTCCCCCGTGCGCCGCTGGCTGACCGCGGCGACGTGGCCGGCGGGGATTGCGCTGACCTCGTTTGACTACATGTGGCGCTCGACGCCGATGCACCGCACCGAGGTTCTCGAGCCGTCGCCCGCCGATCACCTGCCCCCGGCCCACCCCGAGGGCGTCGACGACGATGAGATCCAGACGATCCGGGACGGGTCCGGTCCGCTCTTTCACCGCCGCTACAGCACCCGCATCCGCGACAGCCGGTTCGGACCCGAGGAGCTGTTCGCGGAGCTGACCGAGGACCTCAACCGCGCCGCCCCGGTCACCTTCGCGCGCTTTCAGCGCGTGCTGGGCGAGCCGGACACGGTGAGCACGGGGGACGAGTTCGTGGTGCGCATGCCGGGCCCGTGGGACGGGCCGGTCCGGGTGGTCGAGCGCACGCCGCGGTCCTTTCGCCTGGCCACCCTGGAGGGGCATCTCGAGGCGGGTCAGATCGAGTTCCGGATCCGCGACGAGGAGGGGCTGATCGTGTTCGAGATCGAGTCCTGGGCGCGCAGCGCCAACCGCCTCTCCAACCTGCTCTACCACCATCTCCGTATGGCCAAGGAGGTCCAGCGGCACATGTGGATCTCCTTTCTCGAGGGCGTGGTCAAGTGCTCGGGCGGCCGGATGACCGGCGGGATCACGATCGACACCCGCCGCATCGAGGAGGGCTTCCCGACGTGAGCATGTCGCCCACCGTGGCCCGCCGGCTCGAGCATCTCTCCGCGCTGAAGGTCAACTACGACGTCGACGCGCTCGACCTCGCGCACCCCGGTCCCGGCTGGCACGTCGACGACCGGCTGCAGGCGCTCCCCGGCGAGGCGCCCGGGCCCCCCGAGCCGGAGGGCAGCTTCGCCATCGCCTCGCGGCTGATCCGCGGCTATGAGTTCGCCGACCCCTCACTGGTCCGCGCCCACTACGACCACGACGCGCCGCTCGAGGGCCGCAACATGCTGCTCGAGCTGCGCGCGCTGAACCTCGTCCACGTGTACGTCGGCGTCCGCGTGCACGAGGTCTATGAGATGGACTTCACGCACGAGGGCCGCACGGTCCACACCTTCGGCTGGTGCTACCGGACGCTGGAGGGCCACGTCGAGCGCGGCCAGATGAACTGGGAGGTGTGGAAGTGGCCGGACAGCGGCGAGGTCGCCTTCCACGTCCACGCCGTGTCGCGGCCCGCCCCGATTTCGAACCCGTTCGTGCGCATCGGCTTCCGCGTGCTGCGCAGCCACGAGCGCGCCGCGTTTCTGGACAGCACCAACCGGCGGATGCGCACCTTCACCGAGCTCGGCCTCCGGGGCGAGGGGCCGGAGGCGATCCGCGACGCCAGCGACGCGCTGACCGCGCGGAGCGGGGGGGATCCGGGCGCCCACGACGAGATCGCCGGCGACGCTGGCCGCGCGCGCCGGTGAACCATTTGCGCCCCGGTGGCGTATGTGACGCATGAGCGTTCTCTCCACCCTGCGCATGTACCTGAGCCGCACGCCGAAGCTCGACGCGCCCACCGATCTCTACGCGCACGAGGTCAGGCTGCTCGACGGCGGCGAGCTCGACCTGGCCACGCTGCGGGGCAAGCCCACCCTGTTTGTCAACACGGCCTCCAAGTGCGGCTACACGCCGCAGTACGAGGGGCTGCAGAAGCTGTATGAGACCTACGGCGCCCGCGGGCTGCAGATCATCGGCTCGCCCTCGGCCGACTTCGCCGGCCAGGAGTACGACGACGCCGAGGAGATCGGCGCCTTCTGCCAGAAGAACTACGGGGTGACCTTTCCGCTGACCGAGCGCACCTCGGTGCGGGCCGACCCGTCGCCGCTGTGGTCAGATCTCGCCCGCCAGCCCAACTCCGGGCCGCCGGCGTGGAACTTCACCAAGTACCTGGTCGGCGGCGACGGCCGGCTGATCGTCCGCTGGCCGACCAAGGTGACGCCCGACGATCCCCAGGTCGTGGCGGCGATCGAGTCGGCGCTGCCCCACCCCGCCTGAGCGGATCAGCCTCCGCCGAGCGGCGGCGGCCCGCTGCGGTAGCGCGGCGGGGTCCGCGACAGGCCGATTGGGTTGCGGGTCAGCCGCACCGGCTCGGGGGCCGGAGCCCCCGGCGCGGCCGCCCGCGCGGAGGGAATCTCGACGACCGGGGCCAGCCCGAGCGACTCGGCCAGGGCGAACGCGCCCGCGATGTCGTTGACCACTCCGGCCGGCACCCGTGCGCCGGTGAGCGCGTCCGCCCACTCGGCCGCGGGCCGGCCGGCCAGCGCGGCGCTCAGCTGCGCGGTGAGCTCCGCGCGGTGGGCGACGCGCTCGGAGTTGGTGGCAAAGCGGGGATCGGCGGCCAGCGCGGACACGCCGAGCACGTCGCACAGGGCGCTGAACTGGCGGTCGTTGCCGACCGCGATGACCAGCTCGCCCTCCGCCGTTGGGTACAGCTCATACGGGGAGATGCTCGGGTGCGCGTTGCCCAGCCGGGGCGGCACGACGCCGGCGATCGTGTACCCCGAGGCCTGGTTGACCAGCGCGGCGAGCAGCGAGGACATGAGGTCGACCTCGACGCGCTGGCCCTCGCCGGTCGCCTCGCGGTGGCGCAGCGCGGCCAACACGCCGACCGAGGCGAACAGCCCGGCGAGGACGTCGACCAGCGCGACCCCGACCTTCTGCGGTGCCCCGTCGGGGTCCCCGGTGATGCTCATCAGGCCGCCGACGGCTTGCACGAGCAGGTCATAGCCGGGCAGCCGAGCGCCGGCGCCGGCGCCGAAGCCGGTGATCGAGCAGTAGACGAGCCCCGGATTGTCCGCCTGCAGGGCGTCGTAGCCCAGGCCGAGCTCGTCCATCACCCCCGGGCGGAAGTTCTCCACCACGACATCGGCTGACGCGGCCAGCGCACGAGCACGCTCGAGATCCTGACCGGCGCGCAGGTCGAGCACGAGGCTGGACTTGTTGCGGTTGACGGCCTGGAAGTAGGTCGCATCGCCGTGGGCGTCGCGGGGCGGTCCCCACGCGCGGGTCTCGTCGCCGCCCCCGGGCCGCTCGACCTTGGTCACGGTGGCGCCGAGGTCGGCGAGCATCATCGTCGCGAACGGGCCGGCGAGCACGCGCGAGAAGTCCAGGATGGTGACGCCGTCCAGGGCGCCGGGCGAGCCGAGGTCCATCGCTCGCCATGATGTAACAGATGACGACCGCCGGCACCGTGTTCGCCGCCCCCGGCGCGCCCACCGCGTGGGCCGCGCTCGGCGTCGCCGTGCTGATGCTCGCGCTCTGGCTGGCCAGCATCCGCCTGCGCGACGTCTCGATCGTGGATCCCGCCTGGGGGCCGGCCTTCGTGGTCATCGCCGTGATCGCAGCCGCGACCGGCTCCGGGGACTCCGGCCGGCGCTGGCTGCTGGCCGCGCTGACCGCCGTCTGGGGTCTGCGGCTCGGCGGCTATCTGCTGTGGCGAAAGCTCGGGGATCGCGAGGAGGACCGCCGTTACGCGACGATGCGCGAGCGCAAGGGCGATGCGTTCGTGCCCTGGAGCCTGGTCATGATCTTCGGGCTGCAGGGGCTGCTCGCGCTGATCGTCTCGCTGCCCGTGCAGGTCGCCGCCGTCCGTTCCGTGGGCCTTGGCGACGGCGTGATCCCCGGCGTGCTGCTGTTCGCCGTCGGCCTGTTCTTCGAGTCCGTCGGCGATGAGCAGATGCGGCGTTTCAAGGCCGACACGCGGTCCAAGGGCCAGGTGATGGATCGCGGACTGTGGCGCTACACCCGCCATCCCAACTACTTCGGCGACTTCTGCGTGTGGTGGGGGCTGTGGCTGATCGCCCTGCCCGCCGGTGGCACCTGGTGGACGTTCATCGGTCCGGTGGTGATGAGCACGCTGCTCATCCGGGTCTCGGGCGCGGCCCTGCTCGAGCGCGACATGGCCAAGCGCCGGCCGCAGTACGCCGACTACATCCAGCGCACCTCGGGCTTCATCCCGCGGCCACCGCGCCGCGGGAGGGTCTAGACCCGGGGTCCGGGGCCTGTACTTCCGCGCCGGCGCGCGGCCCGCTCAGCCCGCGGACCGCGGAGCCAGCAGGTAGTGCGAGACCAGCCAGCGGTTGCCGCCCCGGTAGCGCCAGATGACCTCGGTGGAGATCAGGAACAGGCGCCAGGTGGCCAGCAGCCGCCGCGCCTCACCGGCCGAGCGGCCGTCGGCGCGCAGCACGGCCAGGGCCTCGTCGGCGTGGGCGTCCAGCCGGGCCAGCCACGCCTTCAGGGTTCGGGCGTAGTGGGTGCCGGGGACGATCCACTCGTCGCGCAGCTCCATGTCGGCCTGGAAGTGGGCCATCAGCTCGTGGCTGGGCATCAGCCCCTCGGTGAAGAAGCGATCGGCCGCCCACGTGCCCTGGAAGCGGTAGGGCAGCGTGCGGTGGCTGAACACGTGCACGAAGGCGCGCCCGGTCTCCGGCTCCAGCCACCCCGAGATCCGCCGCAGCAGCTCGCGCCAGTTGCGCATGTGCTCGAACATCTCGATCGACATCACCCGATCAAAGCGCCCCGAGGGCTCGAAGTCATTGACGTCGGCGGTGATGACCTCGAGGTTGGTCAGCCCGCGCCGGTCGCGCTCTGACTCGATCCACGCACGCTGGCGGTGGGAGTTCGAGACGCCGGTGATCGCCGACGCCGGGTAGTGCGCGGCCAGCCACAGCGACAGCGAGCCCCAGCCGCAGCCGAGGTCGAGCACCCGCATCCCGTCGCGCACGCCGGCGCGCCCGCAGCTGAGCGCGAGCATCGCCTCCTCGGCCTGGGCCAGGGTCTGCACGCCCTCGTCCCACAGGCAGCCGGAGTACTTGCGCCGGGGCCCGAGGAACAGGCCCAGGAACTCGGCCGGAAGCTCGTAGTGCTGCGCGTTGGCCGACTCGGGCTTCTCGGCGATCGGGCCGCTCGACATGCGCTCGATCAGCGCGCGCATGCGCTCCTGCTGGCCCGTCACGCCCCCGGCCGACTCGCGGCGCTCGCGGTCCCAGGCACCGAACCACGAGCCCGCGCGCAGCAGCGCGTCAGGCAGCATGTCGCGCTGCAGAGCGGCGTCGAGCAGTTCGTAGCGGCGGGGTGGGCGAGCGGGTGGGGCGACGGTGGTACGCAGGAGCATGGGGATATTCTCGGGGTCCGTGAGTGCGAGCTTCGTTCACACCTGTCTTCGCGTCCGCGACGTGGACAGATCACTCGCCTTCTACGCCAAGCTCGGCTTCGAGCGCCGCGGCCAGCTCAACTTCGCGTCGGCCTACAACGTCTACCTCGGCCTGCCCGGCGGCGGCGACGTGCTCGAGCTGACCGTCAACGTCGATCGTCAAGAGCCCTATGACCTCGGCGACGGCTACAACCACATCGCGCTCACCGTGGACGATCTCGACGACCTGCTGAGCCGGCTGGCCGAGCACGGCGTCCAGCCCGAGAAGCCGCCCTTTGCCCCGGGGGGCCGCAGCGAGTACCGGATCTGCTTCGTGACCGATCCCGACGGCTACCGGGTCGAGCTGATCGACGGCGCCTTTCCCACCCCGCAGGACCCGCCGCACCCCTCTCAGGACTGACCGCGGGCGCCCTGCCGCCCCGCCGGACCTCGGCACCACTCACGGGCCTGACCCGGCCGCGTGTCCGAACCCGGACCAAGCGCACTCTCACGCATAGCCGGGGACGAGTCCGGGGACCCTTCCCCAGAGAGAAGCGAACCGAGCGTCCCG
Organism: Solirubrobacteraceae bacterium; assembly: GCA_035713465.1. Lineage (GTDB taxonomy): Bacteria > Actinomycetota > Thermoleophilia > Solirubrobacterales > Solirubrobacteraceae > Palsa-465. The sequence goes on along the minus strand of DASSZP010000097.1, from coordinate 32,629 downwards.
CCGCCAGGAGGAACCGCATGTCCGATGAGAAGCGTCCCCTCACCACCACCGACTCCGGCATTCCGGCCTCGAGCGACGAGTACTCGCTCACCGTCGGCCCGCAGGGCCCCACCGTTCTGCACGACCACTACCTGGTGCAGAAGATGCAGCACTTCAACCGCGAGCGCGTGCCCGAGCGCGTCGTGCACGCCAAGGGCTCGGGCGCCCACGGGTTCTTCGAGGTGACCAACGACATCACGCAGTTCACCAAGGCCGCCGTGTTCTCCTCGGTCGGCAAGCGGACCGAGATGTTCGCCCGCTTCTCCACCGTGGCCGGGGAGCAGGGGTTCCCCGACACCGTGCGCGATCCCCGCGGCTTCGCGCTGAAGTTCTACACCGAGCAGGGCAACTGGGACATGGTCGGCAACAACACGCCGGTCTTCTTCGTCCGCGACGCGACCAAGTTCCAGGACTTCATCCACTCCCAGAAGCGCCAGCCGCACACCGGCATGCGCTCCAACGACATGCAGTGGGATTTCTGGACCCTCTCCCCCGAGAGCGCGCACCAGGTCACGATCCTCATGTCTGACCGGGGGATCCCCGCGTCGTACCGCAAGATGCACGGCTTCGGCTCGCACACCTTCTCGTTCGTTAACGCCGGCGGCGAGCGCTTCTGGGTCAAGTTCCACTTCCTGAGCCAGCAGGGGATCGAGAACCTGACCGACGAGCAGGCCGCCCAGCTGGCCGGTGAGGACGGCGATCACCACCGCCGCGACCTGTACGAGGCGATCAAGCGGGGCGAGAGCCCGGAGTGGATCCTCAAGGTCCAGGTGATGCCGTTCGCCGAGGCCGCCGACTACCGCTTTAACCCGTTCGACCTGACCAAGGTGTGGCCCAAGCGCGACTACCCGCTGGTCGAGGTCGGGCGGATGGTGCTGGACCGCAACTACGAGAACTACTTCGCCGAGGTCGAGCAGGCGAGCTTCTCGCCCGCCAACCTCGTCCCCGGCATGGGCCTGTCCCCGGACAAGATGCTGATGGGCCGGATCTTCAGCTACCACGACACCCACCTGCACCGGATCGGCGCCAACTATGAGCAGCTGCCGATCAACCGGCCCCAGAGCGCCGTGCACTCCTACAACCAGGACGGGCCGATGGCCTACGAGCACTCCGGGGCACAGCCCCCCTACGCGCCGAACAGCTACGGCGGCCCGATGGCCGATCCCGCGCGCGGCGCGGATCTGTTCTGGAACGTGGAGGGGGCCGAGCTCGTGCGGGCGGCCAACCTCAAGCACGCCGAGGACGACGACTTCGGCCAGCCCGGCACGCTGTACCGCGAGACGATGAACGACGAGCAGCGCGAGCTGCTGCTGCAGGGCATCCTCGGCCACGCCGGCGCCCCCGAGGTGACCCCCGAGGTCAAGGCCCGGATCCCGGCCTACTGGGCCGGCGTCGACGCCACCCTCGGCGACAAGGTCGCCGAGGGCCTGGGCATCCAGCGCGACCCGCGGGCCGAGGCGAAGGTGGCCGAGATGGCCGGTCGCGCGTAGCGGCAGCCGCGGGGTCACGACCGCCGTCCGCTAGGGTCGGCGGTCGGCCACACCGCAGTTCGTCTCAGAGGAGAAGAGGATGAGGTTCAGATCAGTCCCGGCTGCGGTCACGGCTGCCGTCGCCCTAACCCTGGGCACAGGCTCCGTAGCTGCGCAGGCAGCCTCCGGGCCGGCCGACTACGCGCAGGTCGCGCGCAACATCATCCCCTCCGGCCAGCCGGGGGCGTTCCCGTACCCCGCCGGGGCCGACACGCAGGCGCGGATGTACAACGCGCTCACCCCGCTCGGCGGGCATGTGCCCAACTCGGCGCTGTACTCCGACTTCAAGTCCGAGGCCTTCGGCCTGGGCACCGACGGTCCCGGGACCCCCGAGCGGGTGCCCTACGCCGGCGTCTCGATCGTCCGCGACAGGTTCGACGTCCCGCACGTCAGCGCGACAACGCACGCCGGCGGCGTGTGGGCGGCCGGCTGGATCACCGCCGAGGACCGTGGCCTGCTGCTGGCCCAGGCCCGCTACGACTCGCTCGTGGCCGCGATCGACGCCCCCGGCCTGAGCGCGATCGGCCTGGTCGAGCACCTCAAGAACTTCGTACCCAGCCAGCAGACCGAGAACGTCGTCGCCCGCCAGACCCAGGTGCTGCTCAAGGCCGGTCCCGAGGGCCGCGCCGTGCTGAGCGACATCGACACCTACCTGCAGGGCATCAACGCGTACCTGAAGTCGACGGGCTCCAGCGAGGCGCCCTTCACCCGCAACGACATCTACGCCTTCAACGCGCTCAAGGACCAGTTCTTCGGGGAGGGCGGCGGCGACGAGGCCAACCGCTCGATGTTCCTCGGCGCGCTCGAGCGCCGGCTCGGAATCGCGAAGGGCTACAGCGTCTTCAGCGACCTGCGCCAGAACCTCAACGGCGGCAGCCCGACCACCGTCGACGGCAACTTCCCCTACGAGCAGGACCCGACCAAGCCCGGCGCGCCGGGCAGCGTCGTCCTGACGCCGGGCAGCTTCCACGCCACGCCCGCCGCTCCGACGGCGGTGACCGCTCGGGTGCAGAGCCTCGAGCCGCGGCCGCACGCCTCCAACGAGCTGATGGTCGAGGGCCGCTACTCGGCCACCGGCCACCCGCTGCTGGTCGGCGGCCCGCAGGTCGGCTACTTCTACCCCGGCCTCACGCTGGAGATCGACATGCACGCTCCGGGCCTGGACTGGCGCGGCGCGACCTCGGCCCCGTTCCCCGGCTACATGCTGATCGGCCGCGGGCCCGACTTCGCCACCACGCTGACCTCGGCGGGGGCCGATGACACCGACCAGTTCGTGGAGACGCTGTGCGGCCACGGCAGCACGCACTACCTCTACAACGGCAAGTGCCGGGCCATGCAGCGCTTTGACGCCGGCACGATCGGCGGCGCCCCGGTCACCTTCATGACCACGGTCAACGGGCCGGTGGTCGGCTACGCCGTCGCCCACGGCCACAAGGTGGCGATCGCCTCCAAGCGCGCCAGCTACGGCAAGGACGTGCTCGACCTGCTGTTCAACCGCCGGCTGTCCGACGGTCAGGTGCACGACGCCCGCTCGTTCATCGCCGCCGCGGCGCAGACCCCGCAGACGTTCAACTCGTTCTACGTGGACAGCAAGCACGTCGCGGAGATCACCACCGGGCTGCTGCCGCTGCGGGCCAAGGGCACCGACCCGAGTCTGCCCACGGTCGGCAACGGCCGCTTCCAGTGGCGCGGCTTTCTGTCCACCGCCGGTCATCCACAGGGCATCGACCCGATCCACACCCCGACCCGCGGGACGCTGGTCAACTGGAACAACGTCTCCGCCCACGGCTTCGGCTCGGCGGATGACGCCTGGGGCGGCAACGGCTCGGTGGCCCGCGTGTCGCTGCTCAACCAGGATCTCGCCCAGCACCGCGTGCACGGCCGCTGGACGCTGGCCGGGGTGACCTCGGCCATGAACCAGGCCGCGACCTCCAACGTGCTCGGCGTCGAGGCGGTGCCGCTGCTGGCCCGCGTGCTGAAGGGTTCCCAGGCGCCCGATCGCCAGGCCGCGCGGATGCTCTCGCTGCTCGTCGCCTGGCACCGCTCGGGCTCCAGCCTGCTGGACCGCAACGGGGACGGCAAGATCGACAACCCGGGGGAGGCGATCATCGATGTCGCCTGGCCCAAGCTCGCCGACGCGTTCATGAAGCCGGTCCTCGGACCCCAGCTCAACGAGCTGAACTCGCTGTTCAGCCGCTTTGACGCCCCTCCCGGCGGTCAGTACAGCGGCTGGTATCAGTACTTCACCCGCGACATCAACGGGCTGCTGCACATCCGTCAGCCGTCGCCGTTTGCCAACCACTACTGCGGCCACGGCAACCTGCGCCGCTGCCAGCGCTCGCTGTGGAATGCGCTGGCGTCCGCGGGCCGCGCGCTGACCCGGCAACAGGGCACGGCGACGCCGTCGGCGTGGCGCGCGAGCGCCTCGGCGATCGCGATCCACTTCGCGCCGCTCAACGTGTTCACGATGAGCTACACGAACCGCCCGAGCGGGATCCAGCAGGCGATCACGTTCAACCGCCACCGCTGAGCCCTCTCCGAGCCCGGCTCGCCCGCTGCGGGCGGGCCGGCGCTCGGCGGTGATCAGGCGGACAGCGCCTGCAGCAACGCGTCGACGGCGTCGCGGGCCAGCGCCCGCAGCTCGTCGTCGGTGCGGTCCTGGATCGGGTGCGCGACGAGCACCCGCGCCAGCTCCGGCTGACCGAGCAGCGCCGACTGCTCGTCGGCCGCCTGCGCAAACGCGCTGGAGGCCACCAGCACCGCCGGGCGGCCCAGCGTCTCGAGCTCCATCACGTCCCGCAGACCGCAGGACACGCAGGAGCCTCAGTCGGCCAGGGCCTCGATGACCGCGTCGCAGCGGTCGGCGATCTCCCGGCGCAGGTCGGCGGGGGCCGGCTTGGTGAAGGTCGGCTTGGCCGCGCGGTGCACCGTGATCCCGCGCTGCCCGAGCTGCTGCTCGAGCTCGTCGAGGAACACGTCGCCGCGGGGCTTATTGATATTGAGCAGGGTGACCGTCTGCGGGGCCCCGGCGCGGTGAGCCAGCGGACGACCGGTGGGGTCGCGCTCGGCGGTCGGGTCCAGGACGATCAGCGCCACGGTTCCACGCTCACGGTCTGCGGAACCGAGCCGGCCGCGCCGGACACCCAGCCGCCGATGATCATCGAGAACAGCCCCGCGTCGCCACCGGCGTAGGCGATCAGGATGCCCTCGGCCGAGGGGAACTTGGGCACCAGCGCCGCGGGGTCGGGCACCCATTCCGGAGCCAGGCCCTCGGCGATCCCGTCCGCGCCGCGCACGAGCGTGCCGGCCGGCGAGCTTGTGCGGTCGTACAGCTCCTGCTGAAGCCGCTGACGCGTCCAGCCGGCCTGGCGGAACACACGGGCGTGCTCGGGGCCGAGCACGAGCATCCCGTCCCAGGCCAGGCGCAGCCGCGGGCTGCCCGCCGCCTCCAGCCCGACGGCCAGGCTCGCGGCCAGGGCCTCGGGCGCGCGGGCGAGCTGGTCGGCGATCAGCCGCGGCGCCTCACCGGCGTAGACCGTCACCCCGGTCTCCTGCGGGCGCAGCTCCAGCCGCGACTGGGCCAGCCCCTCCCACGGCGCGGTCGCGTCGTCGCGCTCGGCGAAGGCGAAGCCGACCTTGGCCGGGGAGCCGTGTGCCGCGCGATCCTCGCGGCCGGGGCGCCCGCCGCCGACGTTGCGGATGGTCAGCTGCAGTGCGCGGCCGATCGTGGCGTTGGCGCGGTTGCCCTGCCCGAGCGCGTTGCCGAGCGCGTTCATCTGAGCCCGGCGGGCGTAGGGACCGGAGACGATCACCACCGGCCCGGCCGGTGCGGTGGTGGCGATCAGCCCCTGCAGCGCGAACGCCTCGCGCGCGGCGGCCTGCACGGCGGCAAGCACGATCGGCAGCTCGGGGCCGGCGCAGCCGGCCATCACCGCGTTGACGGCCACCTTCTCGACCGTCGCCGCGCCGCCGTAGGGCGGCAGGTCGGCCACCACCTCCTGCGGGTCACGGCGCGTGTGCGCGAGCATCGCCACCACCCGCTCGGGGGTCGGCGGCACGACCGGCAGCCCGTCGGTCAGCCCGCGGGCGTGCAGCGCCTCGTGGACGTCCTCCAGGTCCCCGATCTCAAGCTCGCGGGCGCGCAGCCGCCCCTCGCGCCGGGCGCGGCGCGCGGCCAGGCCGGCGGCGATCTCCGGGTCACGGGTGCGCGAGGCACAGCCGGGCCGCAGTGCGGGCAGCCCGTCGAGCTCCAGCGCGGTGCCCGCGGCGGCGGCCAGCGCGGCCATCCGCTCGCGGTCGATTCCGATCACCCGATCGCGCTCGTCGGCGCCGTCGAGCAGGAACAGGGCCGGGACGGCGTCGGGGTCCAGCCGCTCGGAGACGGCCAGCTCGGTGTCGAGCTCGGGGACGCGGGTCAGGTTCAGGCGCCGGGCCTGTCCCTCGGTCTGCTCGGAATCGGACTGGGAGAGCACCCGGATCCCGGCAGCGTCGAGCACCGGCAGCACCTGGTCGCAGACCGGGCAGTCGTGCTTGACGATGGCCAGCAGCTCGGGCATCAGCGGCAGACGACCATCAGTAGTGGATCGTTCCGCGCAGGCCGCCACCGGCGACGACCGCGTCACCGTTGACCGCTACGCCCTTGGGGCTGGCCAGGAAGGCGACCAGCCACGCGATCTCCTCGCCGGTGACCATCCGCCCGATGGCGATCCGTGACTCGAGGTCGGCCTGCACCTGCTCAACGGTCGTGCCCTCGTCCGCGGCGGCGGCCATCCCCACCAGCGTGTCGGGCGTGCGCTCGGTCCGGGTCATGCCCGGGTGCACGACATTGACGGTGATGCCCCGGGAGCCGTACTCGTCAGCGAGGTTCTTGGTCATCGCCGCCACCGCGACGTTCCGCACCGATCCGGTCACCGACCCCGTCCAGCGCGCGGCCAGCCCGGCGATGTTGATGATCCGTCCCCAGCCGGAGTCGACCATTCCCGGGGCGAGCGCACGGGCGCAGCGCAGGTAGCCGGCCACCTTGACGTTTACCTCATCGGCCAGGTCATCGTCTCCCATCGGCCGTGCCCGCCCGGTGTTGGGCCGGGCGGCCGAGTTGATCAGGATGTCGGCGCCGCCCAGCTCGGCGCGAACCGTCTTGGCCATGGCCAGCACCGAGTCCGCGTCGCCGGTGTCCGTCGGCACGGTGATGACCCGTCCCGGTCCGAGCGTGTCGACCTCGCCGGCGGCTGTGTCGAGCGCCTCGGGGTCGCGGGCGACGAGCGCCAGATCGACCCCCTCGGCGGCCAGCACCCGCGCGCAGGACAGGCCGATCCCGCGGCTGCCCCCGGTGATGACCGCGCGGCGGCCGGTGAGCTCGAGGTCCATGACCCAGACCATACGCCCAGGCGGACGCCTAGTAGGTGTAGAAGCCGCGCCCGGTCTTACGGCCGTGGTGGCCGGAGACGACCATCCGCTTCAGCAGCGGCGTGGGCGCGTATTCCGGCCGCTTGAACTCCTCGTACAGCGAGTCGCAGATCGCGTAGAGCACGTCGAGGCCGATGAAGTCACAGAGGGTCAGCGGACCCATCGGGTGCCCGCAGCCCAGCCGCATGCCCTCGTCGATGTCCTCGCGCCCGGCAAAGCCGTCCTCGAACATCCGCACCGCGGCCATCAGGTAGGGGACCAGCAGCATGTTGACGATGAACCCGGAGCGGTCCTTGGTCCGGATCGCCTGCTTGCCGATGTGGGCGGCGAACGCCTCGGCCGTGGTCACGGTCCCCTCGGCGGTGTCGAGCGCGACGACGACCTCCACGAGCTTCATCACCGGCACGGGGGAGAAGAAGTGCAGCCCGATCACGCGCTCGGGGCGCTGGGTCCACGCGGCCAGTTCGGCGATCGGGATCGATGACGTGTTCGAGGCCAGAAAGCGCGCGTCGGGTAGCCGCCGGTCCAGATCGGCGAACAGCTTGCCCTTGACCCGTGGGTCCTCCGTCACCGCCTCGCACACCGCATCGACCCCTTCGAGGTCGCTGAGGTCGTTCGTGTAGGCGACCCTCTCGTTCAGTGCCTGGGCGTCGGCGGCGGTGAGCTTTCCCCGGGCCAGCGCCCGGTCCAGGGAGACCGCGAGCCGCTCGCGAGAGCGCTGCAGCGGTGCCGCTTCGGGTTCGTACAGGGTCACGTCCACGCCCGCCGAGGCCGCGGATTCGGCGATCCCCGAGCCCATGAAGCCGGCCCCGACGACGGCGACGCGCGTGATCTGCGGCCTACTCACCGTGCGAGTTCGGCGCTGATCATCGCCTCGCGGTAGGCGACCGCGGCGGCGGTCGTGGGGTGCACCGCATACCCGGTCTCGTCGGTGATCTCCGACCAGCGCTCGAGCACGCCTTCCGCCGACAGCGTCGGGTCGACGATCCCTCGGGTCTCGCCGATGAACACCCGGGCAAAGCGCCCCAGCCCGGCCCACATGATCTCGCCGTTGACCGGACAACGCTCGTGCGTGAGGGCGAGCAGCATCGGGACGACCCGATCGGGATCGCGCGTCGGGTCCGGTGGTGCGCTCTCGTCCAGCGGCGGCAGCTCGCACTTGGCCCGGTAGTCGGGATCGGTGACCATCCGCGTCTCGGCGGCGGGCGCCAGCAGGTTGACCCGGATCCCGTGCGGGACGCCGGCATCGGCGAGCGAGCGGCCGAGCGAGACGGCGGCCCCCTTCGCGGTCGCGTAGGAGATCAGGAATGAGCCGCCGTACATGCCGACCGACGTGGTCAGCACGACTCGGCCGTAGCCGTGGCCCATCATCGTCGGCCACGCGGCCCGCGTGACGTTGAAGGCGCCGATCGCGTGCACGTCGACGTGGCGCGCCACCTCGGTCACGCTGAGCTCAAGAAGACCTCCGGGATCCATGATCCCTGCGTTGTTGACCACGATGTCGACTCCACCGAAGTGGGTCATAGCGGCGGCGACGATCGCCTCCGCGCCCTCGGTCGTGCTGACGCTGTCGTCGTTGGCCACCGCCTCGCCGCCGGCCCGCGTGATCTCCGCGGCAACCTCGGCGGCGGGTCCTGAGTCGCTGCCCTCGCCCGCCAGGCGGCTCCCGAGGTCGTTGACCACAACACGCGCGCCGCGCGCGGCGAGCGCGATCGCGTAGGCCCGGCCCAGCCCGCGGCCGGCGCCGGTGACGATCGCCACGCGACCGTCGTAGCGCAGCTCGTCTCCCGAGCTCATACTCCGGTCATCACCCCGCCGTCGATCGAGATCGCCGTGCCGGTGATGTACGTCGACTGATCGCTGAGCAGGTAGAGCACGAGGTCGGCGATCTCCTCGGGCAGGCCGTAGCGCTTGAGCGCGGTCGTACCCGAGAACATCGCTCGGGCCGCGGCCGGATCATCCGGGTTGACCAACACCTCGATGTCGCGCATGAGCTGCGTGTCGACGGGACCGGGACAGATGCAGTTGGCGCGGATCGGAACGTCGGCGTTCTCCAGGGCGGTGCTCTTGGTCAGCCCGACCACGCCGTGCTTGGACGCGGTGTAGCCGCTGAGCAGACCGTACCCCTGCAGGCTCGCGGTTGAACCGATGTTGACGATCGCGCCGCGCCCGGCCGCGCGCATCAGCGGGACACAGGTGTGGGTGGTATAGAACACGGAGAACAGGTTGGTCGCCACCACCTGCTCGAACTCGCTCACCGACTGGTCCTCCAGGCGCGCGGACCGCCCGTTCATGCCGGCGTTGTTGACCAGCCAATGAGGTCCGCCGAGGCGCTCGTGCACATCGGTGATCCATGCCGCGACCTCGTCGTGGCGGGTGACGTCGACGACGGTGAACTCGGCCGTGCCGCCCGCCTCGCGCACCTGCCGCAGCGTCTCCTCGCCCTCGGCGGCGTTGCGGCCCGTGAGCGCGACGGTGGCGCCGGCCCGGGCCAGGGCGACGGCGATCGAGCGCCCGATGCCTCCGGTGGCTCCGGTGACGGCGGCGACGGTCTGGCTTGACTCGTTCATGACGACGATGACTTTTCCAGCCAGGGCATGCGAATGGCACTGGCACTAGCGCCAGTCGCAGCGGATGCGCACCGCTGCGAGCATCGCATCCGACCCTGAACCTGGACCGAGGAGGAGCCGATGAGCGACCCGGGAATGCGCCTGGAGCCCGAGGACGAATTCACTCACCGTCCCGACGCGGCGACCAACTTCAACGAGAGCGTCTACGCCAACGGCTTTGATCCCCGCACCCGGACCGGCGCGTGGATGCGACTGGGCAACCGCGTCAACGAGGGCTATGCGGAGCTGTCGGTGGTGATCTATCTCCCCGACGGCCGCGTGGCCTGCCAGTTTCAGCGGCCGGAGATCGCGACCAACGATGCGTTCGACGCGGGCGGCCTGCGCTATGAGGCGGTCCGGCCCTTTGAACAGGTGCGGATGTCCTACTCCGGTGAGGTGCTGCTGCTTGACGATCCCCAGCAGCTGCGCGACCCCAAAGCGGCGTTCGCGTCCGCGCCCCGCGCCCCCGCGTCGATCGACTTCGACATCACCGGAGTCTCGCCCGTCCATGGCGGCGAGCCGACCGGTCCTGAGCACGAGCACCGCATGTACTACGGCCCCGAGTTCTCACGCGGCCACTTCAACCAGCACACGCGGGCGGTCGGCACGATCACGGTGGGCGATGAAACGATCCCGATCGATGGCTTCGGATGGCGCGATCACTCGTGGGGTCCGCGCTACTGGCAGGTCATCTGGGCCTACCGGCTGTTCATCGCGACCCTGGGCGAGGATCGCGCTTTGATGCTGCTGAAGAACATGTATCCGGACGGGACGGCGCGCCGGCTCGGAGTGCTGCTGATCGACGACGCGTACGAGGAGGTCACCGACCTCGACCTGCAGACCACCTGGTCAGACGCCCAGGACCCGGTCGCGGTCACCCTCGGCGTGCGGACCGCCAAACGGACCGCCGTGATCGAGGGGCGCGTGATGACCATGGCGCCGCTGCGCAACCGGCGCCGGGACGGCGATCAGGTGCTGGTGTCCCGCGTCGCGGAGGGCTTCACGGAGTACCGCTGGGATGACCGGACCGGGTGCGGGATGATGGAGTACATCGAGCGCATCGAGGACGGCGGCGCCGTCGGCTATCCGCTCTGAGCGGCGCGCCGGCGGACGAACACGACCTCGACCCGGCGGCTGGCGAAGCGCCAGCCCTCGGGCGTGCGGCGGAAGGTGTCGTGCAGTTCGCCCACGAACTTCGGGACCTCGGCGGGGACGGGAAGCGCTTCATCGCCCTCGCGGCGGTCGTGGCGGTAGTTGATCATGTAGCAGACACTCCGCGCCTCGTCCGGGGAGATGAGGTCGATCAGGATGTTGGTGCAGACATGACGGGAGACTCGCCGGGCCAACGCCTGGCGCCGGACGAACCAGTCCCGGATCTCGTCGCGTCCGGTCAGGCGCAACTCGACGCCCTCCCAGGTTCCGTCCTCGCAGAACAGGTCGGCGATACCCGCGGCGTGGCCGGAGTCGACGCGGCGGCAGTACTCGGCGATCAAGCGGCCGCAGTCGCGCTCGGCCAGCAGGAGCGTCAGATCGTCCATGACCGGGATGCTAAATGCGCCTCAGCCCTCCGAGGCGGCGACGGCCTCGATGACTGTCATTGTGTCCGCCTCGGCGCCCGGGCCGTCAGGCGCGACGAGCAGGCCGAGCAGCGCCGCCGCCGCGAGGACTCCGGCGGCGACCAGCACGGCGGTGTGCAGCCCGGGGAGACCGACCGGCTGCCCGACCAGCGCGCCGAGCACGGCCACGCCCAGGATGCCGCCGATCTGACGGCTCGCGGTGAACGTGGCCGCCGCCACGCCCACCCGGCGGCGAGCGCTGGCCGACACGATCGCGGTGGTCAGGGCCGGGATGGTCAGTCCTCCACCCGCCCCGAGCAGGGCCAGGCCCCCGACGATCTGCGCCAGCGGCGTGTGAGCATCGATCCCGGCGATCGCCAACGTGCCCGCGGTGGCCAGTGCGCCCCCGGTCACGGCGGGGATCCGCGGTCCTCTTCGCACCGTGATCGCGCCGGCGGCCAGGGAAGTCAACGCCGCCGTCCCGGGTTGGACGAGAAACACGACGCCGACCTGCAGGGGCGACAGCCCGCGCAGTTCCTGCAGATACAGCGAGAGGACGAAGAACTGCCCGTAGACCCCGAAGTTGATCAGCAGCCCCGAGACCGACGAGCAGTTGAACGCGCGCGAGGCGAAGATCGACAGGGGCAGCATCGGCTCTCTCCCAGCCCGTTCGATCGCCACGAACGCGAAGGCCGCGCCGACCGCCACCGCGAGCGGGCCGAGCACCGGCGCGGCGAGCCAGCCGGAGCTGCCGCTCTGAATCACCGCGAAGGTGAGCGCACCGAGGCTGAGAATGGCGGTGACCTGTCCGAAGCCGTCCAGACCCTTCGCCAACGTGGGTGCCGCGCGTGGCCGATGGGCCGCGACGAGCAGGCCGATGATCACCGCCAGCGGGACGTCGAGCCCGAAGATCGCTCGCCACCCGAGGGAGTCGATCAGCAGCCCCCCGAGCACCGGGCCCAGACCGATCGCCACGGCTGAGGCGGACGCGAAGATGGCGATCGCCCGCGCGCGCCGGCGGTCATCCGGGTAGGCGTCACTGAGCAGGGCCAGCGACGCGGGGAGCAGGGCGGCCGCACCGGTCCCGAGCAGGACCTGACCGGTCAGCAGCACCGCCAGCGAGGGGGCGGCCAGCGACACCAGCGCGCCGAGCACGAACACCGTCACGCCCCCGAGCATCACCGGGCGGGCGCCGCGTTTGTCGCACATCGCCCCCATGCTCAGCAGCAGACTCGCGAGCATCAGCGTGTAGCCGTTGATCACCCACTGCAGGCCGGCGACCGAGCTGCCGAACTCGGCACGGATCGAGGGCAGTGCGACATTGACGACCGTCGTGCCCAGGATCACCAGGGTGAAGGCCGTGGTCGCCGCGACCAGCGCGATCCTCGGCTCCGACGCGCGCTGTGCCGACGCGCGCATCAACGGCCGCGGGTGAAGCGCCGCACGCCGTCAGATCCCAGATGCGCGGTTGCCGCTCCGTCGGCCACCCGCGCCTCGAGCAGACACAGTGCGGTGGAGAGGCTGCTCTGGCGCCACTCCAGGTCCCGGTTGCCCGGGTCCAGCCGCTCCGACAGGGCGAAGCCGGTCACCGAACCTTCGCGTGCGATCAGCTCATCGGCCAGGGCCAGCCAGTCGCGCAGCCGCCGCTCGGCCGCCTGCAGCGTGGCCTGGACTGCGGCGGCCGGTTCGATCGGGCGGCCGTGACCCGGCAGCATCCGTACGGCGCCCAGGGCCAGTGCCCGCGCCAGCGAGTGCAGGTGCTGGGCGACCGGATTCGGGGTGGATCCGAACTCGAGCATCGGAGTCTCTCCGGCGAGGTCGGCCGAGATCAGCCAGCGGCGCTCCGCATCGAACAGCGCGATCTGCGCGGCGGAGTGGCCGGGAACGCTGACCACCGTCCAGTGGCCCAGTGACTCGCCGTCGGTCAGCAGACGATGGAAGCCGGCGCGGGGGTGCCGGCCGTCGTCGGCGATGATCGGTCCGATCAGCATCGAGAGCTCGGCTTCGGGCACGCCCTCGCGCCGGGCGCGGCGGCGGCGCGAGTCCAGGTCCAGGGCACGGTCGCGGAAGCAATCGTGCGCGGTGGGCGGCCCGGCGCCGCGGGCGAGCTCGCATCCGGTCCGGGCGTTGACCAGGTCGGCCAGCCCGGCGTGGTCCTGATGCAGGTGGGTGCAGATCAGGCGCGTGATCGCCGCGGGAGCGTGGCCGGCGAGCCGGATGGCGTGCGCCAGCGCGTCCCACCCCGGGTCCTGCGCCGACCCGCAGTCGATCAGGGTCAGGCCCGCCGGGGTGTCGAGCAGGTAGGCGTTGACCGACGGCAGCTGTGCGTACCCGAGCGGCAGGACGAGCGACCAGGCGTCGTCGCCAAGCTGGTAGGCGCGCGCGTCGTGCGCTGTGCGCTGAACCCGCTCGGTCAACTGCGCGACGGTCACCGCCGGCGGCGCTTTCATCGATAGCTGACCAGGGAGCCGTTGCCGGTCTGCAGATGACCGTGCTCGTTGAAGGAGACGAGCGACTGGCCGCTGCGGCCCACCGCGATCGTGGTGATCCCGGCGTTGACGGCGACGCGATTGAAGGCGAGGAACGCGGCCTCGGACACGCCGAGGAGGTGCACGCACGCCGCGCTGATCACCCCACCCGACGTGCATAGGACGGCGGTCTGACCCGAGCTCAGCCGGCCGGCGGCGTCGTCCAGGCTGGCCTGCACCCGGGTGGCGAACGCCGGATAGGACTCCGGAGCGCGGCTTGCCGCGCCGGCGTCGATCCATGACCGCAGGCCCGCGTCGAGCACCAACTGAAACGCACGGGAGGCCGCCGAGGGGTCGGCAACTGGTCCGGCGGCGTGCAGGCGCAGCGGTGAGCGGGCATGGGTGGCCAGAATCCCGTCGGAGTCGTACTCGTCCAGGCCCGGGTCGACATCCGGCGTGCGGTCGCCGAACGCCTTCACGGTGTCGCGCTGGCGCCGGTGCGTTCCGCAGCGCAGGACGTCAGCCGGGCTGCCCCGGCGGCGCAGCTCGCGACCGAGGGCGCCGGCCTGACGCTCGCCCAGCTCCGAGAGGACGTCGTAATCGACGCTCCCGAACGAGGCTTGGGCGTGGCGGACCAGCAGGATTGTCGGCATGCCGATTGCGGGACGTGGCTCTAGCCGGCCTCGTCCAGATGCGAGGTCTCGTTGAAGCTGATCAGCGCCCAGCGGCGGCTCGGCAGTCGCATCACGCGGGTGATCGACCCGTTGTCCGCGTACAGGAAGGCGAACGCGCGACTCCCGGTGACCTGCCGGCAGGCCTCGGCGATGACGCCGCCGTGGACGACTGCGAGCACGGTCTCGTCCGGCCCGCCGGCCTCCACGAGATGATCCATCCCGGCCGTGATCCGCGCTGAGAACTGCTCCATCGGTTCGGCGTTGGGGATGACGTCCCAGCGCTCGACCTCGAAGATCTCCCGGGTCAGCAGGTCATCGCTGGCCACCCGGTGGTTGAGCTGTCCCTCCCAGTCGCCGAGGTGGACCTCGCGCAGCTCCGGCACGACCACCGGGACCTGGCCGATCTGTCGCGCCAGCGGCGCCGCGGTCTGCTGGGTGCGCCGCAGCGGCGTCACGAACATTCCCCCGATCGGCGTCGCGGCCAGCCGCGCTGCAACGGCGGTGGCCTGCCGGCGCCCGAGCTCGGTCAGCTCGGGATCGCTGTGACCGTCGATCAGATCCGGGGCCTGGTCTGAGGCGTAGCGGGCCGATCCATGCCGGACGAGCAGGACTTCGGTGGCGCCCGCGGGCAGCGCGAAGGGTCGCTGGAAATCTCGGGGCATGCGCAGCCAGCTTATGTGCCCCGTGATGTCCTCACGGCCTGGCAGAAGTGCCAGTCGACCGCTGCCGCGCCAACTGATTCAGTGTCCCCGGTGGACTTTCCGGACGCCTCGCCGCGCACCCTCCCGGCGGTCCTGGACGCGGCGCTCGCGCGGGATCCGGCGCATCCGTTCCTGCGCTGCGACGGGCGGGAGCTGACCACCGGTGACCTCGACCTCGGCAGCCGGCGCGTCGCCCAGGCCCTGCTGGCCAGGGGGATCGTCCCGGGTGATCGCGTGGCGGTGATGATGGCCAACGTGCCCGAGTTCCTCGACGTGTGGTTCGGGATCGTCCGCGCCCGGGCGATCGAGGTTCCGGTGCACAGTGCCTACCGCGGCCCGCTGCTCGAGCATATCCTCGCCGAGTCTGGCGCTCGCATCCTGTTCTGTGACGCCGAGTTCCTGCCGCGGCTGGCCGAGGTCACGGCGCCGGACCTGGAGCGCGTGATCGTCCGCGGGACAGCGGAGGACCCGGCCGGGGCAGGCGCTCCGCTCGCCCGTGAGTGGTTGGTGGAGCTCGATCCACCCGCAGCGGATCTCGTCTTGCCCGCGCCGGACGCGCGCGACGTGACCTGTCTGCTGTACACCTCCGGCACCACGGGACCGAGCAAGGGCGTCGTGCTGTCACACACCGCCAACCTCGCGCTGGCCCGGGCCAACGTCGCGCTGATGGAGTACACCGAGCGCGACGTCCTCTACACGGCCTTCCCCCTCTTCCACGTCAACGCGAAGTTCACCTCGGTCGTGTCCACGCTGCTGAGCGGAGCTCGCCTCGTGCTCGACGACCGCTTCAGCGCATCGCGCTTCTGGGCGCGCATGCGGGAGGAGCGGGTCACCTCGTTTAACTACATGGGGACGATGCTGACCGTGATCGCCAAGCAGCCGCCCGGCCCGGGTGACCGCGAGCACCGGGTCGACCGCTGCTATGGCGGGGCCGTCGATCCGTCGCTGTGGGAGCCGTTCCAGGAACGGTTCGGCGTCCGGCTCCACGAGCACTATGGGATGACGGAGATCGGGATCGCGATCCAGAACACCCGCACCGATCGCCGCGTCGGGTCGATCGGCCGCGCGGCCCCGCACCTCGAGGTCCGTCTCGGCGATCCCGACGATTACGAGCCGGCGGTCGGTGAGGTCGGGGAGATCCTCGTCCGGCCACGCAGCCCGGACACGATCCTCAGGGAGTACTGGCAGCGGCCGGAGGCGACGGTCGCCGCGTTTCGCAACCTCTGGTTCCACACCGGTGACCGGGCCCGCATGGACGCCGACGGCTTCTTCTACTACGTCGACCGCCTGAAGGACTCGATCCGCCGCCGTGGCGAGAATGTCTCGTCGTTCGAGGTCGAGAGCGTCGTCAACGCCCACCCCTCGGTGGTCGAATGTGCCGCTTACGGCGTGCCCTCCGAGCTGGGCGAGGACGACGTCATGGTCGCGGTCGTGGTCACCGATCCCGCCGCGTTCGATCCGTCCGAGCTCGTCGCGCACTGCCGCGCGCGGCTGGCCTACTTCGCGGTCCCCCGCTACCTGCGCATCGTTGGCTCGCTGCCCAAGACGGCGTCTGAGCGCGTCCAGAAGTTCAAGCTTCGCGAGGTGGGGGTGACTGCGGAGACGTTCGATGTCGGTCCGGTTCGGCGCCCAGCAGCCCGGCCTGGCCGGTCAACGCGCCCTTGATCACGCGTCCCATCCCGTTGCGGGGCAGCGCGGCGACAAACTCGACCGTCGACGGGACCTTGTAGTCGGCCAGTCGCTCCCGGCAGAACGCAATCACCGCGTCGGGCGACGGCGGAGGATCGATCGCGGCCACCACGACCGCACGGACGTCCTCCCCGAGGACCGGATTGGGCGCCGGGACTGCCGCCGCCTCGGCGATCCCGGGGTGGTCGGTGAGGACGCCTTCCACCTCCGCGGAGGAGATGTTCAGCCCACTGCGGCGGATCATCTGCTTGCTGCGATCGACGAAGTAGACAAAGCCGGCGTCGTCGACCCGGCACACATCCCCCGTGTACAGCCAACCGTGGCGAAGCACGGCGGCGCTGCCGTGCGGGTCGCGCACGTAACCGGGCATCGTGCTCGGGCCCCGCAGGCAGAGCTCTCCGAGCTCATCGACGTCGACCGGCGTCCCGTCCGGACGCAGGACCGCGTGCTCCACCCAGGGGTGAAACGGTGTGCGGCCGATCGAGACGCCCTCGGGGCCCGCGCGCTGGACCGCCTCGGCGTGATCGGACGGGATCAGCATGATTCCCGCGTTGCCCGATTCGGTCAGCCCGTAGACGTTGGTCAGTTCGATCCCCATCGCCTGCGCCACCCGGTACAGCCGTCGCCCGAACTCAGGGCTCGCCGCCTGGCCACCCCAGCAGATCCGCCGCAGGGCCGGGAAATCCCCGTCGGTCAGTGCCTGCTCGCCGCGACGCTTGAAGATCAGCGCGAGCACGCTGTTGATGAGAAAGATCGATGTCGTGCCGTACCGGCGCATCCGCTCGAGCGTCCCGTCGACGTCGAAGGCCGGCTCGATCGCGTAGGTGCAGCCGGCGACCAGACAGGCGAGCAGGTTCGTGTGGCAGCCGGTGCTGGTGAAGAAGGGGGCGAAGGATTGATAGACGCTGTCGGCCTCAAGTCCCCACAGCGGGATCGCCTGGTGACCACACGCGACCGACTGGGCGTGGGGGAGGCCGACCGCCTTCGGGTTGCCGGTCGTGCCCGAGGTGAAGATCCAATCGGCGTCGTCGTATTCCTCCAGCGGCGCCGGCGGTGGAGTGACCCCGGCAGCGGCGGCCACCGCCGCGGCGAAGCTGGCGCCCAGCGCCGGCGTGGCCGCGACCTCGAGCAGCACGACCCCCTCGAGCGCGTCACCGAGACCGGCCAGCGTCGGCGCGAACGCACCGGCGAACACGAGCACCTTGGGGCGGATGAAGTCGAGCACGTACCGGAGCTCCCGGGCGACGTAGCGGTCATTGACCGGAACGTTCACCGCACCCAGCCAGTGCGACGCGTGGTAGACGAGGTGCGCCTCCAGAGCGGCGTCGTTGCCGAGCATGATCCCGACCCGATCGCCCTTGACCACGCCGGCGGCGGCGAGCGCGGCGGCGACTTGCACCGAGCGCTCGCGCAGCGCGGCGTAGTCCAGGCGCTGCTCGCTGCCGCTGACCATGCTGGGGGCGATCAGCGCGAGCCGCTCACCGCGTCGCCGCGCTTGGGCGTCGAGCACTGCACGCACCGTGCGGGTTTCGATCTCAGGAGGCAGTCGCGGGACCACACCGGTGATTCTGAGCGGTCGCGGCACCTCCGGAGTGACGTGACTGTCGCTTGCGCCAGCCACGGCAGCGCGGTCACCTGCGTAGCTTCGCCGGCGTGGACTGGTCCTTCCCGCTGCGGGCCGCCTGTGAGCGCCATCCCCGTCGTCCGGCGCTGCGTCACCGCGGTGAGACGCTCACCTTTGCCCAGCTCGAGCAGCGCGTCGCGGCGCTGGCCGCGGGCCTGGCGCGGTCCGGGATGACCGGGCGCACCGTCGCCTGGATGCTCTCCAACCGGCCGGAGGCGATCGAGCTCTCCCTGGCCCTGGCCCGGGTCGGGGCGGTCAGCGTCCCGCTGAACCCGCGGCTGGCCGTGAGCGAGGTCGACTTCCTCCTGCGCGACGCGGGCGCGACCGCAGTGCTCGCCGACGCCGAGCTGTCCCTTGCGGCGGCCGGCCTCGCCGCGCGCGACGATGCGCTGCCGAGCGTCGCGGTGCTGCGCGAACACGGCGCGCTGCTGGTCGGCGATGAGCTGGCCCCGGTGGCCGACGAGGCGCTGGCCACCGTTCTCTACACCTCGGGCACGACAGGCTTTCCCAAGGGGGTGATGCGCACCCACCGCGCCAACGCCTGGAACGTGATGAATTCGGCGCTCGGCTCGCCGCGGCGTCGCGGTGAGGTCGAGTTGTTCACGCTTCCGGCGTTCGGCATCGGGCTGCTGCATTTCGCGGTGCCCGCGATGCTCGGCGGGGCCACCGTGGTGCTCGACGACGCCTTCGCCGCCGACCGGGTGTGGGCCCTGCTCGAGTCGTTGCCGGCCACGCGAACCTTTCTGGCTCCGACGATGATCTCCGCTCTGCTCGCCGTCGATGGCCACGAGCGGTTCGATCTCGGGGCGCTGCACACGATCTACACCGCCTACGAGTTCCCCGGCTCGTTGCGCGAGCGGGCGCTGGAGCGCTTCGGCGACCGCTTCGTCTACATGTACGGCCTGACCGAAGCCCAGCTGACCTGTGCCGCGCCGGGCGAGTTCGCGGTCCGGCCCGACAGCGTCGGCGGGGCGATGGGGGCGATGCGGATCAGGATCCTGGATGCCCAGGGCGACCCGGTCTCCCCAGGCACGGTGGGAGAGATCGCGTTGCAGGGGCCGGCGATGATGAGCGGCTACCTGCACCGGCCGCAGGAGACGGCGGCCGGCCTGCGCAACGGCTGGGTCATGACCGGTGACCTCGGCCGGATCGACGCCGACGGCGATCTGCACTACGCCGGGCGCAGCAAGGAGATGATCAAGACCGGCGGCTTCAGCGTGGACCCGCGCGAGGTGGAGCGAGCTCTGCTGGGGGTGCCGGCGGTCCAGGCTGCTGCCGTGATCGGGGTGCCCGACTCGCACTGGGGCGAGATGGTGATCGCCTACGTCGAGGTGACCGACCCTGATGACTTCGATCCGGAGGCGACGCTCACGGCCTGCCGCCAGCAGCTGGCCGGCTTCAAGCTGCCCAAGCACCTGCGGGCGGTTGATGCCCTTCCGGTCAACGCGACCGGGAAGATCGCCCGGGGCGAGCTGCGCGAGCGCTGGCGGCGTGAGGCCGGCTGAGCCCTGGACGCGAGCGGGGCCGGTCAGCCGCCGGCGCGGGCCCGGGCGAAGTCCGGACGGCGCTTCTCGGCGAAGGCCTCCAGGCCCTCCTGGGTGCTGGCCGAGCGCCGGGCCTGCTCCCACTCGGCCCGCTCGCGCGCCAGGCCCGCTCCGAGATCGAGTTCGCTGGCGGCGACGGCCAGACGCTTTGTCGCCTGAATCGCCTCGGCGGGGCCGTCGGCGAGCGCCCGGCCGATCTCCAGCGCGGTCGCCTCGGCCTGTCCGTCGCTCACGACCCGGCTGACGATCCCCCAGCTGCCGGCCTGCGCGCCGGTGATCCGCAACCCGGTGAGCAGCATGTCGCGGGCCACTCCCTGGCCCACCGCCCGGACCAGCCGCTGGGTGCCCCCGGCCGCGGCAAGGAGACCGATTGTCGCCTCCGGGAGTCCCAGCCGTGCGCTCTCGCCGACCACCCGGATGTCGCAGCACAGGGACATTTCCAGTCCGCCCCCGAGGCAGTGACCGTCGATCGCCACCACCACCGGGCAGCTGAGCCGCTCGAACGCGCTGTAGGTGTCCTGGCAGAGCGCCACGAACGGCAGCTGCTCTTCGATCGTCGCGCTCGCCATCCACGGGAGGTCCCCACCGGCGGCGAAGATCCCGGGCACCGCGCTTGAGACGACCAGGGCGCGGGTGTCGTCGGCGAGCCCGGAGACCGCCGCGCTGATCTCCTGCAAAAAGCCGGTGTTGAACTGGTTGACGGGTGCGTAGTCCATCACCAGATGGGCCAGCCCGTCGTCGTGCGAGACGCTGATTCGGGTTTCGGTCATGCCCCGCAGTGTTGCCGCCGAGGGTGCTCCGGGCGACCTGTCGGTAGAGACAGTCTTGCGTTGAGCGGCCCCGTCCCCGTTGGTAGCTTGGCCGTCCAGCCAACCGAGCGGTAGGCCAACCGGGGAGCGAGAGAGCGGCCAGTGAGTCAGTCAGGCATGAACCCCGCCGGGCCAATCGACCGCCTACGTGGAGGGGTTGCGGTCGTCACCGGTGCGGGGGGCGCTTTTGGCCAGGCGATCAGCCGGCGGCTCGCGGCCGAGGGCGCGGCGGTCGCGTTGTGGGAGGTGCGCGAGGAGAGCCTCGGACGGCTGCACGATGAGCTGGCGCGGACCGGGGCGACCGTGCACGCAGCGACCGTCGACGTCGGCGATCCGGACTCGGTGGCGGCCGCCGCGGCGCAGACCACCGCCGCGCTCGGCCCGCCGCAGCTGCTGGTCAACAACGCAGGCATCTCCGAAGCCGCGCGGCCGTGGGAGGTGACCGACGCCGACTGGGACCGCCACATGAGGGTCAACGCGTCGGGGCCCTTCTACTGCGTGCGTGCGCTATTGGGCCCGATGCGCGAGCGCCGCTACGGCAAGATCGTCAACATCGGCTCACTGTCGGCCCAGCAGGGGCGGCCGACGACGACGCCCGCCTATCCGGCCTCCAAGGGCGCGGTGCTGGGCTTGACGGTGTCTCTGGCCCGCCATCTCGCGGAGTTCGGGATCACCGTCAACGCAATCAACCCCGGGTTCATCCGGACGGTGATCCACGATCAGTTCACGCCCGAGCAGCTGGCGCCGCTGACGGCCGACATTCCGCTCGCGCGCCGCGGCGAGCCAGGTGCCGGCGGCCTACCGGAGGACATCGCCGGGGCCGTGTTCTTCCTGCTTTCGCCCGATTCGGACTTCATCACGGGTGAGTTTCTCAGTGTCAACGGCGGATCGAGGACAGGCTCATGAGCGGATACCGCGTCGGCGTCGACATCGGCGGCACCTTTACCGACTGCACGGTCGTCGGCGACGACGGCCGCGTGACGATCGGCAAAGCGCCGTCGACGCCGGCCGACTTCTCGCAGGGCTTCATCAACGCCCTGGAGGCGTCCGGATCGGCCCTTGGGCTCAGCCTCGAGGAGCTGCTCGCGCGGACCAGCCGGCTGTCGCACGGCACCACGGTCGGCATCAACGCCGTGGTCAGCCGGACCGGTGCACGAGTCGGCCTGATCTCGACCGCCGGGCACGCCGACGCCCTGCGGATCCTCAACAACGAGGGTCGCACCAACGGCCAGCCGGTCGAGCGGATCCTCAACTACGCGGCCAGTTCGCTGCCGGAGCGGTTCGTGCGGCGGGAGGACGTTGCCGAGGTGACCGAGCGGATCGACGCGTTCGGGGACGTGATCGTCGCCCTCGACCTCGATGAGGTGCAGGCGGCCGTGCGCGGGCTACTCGATCAGGGCGTGGAGACGCTCGCCGTCAGCTATCTCTGGAGTCACGTCAACCCCGTGCACGAGCTCCAGACGCGTGAGCTGCTGGACCGTGACTTTCCCGGCGTCTACGTCAGCTTCGGGCACGAGCTGGCCGCCCGCATCGGGGAGTACCCCCGAGCGGCGACGGCGGTCATGAACTCCTACATCGGACCGCTGATGCGCGACTACGTGACCCGCCTGCTGGACGGACTGCGCGACCGCGGCTACGGCGGCCGCCTGCTGTTCGCCCAGTGCGATGGTGGGCTGATCAACGCGACCGACGTGATCGGCCGGCCGGTGATGACGCTGGAGTCCGGTCCGGTCGGCGGCGTGGTCGCCTGCACCAAGGCGGGGGCGGAGACCGGCCACGCGAACATCATCGCGGCCGACATGGGAGGGACCACCTTCGACGTCAGCGTCATCTCCGATGGACGGCTGCCGATCCGTGACGGCGTGGTGGTCGAGCAGCATGATCTGTTCCAGCGCATGGCCGACGTCGAGTCCGTCGGCGCGGGCGGGGGAAGCCTGGCCTGGGTCGATCCCCAGTCCGGCGCCCTGCGGGTCGGGCCCCAGAGTGCGGGAGCCGAGCCCGGGCCCGTGTGCTACGGGCGTGGTGGCACTCAGCCGACGGTCACCGACGCGGACCTGGTGCTCGGGCTGCTGAATCCGGCCAACTTCCTCGGCGGTCGCATGCAGCTGGACGTGCAGGCGGCGCGAGACGCGATCGCGGCCCTGGGGGAGCGCGTCGGGCTCGGGCTGATGGAGTGCGCGGCCGGCATCCAGGAGGTCGCCGACAGCCTGATGGAGGACAAGATCCGCTCGATGACGGTCGCTCGCGGACATGATCCGCGGGACTTCGTGGTCTACGCCTTCGGCGGGGGCGGCGCCGTCCATGCCGGGCTGTTCGCTCGTGGTCTGGGCATCCGCCGCGTCGTCATCCCGGTCGGTGATCTCGCTTCGGTGTGGTCGGCCTACGGCATCGGGCTTGAGGGCTACGGACGCTCGTACGAGCTGCCCACGTTCCTGCACGCGCCGTTCGCCGTTGATCAGGTCAGAGCCGCGTTCGCCGCGCTGGAGCAGACCGCGCGCGCGGACGCCGTGCGCTCGGGGATCGATTGGGGCTCACTGCGCACCGCGCGCAGCGCGGACATCAAGTACGCCCTTCAGGTCTACGACGTGGAGGCGGCGGTTCCCGACGGTGAGCTCGGTGAGGCGACCATGCCGGTGATCGCCGACAACTTCGAGGCCACCTACGCTCGCCGGTTCGGTGAGGGGGTGGGCTACCCCGAGGGCGGCATCGATCTGACCGCGCTGCGGCTCAGCGTCGAGCCCGCCGACGCCCTCCGGTCACGGATCACGGGGGATAACGGCCGCAGCCACGGCGGCGAGGCAACGCCGAGCTCCGAGCGCGAGGTGTACTGGCCCGAGGATCGGGCGACCACACCGACCCCGGTGTACGACGGTGAGACGCTTCCCGCCGGCGCGCGGGTGCAGGGACCGGCGCTGATCGACTACTCCGACACCACAGCCGTGCTCCGGCCCGGACTGTGGCTGCAGGTCAAGCCGGGCGGAAACCTGACCATCGAGCTGGAGGCCTGACCATGCCGCAGACCCACGCCAAGGCGACGCTGGCCAACGAGCGCCAGCGCCGGACCGACAGCTTCGTCAACGGCTACATGCCGCCCGACGAGCTGGTGATCGATCCCTCCCTGCACTTCCACTCGGAGTTCGATTCCGACGTCGACCCGGTGTCGTACGAGGTGCTGCGCTCCAAGCTGTGGAACGTCAATTGGGACCACCAGGAGACGATCCGCCGGGTGTCGGGCAGCCAGGTTGTCGTCTTCGGCTTCGATTTCAACACGACGATCCAGACCGAGGAGGGGGCCGGGGTGTGCTTCGGTCCCGGCAACCTGTTCTTCGGCGGCTGCGCCGACCTCGTGGTCAAGTGGACGCTCGAGCACCGCTCGATGAACGTCGGCATCCATGAGGGCGACGTGTTCCTCCAGGACGACCCATGGATCGGCACCAATCACCAGATGGACACGGCCGTCTACGCCCCCGTGTTCGTCGACGGCCGGCTGTTCGCCTGGGTCTACAACGTCATCCACCAGCGCGAGCTGGGCGGAGTCGAGCCGGGCGGCTTCACCCAGCAGGCTCGGGACGTCTACTCGGAGGCCTCCTTCTTCCCGCCGATGAAGCTCGTCGACGCCGGCCGGATCCGGGAGGACGTCGTCGACGCATGGGTGCGGCGCTCGCGCCTCGCCGGCCTGATGACCCTGGAGCTGCGTTCCCAGATCGCCGGGGTCGAGCTGGCCCGTGAGCGCCTGCTCGACATGGTCGGCCGCTACGGAGCCACTCAGGTCAAGGGCGCGATGCGCAAGATGATCGCGACCACCTCGAGCGTCGTGGCCGAGCGCCTGCGCGCGCTGCCCGACGGCGAATGGACCGATACGCGCTACGCCTCGGGGGCCGTCGTCGGCGATCTGAAGCCGTACAAGTTCAGCCTCACCGTGCGCAAGACCGGCGATCGGCTGCTGTATTCCAACCGCGGCACCGACCCGAGCGTCGGCTCGTTCAACATCACCGCCGGGGTCCTCCGGGCGGCGATCACCAATTCGCTGCTGACCTTCCTCTGCTACGACCAGTACCTGTGCTCGGCGGGCCTGCTGGAGCGGGTCGACTTCGACTTCGAGCCGGGCACGATCACCGCCTCGCGCCATCCCTCCGCGGTGAGCACATCGATCGGTCTGGTGATCGCGATCGTGCAGGCGCAGCACGTCAACATGAAGATGCTCTCGACCGATGAGCGCACCGCGCATCAGACGTTCGGCGCGTCGGCGTGCGCGACGCTCATCTACAACCACACCTTCGGGATCGATCAGTACGGCAATCCCACCGCCAACTTCCCGATGGACGGGATCGTGGGTGGCCTGGGGGCCTTCCCGTGGCGGGACGGTCTCGAGCACGGCGGGACGATGAGCTCGACGATGAACCCGGTCGGCAGCGCCGAGGCGATGGAGCGCGAGATCCCGTTCCTGTTCCTCTATCGCCGGGAGGCGGTCGATTCCGGCGGCCACGGCCAGTGGCGGGGCGGCGCCTGCCTGGTCTCGGCGATGGTCGGACACCGCTCGCCCGAGCACTACATCTCCTCCGGTGGGTTGGCCCAGAGCGTCACCCAGGGGATCGGCGTGCTCGGTGGCTGGCCGGCGGCCGGAGGCACGATGTGGCGGGCCGAGGACTGCGCGATCCGTGACTGGCTGGCCCGCGGACGCATCCCGTCCTCCCCGGAGCTGCTGCGCGCGATGGCCCCCGAGGGCGGCCTCGCGCCACCCAAGGTGTTCGACAACCGCCTGACCGAGAACGACGTGTTCGAGGTGCTGCCCAACCCGGGAGCCGGCTACGGCGACCCGGTGCTGCGCCTTCCGGAGCTCGTCGCCCTCGACGTCGCCGAGGGCAAGACGACCGTCGCGAAGGCCCGCGAGATCTACGGCGTCGTGCTCGGTCCCGACGGTTCGCCCGCCCCGGAGACGGCGGCCGAGCGCGAGGCGCTGCGCGCCCGCCGCCTGGAGCAGGCCCGGCCACCTCGGGCGCCGCGGCCGGGAAGGCTGGCCTCGGTGAGCGGCAAGGCGCTGGCCACGGTGGTGTTCGGCCCGGGCGAAGACGGAGCCGTGACCCAGGGCTGTGCGTGCTGCCAGCGCGAACTGGCGCCGCTTGCGGCGAGCTATCGGCTGGGCACGGCCTGGCTCGAGCTGCCGGCCGTGGCGCTGGGCGCCCACTTCACCGACCCGCTGGCCCATGTCGGCACCGAGCTGGTCTGGCGCTCGTTCCTCTGCCCAGGCTGCGGGACCGCGCTGGACGGCGAGTTCTGCCGTCCCGAGGACGAGCCTGCGTGGGACGTCCGGATCGATCCGGAGAGCGCCAATTAAGGCGATGAACCCGGGCGTTTAGCGGATGCGCTAGTAGGCGCGGCGCACACCGGCGGCCAAGATTGCCTTCGGTGGGCGTCATCTCCATGACGCCCCGAGGAGAGACCGAGGGAGACAGGAACGATGGCCGAGAATCCGCCCAGCACTGCAGCATCAGCGCTTCCCATCGAGCCGATCGACGGCGCCACGCCCGCCGCGCCGTCGACCAGTGCGACGCCCGCCCCCCCGCGTGCCGGCAGCCCGCGCTCACGGACGATCACGCCCCGGGTGTTCATCGCGAAGTACGGGCTGCTCGTCGCCTTCCTGCTGACCGTGATCATCTTCAGCGTCGCGCGTCCGAATACGTTTCCGACGCTCGACAACCTCAAGACCATCCTGACGCTGGCGTCACCGCCGCTGATCCTCGCCGTCGGGCTCACCGTGGTGCTGGTCATGCAGGACTTCGACCTGTCGTTCGGGGCGATGATCGGCCTGTCCGGCGGCGCGGTTACGACCTTCATCGTCACCGACCACTGGGCGTGGCAGCTGGCGATCGTCGTCGTGATCGCCCTCGGCGTCGTGGCCGGCGTCGCCAACGGTGTGATGATCGCCTACTTCGGGGGCTCCTCCTTCATCATCACCTTGGCGATGGGCACGGTGCTCACCGGCGTCGAGTTCGCCCTCACCCATCAGACCACCGTCTACCAGGGTTTCCCGGCGGGCTTCATCGGGATCGCGTCGAACTCCTCGCTGCTCGGCCTCTCCAACCAGATCTGGATCGCGGCGGTGATCGCCGCCGTGGTCTGGGTGCTGCTGGACCGGACGGAGATCGGCCGCTACATGTACGCGATCGGCGGCAACGTGGAGGCCGCGCGGCTCTCGGGCCTGCGGGTGCGCCCGATGCGCGTGCTCGGGTTCGTGATCGTCGGCGTGAGCGCCGCCGTTGCCGGGATCCTGCTCATCTCCGAGGCCAGCTCGTATGCCCCCAACGGTGGCGTCTCCTACCTGCTTCCCGCCTTCGCCGCGGTCTTCCTCGGCGCCGCCGTGTTCCGCCCCGGGGAGTTCAACCTGCCGGGCACGATCGTCGGCGTCCTGTTCCTGGGCGTCATCCAGACCGGCCTGATCCTGCTCAATCTCCAGACGTACGTGATCAACCTCGTCCAGGGCGGGATTCTGATCGCCGCCGTCCTGATCAGCCGGCTGGGGCAGAAGGCATGACCGATCACGCCGGACCCTCCCCGGTCACCATCGAGGCTCGCGGACTGGTCAAGGACTACCCCGGGGTGCGGGCGCTCGACGGGGCCGACCTCAAGGTCACGGGTGGCAGCATCATGGGCCTGCTGGGCAAGAACGGGGCCGGCAAGAGCACGATGATCAAGATCCTGGCCGGGGTGGTGCAGCCCGACGGCGGCCAGATCCTCGTCAACGGGGAGGTCACGCCGATCGCGAACCCCAAGGCGTCCGATGCGCTCGGCTTTGCCTTCGTGCATCAGGAGCTGGCCGATTTCCCCAACCTGTCGGTGGCCGAGAACGTCATGCTGGGACGCGGGTTCCCGACCCGGGGCGGACTGGTGAGCCGCACGGCCCTGCGGCGCAAGGCCAAAGCGGTGCTTGACCGCCTCGAGGCCGACATCAACCCGGCCCGTCCGCTCTCGAGCCTGAGCGTCGCCGAGCGCCGGCTGGTGATGATCGGCCACGGTCTGGCGGCCGACGCGCGGCTGTTCGTGCTTGACGAGCCAACGGCGTCGTTGACCGAATCGGAGATCGAGCACCTCCATCGGGTCCTGACCACCCTGCGTGATCACGGCGTGGGGATCGTGTACGTCAGCCACCGGCTCGACGAGATCGTGTCGCTGACCGACCGCGTCGAGGTCATGCGCGACGGCAAGGTCGTGTTCAGCGGGGCCACGGCGGCGGTGTCCAAGACCGAGATGATCACGCAGATCACGGGTCACCAGGTGATCGAAACCCGCGTCCCGCACGCCGCGCCGACCACTGCGGAGGAGCTGCTGAGGGTTGAGAAGGTGTCCGTCGACGGGGTCGTCCACGGCGCGAGCTTCGTCGTTCGCAAGGGCGAGCTGCTGGGCATCGCCGGACTTGTCGGCGCCGGTCGCACGGAACTGATGCGGGCCGTGTTCGGGGCCGACCGCGCCTCGTCGGGCCAGATCTTCATGCACGGCAAGGAGGTCAAGATCCGCTCGCCGCGCGACGGGATGTCGGCGGGAATCGTGTTGCTGCCCGAGGACCGCAAGACGCAGGGAGCGGTGTTCACCTTCTCGGTGCGCAAGAACATCACCCTTCCGGCGATGTCGCGCTACCGCGCATCAGCCGCCCTGCCGTTCCCGAGCGCGCGCCGTGAGCGCGCCGGGACGCAGGAGCTGGTGGACCGGCTGAAGATCAAGGTTGCCGATGTGGACGCCCCGGCTCGGTACCTGTCGGGCGGCAATCAGCAGAAGATGGTCCTGGCCAAATGGCTTGAGTCAGGGGCCGACGTGTTCGTCTTCGACGAGCCCACCCACGGGATCGACGTCGACGGCAAGGAAGAGGTGTATGAGGTGATGACCCGGCTGGCCCAGGCCGGGAAGGGCGTCATCTTCATCTCGTCGGAGTTCACGGAGCTGGTGGGAACCTGCAACCGCGTGCTCGTGATGCGCGAAGGCCGGCTCGTCAAGCAGTTCGAGGGCGCCGAGATCACCGACGCAGCACTGGTGGGGTCGTGTTACAGCGACTGAGGTTCTCACCCCTCCGGACCGCGGGCTCCTAGCGCGCACCGGCGAGACATCGATTCGGGGACGGCACACACGTGCTTCCAAGCATCCTACCTACCGGTAGGTCAACCAAGGAGGAAGAGGTCATGTCCAGATCTGTCCATCGGCGGATCATGCTGATTCTCGTGGGAGCGATCGCCGTGTTGGCGCTCGCAGCCTGCGGGAGCAGCAGCTCCAGCAGTTCGAGCGCGTCGTCGAGTGCCGGCGGGGGAGGCAGCAGCAGCAGCAGTGCGTCCTCGTCCGCGAGCTCGTCGAGCGGTGGCGGCGGCCAGAGCTATCTCAGCCCCGGCCCGACCGGCGGCGGCATCCGCCCCGGCACGGGGTCCTACGCGGCCAAGGCCGTCGCGGCCGGCCAGGTGGCGGCCAAGGACGCGGGTAAGCCTAAGAAGCCGC
Source organism: Solirubrobacteraceae bacterium (assembly GCA_035713465.1). GTDB lineage: Bacteria > Actinomycetota > Thermoleophilia > Solirubrobacterales > Solirubrobacteraceae > Palsa-465. The sequence continues at coordinate 3,506 of DASSZP010000097.1, read as the reverse complement.
TCCCCACGATCACCGTCGGGGTGATCAACTTCCTCAACGGGATCGAGTCCTCGGACCGCCTGGCCGATACGGCCACGTACGCCGCCAGCCAGCTGGGGTGGAAGACGATCGTGTGTGACGGCAAGGGCACGCCGACCCAGTTCGTGGCCTGCGGTGACTCGCTGCTCAATCAGGGTGTCAAGGCGATCATCGCGGTCGCCGTCGAGCCCGGCCAGATGCAGGAGGTCATCAGCAAGGCCAAGTCGATGAACGTCCCGGTCATTCAGACCGGCGGCGGCGCCGTTCCGCCGGGCTTCAGCGGCAACTACGGCCCCAACGAGCAGGAGGCGGGCAAGCTGCTGTCTGACGCGGTGATCAAGAAGCTGGACGCGCTCCCGGGTAATCCGAGTGTTGTGATCCATAACTTCCCGTCCGCGTGGGCGGCCCAGCGCACCCTGCAGTTCACCAACGCGCTGAAGGGACAGAGCAAGATCAAGGTCGCGGCCAACGTCACCACCGACGCCGCCAACCTCGTCCCGTTCACCCGCAACGCGGTGAGCACCGAGATCACCCAGGACCCGAACGCCAAGGCGTACTGGTTCACGTTTGACACCACCGGCCAGGTCGGCGGCGGGGTGCTGGCGGCAAAGTATGCCGGCAAGTCGTTCCCCGACCGTCCGCTGGTGGTCACCTTCCATGCCGACCTGGGGACCCTGCAGCTGATGCGGCAGGGGAAGATCGACATGACGTCGGAGGCCAACTACGACGCCGCCACGTGGGAGGCGATGAACGCCATCGCGGAGCTCCTGACCAACGGGACCACGATCCCGCAGGCCAACCAGCCGACCTTCCCGGTCATCGGTGATCCGTTCACCTACCAGATCGTGGACAAGTCCAATCTCCCGCCGGCCGGACAGTACGTCCAGCCCAAGTGGGACGTTCCCTCCTACTTCATCGCGAAGTGGAAGGCGGAGTTCGGCAAGTAGTCCACACGGCACCCGATCACCGTCGCCGGCCCTTTCTCTCGGGGCCGGCGGCGGCCGGTTGGGGTCGTGCCCTCCTCATGCGTCAGCTCACGTATCACGGACAGCGCCGGCTCTCGGTCCAGGAGGTGCCCCCGCGCGACCTTCAGCCGGGTGAGGTCAGGGTCCGCGTCGACTCGACCGGAGTCTGCACCTCTGACGTCTACGGCTACAGCGGCCGCAACGATCGCCGCGACCGCGTGCTCGGCTCCGGGGAGGTGCTGGTGATGGGACACGAGGCCTCCGGGGTCGTGTGTGAACTCGGGCCCCGGGTGGACGGACCGTCCATCGGCACGCCGGTGGCCATCAACCCGATCGTCGGTTGCGGTCACTGCCCGCACTGCATCGCTGGGGCCGAGAACCGCTGTGACGAGCGGACCGTGATGGGCTGCGCCCCGAACGCTCCGGGCGGCTTTGCCGACATGATGATCGCTCCCGCGCGCAACGTCGTCGAGCTTCCGGAGGGCGTGTCGCTCGAACTCGGGGCGCTGGTCGAGCCCCTGTCGGTCGGTGCCCACGCGGTGGCGCTGGCCCAGCCGGGGGCGGACCAGTCCGTGCTGGTGATCGGCGGCGGGATCATCGGGATCGGCGCGGCCCTGGCGGCGCGGCGCCGGACCGACGGTCTCGTGCTCGTGCTCGAGCCGCAGGTGGCGCGCCGGGAGCTGTGCAGCCGGCTGGGCCTGCACGCTATGGACCCCGCGGCGGTGCTTGGCGGCGCAATCAGCTTCGACCTCGCGCTGGACTGCGTCGCTCGGCCGGAGACGATTTCGGGGGCGATCCGCGCCGTGGTCACGGGCGGCCTAGTCATGCTGGTCGGGATCTGGGAGGACTCGGTCCCGCTGCCGGTCTCGGACGTGGTCTGGCGCGAGACCCGGATCGCCGGCTCCTACGGCTACTCGACGGCCGACTTCGCCGATGTGGCCGAGTGGCTCGGTCGCGGCGAGGTCGACCTCACGCCGATCATCGAGCGGCGCGTCGGCTTCGCGGAGGTCATCGACACCTTCGATGCGTACGCCGACGGCACCGAGACCGCGGTCCGCACGCTGCTGCAGCCTTCGCGATGAACTTCGATCTCCCCTCATCGGTGCAGGAGCTCGTCGCCGTTGCGCGCGATTTTCGCGAGCAGCGGCTGGACCCGCTCGAGGCGCCGTTCCTGCGGGACGGCAACGTTCCCTGGCCTCTGCGCCCCGAGCTTCAGGCGCAGGCCCGGGAGCTCGGACTGTGGGCAATCGACGTCCCGGTGAAGCACGGCGGCCTGGGCCTCGGGCAGCTCGCGGTCTGCGCCGTCCACGAGGAACTGAACAAGCACCCGATGATGTTCGAGGTCGGCGGCGCTCCGGAACCCGTTCTGTACGGGTGCGCTCCCCATCAGTGGGATCGCTATTTCGCGTCGGTCGTGCGCGGGGAGCGCCGCAGCGCCTATGCGTTCACCGAGCCGGGAACCGGGTCCGACCTGGCGGCGATCGCGACCACCGCCGTCCGCGACGGCACCGATTGGGTGATCAACGGCCGCAAGCTCTTCATCGGGCTGGCCGAGCGGGTCGAGTTCCTGATCCTGTTTGCGTCCACCAACTCCGGAGCCGGGGCGGCCGGAGTCACCGCGTTTCTGATCGACAGCGGCACGCCGGGCTATGACGTCGTGCGCACGATCCCCACCATGGGCGACGCGTGGGATCCGTGCGAGCTGAGCTTCACCGATTGCCGGGTGAGCGAGGAACAGATCCTCGGGCGGGTCGATCACGGCTTCGCCGGTGCCGACCATCAGCTCAGCCACGGCCGGCTGAAGATCGCCTCCTACCAGCTGGGGATCGCCCAGCGCTGTCTGGATCTGGCCGTTGCCTGGGCGCAGGAACGCACGACATGGGGCCAGCCGATCGCCTCGCGCCAGGCCATCCAGTTCATGCTCGCCGATTCCGCGGTCGAACTCGACTGCGCCCGGCTGCTCGTCTACCAGACGGCCTGGCACGCCGACCAGGGCCGGGACGTGCGCACCGAGGCGTTCAAGGCCAAGCTGTTCTCGACCGAGATGGCCCAGCGGGTCACGGATCGCTGTCTGCAGGTGTTCGGAGGCCGCGGCTACGCCAAGGACTCGCCGATTCAAAGCTTCTTCCGCCAGGTCCGTCTGTGGCGGATCGGACACGGCACCGCCGAGATCCATCGCTGGATGATCGCGCGTGACCTGCTCGGGCCGGCCGCGATGGCCGGGTCATCATCGTGAACAGGTCCTCTTTCAGCGGTCAGGCCGGGATCGTGACCGGTGCGGGCAGCGGGATCGGGCGGGCCATCGCCGAGGCGTTCGCCGCGGCGGGGGCCGGCGTCGGCGTGCTCGACGTCGCCGGCGCCGCTGAGGCCGCCGAAGCGATCGGTGGTTCGGCGTTTGCGGTGACCTGCGACGTGACCGACACCGATGCCGTCACGGCCGCGTTCCGCGATGTCAACGCGCGCTTCGGCCGGCTCGACTTTCTCATCAACAGCGCCGGCATCCGGCAGCTCGCGCCGATCCTC
>DASSZP010000096.1:0-9199 GCA_035713465.1 Solirubrobacteraceae bacterium | reverse complement strand
TCGCGGACGAGCAGCCGGACGAGCCGGCGGCGGCGCAGCTCGGCCTCGCTGGCCGCCGCCGACTGCTCCAGCGCGTAGCCGGCGGCCGACTCGCTGGAGAGGACGTCGATGTAGGCGAAGATCGACTCGGCGAGCAGGTACATCACCTCGGGCTCCAGGCCGGCCTGCACGCCGACGGCGGCAAAGCGCCGCCAGGCCACGCGGGCCCCCAGCCGGTAGGCACCCAGCAGCGACTCCAGGCTGCGCCCGGCCCGCATCTCTCCGCGCCCCAGCGTCTCGTAGACGTCGGGTCGGGCCACCGTCCCCCCGGCCCGGATCTCGGCCAGGAAGTGGCGCAGCGCCGCCCGCACCCCGTCCCGAATCCCGTCGCCGAAGCTACCCTCCAGTGGACGCGCGTAGGCCGGAACGGTGGCCACCGCCTCGATCATCTCGTCGGTGATGCCGGCGAGGTGGGGGCGGAAGACCGAGACGATCTCCGGGGGCAGCTCGTGCCACGGCTGGTCAGGCATAATTCATACCCTGGACACAAGTTTGTCGCGGGATGTCGTGTAACGCAAAGGAGAATTTTGCAGTTCGATTCCCTAGGCTCTAGCGGTCACATGTCTCGAGCACACAAGATCGTCAACCTCATCGGTGTCCCCCTCCCGCTCGTCGGGCTGGTCGTGGCCATCATCCTGCTGTGGAACCGGGCCGTCGGGCCGCTGGAGCTCACCCTGCTCGCCGTGCTCTACGTGATCACCGCGCTCGGCGTCACTCTCGGCTACCACCGGCTCTTCACCCATCGCGCTTTCGAGTCATCCAAGGCGTTCCGGGCGATCATCGCCGTGATGGGCTCGATGGCCGTCGAGGGCTCGGTCATCACCTGGGTCGCCGACCACCGCAAGCACCACGCGTTCACCGACCAGGATGGGGATCCGCATTCGCCCCACGGACACGGACCCGGCTTCGTCGGCGCGGTCAAGGGCCTGTGGCACGCCCACATCGGCTGGCTGTTTGAGACCGTCGGCACGGCCGAGCGCGAGCGCTTCGCCGCCGATCTGGTCAAGGACGAGACGATCCGCGCGGTTGACAAGCTCTTCTGGGTCTGGGTCATCCTCGGGATGGCGATCCCGTTCGGCCTGGGCTGGATCATCGGCGGCGGCCTGGGCACGGCGTTGACCGCACTGCTGTGGGGCGGCTTTGTGCGCATCTTCCTGCTGCACCACGTCACGTGGTCGATCAACTCGGTCTGCCATTTCTTCGGGCGCAAGCGCTTCGACGTCGAGGACGAGTCTCGCAACGTGTTCTGGCTCGCCCCGCTCTCGATGGGCGAGGCCTGGCACCACAACCATCACGCCTTTCCCACCTCGGCCTTCCACGGCCTGAAGTTCTGGGAGCGCATGGCCGACCCGACCGGGCTGGTCATCGCCCTGCTCGAGCGTCTCGGCGTGGTCTGGAACGTCGTGCGCATCAGCCCCGAGCGCCAGACCGCCAAGCTGCTGGCCTCCGCGGCACCCCCCGCCGGCGCCGCCCGCCCGTCGGGCTCCGCCGCCGGCTAAAACCGCCCGGCGCCCCCGCGTGATCGCGGGCGGTCAGCCGTTCTCGAGCGGGGCCATGGTCAGCCCCGCGTCGTCCAGGCGCACCCAGTAGTACTCGGCGTCCTCGCGCGGGCCGCTCCACACGATCGCCTGCCCTTTGCGGTGGATGCGGTCGGCGATGCGGTAGCCGTCGGCCAGGGCGACCCCGGGGACGACCGAGGCCAGCGTCTCGGCCACGTGGTCAAAGGTGTTGTGGTTGTCGTTGAGCACGACCACGCGCCAGTGACCTCCCAGACCCATCCCCGGCTCGCGAACGCGCGGCAACTGCACGGTCGACATCGCGTGGCAGGATAACGGCCGCGGCCCCACGGCCCGCGGCGAGCCAGGCCCGGGGCTCAGCTGCGCTTGGCCCAGTAGCGCTCGTAGCCGGCGTATAGCTGCTCCACCGGCGCGGCCTGCTGGTAGGTCTCGGCCTGCTCGGGACTGCCGTCGCGCAGGATCTCGGCCCGGACCTCGCGGATGAACTCGTCCCGGCCCGCCTCGCGGGCCAGATGCGACCATCCCTCCAGCCGCTGCTCGAGTTCGTCCAGCTGCGCGCCGACGTCGGTGGAGTCACCGAAGTGGGTCATGGCCAGGCGCGCCGGGGCCCAGTCACGGATCACCGCGATCGATCGCTGCCAGGCCTCGACGTCGATGTCCGGCGGCGGCGTGGGCGGCACCACGATCGAGTCCGGGGTGATCCGCACGCCGCCGACGTCCCCGACGAAGGCGACGTCGTCGTGGCGGTAGGAGACGTGGTGGGAGGCGTGGCCGGGCGTGTAGGCGACCTCGAAGCGGTCACCGAGCAGGCTCTCGCCCCCGACCAGGCTGTGCAGCCGCTCGGTCGGGACCGGGCGCATCTCGCCCCACAGCCGGTTCATGTCCTCGCCGTAGAGCCGGGTCGCGGACTCGACCAGGCGTGACGGGTCGGCCATGTGGCGCGCGCCGCGCTCGTGCACGTAGACCTCGACCTCGGGCCACCGCTCGGTCAGCGTGCCGGTCGCGCCGGCATGATCGAGATGGATGTGGGTGAGCAGGATGGCCCGCGGGGGCGTATCGCCGATGGTCTTGAGCAGCGTGTCCAGGGTCGAGCTCGGTCCGGGGTCGATGATCACGTCGTCGACCTGCCAGCAGCCGATGACCCGCGCGCGGCCGAGGTGGTTCAGGTCGATGACGCGCACGCCCAGCCTCCTGGCGATTCGAGGGTGGCCACGCTCAGTCGCGCGGCCGGCGCTGAGCAGCCTCGGAGGCCGGCGGGATCGACGCGCGCGTTCCGCGGACCTGGGGCTCCTCGCCCGCGCCCTCGTGATCGGCCTCGGGCGCCTCCTCGTCCTCGGGGTCCAGCGTCAGCGGCTCGTAGCGGACCGTCGCCTCGACGTCGTCATAGACGCGGGTCTGGTCCTCGGTGGGCGCATCGCCGTCGGCCGCCGACTCAGGCTCGGACGGCTCGGCGGCCGGGGCCGGCGGGACCTCGGCGCTGACCGGGGCATCCTCGGCGCCGGGTCCAGCGGGCTCGGCGTCGTCGTAGACCTCGGCCGCAGCCGGCTCGGGCTCGGGGAAGCGCTCGGCCGCGGTGTCGACGACGGACAGCAGCTCGCGCGCGAGATCGCGGGCGTCATCGACGATCCGGCCCCGCTCGATCCAGATCCGGTCGGTGTCGGCATCGAGGTCGCGGACATGCTGCTGCGCGGCTTCGATGATCTCCGCCGCCTCGGCCCGGGCGGCCTCGAGGCGGTCCTCGGCCTCGCGGCGCGACTGCGCGGTGATCTGCTCGGCCGTCTCGTGGGCGCGCTGCAGGATGCCGGAGATCTGCTCACCGACGCGCTCCAGCGCGCGCCGGACCGCGGACTCGGGTGACCGGCTGGCGTGCAGCTCGGCGACGAGCTGGGAGACCTGCTGGACGTAGGCGTCGACGGCCATCCGGTCATAGCCCCGCAGCGCCGTCGGGAAGTCGGCGTGGACCTGAGCCACGGGATCCTCGGGCAGCCTCTGCAGCGGGCCGGTGATCTCCTGAAGGATCGCGTGCTCGGTCGCAGCTGTGCTCTGATCAGGCATGCGGCTCGTGCCACTTTACAATGGCGCCATGCCCGAGACGCCCCCTGCGCGGCTGCCCGAACGCGATCGCCCGTGGATGATGCGGACCTACGCGGGGCATTCCGACGCCAAACGGTCCAACGAGCTCTACCGCCGCAACCTGGACAAGGGCCAGACCGGACTGTCGGTCGCCTTCGATCTGCCCACGCAGACCGGCTATGACCCCGACCACGAGCTGGCCCGCGGTGAGGTCGGCAAGGTCGGGGTCTCGATCGCCGGTATCGGGGATATGCGGACCCTCCTGGACGGGATCCCGCTGGATCAGATGAACACGTCGATGACGATCAACGCCACCGCCGCGTGGCTGCTGGCCCTCTACATCGTCGCCGCCGAGGAGCAGGGCGTCTCCGCCGACCAGCTCCAGGGCACGACCCAGAACGACATCCTCAAGGAGTACCTCAGCCGCGGGACCTACGCCTTCCCGCCCGGGCCGAGCATGCGGCTGATCGCCGACACGATCGCCTACACGGTGACCAACGTCCCGCGCTGGAACCCGATCAACATCTGCTCCTACCACCTGCAGGAGGCCGGCGCCACCCCGGTGCAGGAGATCGCCTACGCGATGAGCAACGCGATCGCCGTGCTGGACGCGGTCCGCGAGCGGGTCGACCAGTCGCTGATGGGCGAGGTCTTCGGGCGCATCTCGTTCTTCGTCAACGCCGGCGTGCGCTTCGTCGAGGAGCACGCCAAGCTGCGGGCCATGGGCCAGCTCTGGGATGAGCTCGGCCGCGACCGCTACGGCGTGACCAGCGAGAAGCACCGCCGCTTCCGCTACGGGGTGCAGGTCAACTCCCTCGGCCTGACCGAGGCCCAGCCCGAGAACAACGTCTACCGGATCGCGCTCGAGGCGCTGGCCGTGACCCTCGGCCGCAGCGCGCGGGCCCGCGCCCTGCAGCTGCCGGCCTGGAACGAGGCCCTCGGCCTGCCCCGCCCCTGGGATCAGCAGTGGTCGCTGCGCCTGCAGCAGATCCTCGCCTACGAGACCGACCTGCTGGAGTACCCCGACATCTTCGAGGGGTCGGTGGTCATGGAGGGGTTGGTGGCCGAGCTGGTGCAGGGGGCCCGGGCCGAGATGGCCCGCGTCTCGGAGATGGGCGGCGCGGTCGAGGCCGTCGACTACATGAAGTCCTCGCTGGTCGAATCCCACCGCGAGCGCTGGCGGCGCATTGAGAGCGGCGAGATGACCGTGGTGGGGATGAACCGCTTTACCTCGACCGAGCCCTCGCCGCTGACCGCGGACGCCGACGGCGGCATCCTCGTCGTCGACCCGGCCGTCGAGGCCGAACGCCGCGCGGCCCTTGCGCAGTGGCGCGCCGAGCGCGACGATTCGGCCGTGCAGGCTGCCCTGGCCGATCTGGCCGCCGCCGCCCGGGACACGAGCGAGAACATCATGCCGGCCACGATCGCCGCCGCCCGGGCCGGGGTGACGACGGGCGAGTGGTCACAGACCCTGCGCGCCGTGTTCGGCGAGTACCGCGCCCCCACGGGCGTCGGCGAGGCGGCCGCGATCGGCGACGAGAACGCCGCCGAGCTGCGCGACGAGGTCGAGCGCCTCTCCGAGGCGCTGGGCCGGCGCCTGAAGTTCCTGGTCGGCAAGCCCGGCCTGGACGGGCACTCCAACGGCGCCGAGCAGATCGCCGTGCGGGCCCGCGACGCGGGCATGGACGTCGTCTACGAGGGGATCCGCCTGACCCCGAGCCAGATCGTCGCCTCGGCCGCCGAGGAGGGGGTGCACGTCATCGGCCTGTCGATCCTCTCCGGTTCGCACGCCGAGCTCATCCCGTCGGTGCTCGAGGGCCTGCGCGAGGCCGGGCTCGGCGATGTCCCGGTCGTGGTCGGCGGCATCATCCCGGAGTCCGACGCCAAGGCGCTGAAGGACGCGGGCGTCGCCGCCGTCTACACGCCGAAGGACTGGGATCTGAACCAGATGATGCGCGACATCGTCGCGCTGGTCGCCGCACGCAACTCAGCCGCCGTGTGAGCGAGCTGGCCGCGCGCCTGCGCGACGGCGATCTGACCGCCGCGCCGGCCGTCCTGAACCTGGTCGAGAGCCGGCGTCCCGAGGCCCGGGTGCAGACGGCGGAGCTGCTGGCTGCCCTCTCCCCCGCCGCCCTGGGCGGCGAGGCGACCGGACACGTGATCGGGGTGACCGGACCGCCCGGCGTCGGCAAGTCCTCGCTGCTGTCGCGGTTGATCGCCGAATGGCGCTCGCGCGGGCGCTCGGTCGCGGTGCTCGCCGTCGACCCGAGTTCGCGGCGCTCGGGCGGCTCGCTGCTCGGGGACCGGGCGCGAATCGAGCGCGACCCCGCCGACCGGTCGATCTTCATCCGCTCGACCGCCGCCGGCGACCGCCTCGGGGGCCTGGCTCCGGCCACCCGGGCCGCCGCGGCCGCACTCGCCGTCGCCTTCGACATCGTCGTCATCGAGACCGTCGGCGTCGGTCAGTCCGAGACCGAGGTGGCCGACGTGGCCGACTCGGTGGCGGTGATCGTGCAGCCCGGATCCGGCGACGTCCTGCAGTTCCTCAAGTCGGGGATCATGGAGATCCCCGACCTGCTCGTGGTGACGAAGGCCGACCTCGGCCGCGTGGCCGATCGCGCCCTCGCCGATCTGCGGGCCGCGCTGCGCTCGCTGGGCTCGCAGACGGCCGTGATCGCCGTCTCCTCAGTCGCGCCGGCCACCGGGATCGGTGACCTGGCCGACGCGCTGGAGCGCCATCGCGAGACGCTCGACCTGGCCGCGCGGCGCACGCGCAGCCGGCGGATGCACGCGCTGGCCGACTTCGCCGCCGAGTACGGGGAGCGTGGGCTGCGGGCGGTCGGCGGCCGGCGGGCGGCCGAGAAGCGCCTGGCCGCCGAGCCCGGCGGGTCCGATGTCGCGACGCTGCAGGCGGTCCTCGTGGCGGCGGCCGGGGAGGCTGCGGGCCATGGCGCTGGCGCCGGCGCGGACCTCCCCGCCTCATGAGCAACCCCATCCGTCTGCCCGGCGAGCCGCTCAGCGACGGGCCGACGACGTTGCGTCCGTGGCGCGAGAGCGACCTGACCGCGATCGTCACGCTCTGCCGCGACCCGGAGATCGCCCGCTGGACCCGCGTGCCGGCCAACTACACCGAGGCCGACGGCCGCGTCTTCCTGGCCCGTCGCCATGATATGGCCCACGCCGGGCTGCTGGCTCCGTTTGCGATCGTCTCCGACGGCCCCGACGGCGAACTGCTCGGCTCGATCTCGCTGCTGCGCTTCGTCTGGGCGCACCGACGCGCCGAGGTCGGCTACTGGCTGGGCCGCAGCGCCCGCGGGGCCGGCCACGCGACCCGCGCGGTCGGCCTGATCTGCCGCTGGGGCTTTGCCCGGCTCGACCTGGAGCGGATCGACCTGCTGGCCAGCACCGGCAACGCCGCCTCCCAGGCCGTCGCCCAGCGCGCCGGCTTCACCCGCGAAGCGGTCCTGCGCTCCTCCCTGAACCTGCCCTCCGGGCGCCAGGACGTCGTCTGCTTCGGTCTGCTGGCCGGCTGAGGCGCTCCCCGCCGGGGGTGCCCCACCGTGGTCGATGCCGGACCCCCTCGATGATCCGTCAGCGCGGAGAGGCCAGCGAGGCCAGCCGCCAGCCCGCCTTGGTCCGCACGAGCTGGATCGACTCAAGCGCCGAGGTCTGGCCGCTGGCCCCGGCGAGCACGACGGCGGAGGCGCTGTCACCGTGCACCGTCACCTTGGAGATGCTGATCGTCGGGTGCGAGACGCTGGTCACGAACAGATGCATGGCCTGCGGGCAGCTGAGCCCGGCCGCGGTGAGCCGTGCGACCAGCGCCGGCGCCAGGACCTGGGTGCAGAGCACGTCGACGTTGCGGGCGTCGGTGGCGGTGGCGAACTGACGCACCTTGGCGCGGACCTGGTCGCCGGCGCTCGCGCTCGCGCCACAGGCCACCAGTCCGGTCGCCAGGCCGGCCGCGAGGGTCACCGTGAGAACCGCCCGGGCCGACCGCATGGGCGGCAAGACTATCCTCTGTCCGGTGCAGCCAGAACCCCTGAGGGACGGGCACGGCCGCCGGATCGCCGATCTGCGCGTGTCGGTCACCGACCGGTGCAACTTCCGCTGCCAGTACTGCATGCCCGCCGAGGGCCTGCCCTGGCTGCAGCGGGCCGAGGTGCTCAGCTTTGAGGAGATCAGCCGGCTGGTCGGCGTGTTCGCCTCGCTCGGCGTCCACGACGTACGGCTGACCGGCGGCGAGCCGCTCGTGCGCCGTGACTTCCCCGTGCTCGCGCAGATGCTCAAGTCGCTGGCCGGCGTGCGCGAGGTATCGGTGACGACCAACGGCTTCTTGCTCGCCCGTGACGCCGAGAAGCTCGTGCGGGCGGGCATCGACCGCTTCAACGTGTCGGTCGACTCCCTGCAGCGCGACCGCTTCTACGAGCTGACCCGCCGTGATGCGCTGGAGCAGGTGCTGGAGGGGCTGCGGATCCTGGCCACCTTTCCCGAGGCGCATCCGATCAAGGTCAACGCGGTGGCCATCCGGGGCTTCACCGAGCTCGAGGTGCTGCCCTTCGCCGAGTTGGCGCGCACGACGCCGTACCACGTGCGCTTCATCGAGTTCATGCCCCTGGACGCCGACCGCGCCTGGACCCCCGACCAGGTGCTCACCGGCGCCGAGATCCGCGCCGCGATCGAGGCTGTCCATCCGCTCGTCCCCGAGCCCCGGGAGCCGAGCGCGACGGCGCGCAACTACCGCTTCGCCGACGGGCCCGGCCGGATCGGCTTCATCAACCCGGTCTCCGAGCCGTTCTGCGGGGATTGCAACCGGATCCGGCTCACCGCCGACGGCCGCCTGCGCACCTGCCTGTTCTCCCTGAACGAGACCGACCTTCGCGGGCCGCTGCGGGCGGGCGCCGACGACGTCGAGCTGGTCGGCATCATCCGCGAGGCGGTCTGGCGCAAGGAGCTCAAGCATCACGTCGGTGAGCCGGGCTTCATCCAGCCCGCGCGCAGCATGTCGGCCATCGGCGGCTGATCCGCGCGCGCTCCGGGCGCGTAAGACGGTCGTAATCCCCGACCGCCATCATCGAGACCGCCGATGCTCCTGCTCGCCCTCTTCGCGCTGATCGCCGGCGCCGGGACCGCCATCACGCCGTGCGTGCTGCCGGTGGTGCCCGCCCTGCTCTCGGCCAGCGCGCTGGGCGGCCGGCGCCGCCCGGTGGGGATCGTCGTCGGCCTCGCCCTCACCTTCACGGTGGCCATCGTCGCGCTCGCCTCCGTGGTCAGGGGGGTCGGTCTGGCCGGCGGCGCGGCCCGCACCGTGGCCGTCGTCGTCCTGATCGTGTTCGGCCTCGTCCTCATCTTCCCGAGCGTGGCCGAACGGCTCCAGGCCCCGCTCTCGCGTCTGGGCCGGTTCGGGCCCAGGAGCCGGGGGACCGGCTTCTGGTCGGGCCTCGGGGTCGGAGCCGCGCTCGGCTTCGTCTGCTTCCCGTGCGCCGGTCCGATCCTCGGCGCGGTCATCTCGGTCAGTGTCTCGGGAGGCGCGTCGGCGCGCGTGGTCCTGATCGCCCTCGCCTACGCCG
>DASSZP010000095.1:0-9710 GCA_035713465.1 Solirubrobacteraceae bacterium | reverse complement strand
AATCGGGCCTCCCGTGGCCGGCCCGAAGGACGCGCCGGGGGCAATCGGGCCTCCCGTGGCCGGCCCGAAGGACGCGCCGGAGGCAACGGGCCTCCCGTGGCCGGCCCGAAGGACGCGCCGGAGGCAACGGGCCTCCCGTGGCCGGCCCGAAGGACGCGCAGGAGGCAAAAGGCCCCGCTTTCCGGGCCCGAGAGACGAGCGAGAGCCGTGATCGGCCCCGCGTCCCGGGCCCGAGGGACGAGCCGGAGCCAGGCGCGCGGGCCGGTGTCATGCCGGCGGCATGCTCGCCAAGAGCAGCAGCGGTTCCGCGCTCAACGCAACCCGACGGGCAGGCATGCCGCCGGCAGGACGCCGGCGCCCGCCCCACGTCAACTACGGCTCAAGAAACCTCGGCCGGCTCATCTTTGCCCGCCAGCCGATCGCGCCCGCGCTGCACGGCGGCGATGAACTTGGACAGGTTGACCTCGAGCGTGTTGAGGATCTCATCGGCGTAGTCCTCGGCACCGAGCCGGATCTCACGCTCGCGCCCGCGGGCGTCCTCGATGATGTCCTCGGCGGCGCGCTCGGCCTGCTTGGTGATCTCCTCGTCGGAGACGAGCCGCTCCTGGCGGTCCCGGGCCTCCTTGACGATGCGCTCGGCCTCGCGCTTGGCCTCGGCGAGCATCTCCTGACGCTCCTTGACGATCCACCGGGCCTGCTTGATCTCCTCGGGGATCGTGGCCCGCATCTGGTCCAGGATGTCGTAGATCTCTTCTTTGTCCACGCGGACCTGATCGGTCAGCGGGACCGGTTTGGCGTTGTGGACGAGGTCGTCCAGCTTGTCGATGAGTACGAGTACGTCCATTGCGCAGTCCTTGAATTCGTCAGCGTCCGAGCCGTTCCTTCAAGAGCTCTGCGACGCCGTCCGGTACGAGATCATCGATGTCTCCTCCGAAGGTCGCGAGCTCCTTGACACCGCTCGACCTGAGAAAACTGTACTTGGGGGACGCCATCAGGTACACCGACTCGATCTCGGGGGCCTGGCGGCGGTTGAGCTGGTTCATCTCCAACTCGTACTCGAAATCGGAGATTGCGCGCAGTCCCTTGACGATCGCGATGGCTCCCTGCTCCCGCGCGAACTCGACGAGAAGGTTGGAGAACGGCCGCACCGCGACGTTGTCCAGGGACCCGGTCGCGCCCTCGATGAAGCCCATCCGCTCCTCGGTGCTGAACACGGTCTGGCCCTTGCGCCAGGGCATGTTGACCACGGCCACGATCACCGTGTCGAACATCTTGGCCGCGCGCGAGATGACGTCGAGGTGGCCCAGGGTGACGGGATCGAAGGTCCCGGGGCAGATGGCGATGCGGGGTTCAGGGGGCATGATGGATGGTGATGAGGGTGTCGCCGTAGCGGCGCTGGTCCCGGCTCCCGAGCCCGAGCCCGAGCTCCAGCGGCAGGCGGCGATCTGACTCGGTCACCACGCGCGCACCGGGGGCGAGCACGGGGACCAGGGCCGCCGTGAGCTCCGCAGACAGCGAGGGCGCGTGGCGATATGGAGGGTCGACGAAGACAAGATCGTATTGGCGCGCGTCGGCGCGTGCCGTCCCGAGGAAGCTCAGGGTCGGCCGGCGGACCACCTCGGCCTGCGCCCCGACCGTCTGCAGGTTGCGCCGGATCGCCGTCACGGCGGCGGCGGAGGAGTCGACCAGGGTGGCCTGCGCGGCCCCGCGCGACAGGGCCTCGAGGGCCAGCGCGCCCGAGCCGGCGAAGAGATCGAGGACCCGCGCGCCCTCGATGTCGCCGAGGATCGAGAACAGGGCCTCGCGGACGCGATCAGAGGTCGGCCGCGTGGCCGCTCCGCGCGGGACGACGAGCGGCCGTCCCCCCCACCGTCCCGCGATCACCCGCATCGCGCCGTGCGGTCAGGCCCGGATCGGCGCGTCGGCCTCGGCGCCGTAGGCGTCCGCGAGGGCCGTGGCGAGCAGCGCGTGCTCGGGCGTCTCGAGGTCGGGGTCCTCGCCGTCGATGGCCAGGGCCCGGGCGCGGGCCCGCTCCAGCAGCTCGGCGTCCCGGGGCAGCTCGGCGACCTTGAACTGGGCCAGACCGCTCTGCCGGGTGCCGACCAGCTCTCCCTCCCCGCGCAGCTCGAGGTCGATCTCGGCCAGGCGGAACCCGTCGGTGTGCTCGGCCAGCGCGCGCAGCCGGGCTGACTCCTTGGCCCCGAAGAGCAGGCACACTGACGCGTGGGCGCCGCGGCCGATCCGCCCCCGGAGCTGGTGCAGCTGGGAGATTCCGTAGCGCTCGGCGTCCTCGACGAGCATGATCGTCGCGTTGGGGACGTCGATGCCGACCTCGATCACCGTGGTGGCCACCAGCACGTCGGCCCCGCCGGCCGCGAACTCGCGCATCACCGCCTGCTTCTCGGCCGGGCTGAGCTGCCCGTGCATGAGCGCGACCCGGAAGTCGCGCAGCTCCCCGTCGCGCAGGCGCTCGTACTCGGCCGTGGCCGCCCGGGCCTGCAGCAGCCGCCCCTCGCTTTGCTCGCGCTCCGTGACCAGGGGGCAGACGATGAAGGCCTGGCGTCCGGCCCGCAGCTCCTCGCGGATCCGCTCGTAGGCGCGGGAGCGCTCGCGCCCGGTCGAGCACACGACGGTCTGGATCGGCTGGCGGCCGCGGGGCAGCTCGCGCAGCTGGGTGAAGTCCAGGTCGCCGTAGCCGGCCAGGGCGAGCGTGCGCGGGATCGGCGTGGCCGTCATGTGCAGCACGTGGGGACGGCGGTCGGGCCCGGCCTTGGCGTCCAGGGCCGCGCGCTGGCGCACGCCGAAGCGGTGCTGCTCATCGACGACCGCGACGGCGAGCGAGGCGAAGCGCACCGGCGCCTCGATCAGCGCGTGGGTCCCGACGAGCAGCGCCAGCTCCCCGCTGGCCAGCTTGCCGAGCAGATCCTGCCGGCGCCGGGCCGGGGTGGAGCCGGTGAGCAGGCCGATCGGCACCGCCTCCCCGGGCATCAGGGCCTGCAGGGTGGCGAAGTGCTGCTCGGCCAGCGGCTCGGTCGGGGCCATCAACGCCCCCTGGTAGCCGTGCTCGACGGCGCGCAGCAGCGCGTACAGGGCGACGACGGTCTTGCCCGAACCGACCTCCCCCATCAGCAGCCTCTGCATCGGATCCTCGCCGGCCAGGTCGGCGTCCAGGGCGTCCAGGGCGCTGAGCTGGTCGGCCGTGGGGGTGAAGGGCAAGAGCTCGCCCAGCCAGCGCGCGGTCAGTTCCCGCGGCTGGTCCAGCATGGGGGCGCTGACCCCCCGACGGCGCAGGCGCCGGCGGTGCAGCAGCGCGAGCTGGGCCAGGAGCAGCTCCTCGAAGGCCAGGCGCCGGCGGGCGATCCCCTGCTCCTCGGCGGTGCCGGTGAGGTGCATGGCGGCCAGCGCGCTGCGGCGCTCGGGCAGACGCTCCCGGGCCCGCAGCTGCGCCGGCAGCGGTTCGGGCACATCGTCGATCGCCGCCGCGTGGGCGCGAACGAGGGCGAGGATCTGGGTGGAGGACAGTCCCTCGGTGGCCGGGTAGTGCGCGACGCCGCCGTCGCCGGCGCTGCCCTCGCTGGTGCGGGCGTGGCCCTGAACGCGGAAGCGGTTGCGGGCCTCGAACTTGCCGTGCAGGACCAGCCCCGTCCCCGCCGGGTAGCGGTGCACCAGCCAGGGCTGGTTAAAGAAGGTGACCGCCATCGCGCCGCTCTCGTCCCCGACCGTCGCCTCCACGAGCGGCCGCATGCCGCGGCGGCGGACGGGCCGCGAGCTGATGCTGCGCACGGTCACCACGACCGTGGCCGTCTCCCCGGGGACGAGCTCGGCCACGGCCCGGGCCTCGCGGCGGTCGCGGGGCAGGTGTTCGAGCAGGTCCCCGACCGTGGCCAGCCCCAGGGCGCGGGCGGCGGCCTGCGCCTTGGGCCCGTCGTCGACCGGGAGCGGCTCCTGGAGGCGCGAGGGCCGCGGATAGCGCACGGGAGCGGCGGCCAGCTCGGAGTGATCCAGGGGCCGGGAGGTGGAGAACGCGGTGGCGGACATGGCGGCGATCCAGATGATGACCGCGCCGCCGGTCGGTCCGCGCGGCCGGGCGCCTCAGCGCAACGCGCGCCTCAGCGCAACGCGCGCCGGCCGCCGGGGCTACTCAGCCGAGAGCAGCCACCAGTAGCTCGGCTGGCCGCCCTCGGACAGCTCGAGCTCGAGCTCGCCGGAGACGAGACCGAGGATCGTCTGGTCATCGAGCGGCGCGTCGGCGCCGCGCAGGCAGGTGATCAGCTCCGCGCCGGGAGCGAGCCGGTCGAGGACGTCCTTCAGGGTCTGCCGGGGATCGCCCCAGGCGACGATCTCCTCGTCGACGAAGCCGATCGCGTCACCGGAGCGGAATCGCCCCTGGCCGTCGTCGCGGGCCGCCGGGGCGACCGAGCCGGTGCGCACGTGCGCGAGCGTGGCCCGCATGGCCGCGGCGTTGGCGGCCGCTTCGCGGTCGGGGTCGAGGCTGACCGCGGCGGCGAGCCCGGCCTGCTGCGAGCGCGAGGGGACGACGACCACGGTCCGGTCCGACAGCTCGGCGGCGCGCTCGGCGGCCATCTGGACGTTGGCGCTGTTGGGCAGCACGATCACCTGCTCGGCGGGCAGGGCGTGGATCGCGGCCAGCAGGTCATAGGTGGAGGGGTTCAGGGTGGGGCCACCGTCGAGGACCTCGAGCCCCAGGCTCTGAAACAGGGCGCTGAGCCCGGCGCCGTTGACCACGGCCAGGCCGCCGCAGACCGCGGTGCCCCCGCCGCTGGGCAGCGCCTCGCCGAGCCGGGCGTCGCGGGCCCTGACCTGCGCGCTCATGTCGGCCACGTCGAGGTGCGAGACCATGCCCGCGCCGGCGAACAGCGCCGTGGCCGCGTCGGGATCGTCGGTGTGCACGTGCACCTTCAGCGTGGTGGCGTCACCGACCACGAGGACCGAATCCCCGATCTTCTCCAGCTCATCGATGAAGCCGCGCTGCTCGAGGCCCGTGCCGCTGACGGCGAAGTTCGTGCAGTAGCGGTAGGTCGTGGAGGCGTGCTGGGGGTGGGAGACGCGAGCGGCGGCGTGATGCTCCAGGGTGGGGCCCTCGCCGCCCCGCAGCGCGCCGACGATACCGGCCAGCAGCACGGTCAGCCCGTACCCCCCGGCGTCCACGACTCCGGCGTCGCGCAGCACCGGCAGCAGGTCGGGCCCGCGGGCCACCGACTCCTGACCGGCCTGAAGCGCGGACTCGATCACGCCGGCGATGACCTCGTCCTGGAGGTCGTCGGTGGCGTCGGCGCCGAGGCGCGCGTCCCGCGTGTGGGCGAGATCGGAGGCGACCCGGTGGGCCATCTCGCGCACGACGGTGAGGATCGTGCCCTCGGCCGGCTCGCGGACCGAGCCGTAGGCCTGGTCGGCGGCGCGGGCCAGGGCGGCCCCGATCAGGACGGGGTCGACGAGCTCGCCGGGGCGGCTGGCCAGCTCCTCGGCGGCCCCGCGAATCAGCTGGGAGAGGATGACCCCGGAGTTGCCCCGGGCGCCGAGCAGCGCGGCGCGCGCGACCGAGGCGACGATCTCGTCGCGGCCGATCTCGTCGATCGTGCGGCCCTCCGACGCGCCCGCGAGCCGGTCGAGCTCCTGGAGCACGGCCCGCAGGGTGAGGACCATGTTGTCGCCGGTGTCGCCGTCGGCGACGGGAAAGACGTTGAGGTCGTTGACCTCCTCGCGCCGGGCCTCCAGTGCGGCCAGGCCGGCCTCGACGACGGCGCGGACCCGGACGATCGACGGATCCGAGGGCGACGACGGAGCCGCGTCCGGGCGAACGGCATCCTCCACGTCAGTGGCTCCCCTGCACCGTCGGTCCGTCGCCCACCTAGCGGGCTTTGACGATCTTGCCGGCCTTCTGGCAGCGCGTGCACACGTACACGCGGCGCGGTGTGCCGCCATCGTCGATCCGGACGCGCTGCAGGTTGGGGTCGAAGCGGCGCTTGGTGGCAACCATCGAGTGGCTGCGGTTGTTCCCGAAGGCCGGTCCCTTGGCACAGACATGACAGATCTTTGACATCGGGCGGCGAGTATAGACGCGGTCGGGCCCGACCCCCTTGCGGAGGCCCGCGAGGCAAGCCGACCGAGGGCCCCGAGGCAAGCCGACCGAGGGCCCGAGGGCAAGCCGACCCAGGGCCCGGGGGACCGCCGGGTCGCCATACTGACGGTTCTGTCCGCCCCAAGCCGGGTAAGGACCTACAGGATGAGCACCAGCGCGCGCGCCAGCTTTCCCTCTGCCCTGACCCGTGGTCTACCCGAGCGCTACGAGCTCAAGCGCCACTTGGCCACCGGGGGCATGGCCGCGGTGTGGTGCGCGGAGGACCGGGTCCTCGGCCGCCCGGTGGCGATCAAGGTGCTCTCCGAGCGCTACGCCCACGATGAGCAGGCGATCCGCCGCTTCAAGCGTGAGGCGCGAGCCGCCGCGCGGGCCTCCGCCCATCCCCACGTGGTCACGATCTACGACGTGGGCGACCTCGAGGACGAGACCGCCCCGGGTGAGCCGGGCGGCGCCTTCATCGTCATGGAGCACCTGGCCGGCGGCACCGTGGCCGACGCGCTGCGCCACAACGCGGTCACTCCCGCGGAGGCCCGCCGCTGGCTGCGCGAGGCGGCGCAGGCTCTGGACCACGCCCACGCCCGCGGCATCGTGCACCGCGACATCAAGCCGGCCAATTTCCTGCTGGACCGCAACCGCAGCCTGCACGTGGCCGACTTCGGGATCGCCCGCCTGGCCAGCGAGGAGACGATCACCAGCGCGGGCGACCTGTTCGGGACCGCCGCCTACCTGGCGCCAGAGCAGGCGCTGGGCCACGACGCGACCCCGGCCAGCGACCGCTATGCCCTCGCCGTTGCCGCCTACGAGCTGCTCACCGGCGGCCGGCCGTTCACCGCGCAGAACTTCGCCGCTCAGGCCCGCCAGCACATCGACGACACCCCGCCGCCGGCCAGCTCGCGTAACCCCGAGCTTCCCCGGGCCGTCGACGCCGTGCTGGAGCGCGGGATGGCCAAGGACCCGGCTGACCGCTACCCCTCGTCGGTGGCCTTCGTGGCCGCCCTGGACCAGGCGCTGGCCCAGGGCCCGGCCGCGGACCCCACCCCCACCGCACGCACCCGGCCGCTGGTCGCGGCCGCGGCCGCGACCGTGGTCACCCCGCCCCGGCGCGCGAACGGCGCACGGGGCAGCCGCACGCCGATCCCGGCCCCGGCCCCGGCGCCGCGGCGCGCCCGCCCCGATCCCGCGCCCGCAGCCGGGCGCCCCGCCGATCGGCACCGCGGCCTGGCCCTGCTCGCGCTCGCGGCCGTGATCGCCGTGGTGGCGTTCGCGATCGCCAGCCTCGGCTCCAGCGGCACGGGCACGCCCGCGTCCAGCCGTCGAGCCGCCGCCGGGACGACCACGCACCGCACCTCACACCGGACGGCAACCCGGCACCACGCGGCGGCCACCACCACGAGCCACGCGAGCACGGCCGCCAGCAGCACGAGCGCGGCGAGCCCGCCGGCCAGCTCCGCGGCGGTGAGCAGCGCTCCGGCGGCGGCCGGATCCCCGTCGGCGCAGGACCTGCAGTACCTGGGCCATCAGGAGCTGCTGGCCGGCAACTACCCGGCCGCGATCGCCGCGGACCGGCGCGCGCTGGCCGCGGCCAGCCCGTCGAGCCTGACCTACGCCTACGCCCTCTACGACCTCGGCGTGGCGCTGCTCAAGAGCGGCAACCCGCAGGCGGCGATCCCGGTGCTGCGCCAGCGGCTGCAGATCCCCAACCAGACCGCGACCGTGCAGGCCACGCTGGATCAGGCCCTGCGAGCGGCCGGGCAGGCGCCGGCCCCGTCCGCGGGCAGCACCGGCGGCACCGACCTGCCGCCCGGGCTGGCCAAGAAGCACGGCCCGCACGGCCCGCACGGCGCCTGAGGCTAGGGAGCGAAGCCGGCCGAGCCCCGCCGGCCGCTGAGCTGCTCGCGCACGGCCAATGAGGCGAGCACCGCGTCGGCGGCGTGGCGACCGCTGTCGCGCTTGGAGCCGCCGGCCACGCGGGCCAGGGCCTGCTCCATGGAGTCGACGGTGAGCACCCCGAAGCCGACCGGCACCCCGGTGGCCAGGGCCACGTCGCTGATCCCCTGAGCCGTGCTTGCGCACACCCAGTCGTAGTGGTCGGTCTCCCCGCGGATCACCGCGCCCAGGCAGACGACGGCCTCATAGCGGCCCGACTCGGCCGCGTACTTGGCGATCAGCGGCAGCTCGAAGGCGCCGGGCACGTCATAGCGGTCGATCGTGCGCACGCCGGCGGCGGTCAGCCCCTCGCGGGCGCCCGCCTCCAGCTTGTCGGCCAGCTCCTCATAGAAGCGGGCCACGCACAGCGCGACCCGGGCGTCAGTGGCCATCGCGCCCGGAGCGCTCGTCGGCCGCCCGCTCGTCGGCGGCCCGCTCCCCGCTGAGCATCTCCTCGTCGTAGGCCAGGCCCTGATGGTGCAGGGTGTGGCCCATCCGCTCGCGCTTGGCCCGCAGATAGCCCTCGTTGTGAGGGTTGGGCGCGTGCTCGATCGGCACCTGATCGGTGACCGACAGCCCGTAGCCGGCCAGCCCGGAGATCTTCTTGGGGTTATTGGTGAGGATGCGGATGCTGCTCAGGCCCAGGTCGACGAGGATCTGGGCGCCGATCCCGTAGTCGCGCAGGTCGGCGGGGAGCCCGAGCTTGAGGTTGGCGTCGACGGTGTCAAAGCCCTCCTCCTGGAGCTTGTAGGCCTTGAGCTTGTTGAGCAGTCCGATCCCGCGTCCCTCCTGGCTGAGGTAGAGCAGCACCCCGCGGCCCTCGCGCTCGATCATGGCCAGCGCCGACTCCAGCTGCTCGCCGCAGTCGCAGCGCAGGGAATGGAACACGTCGCCGGTCAGGCACTCGGAGTGCACGCGCACGAGCACGTCGGACTCGCCCTCGATCTCGCCCTTGACCAGCGCGACGTGGTGCTTGTTGTCGACCAGGGAGCGGTAGCCGACGGCGACGAACTCCCCGAAGCCGGTGGGCAGCTTGGTGTCCACGACGCGCTCGACGAGCTTCTCGTGGCGGCGGCGGTACTTGATCAGATCGGCGATCGTGACCATCTTGAGCTGGTGCTTGAAGCAGTACACGGCGAGGTCCTCGCCGCGGGCCATCGAGCCGTCCTCGTTCTGGATCTCGCAGATCACGCCTGCCGGGTTGAGCCCGGCCAGCCGAGCCAGGTCCACCGAGGCCTCGGTATGGCCGGTGCGCTCGAGCACGCCCCCCGCCTTGGCCTTCAGCGGGCGGACATGACCGGGCTTGACGATGTCCTCCGGCCCCTTGGTGGGGTCGATCGCCACCTGCATGGTGTGGGCTTGGTCGTGGACGCTGATCCCGGTGGTCACGCCCTCGCGGGCCTCGATCGTGACCGTGAACGGCGTCTGGTGGGCGCTCTCGTTCTTGAGCGTCATCAGCTCCAGGCCGAGCTCATCGCAGCGCTCGGGGGTCAGGGCCAGGCAGATCCAGCCCCCGGCCTGGCGGGTCATGAAGTTGATCGCGTCCGGGGTGACGAACTGGGCCGCCATCACAAGGTCGCCCTCGTTCTCACGGTCCTCGTCGTCGATGACCACGATCATCTTTCCGGCCGAGATGTCGTCTAGCGCCTCCTCGACGGTGGCGAATGCTGACTTGGTGGCGGTC
>DASSZP010000094.1:0-21090 GCA_035713465.1 Solirubrobacteraceae bacterium | reverse complement strand
GCGCGCGCATGCTCGAGGCGTTCCCGTTCGTTCCCCTCGGTGGCCACGTCCGGATCGGGATCGCCATCTTCTCCTACGACGGCGGGATCAACTTCGGCGTCACCGGCGACCTCGACACCGCACCGGACATCAACGTCCTCTCCGCGAACGGCTCACGGCTTGCCGGTGAGAAGCGGATGCAAGCCCAGAGCGGCTCGGACGGCGACACCGATGCCGGCCGCGGTCAGGAAGCTCAGCAGCGTGCCGATCAGGTAGTACCCGGCGAACCGCTCGTCAGAGAATGCGGGGAAGCGGGCGATCGATTTGGCGGCGATCACGACGGCCGCGGCGTCGGGGGCGCCGGCGAGGATGAGCCCGTACAGGAGCGTTCGCTCGAGCCGGCCTGGTGAATCTCGTCGGCCGCGCGGTGCTCGTCTGAACAGGAACGGAGCGGCCCGTGGCGTTGACGTGGCGGCTGGGCGGATATGGTGCCGGAGGAGTTCTTCGAGGTTGCCCGAAGCGTCGCGGCGGCGTGAGATCTGGGGTGGTCAGCGACGCGGCGACCTCAGGGCAGCTGCACCAACACCTTCCCCGTCACACCGCCCTCCACCGCGTCATGCGCAGCGGCGACCTCCTCCAACGGGAAGCGATGCTCGGGCAGCGCGGTCAACGCCCCGTCCCGCAGCGCCGCGGAGATGTCCGCCACCGCCTTCAGCTTCGCCGCAACTGGGATCGTGTACACGAGCACGAAGCCGATCGAAACGTTGCGCACCATCAAAGACCGCGACAGCTCGACGGGACGGTCCGCGGTGACGTAACAGGAGATGACCCCGCCGGCGGCGATCACCTCGGTGTCCAGGGACGCGTTGGCCGGCAGGTTGACCTCGACGATCCGGGCCACGCCCTCGGGTGCCCACGAGCGCAGCCGCTCGACCACAGGCTCTGACCGGTAATTGACCACCAGCTCGGCGCCGGCCGCCCGGGCCAGCTCCGCCTTCTCCTCTGAGCTCACCGTCGTGGCCACGCGGGCGCCGTGCCAGCGGGCGAGCTCGATCGCGGCGTGGCCCACCGCGCCGGCGCCGCCGTGGACGAGGACCTGGGCCCCGTCCAGCGGGCCGTCGGCGAACAGGCAGCGGTGCGCGGTGATCGCCGGAATCCCGAGCCCGGCCCCGAGCGACAACGAAACCCCAGATGGCAGCTCGACCGCCTGCACGGAGGGAAGGGCGATCCACTGCGCGGCGGTGCCCTGGGCGCGCTGCCACTGGCCCTCCCACAGCCAGACCCGTTCGCCGACCCGGCCCGGATCGACGCCCTCACCGACGGCGACGATCTCCCCGGCGCCGTCCTGGTTGGGGACCACGACGTCGGAGACACTCGCATTGCCGCCCGACTTCCGCGATTTCCAGTCGGTCGGGTTGACCCCGGAGAAGCGCACCCGGACCAGGACCTCGCCGGCGGCCGGCACCGGGTGCGGGATCGAGACCACGGAGAGCTTTGCGGCGTCGGGGCCGGAGGTGGGGTAGCGCGCGGCGCGCATCGTGTCGCTCGTAGCCATACGGCTGATCGTAGGAACGTCAAACCCGGGCGGCCGCGTAAAGGCGCCGCGAAACCCACAAAACCGATCACACCACCGCGACTAGGTCCAGACACTCCGATCGCCGCCAACATAACGACTTGCATCCAATCAGCTCACCATGATATGTTTGCCGCCACCTAAGGGAGGCGCCTCAAAGCCCTCAAGGAGGAGAGAGACAGTGCATCCAGTGGCCAAACGGTCGGTGCCGCTGTTGGTCGTGCTCGCGCTCGTGCTCGGGTTGGCCGCATGCGGAAGCAGCAGCAGCAGTGCCACCACGGCCGCGGCGGCCGCGGGCGCAAGCAGCAGCAGCAGCAGCAGCGCAAGCAGCTCGAGCGGCGGAAACGCGGCGGCCGCCAGCGCGGCGATCGCCCCCTACGTCGGGCACCCGAGCGCGTTCCCGGTCACCGATCCGCTCACCAAGGTCAAGAAGGGCGCGACGGTCGCCTTCATGGACTGCGGCACCTCGATCTGCGCGCTGTTCTGGCAGCTCCTGCAGCCGGCGGCCAAGGTCATGGGTGTTCACCTCACGCGCTATAACGCCGGCTCGGCGGCCAACACGGTCAGCCAGGCCTGGGACAGTGTCGTGGCGTCCAAGCCCGCGGCGGTGATCGCCACCGCGATCAACATCGACCTCTGGAAGAACCAGCTGAAAGAGCTCCAGGCGGCCAAGATCCCCGTCGTCACCACGGGGATCCTCGGCACCGCTCAGTATGGCATCAAGGCCGCCCAGGCGGCCGAGACGGCGTCTGAGCTCGAGGGCAAGCTGATGGCGGACTACACGGCGGCCAAGTTCAGCTCGGCCAAGAGCATCGCGCTCTACGACGTGCCCGAGTTGTCGTTCACCCCGCTGGTCGCCAACGCCTACAAGGCGGAGCTGAGCAAGGTCTGCTCGGCTTGCTCGGTGCGGGTCGTGCCGATCCCGATCGCGGCGATGGGGAGCACCGCGCCCAACCAGATCGTCAGTGATCTGCAGTCGCACTCGGGCACGGGCCTCGCCGTGTTCTCGATCGACGAGCTGGAGAGCGGCCTGCCCGCCGCCCTGCAGAGTGCCGGGATCACGATCAAGACCCTCGGCAACTCGCCCGGCCCGACCGAGCTGCAGTACGTCAAGGAGGGCAAGGAGACCGCCGTGCTCGCGGTCGACCTGCCTGTCCTGGCGTGGACGCTGCTCGATCAGGCCGCCCGTCAGATGGTCGGTCAGCCGCTGACCGGCGACGAGGCCAAGGGCCTCACCGACGTGCAGTTCCTGACCCAGCCGGACATGAAGTTCGACCCCAGCAAGGGCTGGACCGGCTACCCGGACTTCGGGCAGCGCTTCGGAAAGCTCTGGAGCGCGGGCGGCTGATCGATGGATCGCACGGCGCAGCGGCCGGGGTGTGACGCCCCCGGCCGCCCGCCGGCGAGCCAGACGCAGACCATGACGAGAGCCCGGAGATGAGCACCCCCCTTCTCGACGTACGCCACCTGACGAAGTCGTTCCCGGGGCTGAAGGCCCTTGACGACCTCTCGCTGTCGGTGGCCGCCGGCGAGGTGGTTGCGCTCGTCGGGCAGAACGGTTCGGGGAAGTCGACCCTGGTCAAGATCCTCGCCGGGCTGCACGAGCCCGATCCGGGATCCGAGGTCACGCTCGGCCGCGCGCCGGACGGCAGCCCGGTCAGCCTGCACTTCATCCACCAGGACCTCGGCCTCGTCGGAGGCCTCACGACAGTCGAGAACCTCGATCTCGACCGCTCCTACGGCTACCGCGCGCTGCTGCCGGCGCCGCGCCGGGAGGAGCGCCGCCGGGCCGCCGACCTGATCGCCGGCTTCGGGGGCCGCTTCGACGTGACCCGGCCGGTCGCCGAGCTGACCGCGGCCGAGCGCACGATCGTCGCCATCGCCCGCGCGCTGGACGGCTGGAGCCATCCGCACAACGTGCTCGTGCTCGACGAGCCGACGGCGTCGCTGCACGGGGACGAGGTGCAGAAGCTGTTCGTGGCCGTCCGCGAGGTGGCCAGCCTGGGCGCCGGCGTGATCTTCATTTCACACCGCCTCGACGAGGTCGTCGAGCTCGCCGACCGGGTACTCGCGCTGCGCGACGGGCGCCTGATCGCCGACGTCCGCCGCGGCGGCTTTGACCACGACGACCTCGTGCGGCTGATCGCGGGCGCGATCTCGGCCGCCGACGCGCAGCACGCCCGGCCCGACCGCGGCGAGCCTGTCCTCCGCGCGCGCGGCATACGGGGGGACACGATCCACGGCCTCGACCTCGACGTGCACGCCGGCGAGGTGCTCGGGATCAGCGGCGTGCTCGGATCCGGGCGCGAGGAGCTCGCCTCGATCCTGTTCGGCCACGCACCGGGCGAGGTGGATGAGCTGCGGGTCGGGGATCGGGAGCTGACCACGCGCAACCCGCGGGCGGCGATCGACTCCGGGATGGCCTACGTCCCCGGGGACCGGCACCGCCACGGCGCGGTGATGACGATGAGCGCGCGGGAGAACATGACCCTGCCGCGGCTCAAGCCCCTGCAGCGCGTGCTCGGGTGGCTGGACGGGCCGGCCGAGCGCGAGGAGGTGGGGCGCTGGATCGAGCGCGTCGACGTCCGCCCAGCCGACCCCGACCGCGCCCTGGCCCTGTTCAGCGGCGGCAACCAGCAGAAGGTCGTGCTGGCCAAGTGGCTGCGCGTCGACCCCAAGGTGCTGCTCATGGACGAGCCGACCCAGGGCGTCGACGTCGGCGCCAAGGCGGGGATCTTCCAGCTCATCGCCGGCGCGGCCTCCTCGGGGGCCGGGATCGTCATCTCCTCCGCCGACGCCAAGGAGCTGGCGCTCATCTGCGACCGGGTGCTGGTCATGCGCGATGGGGAGCTCGTCGCCGAGGTGCACAAACCGCAGCTCAGCGAGGCCCGGCTGGTCAGCGAGGCCCTGGGCTCACGACGAAGGGAAGTCGAGCAAAGGCATGAGTCACGTGGCTGAACCAACGCCCCATCCGGCCGGCCGCTCGCGCGGCGCCGAGGCGAGACCGCCCCGGTCCCGGCCCGACCTGCGCAACCTCGGCCGGGCGCTCTCGTTCCGCAACATCAGCGCGGTCTACGTGTTCGCGGTCATCTTCATCATCTTCTCGCTGTGGGTGCCGGACACGTTCCTGGCCGGCAGCACCTGGCAGGCGCTGATCTCCAGCCAGGCGGTGACGGCGATGCTCGCCATCGGCCTGGTCATCGCGCTCTCGGCCGGCACCTTTGACCTGGCGATCGGCGCCACGCTCGGCTTCGGCGCGATCCTCGTCGCGTGGCTGATGATCAACCACGGCGTCGCGCTCGTCCCGGCGATTGCGCTGACCGTCGTCGGCGGGGCGCTCGTCGGCCTGCTCAACGGACTGCTCGTCGTCCGGGCCCGGATCGACTCGTTCATCGCCACGCTGGGCATGAGCTCGATCCTGCTCGCGGTGATCGCCTGGATCTCGAACAGCTCACAGATCCTCGGCCTCTCCAACGCCTTTCAGCAGATCGGCACGACCCAGATCCTCGGCCTCACGCTGCCGGTCTATCTGATGCTCGTCGTCGCGGTGGTGGCCTGGTACGTGCTCGAGCGCACACCGGCCGGGCGCCGTGTCTACGCGACCGGGGGCAACATCGAGGCCGCCCGGCTCGCCGGCGTGCGGACCTCGCTGGTCATCGTGCTCGCGCTCGTCGCCTGTGGTGCGATCGCCGCCTTCTCCGGCGTGCTGGTCAGCTCCTCGCTGGGCACCGGTGACCCGACGATCGGACCGGCCTATCTGCTGCCCGCCTTCTCGGCCGCGTTCCTGGGCTCGACCCAGTTCCGCGGCGGGCGCTTCAACGTGTGGGGGACTCTGCTGGCCGTCTACGTGCTGGCCACGGGCGTCAAGGGCCTGCAGCTCGCCGGGGCCCCGATCTGGATCCCGGATCTGTTCAACGGCATCGCGCTGCTGCTCGCGGTCGGCGCGGCCAAGTACCAGGGCACGGCCCGCCGCGCCGCGGCCGTGCGCCGGGTCCTGCGCCTGGACCGCGGGCGCTGACTCTCATGAGCGAATCCCCCCAGTCTGTCGATCCCCGCACGGGCGTTCAGTTCTTTGACCTCTCGCACCCGTGGGGCCACGACGCGCCGCTGTGGCCCTACTTCCCCGACGTGAAGATCGAGCGCTTCCACTACCACGCCAAGTCGGGTGTGCTCTCCCAGCAGATCACCACCTTCATGCACTGCACGACGCACACCGACGCGCCTGCGCACGTGATCGAGGGGACCCCGTTCATCGACGAGCTTCCGCTCGCCTCCTACTTCGGGACCGGTGTCGTCGTCTCGATCCCCAAGGAGAAGTGGGAGGTGATCACCGCCGAGGACCTTGAGAATGCCACCCCGGAGATCCGCGCGGGGGACATCGTGATCGTCAACACCGGCTGGCACCGGTACTGGGGCGACTCGCGCCGCTACTTCGTGGAGTCGCCCGGCACCTACGACGAGGCCGGCGCGTGGCTGGCCGCCAAGGGCGTCAAGGGCTTCGGGATCGATTGCCAGGCGCTTGACCATCCGCTGGGGACGGCGATCGGCCTGCAGCCCAACGGCCCGCTCATCGCCGGCATCGCCGAGGAGTACGCCGCGCACACCGGCGGTGGGGAGCTCAAGACCGACTTCCCGCTCTGGGAGCCGTGCCACCGCCATCTGCTCGGCAACGGGATCGTCGGCTTTGAGAATGTCGGTGGCCAGATCGACGCGGTCACCGGCCGGCGGGTCACCTTCGCCGCCTTCCCCTGGCGCTGGACCCGGGGCGACGGCTGCATCGTCCGCCTCGTCGCGATGGTCGACCCGCAGGGCGAGTTCCGGATCGAGCCGGGGGAGTGATGGCGCGCGCGGCGGTGATCGGCGCCGGGCTGATGGGCCACGGCATCGCCCAGGTGCTGGCTCTCGGGGGCCTTGAGGTGACCGTCCACGACGCCGCCCCCGACGCCCTGGCCGCGGTCCGGGACAAGATCGCCGCCAACCTCGCGGCCACAGGAGATCCACGCCGTCCCGACATCCACCTGACCGACGACCTGAGCACCGCGGTCACGCACGCCGACTGGGTGTTCGAGGCCGTCCCCGAGAACCTCGAGCTCAAGCGCGAGCTGTTCGCCCGCCTGGACACGCTCGCCGCCCCCGAGGCGATCCTCGCCACGAACACGTCGGTGCTGCGCGTCGGTGACGTAGCCGCCGCCGCGCAGCGGCGCGGGCGCATCCTCGGCACCCACTGGTGGAACCCCCCGTTCCTGATCCCGCTCGTCGAGGTCGTGCAGGGCCCGGACACCGAGCCCGACACGGTCACGCGGACGATGGCGCTGCTCACAACGCTGGGCAAGACGCCGGTCCATGTGCGCCGTGACGTGGCCGGCTTCATCGGCAACCGCCTGCAGCACGCGTTGTGGCGCGAGGCGTTCGACCTCGTCGACACCGGAGTCTGCGACGCCGAGACCGTCGACACGGTGATCAAGTCCGGATTCGGCCTGCGCCTGCCCGTGCTCGGGCCGATCGAGAATGCCGACCTCGTCGGCCTGGACCTGACGCTGGCCATCCACGAGTACGTGCTGCCGCAACTGCACCCGCCGTCCGAGCCGGCGGCCGGCCTGCGCGAGCGCGTCGCGGCCGGGCGGCTGGGGATGAAGACCGGCGCCGGCTACCGCACCTGGACCGACCACGACGCCGCCGCCACCCGCGAGCGGGTGATCACGCGTCTGACCAGCACCACACCGCAGAAGGTGACGGCGTGAGCGGCGCCGTCCTGACCACCGCGCTGACCGGCCCGATCGCCACCAAGGCCGACAACCCGGCGCTGCCGACCACGCCCGAGGAGATCGCCGCCGCGGCCGCCGAGGCCCACCAGGCCGGCGCCGCCGTCGTCCACGTGCACCTGCGCGACGGCGAGCAGCGGCCGACCGCCGACCTCGAGACGGCCCGGCGCACGGTCGGGCTGATCGAGGACGCCTGCGGGGCCCTGGTCCAGCTCTCGACCGGCGTCGGGCTTTCCGTGCCTTTCGCCGAGCGCGAGCAGCTCGTCGAGGCCCGGCCGCGCATGGCCACGCTGAACGTGTGCTCGATGACCTTCGGCAACGGCGAGTTCAGCAACCCGCCGGACGCCGTGCGGCGCCTCGCCTACCGGATGGGCGAGCTGGGGGTCAAGCCCGAGCTCGAGCTCTATGACGCCGGCCACCTCGAGATGGCGCTGGCCCTGCACCGCGAGGGGCTGCTGCGCGAGCCGCTGCAGTTCTCGCTGGTCATGGGCGTGCTCGGGGGCATGCCCGCGACCGCGGCCACGCTCGTGGCGCTGATCGACCGGATGCCCGCGGGCAGCATCTGGCAGGTCATCGGGATCGGCCGCCACAACCTCGCCATGACCGCGATCGGCCTGGCCATGGGGGGCAACGCCCGCACCGGCATGGAGGACACGCTGCTGGTGCGGCGCGGGCAGCCGACCACCGGCAACGGGGAGCTCACCGCGCGGCTGGCGCACGTGGCCCGGGCGCTGGACCGCGAGCCGGCGACGGCCGCGCAGGCCGAGGAGATGTTGCACCTATGACCATCAGTATCCAAGCGGCGGCCTGAAGCTCTGGTAGCGTCGAGTGTGTCCAGAATGGCGCAAATCGAGGAAACGAACACCCGGGACGGCCAGCACGTAGCGATCGTCCACGAACGGTTGCGCAACGCGATCCTGCGCGGGGAGATCGAAGCCGGCGCGACCACCTCGCAGACCGCGCTCGCCCAGCTGCTCGACGCCGGGCGCACCCCGCTGCGTGAGGCGCTGCGGATGCTGCAGCGCGAGGGGCTGGTCATCTCCGAGCCCAACCGGCGGGTACGCATCGCGGACCTGTCCAGCGACGACGCCGAGGAGCTGTACATCATGCGGATCGCGCTGGAGTGCGTGGCGATCCGGATCACCGTGCCGACCCTGACCTCGGATGACTTCGCCGCGCTGGAGGGCTATATGGCCCAGATGGCGCACTACATGAAGGTGGGGGATATGCGCGGCTGGCGGATCCCGCACATGGCCTTCCACACCGTCCTCATCGCCGGCGCCGGGCCCCGCGTCACCGCGGAGATCGATCAGCTCTTCGACCATGCGGAGCGCTACCGGCTGCGCTGGGGCGTGACCGGGG
Source organism: Solirubrobacteraceae bacterium (assembly GCA_035713465.1). Lineage (GTDB taxonomy): Bacteria > Actinomycetota > Thermoleophilia > Solirubrobacterales > Solirubrobacteraceae > Palsa-465. The sequence goes on along the minus strand of DASSZP010000094.1, from coordinate 12,414 downwards.
CCTGGGAGAGCCGGGCCGCCGAGCACGCGGCGATCGTCGCCGCCGCGGCCGAGGGGGACGCCGACCGGGCCGCGCTGCGCCTGGCCGAGCACTACGCGGTCACGGCCGCGCTCGTGTTCCGCGGGATGGATCCCGACCACGACCTGGCCCGCTTGCGCACGACGATGGACACGGTCGCGCCGGGCGCGGCCAAGAAGCTGACCCTCAGCTAGTACAGCCGCGGCACGAGCGCCCGGGCGTTCTCGGCCTCGAGCTGGGCGCGGCGCTCGCCGAGGTAGTCGAGCTCCGGGGTTGGGTCTCCGGATTCCGCCAGCGCCGCGTACGGCCAGTCGGTGCCGAACACGATCCGCTCGAAGGGCACGAGGTCGGCCGTGGCGCTGATCGCCGTGCGGTGGTTGGAGAGCCCGGTGTCAAACCAGCAGCGCGCCAGGGCCGGCAGCGGCCCGGAGGGCGCGGCCGCCGCCTTCTCGGGCTCGCGCACGGCCAGCGAGGCGATCCGGTGGGCCAGGAATGGCGCCGTGCCGCCGAGGTGGGCGATCTGCAGGCGCAGGCCGCCGTCGCCCTCCAGGGTGCCCGAGTAGATGAGGTTGATGACCGCGCGCGTCGTGTCGAACGGGAACTCGTAGAGCCAGATCGGGTGCTCGGGCAGCGCCGGTCCGGCCGCCGGCGCGGCGGGATGCAGCAGCACGTAGGCGCCGCGGCGGTCAAGCTCTGACCACACCGGAGCGACCCGCGGATCGCCCGGATAGACGCCGCCGGTGTTGGAGAGCAGCGCCACGCCGTCGAGGCCGAGCACGTCGAGCGCATAGGCCAGCTCGGCCAGCGCCGCATCGACGTCGGGGAGGGGCAGGACAGCCAGCCCCGCGTAGCGCCCGGGGGCCGAGCGCACGAGCTCAGCGGTCGCCTCGTTGACGATGCGGGCCAGCTCGGCGGCCAGGCCCGCATCCCCGAACCACACCCCGGGCGGCGCCAGCGACATCACCGCGGCGTCGATCCGGTGGCGATCCATGAACGCAGCGGTCATGTCCGGGTCCCACGGCGGCAGCGGCATGGGGGAGAGCTCGCGCTGGTCGTGGATCGCCCGGTAGCCCTCGGGCACGAGATGGACGTGGGTGTCGACGCGCACGCTCAGTCCAGGATGGCGACGACGCGGGCCGGCGCGGCGCTCGCGCCGACGACTGGCAGCGGGAAGCAGGCGACGGTGAAGCCGGTGGGCGGAAGCTGGTCGAGGTTGGCCAGGCGCTCGATCTGCGAGTAGTCCAGATCCGCCTGGTGCGCCGCCCAGAAGACCCCGGCCGCGTCGCGCTCCAGTGCCTCGGCGGCCTGCAGGCGCAACGGCCGGTCCCAGCCCCAGGCGTCGATCCCCATCACCCGCACGCCCCGGTCATACATCCAGCGCGTCGCGGCCGCGGTCACGCCCGGGCCGCGGTGGACGTAGTCCTCCTGGCCGTAGAAGGCGTCGCGGCCGGTCCGCATCAGGACGATGTCGCCCGGCGCCAGCGTGTGCGGCAGCGCGGCCAGCGCCGCCTCGACGTCGGAGACGTCGATCGCCTCACCGTCGGCCCGGCCGCTGAAGTCGAGCACCACGCCGGGCCCGTAGAAGCGCTCGAGCGGCAGCTCGTCGATCGTCGCCGCCGGCCGCCCGGCGATGTGCGAGTTGTAGTGATACGGCGCGTCGACGTGCGTCGAGTTGTGCGTCCCGAGCGTCAGCACCTCCCGCGTCCAGCCCTCGCCGTCGCGCAGCAGCCGCGCCGGCACGCCGAACATCGCCTCGATCTCCGCCGCGCCGGCCGCGTGATCGAAGTACTCCACCTCGGTGCGCTGAAACGCCGCCGCGTCGGCGCCGCTCGGCGTGATCGGCGCCGACAGGTCGATGATCCGGGGCATGGGGCCGTGACCGCGCGCCCGCGGCTAGTGCACGCCCGCCACCGACCAGGGGTTGGCGGCGTCGTGGTCGGCGTCCGGGGTGGCCTGCGCGGGCGGGAAGCCCTCCATCATCGAGTCCGGCATGGCGACGTTCTTGTACATCGTGTTCGAGCCCTGGGAGGGGACCCAGCGCCGGGTCTGCCAGTCGGGGACGTAGTTGCGATAGCCGCCGGTGTTGATCTCCACGCGCGTGCCCCCGGGCTCACGGAAGTACATGTACTCCTGCTCGCCCATGCCGTGGCGTCCGGGCCCGAACTCGATCGGCACGTCGGCGTTGAGCAGCACGTCGGCGGCGCGCAGCAGCTCGTCGCGCGAGTCCACCCACCAGGCGACGTGGTGCAGGCGTCCCGGGATGTCGCTCTGATCGAGGATCAGTCCCAGATCGTGCGACTTCTCGTTGTTGGTCGACATCGCGAACACGACCAGGTCCGATTCCTCGTTGAGCATCGTGTACTCGGTGAAGGTCGAGCCCAGCGTGTCGCGCATCCACTCCGCGTCGGCGACCGGGTCCTTGGTCAGCACGGTGCAGTGATCGATCATCCGCGGCGCGACCCCGCGGGGCACGAAGCGCTGCGGCCGGTCGGGGAACGGCGACTGCATCTCCGGCGGCGCGACGTACTCCTCGGACTCCCAGAACAGCTCGTGGATCTGCCCCGCGGGCGGCTTGAAGCGGTAGGCCGGGCCATGGCCCACCGAGGACTCGAACCAGCCCATCCCCGCTCCCCGCTCATCGACACGCGCGACCGCGGTGGTGAGGTCCTCCGGGCTCCAGGTCCGCCAGCCGAGATGGCCGAGACCGGGCTGAGGGGCCTCGGTGAGCTGCAGGCTGTGGTGATGCCACTCGCCCCAGCCGCGGAGGTAGACCGACTGGCCTTCGCGGACGGTCTCCTCGAGACCGATGACATCGGTGAAGAACGCGAGTGACTCCGCCGGGTGGGGGGTCAGGATCTCGACGTGCGCAAGGTGGGCGATCAGTCGACGCGACACGGTATTCCCTCTCCTGGGTTGAGTGGACGCCGGAAGGTCCGCGGACGGCCACGGTGCATCAGCAACGGGGCCACCGTATCCACGTTGGTATCCGAAGTCAAGATAAAGATCGCCCTTGGCATTTGTGCGACAGTACGGTAATGTGGATACACTTCATATGGCGATGAACGGCGGCTCTCCCACCCCCTTTGCCCTGGCGACCGTGACCTCCCCCGCGGGGCACCCCCAGGCCGTGATCGTCCGCGAGGATCGCGCGACCGCCCTCGCCCCGCAGCTCGGGCGCGACGCGTCGCTGCGCGAGCTCGTGACCGACTGGGACGCGGCCTTCCCGGCCCTGCAGGCGCTCGCCGACCGGCTCGCGCCCGACGCCTACGAGCTGGCCTTCGACGCGCTGGCGCCGCTGCCGCCGATCCTCCCGCCGGGTCAGATCTTCCAGGCGGGCGCCAACTACCGCCAGCACGTCCTCGACCTGATGGCCGGGGCTGAGGCGCGGGGCGACGACTCGGACGGACTCGGGGCCGCCGCGCGGGACGCGGCGCGGGCCGAGCTGGAGGAGCGCCTGAACCACGGCCGGCCGTTCGTGTTCCTCGGGACCGCTCACGGGATGGTCGGCGCCCACGATGACGTGGTGCTGCCGCGCGACTGCAAGCAGCCCGACTGGGAGCTCGAGCTGGCCGCGGTGATCGGCCGCGACGCCCGCCGCGTCGCCCCGTCGGACGCCCTGGACCACGTCGCCGGCTACACGATCTGCAACGACGTGACCTCGCGCGACGCGCTGAACCGGCCGGACGCCCGCGGCATGGGTCTGGACTGGTTGGCGGGCAAGGGCTCGCCGACCTTCCTGCCCACCGGCCCGCTGTTCGTGCCCGCCGCGCACGTGGCGGATCCGATGAACCTCCAGATCGTCCTGCGGGTCAACGGCGAGACGATGCAGGACGAGACGACGGTCGACATGGTCTTCGGCGTGCCGGCGCTGGTCGCGTTCATCTCCGAGGTCGCGCAGCTGCGCGCCGGAGACCTCGTCCTGACCGGTTCGCCGGCCGGCAACGGCGCGAGCCGCGGCGTGTTCCTGGCCCCCGGAGACGTCATGGAGGGCACGATCACCGGCCTGGGCACGCAGCGCAACCATTGCGTGGCCGAGGTCCCCAGCCAGACCAAGGAGTCCGCGTGGGCGAGGACTTAAGGCAGGCCGAGCGCGACATCGTGCGCCTCATCCGCGACGCCTGGGCGGCGATCGACCGCAAGGACTGGGACGGCTACGCCAACGCCTTCGCCACCGACGGCGAGTTCGAGATCATGGGCCAGCGCCGGCGCGGCCGCGCGGAGATCGTGGCCGGTCCGGCCCGCGATCTGGCCAAGTACGACCGCCTGCAGCACCTGATCATGAACGAGATCGTCGACGTCGACGGGGACCGGGCGCGCGGGAGCTGGTACGCGATCGCCGTGCACGTGCCCAACGCCGCCGAACCCGAGGTCCACGCCGACGTCGGTCTGCGCTACGCGTTCCAGGCCCGCCGCGAGGACGGGGCCTGGCGTCTGGCCGAAGCGGTCATCGACGTCATCTGGGCCAGCGGGATGAGCTTCGCCGTCGAGTCGCAGCCGGCCGCCGGGTGACCCGCACCGGCGTCTTCGACGCGCTCGCGCCCGAGCAGCCCTACCCCGGCATCGACCGGCGCGTGCTGGGCACCGAGAAGGCGACGGTGCAGCAGTACCGCTTCGACGCCGGCGCCACCTTCCCGCTGCACCGCCATCCCCAGGAGCAGACCACGCTCGTGATCGAGGGCGAGGTCGCCCTGACGGCCGGCGGCGAGACGCGCACGCTCGCGGCCGGCGGGTGGTCGATCATTCCCGGCGAGGTGGAGCACGGCATCACCGCCGGGCCGGCCGGCGCGCGCTTCATCGCCATTCTCGTCCCGCCCCGGAAGGAGCCCCTGCCATGACCCTGACCGCTGTCAACCCCGTCGACGGAGCCGCCCTCGGACAGTTCGAGGAGCTGAGTCAGGCGGAGGTCAGCGCGGCGATCGGGCGCGCGCACGATGCCTTCGCGAGCTGGCGAGCCACTCCGCTGGCCGAGCGCTGCGAGCGCCTGCGCGCACTGGCGGCGACCCTGCGCGCCCACAAAGCGGACCTGGCCCGGGAGGCCAGCCTGGAGATGGGCAAGATCCTGCGCGAGGCCGAGGGGGAGGTCGAGAAGTCGGCCCTCTTCTGCGAGCACTACGCCGAGCACGCCGAACGGCTGCTCGCGCCCGAGGTGATCGCCGACGGCGGAGCCGTGGAGAACTACGTGCGCTTTGAGCCGCGCGGCGTCGTGCTGGCCGTGATGCCGTGGAACTTCCCCTACGTGCAGGTCTTCCGCTTCGCGCCGCCGGCGCTGGTGGCGGGCAACGTCGCGCTGCTCAAGCATGCGTCCAACGTGCCGGGTTGCGCGACCCGCATCGAGGCCGCGTTCCGCGAGGCGGGCTTTCCCGAGGGGGTCTTTCAGACCCTGCTGATCGGGCCCGCGGCGGTCGAGGGAATCCTCGCCGACGAGCGCGTGCGCGGCGTCGCGCTGACCGGCAGCGAACACGCGGGCAGCCGCGTGGCCGCCACCGCGGGCCGGCACCTCAAGCGGTCGGTGATGGAGCTCGGGGGCTCTGACCCGTTCGTCGTCCTCGAGGACGCCGACCTGGACGCCGCGGCCCGCGAGGGCTGCCGCGGGCGCAACATCAACGCCGGCCAGGCCTGCATCGCCGCCAAGCGCTTCATCGTCGTCGACTCCGTCGCCGCGGACTTCGAGCGCCGGCTGACCGACGCCGTCGCCGCCCTGCGCGTCGGCGATCCGCTCGACCCCGCCACCGACGTCGGCCCGCTCGCGCGCCCCGACCTGGTCGATGAGCTGCGCCGCCAGGTGCAGGCCTCGGTGTCGACCGGGGCGCAGGTCACCACCGGAGGCTTCCCCGGCGAGGGCGAGCCGGGCTGCTTCGTGACGCCGCTCGTGCTGACCGGCGTCACGCCCGAGATGGCCGTTTTCGCCGAGGAGACGTTCGGTCCGGTCGCCGCGATCGTGCGCGTCGCCGACGAGGAGGAGGCGATCGCGATGGCCAACCGCACCGACTTCGGTCTCGGGGCCTCAGTGTGGACCCGTGACCTCGAGCGCGGCAAGGCGGTGGCGGCGCGGATCGAGGCGGGCATGGTCTTCGTCAACTCGATCGTGTTCTCCGACGCCCGGCTGCCCTTCGGCGGCGTCAAGCGCAGCGGCTACGGCCGCGAGCTCGGCGACTACGGCATCCGGGAGTTCGTGGACGTCAAGTCCGTGGCCGTCCACGCCGCCGACTGACCGGAGGACTACTGCATCCGCCACGGCGTATTTGACCCAGAAAGACGTTCTGGATACAGTTGGCGCAGAGTGAGAGGGCCCGGCCTCCCCGGGCGTCAGGAGAGGAGAAACCGTTGGCCATGGTGAGCGTCTCATGAGTACCGCTGTCGACCGCGTTCTGATCGTCGGCGGCGGCCTGTCCGGCGTGTCGGCGTCGATCGCGCTGCAGCGCGAGGGCATCGACGTCGAGATCATCGAGCGCGAGCCGGTGTGGGGCGCGCTGGGCACCGGCATCACGCTGATGGGCCCAGCGATGCGCGCCCTCAAGCAGCTCGGCGTGCTGAAGGAGTGCATGGCCGAGGGCGCGGGCGGCTCGGAGATGTGCCTGTTCAACGCCGACGGTGAGATGTTCCACCGGCTCGAGATCGAGGGCCTGCTGGGACCGGACTGGCCCGCCGTGGGCGGGATGATGCGCCCGACCCTGCACCGCATCCTGGCCACCACGGCGCAGGAGAAGGGCGTCGCGGTCCGCACCGGCATGACCGTGACCGCGCTGACGCAGCACGAGGACCGCGTCGACGTGGAGCTGAGCGACGGCACGAGCGGCAGCTACGACCTACTGCTGGGCGCCGACGGGATGCGTTCGCAGATCCGCACGATGGTCTTCGGGGAGGACGCGCCCGATCCCCAGCCGCTCGGCCAGGCCGTGTGGCGAGCCCTGCTGCACCGCCCCCCGTCGATGACCGGTGAGTTTCAGTTCTACGGCCCCGGGCTGAAGACTGGGTTCACCCCGCTGGCCGAGGACAAGATGTACGAGTTCCTCGTCCAGCCGGTGGCCGACGACGTGCTGCCCCCGCCCGAGGAGCGGCCCGCCCGCATGCGCGAGCTGCTGTCGGTGTTCGGCGGCCTGGTGGCCGAGGTGCGGGACACGATCATCGAGCCCGAGCAGGTCGACGTGCGCAAGCTCTACTGGCTGCTCATGCCCGCACCGTGGTTCCGCGGCCGGGTGCTGCTGATCGGCGACGCGGCCCACGCGACGACGCCGCAGCTGGCCATGGGCGGCGCGATCGCGCTCGAGGACGGGATCGTCCTGGGCGAGCTGCTCGCCTCCGAGACCGACCTGCCGACGGCGCTCGAGAAGTTCATGGAGCGCCGCTACGACCGCTGCCGGATGGTCGTGCAGAACTCGGTCCAGCTTTCGGAGTGGGAGAAGAGCGCGGCCGAGCACGAAGAGGACGCCGGCCGGCTGCAGGGCGAGAGCTTCGCCAGCCTGGCCGCGCCGATCTAACGCGCCCGTGCCGTCGTGATCGAGGCCGAGCTGCTCGACGAGTACATCGAGCGTTTCAGCAACTGGGGCCGCTGGGGCCCCGACGACCAGGCCGGCACGGCCAACCTGATCACCCGCGACTGCGTCCGGACGGCCGCGCGGGCGGTGACGCGCGGGCAGGTCGTGCCGCTCGGGCTCACCCTCGGCGACGGCGGTCCCCAGACCGGCGCCCACGGGCGCTTCAACTGCATGTGCTTCACCGTCGCCTCGGGCACAGATCACGAGCTCGGCCGCCAGCAGTGGGACGGGGCGCCGTTCCCGATGGCGATGGGGTTCGCCGACGACACCGTCGTCATGCACCTGCAGTCCGCCACCCACTGGGACAGCCTGTGCCACATCTTTCATCGCGGGCGGATGTACAACGGATACCCGGCCTCGATGAGCACCGCCTCCGGGTCGGCGCGCAACGGCCTGGAGCAGCTGACCGGCCGGCTGGTCGGGCGCGGTGTGCTGCTCGACCTGCCGGCCAGCCAGGGCGTGGATTGGCTGCAGGACGGCGACGCGATTACCCCCGAGGATCTCGACGCGGCGGCCGAGTTCGGGCGGGTGACGATCCAGGCGGGTGACATCGTCCTCATCCGCACCGGCCAGCTTGCCCGATGCCGGGTCCAGGGGTGGGGGACCTACGCGGGCGGCGACGCCCCCGGTCTGTCGTTCCTGACCGTCCCGTGGCTGTCCGAGCATCAGGTCGGCGCCGTGGCCAGCGACACCTGGGGGGTCGAGGTCCGCCCCAACGAGATCGCCGGCGCCTTTCAGCCCTTCCATCTCCCCGCGCTCGTGTACATGGGCATCCCGCTGGGGGAGATGTTCGATTTCGAGGCGCTCGCGCGCGCGTGTGCCGAGGACGGCCGCTACGAGATGCTGCTGAGCGCCTCGCCGCTGCCGTTCGTCGGCACGGCCGGCGGCCCGCCGGGACCGGTCGCAATCCGTTGAGCCTGTCCCGGCGCGCGGCGCCGGGCTCCGAGGAGAGGAACCGCCGTGCCCCCAGTGATCAACGTCCACACGCACTACCAGCCCGCCTCGGTGCTACCGATCATCGAGCCCTACGGCATCTCGATGACCACCGGCCCCGACGGCGGCTGGCACTTTCGCTCCGGCGACGTGGAGTACAACATCCCCACCACCCCGGACAAGTTCTGGGGCAGCGGGCTCGGCGGCCAGATCCCGGAGATGGACGCGGCCGGCGTCGACATCAACGTGCTGCAGCCGAGCCCGATGATCTTCAGCTATCACCTCGAGGCGCCGGTCAACCGGGAGTTCTCGCGGGCCTTCAACGACGAGACGGCCGCGCACATCGCCGAGCACCCGGACCGCTTCTGGGGCTCGGCCCAGCTGCCCATGCAGGATCTGGTCATGGCCGCCGAGGAGCTCGAACGCGCCGTCGCGCAGCTCGGGCTGAAGGCCTGCTCGCTCGGCTACGTCCTCGGGCCCGACCGGACGCTGGCCGACCCCGAATGCGATGAGTTCCTGTCCGCGGTCGAGCAGCTCGACGTCCCCATCCTGCTGCATCCCGTCGCGCTCGGGCAGGACATGGATCTCCGGGCGGGAGGCGGCGAGTGGCTGCTGAAGTACCAGCTCGATTGGGCGTGGGGCTACCTGTTCTCCGAGACCGCCGCGGTGATCGGGTTCATCTTCAGCGGCGCCCTGGACCGCCATCCCGATCTGCGGATCATGGTCCCGCACGGGGGCGGCATGATCCCCTACCAGTTCGGGCGCATGGAGCACCAGGCCAGGGTGTTCGGCGCCGGGCACCGCGACGCCGGCGAGCGCCTGAAGCGCCCGCCGGCCGAGTACCTGAAGCGCTTCTGGTTTGACACCGTGGTGCACGATCCCCGGGCGCTGACGCTGCTCATCGACGTGATGGGCGAGGACAACGTGGTGCTCGGATCCAACTACCCGGGCTGGGACAACGCGCCGATCTGGGAGACGATCCGGGCCCTGCCGCAGGTCAGCGACCGGGCCAAGGCGAAGATCCTCGGCGAGAACGCGGCCGAGCGCCTGTTCCGTGTGAGCGTCCCGACCAGCGCGGCCGGCCCGAGCCGATGAAGATCGGACGGGCGCTCGTCCCCGGCCCGGACGGGCCCACGCCGCGGGTCATCGTCGCAAGCGCCGATGATGGGCACGGCATCGACCTGCGCGGCGTCGAGCGTTTACGTCTGCAACGCTTGGGAGTCGGTCCGGTGGCCGCGGCGCGGATCGCAGCGGCGGTGGTCCCGGAGAGCATGGCCGCGGCGATCGAGGCCGGGCCCGCGTTCCTCGAGGCGGCGCAGCGGGCCGCCGCGGACACGAGCGGCGACGCGGTGGTGGAGCTTGCGGCGGCCGCGCTGATGGCGCCGCTGGATCCGCCTTCGTTCCGTGACTTCATGGCCTTCGCCGAGCATTTCGAGACCGCGTACGAGCTCGGGGGTGGGCAGCCGCCCGACGTGCTCTACGAGCTGCCGGTCTCCTACCTGGCCAACCACGAGGCGATCATCGGCCCCGAGGCGGAGATGCCGTGGCCGTCCTACAGCCGGCGGATGGACTACGAGCTCGAGCTCGGGATCGTGATCGGCCGCCCGGGCCGCGACCTCACGCCGGAGGCGGCCGCCGGGCACATCTTCGGCTACACGATCCTCAATGACTTCAGCGCCCGCGACATCCAGATGCGGGAGATGGAGGGCCGGCTCGGCCCGTCCAAGGGCAAGCACTTCGCCTCCGCGGTGGGTCCGTGGATCGTGACCGCGGACGCGCTGCCCGGCCGGCTGGCGATGCTCGCGCGCGTCAACGGTGAGACGTGGTCCTCGGCCTTCAGCGACTCGATCCTGTGGAGCATCCCCGAGCTCGTGGCCTGGGCCTCGGCCGGGGAACCGCTGGTCCCGGGGGCGCTGCTCGGCACCGGGACAGTGGGCGGCGGCTGCGGCCTGGAGCTCGGGCGCCAGCTCGAGCCCGGCGACGTCGTCGAGCTCGAGATCGAGGGAATCGGGGTGCTGCGCAACACGATGGGACACCCGAGGGAGACAGGCTGGACCCCCGCCGCCCGGCGGCCGACCGGTCGGCACGACTGACGCGGAAGGGCCACCCCGCGGTAGGTCCAGCGCTGGGGACACGGGCTCACCGGTCGTGATAGGACGGGGATGTGCAGCCCGATCGTCGCGCTCCCGACCCGACCGCAGCCCAGACGCAATCGGAATTGCTGCGGGAGGCGCTGCTGGCCCGGGCCGACGCTGAGGCGGCCGAGGTTCGCGCCAACGCCGCCCGGGAGGAGGCTGAGCGGGCTCGCGAGGAGGCGGAACGGGCGCGCGAGGAGGCGGAACGGGCGCGCGAGGAGGCCGAGCTGGGCCGGGCACGTCTGACGGTGCTCACCGAGGCGGGACGGCAGATGGCACAGTCGATCGACTGGGAGAGCACCCTGCAGGCGGTCGTCCGCAGTGCCGTCCCGGCCGTGGCTGACTGGACAGCGCTGACCATGCTGGAGCCGACGGGCGCGCTGCGCATCCTCGCCGTGGCTCACCGTGACCCCGGCCGGGAAGAACTGGCGCGGCAGCTCATCGCGCGCCATCCGCCGGATCCGGAGCAGGCGACCGGCGCGGCCAACGTGATCCGCAGCGGGGAGCTCGAGATCGTCGAGGACCTTCCGCCCGAGGCGATCCGCGCCGCGGCGGAGGACCCCGAGCACCTGCGGCTGCTGGAGAACCTCAACGTGCGCCACTACGTGATCGCGCCGCTGAAGGGGCCGGAGGGTGCGGTCGGTGCCCTGACGTTCGTGTTGGGCGACTCCGGGCGCCGCTTTGAGCCCAGCGACATCGAGCTGATCACCACCCTGGCCGCGCGCGCCGCGCTGCACATCCAGAACTCCAAGCTGTACACCGAGCGCTCGCGGATCGCCGAGATGCTGCAGATGGGACTGCGGCCGCGGCCGCTTCCCTTGATCCCCGGGGTCGAGATCGCCGCACGATTCCGACCCGCCGGTGACGCGACCGCGGTGGGCGGCGACTTCTACGACGTCCTGCCCGCGGGCGACGGAACCTGGGCGTTCGTGATCGGTGACGTCTCCGGGAAGGGAGCACAGGCCGCCGCGGTGACCGCGCTGACGCGGCACACATTGACCACCGCGTCGCTGCTCGGGTCAGATCCGGCCGCGGCCCTGGCCCTGCTGAACCGGGCGATGGTCGCCGATTCGGCCCGGCACTTCTGCACGGTCATCTGCGCTCGTCTGCGTCCAGGCGCCGGTGGCCTGCACGGCCGGTTTGCCAACGGAGGGCACGTCCCGCCCCTGCTGCTGCGGCGGGACGGCAGCGTGGAGGAGATCGCCACCGGCACCGGCCCCCTGGTGGGGTCGTTCACGGATGCGAGCTACCAGGAGGCGCCGCTCCGCCTGGCGCCGGAAGATCTGTTGCTGATGTACACCGACGGGATCACCGAGGTGAGCCGCGACGACGCCACGCGCGGCGAGCGGGAGCTACGGGCCACGCTGGCGGCATGCGTCGGGCGCTCGGCCGAGGAGGTGGTCGACGCCGTCGAGCGCCGGGCCGTCGATCTGCTGGCCGGCCGGACCCGCGACGACATGGCGCTGCTCGCCATCAAGGCGAAACCAGCGCAAGTCGAGGAGAATCACACCCATGGATGAACGGCGCACAGCGCAGATCGCGCGCAACGAATCCCGTTTTAGGGAGATCAACGAGCGCCTGAACGCCGGGCTTCAGCAGGTACCGGACAACCCGGAGCTGCTGGAGTTCATCTGCGAGTGTGGGAACTCAGCCTGCCAGGAGCACGTCCGGCTCACCCTGGTCGAGTACGAACGGGTCCGCGCTGACTCGCGCCGGTTCGCCGTCGTCCCCGGCCATGTCATCCCCGAAGCTGAGCGCGTGGTGGCCAGCGGCGACCGGTTTGAGGTGGTCGA
>DASSZP010000093.1:0-22335 GCA_035713465.1 Solirubrobacteraceae bacterium | reverse complement strand
TGCAAGCGGACGACGGGGGTCGAACCCGCGACCTTCGGCTTGGGAAGCCGACGCTCTACCAACTGAGCTACGTCCGCGTGGCTGGCGATTCTAGGCCCCGCGCCGCGGAGGAGTCACGAGGGCCCCGTCAGCGCGCGACGGCCCTCAAAGTCGGCCCTAGAGCCCGACCGATCCACGGCCACGCAATCTCCCGCCAACCCGGGCATCTCTAAAGTCTGGGAGGCGATGCGACGGTTTCTGCTCCCCGGTCTGGTCGTGGTCGCCGCCGTGGCCCTGCTGGCCCTGCTGGCCTTCGGGGTCGGAGGCCAGAGCCACTCCTCCAGCCTCGACGCCGAGGTGGCCCGCGGCGCCTATCCGGTCGCGCCCAGCCTGAACCTCAAGCTGCCCGTCCTGGGCAGCCGCGCGACGACCAGCCTGGCCGCCTTCCGGGGCAAGGTCGTGGTGCTGAACATGTTCGCCTCCTGGTGCCCGCCGTGCAAGGCCGAGGCGCCGATCCTGGCCGCGGAGCAGCGCTTCCTGCAGGCCCACGACGCGACCGTGCTCGGCGTCACCTACCTGGACAACCCGTCGGCCTCCGAGCAGTTCGTGCGCCAAGAGCACGTCACCTACCCCGTCGTGCGCGACGTCAACGGCACGCTGGCCCGTTCGTTCGGCACCTTCCAGGTGCCCGAGACGTTCATCATCAACCGCCGGGGCCGGGTCCAGGCGCTGCAGCGCTCCGAGCTGGTCGACGGCTCCTGGCTGCACAGCAACCTGGCCAAGATCCTCAGCGAGCCGTCGTGAGCCACCGCCGCCGACCTCTCGCCTCCCTCATGAGCCCCCGCCGCACGCCCCTCGTCACCCTGATCACGATCCTGCTGCTCGCGCTCGCCGCTGCCCCCAGCGCGGCCCTGGCCCGCTCCACCGTCTCCTTCACCCAGATCGAGCAGCAGTTCATGTGCATCGAGTGCCACGAGGCGCTCAACGTCGCCCAGTCCCAGGAGTCCTTCTCCGAGCGCGCGTACCTGCGCAGCCTCGTCGCCCAGGGCCTGACCGCGAGCCAGATCAAGGCCCAGATGGTCAACGCCTACGGGGACGCGGTGCTCGCCACCCCGCCGGCCGACGGCTTTAACCTGACCATCTACATCCTGCCGCCGGCGATCGTGCTGATCGGCGCCGCCGGGCTGGCCTTCGCGCTGCCCCGCTGGCGCCGGCGCAGCCGCGCCGCGGCCGCCGCCTCGCCGCCGAACCTCGCCCCCGCGCTCAGTCCCGACGACGCCCGCCGGCTCGACGAGGACCTCGCCCGCCACGCCTGAGCGCGGCTACATCGCGTCCGGCGCGCTTACCCCGAGCAGGCCGAGCGCCAGGGCGATCGTCTGCTGCGCCGCCTGCGCGAGCGCGATCCGGAACGACTCGGTGCTCCCCGGCTCGGCCCCGACGACCTTGCAGTCGCGGTAGAACGCGGTGAACTCCTGGGCCAGCTCCAGCGCGTAGCCGGCGATCCGGTGCGGGCCGCGCTGCGCGGCGGCCTCGGCCACCTCGTCGGGGAACGCGGCCAGCGCCTTGACCAGCGTGCGCTCGGCGGGCTCCAGGACCGCCTGTCCCCAGTCGGCGCCGGGCGCCAGCGCCGCCTCGCGGCGGCCGGGATCGAGCTTGCCGAGCATGGTCACGATCCGCGCGTGGGCGTACTGGATGTAGTAGACGGGGTTCTCGCGGCTCTCGCGCTTGGCCAGGTCGAGGTCCAGGTCGACCGTGCGGTCGTGCGAGCGCTGGAGCATGAAGTAGCGGGTCACGTCGACGCCGATCTCGTCGAGCAGGTCATCGAGGGTGATGAACTCGCCGCGGCGCTTGGACATCGCCGCCCGCTGGGTCCCCTCGACGAGGTGCACGAACTGCAGCAGCGGCATCTCCAGGCGCTCGGGATCGCCGCCCAGCGCGGCCAGCGCGGCCTTCATCCGCGCCACGTAGCCGTGGTGGTCAGATCCCACGGGGATGATCTGGCGCTCGACGCCGCGCTCGAGCTTCTCGAGCAGATAGGCCAGGTCGGAGGCCAGGTAGGTCGGCTCGCCGTCGGAGCGCTCGAGCACGCGGTCCTTCTCATCGCCGAACGTCGTCGAGCGCAGCCACAGGGCGCCCTCGTGGCGGTAGGTGTGCCCGCCCTGCGCGGCGATGGCAAGCGCCCGGGTCAAGAACGACGGGTCGCCCTGGTGCAGCGTGCGCTCGGAGAAGAACTGGTCGTAGTGCACGCCGTAGCGCTCGAGCGTCGCCTCGATCTCCAACAGCAGCAGCTGCACGGCGGCGTCACCGACCTGCGCGGCCGACAGGGTCTGCACGTCGGGGATCTGCCCGGCCAGGCCGGCCACGTAGTCGCCCTGGTAGCCGCCCTCGGGAACCGCGTCCCCGGCGGCGCGGGCCAGCACCGACTCGCCCAGGCGCACGATCTGGCTGCCGGCGTCGTTGACGTAGTACTCGGTGGCGACCCGGTGGCCATGGTGGGCCAGGATCCGGGCCAGGGCGTCGCCGTAGGCCGCGGGCTGGCCGTTGGCGGCGACCATCGGTCCGGTCGGGTTGGCCGAGACGAACTCGAGCAGCACCCGCTCGGGCGTCTGGGCGCCGCCGCCCCCGTACCGGTCCCCGGCCTCGAACACGCCGCGGGTCGTGGCCCGGTACCAGTCATCGGACAGGGTGAGGTTGATGAACCCGGGGCCGGCCACCTCCCAGCCGCTGAGCCGCTCCTTGAGCGCCCCGGCGAGCACCGCGCCGACCCGTTGGGCGATCTCCCGCGGCGCGGCGCCGAGCGAGGGCGCGAGCAGCATGGCCACGTTGGTCGAGTAATCGCCCTGGCCGTCGCGCTTGGAGCGCTCGACCCGGGCCTGGGCCGGGGAGGCCGCCTCGCTGCCGCGCACCTCGCCGGCCGCCGCGTGGACGGCGGCGCGCAGCTCGTGCAGGGGATCGGCGGCCATGACCGCCAATCTAGTTGGTCTGTGCGCGGGCGGTCAGGCGGCGCGAGACGCCACGCGGGCGGCGATCCGCTCGTAGTTCAGGCGCATCATCGCGATCACGTCCTGCACGTCCGCCGGGCCCTCGATCCGGCGGGCGGCCGGACCACGGCGGTCGGGGAACACGGGATGAAAGCCGATCCGGCCCTCGGCGTAGAGCTTCTCCCACTCCTCCGGGGAGAAGAAGAAGTGCGCCGCGTGATCACCGTGCAGGTGCCCGAGCTCGCGGCCGTTGAGCCTGAAGGCGAACTCACCGCGGCGGCCGTAGCCGCTGGTCACGCCGGGCCAGGCGCCGACCTCGGCGGTGATCTGGGCGCTGGGGGTCTGGGCATCGATGGCGTCGCTCATGGCGCAGGAGCCTCCTGATCGGGAACGACGCCAACCTACAAGCTCAAGTAAGCTTTAAGTCAAGTTGGCCGACCTGCTGACCATCGGAGAGGTGGCGCGCCGCAGCGGCGTGGCCGCCTCGGCGCTGCGCTACTACGAGCAGCGCGGGCTGATCAGGTCCGAGCGGGCCGGCTCGGGCCACCGCCGCTACGCCCGCCCCGTCCTGCGCCGGATCGCCTTCATCGTCTTCGCCCAGCGAGTCGGGCTGACCCTCGAGGAGATCGCCGCCCAGCTGGCCCGCCTGCCCGAGAACCGGGTCCCCACCCGGCGTGACTGGTCGCGCCTGTCGGCGCGGTGGAGCGGGCGCATCGACGCGCGGATCGCCGAGCTTCACCGTCTCAAGCACGGCCTGACCGAGTGCATCGGCTGCGGCTGCCTTTCCCTGGACCGCTGCGCGCTGTCCAACCCCCAGGACCGCGCCGGTCAGCGGGGCGCGGGGCCGCGCTACTGGCTCGGGGATCCGCCCGCCGCGGGCGCGCCGGGCAGGGGTTGAAACCAGCTCTCAAGCTGCTCCAGGGCCGCGGGCGGCCCGATCGCGACGAGCATGTCGCCCGCCTGCACCGGGGAGCTCGGCGCGGGCTGGGAGTCCAGCCGCCCGTCGGTGCGCCGCACGGCGACGATCACCGTCTCGCCACGGACGTGCTCGATCGTCTCCCCCACCCCCCGGCAGGACGCCGGCACATCGATCTCCTCGATCCGGTAGTCGGCGATCTGGACCGCGCCCCCGACCTGGGGATGCAGGGCGATGCGGGCCATCTCGGCGCCGGAGGTCTTGTAGGGCGAGATGATCCGGTCCGCGCCGGCGCGCAGCAGCTTCTTCTCGGAGTCCTCGGCCGAGGCCCGGGCCACGATCAGGATGTCCGGGCGCAGCTCGCGCGCGGTCAGGGTGATGAAGATGTTCTCCGCGTCGGAGTCCACGCAGGCCACGATCGCGCGGGCCCGCTCGATCCCGGCCCCGATCAGGACCTCGTCCTCGGCGGCGTAGCCCTCGATGTAGCGCACTCCCATCTCCTCGGCCAGCTCGCGGTGGTCGGGGTTGGAGTCGATCGCCAGGTGGCGGACGCCGGCCGCGCGCAGGTCGCGGGAGACCTGCCGGCCGACGCGGCCAAAGCCGCAGACGATGAAGTGGTCGGCGTAACGGTCGATCATGCGCTGTGACCGGCGTTCGTCCAAGAGGCCGCTGAGCTGCCCGGAGACGAAGAACTCGGCCACCGTGGCCAGGCCGTAGAAGAGCGTACCGATGCCGAACAGCTCCAGCAGAACGACGACCACCCGGCCGGCCGTGTCGGCCGGATCGGGGATTGCCCCCAGGGTGGTCACGGTGTCCAGCGTCCAGGCGAAGGCGTAGGCGACCGAGCAGCCCTCGGCGATCGTGAAGGCCGCGGTCCCGATCAGGATCAGGCCGAGCAGCGCGGCGAGCAGGATGACCAGCCGCCGGGTGAACATCCGCAGCTCGCGCCGAGCGCGGGTGCGCTGCTCCAGATAGCCGCCCGGCTCGGTCTGGCTGGCCATCAGTAGTGGTAGGGCTCCCGGGCGAGGATCTTGTGCGCCCGGTAGAGCTGCTCGAGCAGGACAACCCGGGCCAACTGGTGGGGCAGGGTCATCGGCCCCAGCGAGAGCCGGTGATCGACCCGCTCGAGCTCGAGCCCGAACGGTCCCCCGATGACCAGGCACAGGTCGCGGCCGCTGCGCCGGCGCTCCTCCAGCCATCGCGACAGGGCCACCGAATCCATCGCCTCACCGCCGGAGTGCAGCAGCGAGATGTAGGCGCGCTCGGGCAGCCGGCGCTGGACCTGTTCGTCCTCGCGGACCTCGATCAACTCAAGGCGCGTGTGCCCGGAGAGCAGTTTGCGGTAGTGCTGCACGTCGTCGGCAAAGGGTGGGCGCAGCCGACCCACGGCGACGACGATGATCCGCACGGTGGGATACTAAGCCACCTATGGACGATCAGAACGCTCCCGAGCGCCACATCAACATCCATTTCACGCCGGAGGTCATGGCCGGCATCTACTCCAACTTCGCCAACGTCAGCCACTCTGACTATGAGTTCACGATCACCTTCGCCCGCGTCGACCACGAGGTCGAGGAGGAGGAGATCCCCGGGGTCGTCGTCTCCCGGGTCAACCTCTCCCCCCGGTTCATGCGCGAGCTGATCGAGGCCATGCAGGACAACTACTCCAAGTGGCAGACCCGCGAGGGGATCAAGAACCTCCCCGAGTGGGGCGGTACCGGGCCCGGGCCCGAGTCCGCGCCCGAAGGCGACGCCTGATCGAAAGCGGCGCCCCGGCGCGCCGGGCCGACCCGTATCCACAGCGCGGCGGCACGACCAGGCGCTCAGCCTGGTCGATCGCGGCACGCCGCTGGCTAGGATCGACCGCGTGCGTGAGCAGCTGCATCAGGACGAGGCGATCGCCCCGCCGCGCCGGAGCCGGAGCCGGACGTGAGCACGACCGGCTACCGCTATGACCCTGCCGCCTTCCGGGCGGTGTTCGAGACCAACTTCACCTACCTGGCCGGGGTGGCCCGCAACGCGCACCGCTACGCCGAGCGCACGGCGCTGCACGACCCGGCCGACGGCCGGCGCTGGAGCTACGCCGAGCTGTGGGCCGACGCCGGGCGCGTCGCCGCGGGCCTGGCCGAGCGCGGCGTCCAGAGCGGCGACGTGGTCGTCTTCTCCCTGTTCAACTGCCCCGAGTTCGTGCTCACCTGGCTCGGCGCCCAGCGGCTGGGCGCAATCGCCTCCCCGATCAACTTCCGCCTGTCGGCCGGCGAGGTCGCCCACGTGCTCGACGACAGCGAGCCCGCCGCGTTCGTCTACGACGATGCCCTGACGGCCACCGCCGCGTCGGCCCTGGCCATCGCGCGCCACCGCCCCGCCCTGCGCCTGAGCACCGGCTCCGCCGGCGGCGGCGCCGAGGGCTTCGCGGCCGTGCTGGCCTGCGAGGCCCCCGCCCCGCCCGACCCTCAGACCGGCGTCTACGACGAGACGACCCGGCTCTACACGTCCGGCACGACCGGCATGCCCAAGGGCGTCTCGCTCAACAGCCTCGTCGACGTGCTCTCCGCCCACGACGTGATCATGCACTTCCCCCTCACCCCCGAGGACCGAACGCTGAACATGACGCCGTGGTTTCACCGCGGCGGGCTGTACTCCGGCGGCCCCAACCCCGTCCTGTACGTGGGCGCCGAGTCGGTGCCGCTGCGCCAGTTCGACCCCGCGCGGGTGCTCGACCTCGTGCAGGAGTGCGGGCTGACCTTTCTCATCGGCGCCCCGACCAACCTGGCCATGCTCACCGCCGAGCAGACCGCCCGCCCGCGCGCCCTGGACACGCTGAAGGGGATCGTCACCATGGGCGCGCCGCTGGACCGCGAGGCCTGCCTGCGCTACCAGGAGGTGCTCACCCCGCGGATCTTCAACGGCTACGGCACGACCGAGGCGTTCTGGAACACCTTCCTGCGCCCCAGCGACCTGCCCGCGCACGCCGGCTCGGCCGGCCGCGCCTGCACCGACGACGACGTCGCCGTCGTGCGCATCTACGAGGACCGCCGGGCCGAGCCCGATGACCTGGTGGCCAAGGACAACGCCGAGGTCGGCGAGGTCATCGTCCGTTCCCCCAAGTCCGGCTACGCCTACGTCAACCAGCCCGATGAGCAGGCCGCCCGCTTCCACGACGGCTGGCTCTACATCGGAGACCTGGCCACCTGGGACACCGAGGAGTACGTGACGATCGTCGGGCGCAAGGACGACATGATCATCTCCGGCGGGGAGAACGTGCACCCCACCCAGGTCGAGGCGGTGCTCACCGAGCACCCGCGGATCGCCGCCGCCGCGGTCGTCGGGCTCCCCGACGAGCACTGGGGCGAGCGGGTCGTCGCCTACGTCGTCCCCGAGGGCGACGAGCCCCTGGACGCCGCCACCTGCGAGGCCCACTGCCACGGCCATCCGATGCTGGCCGGCTACAAGCGGCCGCGGGCCTACCGCTTCGTCGCCGAGTTGCCGATGACGGCCACCGGCAAGAAGATGCACTTCCAGTTGCGCGAGCAGGTCAAGCGCGACGCCGCCGACGGGCTGCTCGAAACCCCGTGAGCGACCCCCTCGGCCGCGGCGACCCGGTGGTGACCGGGATCGGTGCCCTCACCCCGCTGGGCCTCAGCGCCCCCGACACCTGGTCAGCGATGCTCGCGGGCCGCTCCGGCGTCGGTCCGGTGACCCACTTCGACGCCTCCGAGCTGCCGGTCCGGATCGCCGGGGAGGTCACGGGCTTTGACGGCGAGGCAGTGATGGGGACCAAGCGCTTTCGCCGCTCGGCCCGTTTCAGCCAGCTCGCCGTCGCCGCCGCGCGTGAGGCGGCCGCCGACGCCGGCCTTGACCTCGCGGACCGGCCCGACCGGATCGGGGTGCTGGTCAACAGCGCCACCCCCGGCGCGCCCGAGATCGAGGAGGCGATCCGCGGGCTGGCCACCGAGGGCCCGCGCGCCGTCAGCCCCTACTACGTGCCCTCCACGATCCCCAACATGGCCGCATGCGAGGTGGCGATCGACCTCGGGCTGCACGGTCCCGTCTCGGCCAGCGCGCTGGCCTGCGCGAGCGGGACCTACGCGCTGCACGAGGCCCGGCGCTGGATCCTCTCCGGGGAGGCCGACGTCGTCCTGGCCGGCGGCGCCGACGCGGCGATCACCGCCGCCCTGTTCGCCGGTCTGGCCAAGATGGGGCCGATGTCGGAGCGCAACGACGATCCCGCCCACGCGAGCCGCCCGTTTGACGCCGACCGCGACGGCTTCGTGTTCGGCGAGGGCGCGGTCGTGCTCGTGGTCGAGTCCGCCGAGCACGCCGCCGGGCGCGGGGCCCGCAGCTACGGGGCCGTCGCCGGCGGCGCGCTGACCTCCGACGCGTTTCACATCTCCGCCCCGCAGCCCTCGGGCGCCGATGCCGCCCGGGCCATCTCGCTGGCCATCGAGCGGGCCGGGGTCACGCCCGAGCAGCTGGACTACATCTGCGCCCACGGCACGGCGACCCGGGCCAACGACGCCGCCGAGACACGCGCAATCAAGATCGCCCTCGGCGACGCGGCCTACCGGGTGCCGGCCAGCTCCCCGAAATCGATGACCGGGCATCTGATCGGCGCCGCCGGGGCGCTGTCGGTGATGACCTGCCTGCTGGCCATGCGCGACGGGATCATTCCGCCGACGACCAACCTCGACACGGCCGACCCCGAGTGCGACCTGGACTACGTGCCCAACGTGGCCCGCGAGGCCACGGTCCGCACCGCGGTGGCCAACGCCTTCGGGTTCGGCGGCCAGAACTGCGTCGTCGTGCTGCGCGCGCTCGGCTGAGACGTCGCGTCAGGCGTCCCCGCCGGCCCGGCGGCGCCGGCCCCAGGCCACGGCCGCGCCGATCCGCTCGTCGGTCGGCGGGTGCGAGGCGGTCAGCCGCGCCCAGCGCGGCGGGGCGAGATCGGCCAGGTTCTGCAGGGCGATCGCCCGCTCGAAGGAGATGAAGGCGCCGTCAGCGGTGCCCAGGTCCAGCGAGTACTCATCGGCTCGGCGCTCGACGGCCCGCGACAGGCGGCTGCCGGCCAGGCCGAGCGGGGCGCTGACCAGCCCCGCGGCCAGGGCCAGGGCGGGCAGCGCGGCGGCCGTCCCGCGCTGCGGGGACAGCGCCCAGCTCACGCGCTGGATGGCCAGCGCCGCGCCGGGGGCGATCAGCGCCGCGAAGGCGACGTTGCGCGGCACATCGCGGAAGCGGACGTGGGCGAGCTCGTGGGCGACGACCATGCGGATCTCGTCGCGCGAGTAGCGGTCCAGCAGCGTGTCGTAGAGCACGACCCGCTTGGTCGGGCCCAGCCCGGTCACGTAGGCGTTGGCCGCGCTCGTGCGCCGGCTGGCGTCGACCGAGTACACCTCCCCGACCGTGACCCCGGCGGCCTGCGCCAGCGCGAGCACGTCGGTCCGGGTCTCGCCCTCGGGCAACGGCACGAAATCGTTGAACAGCGGGGCAAGCACGACCGGCGCCAGCGCCGCCAGGGCCGCCCCGGCGATCACCGAGCCGGCCGCGGCCGGCAGCCACCAGCCGCGCGGCCAGCGGCGCGTGGCCGCCACCACCCCGGCGCCCGCTGCGGCGGCGAAGGCCGAGGAGATCGCGGTGGCCAGCCCGCGGTCCCGGGCCCACCCCGGCCAGCCCTGGGTGTCCAGGCCGGCCGCCATCGCCCGGCGGCGCATGACCGCGGCGATAGGCAGCGTCGGCAGGGTGAGCGCTGCGCTGAGCACGGCGCCGGCCAGGGCACCCTGAGCCACCGGCCGCGCGCCCGTCTCGCGCAGCACCCGG
Organism: Solirubrobacteraceae bacterium; assembly: GCA_035713465.1. Taxonomy (GTDB): domain Bacteria; phylum Actinomycetota; class Thermoleophilia; order Solirubrobacterales; family Solirubrobacteraceae; genus Palsa-465. Next base: position 12,645 of record DASSZP010000093.1, on the reverse strand, counting down.
GGTGGGCGCCGGACCAGCGCGATCAGGCAGGTGACGTCGACGCCGGTGACCGCCACGGCCAGCGCGCGCTGGGGCCGCGCGTAGCGGCGGCCGCGCACGATCTCCTCGGCGCTGAAGTGGTCGCGCAGGTCCACCGCGGCCGGGGTCAGCGGCGGCGTGCGGGGCGTCAGCAGGCGCCGGGCGCCCTCGGCCGCCAGCAGCGCGAGCCCGAGCGCAAAACCCACCCGGTGGCGATCGGACCGGCTCACCGGAGAAACTGTAGAGATGAGGACCGCAGTCATCTCCGACGTCCACGGCAATCGCCATGCCCTCGAGGCGGTGCTCGAGGCGATCGCGGCCACCGAGTGCCAGGAGCTGTGGTGCCTGGGCGATCTGGTCGGCTACGGCGCGGATCCCGACGCGTGCGTGGACCTGGCCCGGAAGCACGCCGCGATCTGCCTGGCCGGCAACCACGATCTCGGCGTGACCGGGGCGATCGCGCTGGAGCAGTTCTCGCGCGGCGCGGCCCTGGCCGCGACCTGGACCCAGCGCACCATCACCGCGGAGACCCGGGCCTACCTGGAATCTCTGTCGCCCAGCAACCTTGACGAGGCCGTCGGCCTGTTTCACGCGAGCCCGCGCGATCCGGTCTGGGAATACGTGCTCTCCCCGCTGCAGGCCGAGCTGTGCTTTGACGTCATGGAGCCGCGCATCGCGCTGATCGGCCACTCCCACGTGGCCCTGTCCTTCTCGCGCTACCCGGGTCAGCCGGCCACCGGGGAGACGCGCCCGGCCGACACCGAGATCGCCCTGATGGCGGGCGAATGGCTGCTGAACCCCGGCAGCGTCGGCCAACCCCGCGACGGGGATCCGCGGGCCGCCTGGCTGGAGCTCGACCTCGACTCAGGACGGGCGCGCTATCACCGCGTCGAATACGACATCGCCGGGGCGATGGCGGCGATCCGGGCCGCGAAACTGCCCGATTCGCTCGCCGAGCGGCTGGAGTACGGTCAGTGAGCCCGCACCCGATCTGCGCCGCAAATCCAGGCTTTCCCCGGTGGCGGCGCCTAACAAGCCGGTAACCCGGTCAATGACTAAAGTCAGGCGGCGATGGGTCTGAGACCTCGCGCATTTCTCGCCGGAATCCTGGGCTTCACGGTCGCCTTCGTGGTCGCCTGTGGGGGCGGCAACGGGCTGCTCTCCAGCGGCCAGGCGGGGAATCTGAGCGGCAAGGTCGACGCGGTCGAGTCCGCGCTGGGCGCACACAACTGCGGCGGGGCGCGCAACGCCGCCCAGAACCTGCAGAACGCGGTGGCGGCGCTGCCTTCGACGATCAACACGACGCTGGCCCAGAACCTCGGCCAGGGTGCGAGCACGCTCAGCCAGCTGGCCTCCCGGGACTGCACCACGAGCACCAGCCACAGCACGAGCACCTCGACGAGCACGTCGACGAGTTCGACCCCGACAACCACCGCCACGGTGACCAAGACCCACACCCAGACCACGCAGACCACGCAGGCCACCGCAACCAATCCCGGCCCGACGGGTACCTCTCCTACGTCCTCCAACGGGGGCGCCGGGATCGGGACCACGCCCGGCAACCAGAACGGTCAATGACAGGCGTCACCACGATCGCCGGGCGCTACCGGATCGAGGGCCGGCTCGGGGTCGGCGGAATGTCGACGGTCCACCTCGCCTTCGACAACCGGCTGGAGCGCAACGTGGCCATCAAGCTGCTGGCCCCCCACCTGGCCGATGACCCCACCTTCGTCTCGCGTTTTCGCCGCGAGGCGCTGTCGGCCGCCCGGCTCGTGCACCCCAACATCGTCCAGGTCTTCGACTTCGGCTTCGACGCCGGCCACCACCAGCACTTCATCGTCATGGAGCACGTGGCCGGGCGCTCCTGCGCCGAGCTGCTGCGCGACCGCGGCCACCTCGACGTCGAGCAGGCGCTGAACATCGTCACCCAGGCCTGCCGGGGCCTTGAGTACGCGCACCGCCACGGGGTCGTGCACCGCGACGTCAAACCCGGCAACCTGCTCGTCTCCGACACCGACGTGGTCAAGCTGGCCGACTTCGGCATCGCCCGCGCCACCGACCAGTCGAGCATCACCCAGGTCGGCTCGGTGCTCGGGACCGCGGCCTACCTCGCCCCCGAGCAGGCCCGCGGCGATGAGGCCGGCCCCCGGGCTGACCTGTACTCACTCGGCGTGGTCACCTACCAGCTGCTCTCCGGCCGTCTGCCCTACGAGGCCAACTCGCTCTCCGAGCTGGCCCTCAAGCAGCAGCGCGAGGCTCCGCGCTGGCTGGACGACCTCAACCCCGACGTCCCGCACACCCTGGCCCTGGCCGTCAACATGGCCCTGGCCATCGACCAGCGGGCCCGGCCCAAGGACGCGCTCGTGTTCGCCGAGATGCTGCGCGACGGCGCCCGGGGCATCGCGCCCGACGGCGCCGAGGAGCACGCCACCAACACGACGCGGATGCTCAACCGCGAGGACGCGACCTCGGCCACCCGGGTCACCCCCCGGCCGGCGCCGCGCACCGCGCAGACCCGCGCCGCGCCGCGCCAGGTCGAGCCCCGGCGCGCGCCCCGTCGCGTGGAGGCCAACCGCCCGGTGCGGGCCGGCCCGCTGCCGCCCGAGGAGCGCTCGGGCAGCGGGGTTCGCCGCACGCTCGCCCTGCTCGCCCTGCTCGCCGTGTTCGCGATCGTGGTCATCGTCGCGGTGGCGATCTCCAACAGCACCTCCAACACCGTCGTGCACTACCAGAAGGTGATCGCCACCGACGCGCAGTCGGCGATCAATCAGGTCCGCAACCTGATCAATCAGTACACGAAGTAGCCGCGGCGCCGGGGCCGGCTGCGGTCGGGGCGCGGCCCTGTCCGGAGGGTGCGGCGCCCGCCCGCAGGGCGGCGGCCACCTCTGGCAGCCGCCCCGCGTCGATCGCGGCCCGCAGGTCGGCCATCAGCCGCTGGATGTAGGCCAGGTTGTGCAGCGTGATCAGCCGCGCGCCGGTCGTCTCGCGCGCGCGCAGCAGGTAGTGCAGGTAGGCCCGGGTAAAGCCGGCGCGGCAGGCCGGGCAGGGGCAGCCGTCGAGGATCGGCTCGTCGGCCTCGCGCCAGCGCGACTTGATCAGATCCAGCCGCCAGCGGTGCTCGGGGTCCGGGATGATCGCCGTGCCGTGCCGGCCCAGACGGGTCGGCATCGCGCAGTCAAAGGTGTCGATCCCGGCCTGCACCCCGGCGATCAGATCATCGATCTCCCCGATGCCGAGCAGGTGCCGGGGCCGCTCGGGGGCGACGCGCTGAAGCTCGGCGGTCGTGTGGTCGACGACCCCATGCATCTGGGTCTTGTCCTGGCCCAGTGAGCCGCCGATCGCGATCCCCGGGGTCCCCGCGGCGGCCACCGTCTCCACGGAGATCGTGCGCAGGTCGAGCTCGATGCCGCCCTGGATGATCCCGTAGACCGCCTGACCGGCCGGTCCGTGCTCGTCGTGCCAGCGCAGGCAGCGCTCCAGCCAGCGGTGGGTGCGCTCCATCGAGCGGGCGGTGTAGTCGCGGGTCACGTGAAACGGCGTGCACTCGTCGAACACGAGCGCGATGTCCGATCCCAGCGCGGCCTGGACGGCCATCGAGGTCTCGGGGCCGAGGAAGCGCTCGGAGCCGTCGACGTAGGAGCGGAAGCGCACGCCCTCCTCCTCGATGGCCAGGATCGAGCCGTTGGAGGCGCCCGCGGTCGGCCCGCGGCGGCCCTTGATCTCGTCCGCGACCCCGCCGTGGCCCATCGAGAAGACCTGAAACCCGCCCGAATCGGTGATGATCGGCCGCTCCCAGCGCATGAAACGGTTCAGGCCGCCGACCCGGGTCATCAGCTCCGGCCCGGGGGCGAGGAACAGGTGGAAGGTGTTGCCGAGCACCAGCTCGTAGCCGAGCTCCTCGACGTCGCGCGGCTCGAGCGTCTTGACCGACCCGCGGGTGGCCAGCGGGACGAAGGCGGGGGTGGCCACGTTTCCGTGGGCCAGGTGCAGAATCCCCCGGCGGGCTCGGCTGGCCGGGTCACGCGCGACGATCTCGAACATTGCGCCGCTGACCCTAGAAGGTTGCGCCGCGGGTCCGGGGCGCGGGTCCGGCCGCCGCCGGCGGGTCTACCCTGGGCCCCGATGCGCCCTGTGACCGCCACCGCGGCCGTCCTGGCAACGGTCGCGCTCGCTCTCGTCCTCGTCGCCTGCGGGTCCTCCCCGGCCCCGGTCGCGACCCCCCAGGGGTCCGCCCTGTTCAAGCACAACTGCAGCGGCTGTCACTCGTTGACCGGCCATCAGTCCGCGCGCGACCAGGGCGGGGACCTGCTCGCAGCCCGGCTGCCGCACGCCGTCGCGCTGCAGTACGCGCGTGAGATGCCCGTCCGCCGCCCGCTCACCCACGCGCAGCTGGAGGCGATCGTGGACTACATCGCCGCCGTCCAGCGTCGCTGAGCGCCCAGCGGGGTCGGGACGTCAAGCGTGGCCGGGCGGTCTAAGACGCCGGGAAGTCCCGGGGGGCGCCCTACGGGGCGGGGATCAGCCGGCCGACCTCGGCCAGCGTGACCCCGCGCGAGGTCTGGCCGCCGGCCACGATGACCGCGTTGCCGACCCGCAGCACCGCCGCGTCGGAGGTCGCCGCCGGCAGGTGACCGGCCGCGCGCAGCTTGCCCGTCGCCGTGTTGATCGACCAGATCGACGACGTCTGACCCGTCGAGGAGGCGCTGCGACCGCCGATCAGGTAGGCGAAGTTGCCGACCGTCACCGCTCCGGCGTGGGTGACCGGCCGGCGCAGCGTGGCCAGCACGCGGGAATGACCGGTCGCCGGGTTGAAGATGAACACCGACCGGCTGGCGCCGCCGCTCGGCGTCGTGCCGCCGATCACCACCAGCTGGCCGATGGGGCCCGGGGTCACCGCCGCGTAGCGCAAGCCGAGCGGGAGATGGCCGACGACGCGGGCGCCGTGGCCGGGGGACCAGGCGACGACCGTGTTCAGCCAGCGGGTCCCGTCGTAGCCACCGACGACGTAGGCCGTGGAACCGACCTGGGTGACGGCGACATCGGAGGCCACCGTGGGCAGCCGGCCGGCCGTGCTGGCCGTCGCCGAGGCCGCGTTGATCTTGTAGATGTGGTCGTACTCCGAGGCGTTGCCGCCCCCGAACACATAGGCCCCGGAGGGCAGCCCGGCGCCCTGGGCGTCGTGCTGGGCCGCAGGCAGCGTCCCGGAGCGCACGACCCGGTGCAGATCGGCGATGTCGACCTCGTCGGTGGAGACGTCGGCGGCGCTCAGTCCCCCGGCGAGCACGAAGCGCGAGCCGCCCAGCGCGGCGAAGGCGGGATCGCGCAGCGGGGCGGGCAACGAGTACAGATGGCGGAAGACGAACACGTCGGGACGGGCGGCGGCCGCCCGGGCGCGGCGCTCGGCGCGCTGCCTGCTCGCCGACCCCGAGGAGCTGCTGGAGGCGCTGGATCCCCCGCAGCCCGCCACGAGCAGCAGCACCACAAACAGGGCCATCGCCGGCCGGCCACGGCCTAACGTGGCGGCAACGGTATGACGACGCAGGAGACGGGCGGGTTTTGTCATGCTGAGAGCGGGTCGCACCTGATGCGGCCGTCGCGGCCACCTTTGAGCGACTGCCCGCAGACTAGCCGAGCCCACCGACCCCTTACGCCACCTCATGCCGTCGAGTCCTGATTCGTTCATCGCCGCACGCGCCCGCCGGGTCGCGGCCCGCCTCGGTGCGCTCATCGCCGTGATTGGCGCGGCGGCTCTCCTGAGCGCCTGCGGGGGCAGTTCAGCCGGGCAGACCGTGCACAGCCAGGCGAGCACCACCAAGGCTTCAGCCGCCAGCGCAGTGGCGGCGGTGGCAGCCCGGAAGGGCAACGTCTACGCGGGTACCGGGCCCGGGGACCTGAGTGCGATCGTCCGCGGGGACCGTCCGCTCGTCTACGTCCCGAACACGCTGTCCAACACCGTCACGGTGATCAGCCAGCGGACGCTGAAGGTGATCGCCACCGTTCCCGTCGGCGCCCAGCCGCAGCACGTCACCCCGTCCTGGGACCTCAGGACGCTGTACGTCGACAACGACGTCGGCAACAGCCTGACCCCGATCGACCCCCGGACCGGCCACTTCGGCCGGCCGATCCCGGTCGAGGACCCCTACAACCTGTACTTCACCCCGGACGGGCGCTTCGCCATCGTCGTCGCCGAGCGTCTGCTGCGCCTGGACTTCCGCAACCCCCACACGATGCGGATGATCCACTCGCTGTCGGTCCCGATGTGCCTCGGGGTCGATCACATGGACTTCTCCCCCGGCGGTCGCTACCTGTTCGCCAGCTGCGAGTTCAACGGGCACATGATCGAGGTCGACCTCAAGACCCAGCGGGTGATCCGGACGCTGACCCTCAACGGCGGTCACGCCAGCCCGCAGGACGTCAAGCTCTCGCCCGACGGCCGCACGCTGTACGTGGCCGACCAGACGGCCGGCGGGGTGTGGGAGATCAACCCATCGCGCTTCCGCGTGACCGGCTTCCTGCACACCGGCGCCGGCGCCCACGGCCTGTACCCCAGCCGCGAGGATCACTTCCTCTACGTCAGCAACCGAATGGCGGGGTCGATCTCGGTGGTCAGCTTCCGCACCCGCCGCGTCCTGCACACGTGGCAGCTGCCGCTGCCCGCCAGCCCGGACATGGGCAACGTCTCGGCCGACGGCAGCACACTCTGGCTGAGCGGCCGTTACAACAGCGTCGTCTACGCGATCAACACCGCCACCGGCCGTCTGCGCGCCGCGATCCCGGTCGGCGGTGGTCCCCACGGTCTGTGCGTCTGGCCCCAGCCCGGGAGCTACTCGCTCGGGCACACGGGCATCATGCGCTGACACGCGGATGGGCCCGGACCGCCGTGCGGCCCGGGCCCCTGTCGCGCTCGGAGGAGAGAGAGACTCCGGGAACGACTATGCGGTCTGCGGGGCGGCCTCGCCCTCGCCGACGGTCTCCGCGCCGCTCTCGACGGCCGGGGCCGAGGCGCCCGGGCCAACCGTGATGGCGACCTTGCGCGGCTTGCGCTGCTCGGGCTTGGGGACGGCGATCTCGAGCACGCCGTTGGCGAACTGCGCGGACAGCGCCTCGGGGTCGACCCCCTCGGGCAGACGCAGGGCGCGGCGGAACGCGCCGGAGCTGCGCTCGATGCGGCGGTAGCCGTCACGCGACTCCTCGTGCGCGGTGGTGCGCGAGCCGGAGATGGTGAGCACGTCGTTCTCGAACTCGATGTCGACGTCCTTCTCGGTCAGGCCCGGAAGGTCGGCGCGGACCAGGTAGTCCTCGTCACGCTCGATGATGTCGATGGCCGGGGTGAAGCGGCGCAGGCCGGTGGCCGGCGCGACGGTCGGGGTGTCGAAGAACGAGTTGAAGAACCGGTTGACGGGAACGGGTTCCCAGCGGATGAGGGCCATGTCGTTTACCTCGTGTACGGGTTGAAGATTGGGGTGATACGTCCTGTGTCGAACAGTATGAAATCTTAGCGTGCTCGTGTCAAGTTTCTTGCTGCCGGGCGCCCCGTCTTTGCGGCGCTGAACTGCGCGCCGCGGGGGCGCCAACGCGGTTGGCAGCACTTAGCTGCGCATAGCGACGTCAACTGCTGCCAATCGGGACGGGAGGTCCGGCCCGGCCCGGCCCGAGCGCGGGCGCGGGCGCGGGCGCGGCGGGCGCCGCGCCGGCGCGAGCGGGGTCAGCCCGATGATCAGGCGATCAGCGAGCGCGGTCAGCCCGATGATCAGGCGATCAGCGAGCGGCCGGTCATCTCGGCCGGCTGGTCGATCCCGAGCAGCGCCAGGATCGTGGGCGTGACGTCGGCCAGGACGCCCCCGCCGCGCAGCTCGAGTCCGGGCACGGTGACGATCACTGGGACCGGGTTGAGCGAGTGGGCCGTGTTCGGGCTGCCGTCGGGCTCGAGCATGTGGTCGGCGTTGCCGTGATCGGCGGTGATCAGGCAGGCGCCGCCGCGGGCCGTCACCGCGGCTACGACCTCGCCCAGGCAGCGGTCGACGGTCTCCACGGCCTCGATCGCGGCCGGGATCACGCCCGTGTGCCCGACCATGTCGGCGTTGGCGAAGTTGATCACCCCAAACCTGAACCCGGGTTCGGGTTCACCCGACCACGCCTGCACGAACGCCCGCGCCGCCGCCGGCGCGCTCATCGCCGGCTTGTGGTCGTAGGTCGGCACGTCCCGGGGGGAATCGACGAGCTCGCGCTCCTCCCCGTCGTACGCGGTCTCCTCCCCGCCGTTGAAGAAGTAGGTCACGTGCGGGTATTTCTCGGTCTCGGCCACGTGCAGCTGGCGCTCGCCGCGCGCGGCGATCACCGCAGCCAGCGTCGCCTCGGGCCGCTGCGGCGGGAAGGCGACCGGATATGGCCAGCCCTCCTCGTACTCGGCCATGCACGCCAGCCGCTGCACCGGCTCGGCCCCGCCGCGGTCGATCTCATCAAATGCGGGGTCGGCCAGCGCGCGCACGATCTCGCGCATCCGGTCCGGGCGGAAGTTGAGCCCGAGCACCGAATCCCCGGGACGGATGCAGGCCTCATCGGCGCCGACCCGGGTGGCGGTGATGAACTCGTCGGTCTCGTCGCGCGAGTAGGCGTGCGAGCAGGCCGCGCTCCCCGACGGGGCCGCGTGCTCGGCCGTCCCGTGCACGAGCAGGTCATAGGCCTTCTGCACCCGGTCCCAGCGGCGGTCGCGGTCCATCGCGAAGTAGCGGCCGATCACGCTGCCGATCCGGCCCACCCCGGCGGAGGTCATCCGCGCCTCGACGCGCTCGAGAAAACCGGCGCCGGAATGGGGCAGCGTGTCGCGTCCGTCGGTGAAGGCGTGCACGACGAGGTCCGGGACCTCCAGAGAGGCGGCGAGGTCGATCAGCGCGAAGAGGTGCTCCAGCGAGGAGTGCACGCCCCCGTCGGAGACCAGCCCGATGATGTGGACGCGCTCCGACGCGCCCAGGGCCTCGCGCAAAACCGGATTCTCAGCCAGAGTCCCATCCTCGACGGCCACGTCGATCCGGGTCAGGTCCTGCATGACCACGCTGCCCGCGCCGAGGTTGAGATGCCCGACCTCGGAGTTGCCCATCTGGCCCTCGGGCAGGCCGACGGCGCGGCCGCAGGCGGTCAGCTGGGTGGTCGGGAACCGTGACCACAGCCCGTCGAACACGGGGGTCTCGGCCTGGCTGATCGCGTTGCCGGGGCCCGCCTGCGCCAGCCCCCAGCCGTCGAGCACGATCAGCGCCGCGCACGGCACCGGCAGCGATGACGACCCGCCGGAGAGATCCACGGCCACGGACGCGCCTATTCCGCCGCGGCGACGATCGCCGCCAGCGACTCGGCGTCGAGGCTGGCCCCACCGACCAGGGCACCGTCGATGTCGGGCAGCGCGAGCAGCTCGGTCGCGTTGTCGGGCTTGACGCTGCCGCCGTAGAGGATCCGGGTGCGCTGCGCCGCCTCGGCCGAGCGGTCGGCGACCAGCGCGCGGACGAAGGCGATCGCCTCCTGGGCCTGCTCGGGCGTGGCCACCTGGCCGGTGCCGATCGCCCAGATTGGCTCATAGGCGATGACCACCTCGCCCAGCTGCGCGGGCTCGAGCTTGGCCAGCGCCTCCTGGACCTGATGACGCAGCCGGCGCTCGGTGTCACCGGCCTCGCGCTCCTCCTCGGTCTCGCCGACGCACAGGATCGGCACAAGGCCCGCGGCGAACGCAGCGGGGACCTTCTGGGCCAGTGCCTTGTCGGTCTCCCCGAACATCTGCCGGCGCTCGGAGTGGCCGAGGATCACGCCGTGCACGCCCACCTCGATGAGCATCTCGGCCGAGACCTCGCCGGTGTAGGCACCCTCCTGGGCCTGGTGCATGGTCTGGGCGTAGACGGCGACCCGTGAGCCCCGCGTCGAGTCGACCATCGCCTGCAGCGCCGTGAACGGCGGGCAGATCGCCACCTCGGTGCGCTCCACCGAGGAGACGCGAGGCAGCAGCGCGGCGATGAACGCCTCCGCCGCCTCGACCGTCTTGTGCATCTTCCAATTCCCCGCGATCAGCGGTGTGCGCGCACCGTTCATCATCGCCTTCCTACCCGGTTGACAGTCACCTCAGCACCTCCACCCCGGGCAGCGTCCGGCCCTCGATCAGCTCCAGCGCGGCGCCGCCGCTGGTCGACAGATGGGTGACCGAATCGCCGAGCCCGAAGTGGACCAGCGCGGAGGCGGAGTCGCCCCCGCCGACGACGGTGACGCCGGGGGCGTGGGCCACGGCCTCGGCCACGTGACGGGTGCCGGCGCTGAAGGGCTCGAGCTCGAACGCGCCCATCGGGCCGTTCCAGAACACGGTCCCGGCGGTGAGCACGATCTCCCCGTAGGCCGAGGCCGTGCGCGGCCCGATGTCCAGGCCCATCATCCCGTCGGGCACGTCGACGCCGTCCAGCGGCACCGGGTCCGCATCGGCGCCGAAGTGGTCGGCGAGCACGAGGTCGGAGGGCAGGGCCAGCGACGCCCGCCCCCCGTGGGAGCGGCCGATCAGGTCACGGGCCAGGGCCACGTCCTCGTCGGCGCACAGCGAGGCGCCGACTGCGTGCCCGGCCGCGGCCAGGAACGGAAAGCACATCGCCCCGCCGATCAGCAGCGTGTCGGCCACGGTCAGGAACGACTCGATCACGCCGAGCTTGTCGGACACCTTGGCGCCCCCGAGCACGGCGACCAGCGGCCGTGACGGATCCTGCAGAAGCCGGCTGAGCGTCGTGACCTCGCGTTCGAGCAGCAGGCCCGCGGCGTGCTCGGGGATCCGCCGGGCCACGCCCTCGGTCGAGGCGTGCGCGCGGTGCGCGGCCCCGAAGGCATCGTTGACGTAGACGTCGGCCAGGCGGGCCAGCGCGTCGGCCAGCGCGTCGTCGTTTGTGGTCTCCCCCGGCTCGTAGCGGATGTTCTCCAGCAGCAGCACATCACCGGGCTTTTGCGCCGCGGCCAGCGCGGCCACGTCCTCGCCCACCCCCGGAGGGGCGAGCGTGACCGGGCGGCCCAGCAGCGCCGACAGCCGGTCGGCCACCGGCCGCAGCGACAGCGCCGGGTCCACGCCCTGGGGGCGACCCAGGTGCGAGACGAGGATCAGCGCGGCGCCGCGCGTCTGCAGCTCACGCAGGGTGGGCAGCGCGGCGCGGATCCGGGTGTCGTCGGCGACCGCTCCGTCGGCCAGCGGGACGTTGAAATCGACCCGGACGAGGACTCGCTTGCCCTCGAGGTCGCCCAGGTCAGCGAGTGTGCGCACCTGAGCTACAGCTGCTGGACGAGGTCGGCGATGCGGTTGGAGTAGCCCCACTCGTTGTCGTACCAGGCCACGACCTTGACCATGGTGCCGTCCATGACCGCGGTCAGCTGGGAATCGACGATCGACGAGGCGGGGTTGCGCACGATGTCCGAGGAGACGATCGGGTCCTCGGTATAGATCATCAGGCCCTTGAGCGGGCCATCGTCGGCGGCCGCCTTCAGCGCGCCGTTGACCTCCTCGACGGACGTCTCGCGGTTGGCCTCGATCGTCAGGTCGACGACCGAGCCGGTGGGGACGGGGGCGCGCACGGCGAAGCCGTGCAGCTTGCCGTTGAGCTCGGGGATGACCAGGCCGATCGCCTTGGCGGCGCCGGTCGACGCCGGGATGAGGTTGACGGCGGCGGCGCGAGCCCGGCGCAGGTCCTTGTGCGGCATGTCCTGCAGGCGCTGGTCGGCGGTGTAGGCGTGGATCGTCGTCATCAGCCCGTGGCGGATGCCGACCGTGTCCTGCATCACCTTGGCGACGGGCGCCAGGCAGTTGGTCGTGCAGGAGGCGTTGGAGATGATCGTGTGCTCGGCCGCGTCGTAGGCCTCGTCGAAGTTGACGCCCAGCACGACGGTCACGTCGGGGCTGGTCGCCGGCGCCGAGATCACGACCTTCTTGGCGCCCGCATCGAGGTGCTTGGCGGCGTTCTCACGGTCGGTGAAGCGGCCGGTCGATTCGATCACGATGTCGGCGCCCAGCTCGCCCCAGGGCAGCGCTGCGGGGTCGGTCTCCGCCAGCACGCGCACCTCGTGGCCGTTGACGGCGATGCCGTTGTCGGTCACCTCGACGCTGCCGTTGAACGGGCCGTAGTTGGAGTCGTACTTCAACAGGTGCGCGATGGTCCGCCGGTCGACCAGGTCGTTGAGCGCGAGCCACTCGATGTCCGCGTTTTGTTCAATCGCCGCACGGAACACGTTGCGACCGATCCGCCCAAAACCGTTGATGCCGACTCGAACTGGCATTTACCCTCCGACTGTTGAAGTTCGCGCTGTGATGCCCGCGCCGCGTCCCTGCGCAGGGCATGTCGAAGGCTAACGTGTAGCCGCCCGCGACCCCCACCTCAGGTGCCGCGTTTGACGCCGATTACGTGGTTTGCCTCAGCGTCTCGACACGATTTCCACCCTGAGCCCGTCAGGGTCCCGCAGATAGGCCGCGTAGTAACGCTTGCCGTACTGCGGCCGCGGTCCGGGCGGCCCGTCGTCGTTGCCACCCGCCGCGATCCCGGTGTCGGTCACCTCGACGGTGCCGTCGAACGGCCCGTAGTTGGAGTCGTACTTCAACAGGTGCGCGATGGTCCGCCGGTCGACCAG
>DASSZP010000092.1:0-7969 GCA_035713465.1 Solirubrobacteraceae bacterium | reverse complement strand
AGGCGCGGCGGATCGAGCGGTTAGGGGTCAGCGAGCTCGCCGAGCAGATCAGGCGCGGTGAGCCCGACCTGCAGATCCTGGACGTGCGCGAGCGCTCCGAATGGGAGGCCGGCCACGTCGCCGGCTCCGTCTTCGAAGCTTGGCACGACATCACCGGCGTTCCCGATGGTCTCGATCCAGCCCGCCCCATCGCCGTCGTGTGCGCATCGGGCCAGCGCGCGGCCACCGCCGCGAGCCTGCTCGAGCGCTACGGAGCGCAACGGGCGATCCACGTGGTCGACGGCGGAGTGCCGAAGCTCGGCCAGCTCGATATCGAGCTGCAGACGGGCGAGCGCGCGGTCGCGGCGACGTGAGCGCGCGCCTCCCGAAACGATGACCCGGTTCGGCTTCGTCCTCGACCAGCGCTCATGCATCGGCTGTCATGCCTGCACGGTGGCCTGCAAGCAGGAGCACGGGGTCGAGCTGGGCGTATTCCGTACGTGGGTGAAGTACATCGAGCAGGGCACCTTTCCCGACACCCGGCGGTATTTCTCGGTGCTGCGCTGCAACCACTGCGAAGACGCCCCATGCGTATCGGCATGCCCGGTGACCGCGCTGTACCGCCGCGAGGACGGAATCGTCGATTTTGACTCAGAGCGGTGCATCGGCTGCAAGGCGTGCCTGAACGCCTGTCCCTACGACGCGCTGTACATCGATCCGAACTCTCACACCGCGGCGAAGTGCAACTTCTGCGCGCACCGGGTCGATCAGGGAATGAAGCCCTCGTGTGAGATCGTCTGCCCGACTCAGGCGATCATCTCCGGCGATCTCGACGACCCCGACTCCGAGATCAGCCGCCTGATCGACACCGTCCCCTCCCGCGTGCGCGCCCCCGAGCAGGGCACCCACCCGAAGGTGTTCTATCTCGGAGCACAGGAAGCCGCGCTCGATCCCCTGGCTGCCGCGCACGCCAAGCCCTATCTCAACGAGTTTGCCGCCTATGAACTGGAGCGGCTCGCGGTCCTCGACGACGAGGCACCGGCGAGCGTGGTCGCCGATGCCTCGCGGCATCCGGCGCCTTGGGGATGGCGGGTGTCGAGCTACTTCCTGACCAAGGGTGTCGCGGCCGGAGCGATGATGTTGGCGGTCCTCCTGCTGATCGTCGGCGCTCGCGGATCGGCGCTGGCCGACGTGATCCCAGGCGGCTTGGCGCTGGGGGGTATCGCGCTCACTGGCCTTCTCCTGGTCAGCGATCTCAAGCGTCCGGACCGGGTGCTCTATCTGTTCCTGCGCCCCCAATGGCGGTCGTGGCTGGCCATCGGCACGCAGATCATCAACCTGGCCGCGCTGGTCGCGTTCGCGTTCCTGATTGCCTCGGCCGCCGGTGCGGACGGCGTGCGGGACGCGCTGCGCTGGGCGATGGTTCCCGCCGGGATCGCGCTCGCTGGCTACACCGCGTTCCTGTTCAACCAATGCGAGGGACGGGACCTCTGGCAGAGCCCGCTGCTGCTGCCCCACACGATCATCAACGCGATCCTGGCCGGTGCCGGTACGCTCGGGATCGCCGCCCTCTTCACCCCAGCCCCGACAACCGACGCGCGAGCGCTCGCGTGGGCGGTGCTCCTTTCGGCGAGCTTCGGGCTGGCAACCATCGTGCTGGACACCTTTGGCGCGCACCCCACGCGTCAGGCCGAGCGCGCGGCCCACAATCTGTGGCGCGACCTGTACGCGAAGCGGTTCTGGAGCGGGCTGATCCTGGCCGGCGTGGCTGCGGCTCTCCTGGCCGCCGGATTCCTGGTGCTCGGCGGGGCGCTGTGGCTCGCGCTCGCCGGGGTGGCCGCGCTGGTGGGACTGTGGCTGTATGAGGACGCGTGGGTGCGGGCCGGCCAGAGCGTTCCATTGAGCTGAGACGAGCGAGATGAGCGGAGGCATCGATCGCAAGGGCGCGCGGCGCCCGACCGGCTACGGCCCGCAGGACCGGCGGCTTGAGACCTATCCGCCGCCGGAGCGCTGGGAGGACTGGCGCGAGCTCGACGCCCAGGCGTGGCCGCGACGCGTGGAGCGCGCGTACACGCTGGTGCCGACCGCGTGCTTCAACTGCGAGGCGGCGTGCGGGTTGCTGGCTTACGTCGACCAGAAGACGTTCGAAATTCGCAAGCTGGAGGGCAACCCCCATCATCCAGGCAGCCGCGGGCGCAACTGCGCCAAGGGACCGGCGACGATCAACCAGATCCGCGACCCGGAGCGGATCCTCTACCCGCAGCGGCGCAAGGGACCACGCGGCTGCGGCGAATGGGAGCGCGTGAGCTGGGACCACGTGCTCGACACCTTCGCCGAACGGATGCACGAGGCGTTCGCGGCCGAACGGCCCAACGGCGTCATGTACTTCGTCGGGCGCCCCGGCGAGGACGGATTCGCCGACCGCTTCCTGGAAACGTGGGGATGCGACGGACACAACTCCCACACCAACGTGTGCTCCTCCGGCGGCCGGGCCGGATACGGGCTGTGGATGGGCACCGACCGCCCTTCTCCCGATTACGCCAACGCCAAGTTCACGCTGCTGATCTCCGCTCACCTCGAGGCCGGGCATTACTTCAACCCGCACGCTCAGCGGATCATCGAGGCCCAGCACCGAGGCGCCAAGGTCGCGGTCATCGACCCGCGCCTGTCCAACACCGCCTCGATGGCCGACTACTGGCTGCCGGCCTGGCCCGGCACCGAAGCCGCCGTGCTCTTGGCGATCGCCAAGGTGCTGCTCGACGAGGACCTGATCGACCGCGAGTTTGTGCGCCGCTGGGTCAACTGGCGCACCTACCTGCACCATCGCGCGCCGTCCTGCGAGCCGACGTTTGAGACGTTCCTGCGCGAGCTGCGCGCCGAGTACGCGCGCTACACCCCTCACTTCGCCGAGGCCGAGTCGGGCGTGCCCGCGCAGACCGTGGTCCAGGTCGCCCGCGAGATCGCCGCCGCCGCCCCGGCGTTCTCCTCCCACATCTGGCGCGCGGCCGCGGCCGGCAATCTGCACGGCTGGCAGATCACCCGGGCGCTGTGGCTGCTCAACGTCCTCACGGGATCGGTCGGCACCCCGGGCGGGGTATCGGCCAACGCGTGGAACAAGTTCATCCCCGAACCATGGAAGCCGCCGGGGGCCAACGAGCAGTGGAACGAGCTCAACTGGCCGCGGGAGTACCCGCTGGCGCATAACGAGATGAGCATCCTCTACCCCCACTTCCTGCTCGACCGCGACCGCGGCTCCCAGGCGGTGCTGTTCACTCGGGTGCTCAACCCCGTGTGGACCTACCCGGACGGGTACTCGTGGCTGAGGGCCCTGCGTGACGAGGACGCGGTCGGTCTGCACGGCGCGATGACCCCGACCTGGTCTGAAACCGCCTGGTGGGCGGACTATGTGCTGCCGATGGGTCACGGTCCCGAGCGCCACGACACCCACTCCTATGAGACCCACGCCGGCCGGTGGCTGGGCTTCCGCCAGCCCGTCCAGCGGGTCGCAATGCAGCGTGCCGGGCGCGAGGTGCAGTTCACCTACCAGGCCAACCCCGGCGAGGTGTGGGAGGAGGGCGAGTTCTGGATCGAGCTGTCCTGGCGCGCGGACCCCGACGGGTCGCTTGGCATCCGCCAGTACTACGAGTCCCCCTATCGCCCCGGGGAGAAGATCCGGCTTGAGGAGTACTACCGGTGGATGTTCGAGAACTCCGTCCCGGGGCTACCCGAGAAAGCCGCGGCCGAGGGGCTCGATCCGCTCGGCTACATGCGCAAGTACGGGGCGGTCGAGATCTCCCGCGATGACTACGCCACTCAGGAGCAGGAGGTCGAGGATCCCGGTGACACCGAGATCCGCGGGATCGAGCAGACACTCACCACCGGCGAGTTCGATCCCGGGCACCTGCCGCTGACCGGCCGACCAGACACGATCGCGACGATCGTCGACGGAGTGGCCCGACGCGGGTTCAACACCCCATCGCGCAAGCTCGAGTTGCTGCAGAGCGAGCTGATCGACTGGGGCTGGCCCGAGATGGCCACCCCGCACTACCACCCCAGCCACGTCCACCACTCCCTCATCGATCACGACCAGGGCGAGTACGTGCTGCTGCCCACCTACCGCCTACCGACCCTCATCCACACCCGGTCGGGCAACGCCAAGTACCTCAACGAGCTCTCCCACACCCACCCGCTGCTCGTCTGCCCCGAGGACGCCGAGCGGATCGGTCTGCGCACCGGAGACCTCACGCGCGTGGAGACCGAGATCGGCTGGTTCGTGATCAAGGCGATGGTCACCGAGGGCATCCGGCCTGGAGTGGTCGCAGCCTCACATCACATGGGCCGTTGGCGGCTACAGGAGCAATCGGGGACCGACCGGTGGTCATCGGCGCTTGTCGATATGACCGAGCTCGGGGACACGGTCACGTTCCGTCGCCTGCACGGCGTCTCGCCGTGGGAGTCAAACGACCCGAGCTCAGCCCAGGTGTGGTGGTCAGATGCCGGCGTGCACCAGAACATCACCTTTCCCGTCCACCCGGACCCGATCAGCGGCATGCACTGCTGGCATCAGAAGGTCCGCATCCGTCCCGCCGCTCCCGGGGACCAGTACGCCGACATCCACGTCGACTTCGCGCGAGCACGCGCGGTCTATCGCAAGTGGCTCGCGCTCACCCAGCCCGCGAGCGGCGATCTGCGCCGCCCGATCTGGCTGTTTCGGCCCGTCAAGCCGATCCTGGCCGCCTACGCGCTGCCCCAAGACGAACGCACGCACGCAGCCCGCACCGCAGGGTTTGAGGGTCGCAGCGCCGATGAGTTTGCCGAGGCCGTCGACTGGGATCCAGTCGAGGTATGGGGTCCGATAGGATCTGCGGGCGGTCCCGCCGCGCCGCCGGCGCCGGCGTCGGCGCAGCATCCGTGAGCGAGCCGTCCGGCCGCTGGTTCTCACACCAGCCCAACGTCACCGGCCGCGGGATCGTGGCCAGCTACACCCCGCGCTTCTGGTTGATCGTCGTCGCACTCGGGGTGATCACCGGTGCGGCCGGCTCGGCGCTGATGGAGATCCTCAAGCTCGTCGAGCACGCGTCCTGGGACTACCACTCAGGCACGTTCCTCACTGCGGTCCAGGCGACGCCGGCCTGGCGGCATGTCACGATCCTGGCCGGCGCCGCAATCGTCGTGGGCGCGGGAGTGCTGCTCCTCAAGCGGCTCCCCAGCTCGGGCGGCGGTGAGATCTCCGACTCGTTGTGGCTGCACGAGGGCCGCATGAGCTGGATGCCGAGCGTGACCCGCGGGCTCTTGTCGATTGTGACGGTCGGGATGGGGGTGTCGCTCGGGCGCGAGGCCGCACCGCAGCTCGCCGGCGCCGCGACGGCGAGCCGGTTTGCCGACTGGAGCGGCCTGCCGCTGTGGCAGCGGCGGCTATTGGTCGCCTCGGGCGCCGGCGCGGGCATGGCCGCCGTCTACAACGTGCCGCTGGGAGGGGCGCTGTTCGCGCTCGAGGTACTGCTCGGCACATTGGCGCTGCCGCTCGTGCTACCCGCCTTGGTCACGTCGTTGATCGCCACCGCAGTCGCCTGGATCACGCTCGGAACCAATCCCACCTACTCCGTTCCGGACTATGGCGTGCACGCCTCGCAGTTGATCTGGGCGGCCCTGATGGGGCCGATCGCCGGCGTCGGGGCGGTGATCTGGGTGCGCGCGATCGCGCGCGCGAACGCGCTACGGCCACGACGGTGGGGACGGTACGTCGCCCCCCTGGTCGTGTTCTGCGCCCTGGGAGCGGTAGCGATCCCCTACCCGCAGCTTCTGGGCAACGGGCTGGACATCGTGCAGCTCGCGTCGGTGGGCGGGCTCTCGCTGGGACTGTTGGCAATCCTGCTGGCGCTCAAACCGCTGGCGACCGCCGCGTGCCTGGGATCAGGCGCTCCAGGAGGGCTCTTCACACCCACGCTCACCGTCGGGACCCTGATCGCCGGGATCACCGGCACCGCATGGGCCCACCTGTGGCCCGGCGCCGCCGTGGGCAGCTACGCCCTCATCGGCGGCGGTGCGTTCCTCGCCGCGGCGATGCAGGGTCCGCTCTCCGGCGTGGTGCTTGTGCTCGAGCTGACGAGGCATACCGACGCACTGATGGTCCCGACCCTGCTCGGGGTGGCCGAGGCGACGGTGATCGCGCGGCGCTTTGGTGCACCCTCGATCTACTCCGCGCGCCTCGGCGCCAAGGGCGCGCGCGCGCCGACCCGTCACATCAGCGTCGATGTCCTCGAGGATCTCGACGCTCGCGGCGCGCGCCCATCGGCCGACTTGGACGCCGAGGCCGGCGCCGGGTCCCGTCACGCGCGTTCTCTCACGCCCCAGGAGGCCTGGGCGGCGGCCAGCCGCGGCGAGTTGCCGATCCTCGACCTGCGGACGGAGGCCGAGCGTCGTCGCTACGGCTGGCCGCCCGGCGCGCCGCGCGTCTCGCTGCTGCGCCACGCCCTGTGGCCCAACGGATCCCGGACCGCGTATCTGTGCCAGCACGCGGTGCGCTCGCGCCTGACGCTGTGGCGCGGCGCCGCGCAGATCGAGGGGGGCTGGGTCGCCTGGAAGGACGCCGGGCTGCCCGTCTCGCGGCATGATCAGCGGCCCGTTTCCTCAACGACACCCGATGATCTTCGTGACTGAACAGGACGCGTTGTCCGGGGCACTCGCAGCACTGCGCCGTGGCGGCCTCCCGGTGATCGCGGCGCTCCACCGGGTGAGCTGACGACATGCCACGGACTGCACCCGATCAAGCGCGGGCGCGCGAGCATCCGTGTTTCGCGCGGATGTGGCCCCGGCTGGCCAGATGCATGGGCTCCGAGGAGGAGCGTTGGGAGCTACTGCAGGGGCTCACCGGCCGTGTGCTCGAGGTCGGTGCCGGCGACGGGCGCAACTTCGTGCTGTATCCGCCGGGCGTGGTCGAGGTCGTGGCAATCGAGCCCGAGCCGTACCTCCGCAAGCGGGCCGTCGATGCTGCTTGCCGCGCAGCCACGAGAGTGACGGTGCTCGACGGGCGGGCCGAGGCGCTGCCGCTCACGGCCAACAGCTTTGACTCCGCGGTGGTCTCGCTGGTGCTCTGTTCGGTCGAGGACCAGACCGCAGCGCTTGGCGAGCTGCGACGGGTTCTGCGCCCAGGAGCGGAGCTGCGCTTCTTCGAGCACGTGGTTGCCGATCCCGGCATGATCAGGAGTGTTCAACGAGCGCTCGACCGCAGCGGACTTTGGCCGAGGCTAGGTGGGGGCTGTCATCTCTCCCGGGACACCCTTGCTGCCATCAGGGCGGCCGGATTCGGGGTCGCGTCCGCGCGGCGTGTCGATAATGGGGCCGTCACCCGCGCCGTTCCGCTCCTGCTCGGCCGTGCGCGGCTTGCCGGACCGGATGCCGCGCCTACGCTACCCACATGAGGATCGTCGCACCTGTGATCCGGCCGGCCGCCCCGTCTGGTCGAGGGCTGGCGTGACGATCGAGGTCCTCTACTTCGACGGCTGCCCGAACCATGAGGCACTGCTTCCGCGCTTGCGAGAGCTGATGCGCAAGGCGGCGGTCCAAGCGCCGATCGAGCTCGTGAGGATTGAATCGGACGCCGCCGCCCAGTCGGCCGGCTTCCTCGGCTCGCCTACCGTTCGGATCAACGGCGAGGACGTCGAGCCTGGCGCTTCTCGCCGGACGGACTTCGGGCTCAAGTGCCGCCTGTATGCGACGCCCGAAGGCATTCGGGGGTCGATTCCGGACGATCTCCTCGCCTCGGCGCTCGCGTGCCGCGCCGGTCGCTGATCCGGCGCCAAGGGAGGACGCGCCCCGCGCGGCCTGAGGCTACGCCGCGTTCAGTATCGATTCGAGGTCGCGGAGCTGGCGGGTGACTGTGCCGCACACCTGTTCGCATAGCTCGAAGACGTGCGGGTCGCTGATCGCGTAGCGGACGGTGGTGCCGCGTTTGGTGCGACTCACCATCCCGGCGGCGTGGAGGATCCCG